>NZ_LMCZ01000018.1:0-113296 GCF_001424965.1 Rhizobium sp. Root1204
CGCCGGTCTACGCCTCCCTCGTCCAGGGCGACAAGGGCGAGCACAAGCTCATCTGGTCACGCTGACCAGCACCACGGCGCTCCGCTCAAAGCGGGGCGCTTATCTCCTCCCCCGGAATTATGCGGAGAGAAATCCGCAGAAATCACCGGCAAATCCGGCCTTCAGCGACCGACACTCTGCATAATCACGTTCTCAGCATAATCGACATTTTGCGGTGCACCGCAAAATGTCGAATTCGGGGCAGGCTGGCAGAAACAGGCACGCGAAACCGAGCGCGACTACATCTCCGTCAAGCTCGACGATCCGAGCTTCCCGGCTCCGATTTACGCGACACTGACCGAAGTTCAGGGCCAGGAAAGTCTGCAGTTGATCTGGTCGCGCAACACGCGCCGCTGACGCTAAACTAAGAGCCCCGCTCGACCCGAGCGGGGCTCTTCTCGTGTCACCTGTTGAGGGCATCCTTCAGCGCCTTCGCAGGCGTGAAGGTCACCTTCTTTGCAGCGGCGACCTTGATGGTAGCGCCGGTCGCCGGATTGCGCGCATCGCGCTCCGGCGTGTCTTTGACCTTGAATTTGCCAAACCCGGGCAAGTTCGTTTCGTTGCCGGCAAGGGCAGCTTCGGTAATCGAGGCGATGACCGTCTCAACAACGGCCTTGCCTTGGGCTCTGGTGAGGCCGTGCTCAGTGGCCACCTTTTCCGCGATTTCGTTCGTAGTCGTCATGTGCTGTGCTCCTCATCGTCATAGATGCCGGAATCCGTGACAGCCAATTGTGTCGCTGTCATTGAGGCACTGCACAAACCGTGGTCGAATTTTCCGACTTTCCACAGGTTGCGCGGGCTCGGTAGCCTCGTTTGCGCTTCTGCAGGGCAAGTTCGAGAAATAGGCTGACGGCCTGGTGCTCGTCTTGGAACAGGTGAATTTTCTGCTGGCCGCGGCACCCGATGCGACCCCAGCTGCGCAAAAGCCATGCCTCACCGAACAATGTCGGCTGGATCGACAATGCATAATAGCGCGCCATGTTCTTGGTGGCATCGATCCGCTCGATTTAGAGATGATAGGGTTGGGCAATCATCGTGGCAGGATCGCCGTTCGTTCATCCTGCGTCCAATGACGGTTTTGAATCTGTGTGCCATGACCGATTCACGATCGTGATGGTTGCCGGGTGCTGAACTCCGACAGAACCGGCAAAACGGGCATCTCCCCTTCGGCCACGCGCCAGATCCATGGCTCGACATCGGGACGCGCGGCAATCATCTCCGCGAGCGCTACCTTGAAACCCCCATCCGCATCGGGCGGCACGATATAGAGCGCTACCGGCGACGGCCGATGATGCGGGAATGTGGCCGCTGCCATCGGCTGCGCCGATGGCAGATTGAAACGTAAACCCTTCACGCTTTTCAGACTGAGCCGCGCTAAACTTTCGACCAGCCGCTGCTCATAGGCGTTTTCAATCGGGAGCCACTGTTCGGTCACGCACATCAATGCGATCTCGTCGATACCCGCAATACCGGACGGCGTCATGCCAAAGGTCGCGATAACGATGAGATGGAACGCTTCGTTTGCCTGCCAGAGTTCCAGCGCCGCCGCATATCGCGATTGCAGTCGCCGCCAAGCGCCATCCTCGAGCATCAGCGGAAAGCCCGGCATATGCTTGATGACGATCTTCTGGCCGCTACGCGCCGATGCGAATTCCTTCACCTCGCCGACCAGCAGCATCAGTTTACGTGACCCGGATGCCGGTGCGCGGATGTCTTCCAGCGCCAAAGCCCGCCTTTGCACGATAACCGCCTTGTCTTCCAGCCTGAAGGTCTCCGGTACGAACAGGCGCTCGACCAATGCCCCACCTTTGACCGTCATGGTCGCGGCTGCGTCCATCAGATGGCTTCGCACCTGAAACCAATGCCGCTTGCCAGCCCAATGCGCCGTCCATTCGGTCAAGCCGCCCTGATGCCAGAGATAATGCAGGAGCGCACGCAGCGACAATTTTCTAATCTCGTTCTTAACCGGACCTTCATATTGGGTTGGCGCCCCGGTCACCTTTTTAGCGCCCCGTTTCGACAGTGAAAAATCCAGTTTGAGCGCCGCCAACCCGTTTGCCGGATCAAGCTGGATAGCGCCACCGATCAACGGTCCGAGGCCTGACAGCTCGTAGGGCGGCTCATAGGACGGGCATTGCGGATCGTGTTCGCCACCTGACAGCGGCATGCGCTTGATGACAAGCTGCTCGCCAATCTTCGCAACGTACATCGAGGCGCCTTTGTCACAGCAGAGGCAAATCGGTCGATCTCGCAGGCGATAGGCCTCGCCCAAGGTGGCGTTGAACTCCGGGTCGTCATCCTCGACGATCACTTGGCCGATCATATAGCGTCTGGTCACCGTTCACGTCTCTCCAATAAACTGCCGATCTGCCGCAACGCCTTTGGGGGCACACGAGACAAGCCCCTGTCTGCTGAGATGGGCCACTGTGGCCCCAAGGAAGATGCCGCCTCAAGGTCGCACGGCCCCTCCAATTTTGCCTGCGCAGCGCTCCGACAAAATCGGTTCCTCCGCACGCCGGCTCTGCCGGTCGCTGGCGCGAACCTTGACCCGTCATTCTCCTTAGAGCCGCGCCGATTTCATCTTTCACAAACGTCAAGGAGAAGAAGATGACGATCGAACAGCATATCGAAGAACTGTACGCGGAACTCCGCAATGCACCTAATCTCGAAGAACGTCGCCAGATTGAGACGGAACTGAGCGCCGCAATCGAAGAACTCGCCGCCCGCCTTGAGCACCAGTCTCCTACCTAGGAGGCACCCTTTGCCACCTTTCAATAACGCCGCCGGTTCGACCGGCGGCGTTATCGTCTGCCCCCCAATGGCTACCGAATAGCTCATCGATCCTGTCCCGACGAGACTGGGGACTAAAGTTGGCAGTAATGGCTATCCTACCTCAACCTCGGATCAGGGCGTCGAATTGATCCGGCATCGAGCCTGCAAAGCACTTAAAATGAGTTTCTTCAGCGACGCAAAAAGTGGTATCGCCGCGTTGAATTGGTAACGCATCGCCGAGATTAAGATGCCGGCGCGCAGATCAATGGCCGTAGCTCTTGCACGATCACCCCGACCCGTGGCGAAACCATCGCGCCCCTCCAATTGTCGGAGAATGTCCCACCGCCATCGGCGGCTGAAAGCCAGATTACCTCGTTTGTCGTCAGTTCAATTTTTACCTCGCTGCCAATCGGACTGCCGGTTACCGTCTGGACATAGTGACGTTTGATAGGGTGACTTCGTCCTGCAAGGTCGATCAAATTGTTTTCCCGGTAATCGAGTTTAATCGTACCGTTATCTGGATGGGAGGAGCAGTCGGTTGACCGCTCACAGCGGATGACAGACGAGAACGCGCATGTCCACTCCAGGCCGCTGCGCCACATGGGATTATCAGCGGCGTTTGCCGTGGTTGTCGCCAGTAGCAAAACGGCGATAAGCGGGTGCTTCGAGATCACGGTCACTCCATCGTGGGCCGGATAAACCGCATCCGAAGCCAGCAGATGAATGAAGTAATTATAATTTACTGAATCCGCAAGGCAGAATTATCGATCAGTCCGCTTTATTCGGCCCTTTGTCCCATCATCAGCACTTGCAAAGGGATCTTCAGGTTCGTGCTGATCCGCGTGATGACCTGGAGCGACGGGTTTGCGGACCCGTCGAGAATCTGCAGGTAATACGGCGATGTGATCTCGCACAGGCTCGCCATTTCCTTCTTGTTTAGGCCGCGCTTTTCCCGCTCGCGCTCCATGGTCATCGCCATGTTTCGCAGGATCATCGTGCCCAGGTCGGTATCGGTCTTCTTACGCTTGCTCGTTGCCATAGGATTAATTATATTTAAATATCCATTGTCTCGTGTGAGGGGTGCCCATGTCGGTCAAAATCAAAAGAATGAACGCGGTCATTGGAGTTCTTCTTTCTGTATCCGCATCCGTGTTTGCTTTTCCCGCAACCGCGAGCGAATGGGGCTGTGAAGTATTGTTGTGCGCAGCATCGTCCAATCCCTCGTGGCGCGGTGTCGCTTACTGCCATCCGCCGATGAAGCGCTTGATTACGGAGATGAAGAAGCCAGACTGTGATTGGCCAACCTGCCCGGCAGCCGGCACAGGCTCCCCCGGTTTTGAACGTTATGCTGCGTGCCCAAAGGGATATCAGGTTGGAAGGCGCCAGGACAGGAACGGTTTTGGCAGAGAGCAGAACCTCTGCATAAGGACAGTGAATATGTGTCAGGGCAGGACGCACGGTCTTTATAACTCTGATCGACAGCAAGGCTGCATACAAACGGTCTCCATATCCCGACCGCTCAAGTCAGAGCCCTATTTCTTTGACATCAAGAATGAAACCTCGAAGGTTTAAATGAATGGGGCATTTTAATCGTCATATACCCTCGGCCACGTTCGAAAACCTACGACTGGGTACAGGTCACCATTCTCGACAGGAAGCAGGTTGAATGGATCACGAAAAATGTCGCTTCGGGTGATCTGGCCTATGTCGAGACTCGGATATCGAATTCGAGCTATCATCGCGATACAAGACAGTTCAGCCTAATTGCCAAAGAGCGCATGAGCGGAAGCGCGTTTATTTGGCGACCGTCCGAAACACGGGTCGGCTAAGCCGGCCCAGTCGCCGTTTTCCCGATGGCGGTGAAGATCGGCTGTCCACTCGGTCGCTTCGGACCCGCGATCGAAGCCAGTGACGGGTGAGAGTGTCGTACGCCCATCACATCGTTGCGCAGGCCAGTCAAGCGAAGGCCGGCGTGGACTGCATGGTGATTTTTATCACCTTCGATGCCGTGCCGGTCGGCAAATCGCGTGAAAACCGATCGCCAGGATGCGCAAACGCTCGCCTGGTGCTGCGAGGCTGGAATTCGTTCCGGTGGGGTAACGGACGAAGCACATGAAGTAAATCGCGATGTCGTTCGGGCTCGGCAGCTAGTAGCACGACGTCAGATCGGCCAAATCCGCCCTAACTGACGGTTCTCTGGGAAGGCCATCTGGAGCAAGGCTCCAGTGGGACGGCTTTCGCCTCAGAATTCGCCTGTCCGCACTGTCAATTGGTCCATATAAAATACAAGCGTGAGTCTATGATTTCGAGGATTGGCGCAGCCGACTGGACTGGGTTTTGACAGGATGTCTCTGGCTGACTGTTGGGTCCGATAAAGCGGGGCGAGTTCGGTCTCGGGCCTGTGCTTATGGCGGCGATCAGCGACCGCCGGGGATGAGAAGCGGAGCGCATGATGGGCCCCGCGTCCAAATGCTCAGGAAATGTCGGGGATCCGATCCGCGATCTTTTCGAGATAGTCATCGATCGCTTCTTCGATATAGGCGTTGAACTTGCGGCGCTCTATCGCGGCAAGGATCTTCAGCGTCTTGTGAACGTCGGCGCGGATATGAATACCGGTGGTCACTTTTTCTGTGTCTCGGAAGCGTTTTCCGGCAATCGGATCGCGGCTTTCACCCTTGGCGACCATCTCCCGAAGTTGGGCACGGTCTACCGGTGGCTTCGACGTCGAGGCTCGATGGTCGCCCTCGGTTTGCAGAAGAGGGGAGGCGGTGTGCTTTTCACGCACGGACGGTTTTTCGCGGTTGGTGGAAATCAGCCCGAGAACCAAGTTCTTGCTGTTTGCTCCGTCGCTCATGATTGAACTCCCTCAGCGGTCGATCTGTAAAGGGCGAGAACCTCGCCAAGAAGCGTTTCCATCTCGGCGATGGCTTTCGTGTCGGGCGTTGCCACTGTCTGGAGCGTGCCGGCGGCGCCGATCGATTGATAGCAAGCGCGCCGGGCGATGGGCTTCGAGGCGAGCGCAACGCCGCTTTCCCGCAAGATTTCGCGAAGCGGTGCATGCGCCTTAGCGCGTCCGGTGACGAGATCGTGTTGGTTGATGACGATCAGAGCGGGAAGTTTGCGCTTTTGATCGTCTTCGACGACGGGGATGTGATTGAGTGCGAGTTGCATTCCGGCGACCACGTCGTCCTGGGTGGTCTGAAGGGGAATGAGGACGACGTCGGCACAATAGAGACCCGCGAAGAGATTTTCATTTGTCGTTCCCTCAATGTCGACAAAGACGATCCTGCCGTCGCGCTGCCGATCCAACGCCATTTTGTAGAGCCGACTTGGATCCAAGCAACTTTCTGCCTCCAGCCTGTCAGGCCAGACCTCCATCTGCTTCGACATCGTCACCCATCGCATTGTGTTGGCACGGCTGTCGGCGTCGATGAGAAATACATCGTTTCCGGCATGGGCGGCGGTTCCCGATAGAGCCCGCACGAGCGTAGTTTTTCCTGTCCCGCCTTTTGGGTTCGCGATGGTGACGATCATGAAAGCTCCGTTCATCTCAAGAAAAACTATAATTAACAGTTAGCAGCTTTTCTTGCAACGCTTCAGTACCCCGTTACTCATTGACCGCTGATGATTGATTATCGACAATTGCTGGCTGTTCATCATCAACGGGGAACGACCCATTGCTGATTGGCAAGGAGCAGTTGATGACGCATTTCTTGATGATTAACAACGGATATCGGACATTATCCATGCTTTGACGGCCACTCTTCACGTAACAATGGGCAATTGCCCGCGTTTCAATTACCCATTGTCGGTCGCCGTCCAAAGACGGCTCGTGCGTCACACCTGCGAGTGCGAGTTGACAGTGCGAAGTGGAAAATATAATTTATTTTCGGTGGCAGGATAGTCAAGTCTGTGGTACAAACTCGACGCCGACCGGCACCGGCGGTGCTGGTGTTCGCGCCGATGGCGCTCTGGGGCGCCTCCGGCACCAGTGGCAAGGAAGAGGAAGCGATGCGAAGCGAGGTGGTCAGGGTCCGCATGAAGCCGGAAGAGCGGCAAACGCTCGCGGCGCTGTGCGGAGAAAAGCGCACTGCAAGCGATGTTATCCGGTTGCTTTTCCGCAATCAGGCCGGTCTACCATTGCCTGTCGGACCCATTGAAGCCGACCATCTGCGGGGCACGAATGAGGAATTGCGTCGGGTCGGCATCAATCTCAACCAGGCTGTGCGGGCCATGAACGAAGGCCGCGTCGGCTATGAACCGCATCTTGATGCAGCGCTGCGGAAGCTTCTCGACGCTGTGTTCCGGCTGAGGGCCGATGTCGATTTGATGCTTCGGATCAGCCGGCGTGACCGGAGAGGAGGCGTCCATCGCTTATGAGTGGGCAAGTCTCCTCGGCGAAGTCGATGGCTACTCCGCGCGGCGGGGGGCATCTCTTCTTGACGATGATGAGGAGCGGCGCCGCGGATGGGGGAGTGGTCCTCACGTGACCAGTGATCGCGCTGGGAAGCGGTATCTGCCAACAGGGATTGCAGCCAGGGCCGCGACGATCTCCGTCCCGTCGGGGGAGCAGACTATCGCCTCCATCCTGCAGCCAGCGCGCTCCTCTCCGCAGGACGTCATCGCGCTCGTCGGTGCTTTAGCTTCACGCACGGGGCCCGAAGAGGACGATGAATTGCGCAGGGGCGGGGGCGGCGGCGGTAGCGCCGCACGTCAGGCCAACACGCAGATCGCCACGCGGCGTTCGTTGAAAGACAAGGCGTGGTCAGCGGTTGCCAGCCGGGGAGCGCTTGCTGCCGGTGCCCAGCCGGTTGTGATCAAAGTCACATCAACGGTTTGCAGCCGAACTTCGGCCGCTGGCCTGCTCACCTATCTTGGAACGCGCGAGGTCGAAAGCGAAAATGGCAGCAACGCAAAGCTTGACACTCCTGTCATTGATCAAAACGGGATCACTATCGCAAGCAGGGAGGCGCGCGCGGCCGTTCTCTCAGACTGGATCGCTGAATTCCGCGAGCCTTATGCCGTTAACGCGGTGGCGAGCATCTCGATTACGTTTGCCGAACCTGCGGGAGACGACGATCTTCATGAGGCGCTGAACGCTGCCTTCGGCTCAAAGCCATTCCTTTATTCTCATCGTCCGGATGGGAAGATTTCTGTCTATGCGGTCACGGACCTGCCGGCGCGGAAACTGGCTGGCGCTTTGAAAGCCCGTGAGAAGGGCGATGGTTCGGTGCGGTTCGCAGGATCTGCCGAAGATGACCTTGCGGCTCGGTTGGCGGACGCCGGCAGACGGGCGGAGGTTCGCGTTCTTGGGGCTACCACTTCGGAAAAGTCGAGCCGCTATTTCCTCGAAAAGTTTCTTCGTGCTGAAAAGCGGGTTATCACGAGCGCCGGCGACGCGGTAAAACGCGGCGCTTCAATCCAGAAAGCAGCCGACGGAATTTGGCAGGAGTGGTCCGGTCATATTCGCACCGTTGAACCACGCAATGCTTTCCATGTCATTTTCTCAGCCCGCGCCGGTACAGATGCGGAGGCGATGAACAGCGCGGTGCGCGATTTTCTGAGCGACCAGGTCGCAGGGCACCGGTGGGTCACGGCGCATCATCCGGAAACCGGTCATGTGCACGTCCATGCGATGATTTCCGCCCGCGATGATGTTGGCAAAGCGCTGCGGTTGACCAAGCCCGAACTTCATCAATGGCGAGAGCGGTTCGCGNCATGTGCACGTCCATGCGATGATTTCCGCCCGCGATGATGTTGGCAAAGCGCTGCGGTTGACCAAGCCCGAACTTCATCAATGGCGAGAGCGGTTCGCGGCAAGGGCGCGTGAGCATGGGATCGCAATGGTGGCGACCCGCCGCGCCGACGTCGCGGCAACGCGGCCGTACAGTCAGGCGCAGGCCGGCGCGTACCAACGTGGTCTTTCCGATCCGCGTTATCTGAAGAACCGCGATCTTAACAATCGCGTCGAGCGAAAGCGGTCCGGTGTCGCCGATCGCTTCTCACTCGCAAACAGCAGTCTTGCACTGGCCCCACTATGGCGGGCGACCGTGGACGCGCTGAAAAAGGTAGGGGCGAAATCCACAGTGATTGATGCTGCCGATCGGTTTGCCGCTGCCGCCGCGGAGAAATCGCCAAAGCTTCCACCACAAAATGAAACTGGCATCGTGCTTGTGCGGCTGGAAATCAAAACTGTCAACGACCCTGCTTCCGTGTCGAAAACTGTCGAGCGCGCCCTGAATATCGATTCTCGGTTCGTTTCTGTGAAAGCCGGAACAGTGTTGCTGTTGGCGCCAACCGCAGCGAGCGTCAGCATGCTCGAGCGGGAGCTGAAGAGACAGGAGGAGATTGGCCCGGGCGCGGTGACCCTTGCGGTTATGAAGAATATCGAGCGACGGTTGTTCGAACAGGGGCTACATGCCGCCGTTTCGGTTGAGGTGGCCGGCGCTGGCAAGAATGGTCATCCGACGCCGTGGCTGCAGAATCGCTTCGACAAATTCGCTCACCCGGCGGCGTCGGAAGCCACGCCTTTGGCGAAATTCGTGACTTTCGTTTCAGGCATCAAACATCGAAAGGAAAATACCATGCCACTATCGCTGGAACAGTTCGATGAGCGCGTCGCACGCGCCAACAAATCCATGGACCGCCTAGAAACCATGGTCGACAGTAGTGGTGAGCGCCAGGCGGTCGAGGAAATGCGGCGCGAAATTTCCACACTCTTTGCCGAGCAGCGTCGTGACATCGAGTTGCAGCAGATACCGTCGGCGATGCAAACTTCCGGGGGAGGGGGAACGTTGGCAGCTGGAAGAGCGAGCGACAGCGATCATCAGAACCGGAAGCCGCCGGCAACTCTCGATCCCGCAATCGCGGTCCAGCAAGACGCTATTGCTACAGGTCGAGCGGCCCGGGCAGCACGCGAGCAGGCGGTGGGTTCGAAAGGTGTGCAGGACGAACAGCGTCATGAGCGCATTCGCCAGACCGAGCAAGAGCGTCACCGCGACAATGGACGCGATGTGGTGGAGCGCTAAGCGAATGCTAAGTGGAGCAAGCCAGGATATTTCTGTCACTTACCCAAGCGACTTTAATCGGTCAAGGCTGTGAGTTCACCTGCATTTTCCACATTTCAGACTTGAGCACGAGTGGTCTCAAGATGATTGCCGCTAGATGCGGCAGCTTTGCGCCGTCCATTCAGCCGTTTAGGGTACCTGCATCGCGCGCTGGAAGCGGTAGGTCTGCTCAAATGATCACGCCCGGAAGGCTGGAATCGACGTGTGTGTTCTGTGGTAGGGCGAGCGATGTCCCTAGCTCGTACTGCGGTGGGATTAAATAGTAGCCATTGTCAATGAGCGCGTCGGCCAGCGCCATGGGGTCAGGGGTTCCTCATCGACGACAGGGGCTTCTGTTCGGTCCCGACCAGTTCGTAACTCCGGATTACTCTCGATGCGCGACCGGAGAGTGCCGCAGGTGATGTTGACTTACACGACTTGTCTCATATCTCTCGAACTTGAGTAACGGGGTCACCAGCGACAAGAGCCGCTGGGGTCTCATTGATTGCCTAACAAGGGCGGGTGCCGATGAAGGGAAACGACCAGTATACGGACGCGCGGGACGCTGGCGACAGGCTCCTTGCTCGGCATACTTCCGAAGACCCGTTCGCCGCCGCTTTCAAGGCGACGCGAATGCCGATGATTATCACGGATCCGCGCCAGCACGACAATCCAATCATCTTTTCTAATGCTGCTTTCTCAGAACTAACGGGATATTCGGCCGACGAACTGATCGGAAAGAACTGCCGCTTGTTGCAAGGTCCCGATACTGATCCCGCTGCCGTTGCGCGAATTCGTGACGCGATTGCGGCGGGCAAGGATATCGCAACCGACATCCTTAACTATCGCAAGGACGGCTGCACGTTCTGGAACGCCCTGTTCGTCAGCCCGGTCCGCAACAGTGACGGCGAGATCATTTACTTCTTTGCCTCCCAGCTAGATTTCACCAATATCAAGAGCAAGGAAGCGGACCTCGCCGCGGCGCGGCATATCGCCGAGGAGGAAGTGCAGAGGCGAACAGCCGATCTCCGGGAGGCTCTTGGGACGAAAACCGTGCTTGTTCACGAAGTCGATCATCGCGTGAAGAACAACCTCTTGACCATCGCCTCCATCGTCAAGCTCCAAGCACGGATGTCCCAAGACGAAACCGTCAGGAAGACCCTGCGCTCGGTCCTCAATCGCGTTGAGGCGCTGAGCACTGTCCAGCGCAAACTGTTCAATGATGACGATGTGGGTCATTTCGACGTCGCAGACTTCGCCAGGGAATTGGTTTTCGACATCGTCGACGCCCTGAAGAGAGACGACATAAAGGTCACGACCGATTTGAACGAGGTCATTGTTCCGGCCGCAAAGGCGTCGCCGATCGCCCTCGTCGTCAATGAGCTTGTAGGAGATGCTGTGCGTCGGGGTCTGAGCGATGGTGGCGGCGAAATCCATGTCGAAGTGCGACGATTGAACGGGCACTTTCTTATTCGTGTTGCCGACACGGTCACCCCGGTGGAGGTCGACTGTGAGGAGCACATTTTTAGCAATCTGATGCTGAACACCTCGCTCAGGCAACTTGGCGCGACGATCGAGCGGACGCTGGCGGGTCATCGCACCGACGTCAGCGTCACGCTGCTTGTCGATGACACGAAGGAGTAAAAATGCGCGTACTAATCGTCGAGGATGAGGCCCTTTTGGCCCTCGAACTCGAAAGCGAGATTGAAACCGCTGGACACCAGGTGGTGGGACAGGCTGCGGCAAGCGAAGTGGCTTTCGAACTCATCGAGGCGAAAGACCCGGAGTTTGCTTTTGTGGATGTTCAGCTTACCGACGGTCCAACAGGGCTAGACGTCGGTCGACGGCTCGCCGAGAAGGGCATCCCCTACATCTTCGTCTCGGGCAATCTCAAACGTATCCCCGAAGACCTCGCCGGAGCCATCGGGGCACTCGAGAAGCCGTACACAATGAACGGCCTTCAGAACACGCTGAAGTATGTAGAATCGGTCGTGGGAGGGGGTACTCCGAACCGAGCGCCGCCGAGCCTCGTGCTTCCGAAGCAGGCTACCGCCAACGCGCACCTCTCTCATCAGACGCGTTGATTCTTGAATCCGCGGCGCTTGTTGTTTGACGTCAATTTATCATGATGCAGTCCGAAACCTGCCGACTATACGCGCAAATTGGAACGAAGCGCTGGTCATAAGGTTTAGGCGTTTTACCTCCGAGGCTGCGGTTTTCCGTTATCGGCCGATGGGAGCGGAAGTGAGGGGACGGAGTTGATCGATACGATGCCTGACTGATCGCTTGCGTCCCAAGGGGTGTTTTTAACGCACAGCGGCCGCCTCATCCGACAACTGGAGTATGTTGGCCTCGATGACACACATGACACCACTTTTGTTGTAGGAGAGCTGGACGTCACCTTTCAGCTCCGCGGCCAGTAGGCGCTCAACAAGCGTTGAACCAAAGCCTTTGCTGTTGGGTGCAACCACCTCTGGGCCTCCCGCCTCTTTCCAAGTCAGACGCAGGAACGGGCTCATCGCGGAATCGTACTGCCACGAAACCGATATCCGCCCGCCTGGAGCCGAAAGCGCCCCGTATTTTGCGGCATTGGTTGCAAGCTCGTGAAGCGCCAGTGAAAGCGATATGACCGCCTTGGGCGGCAGATGCACGGGCGGCCCGTCGATATGGAAGGCGTCGACCGGATAAGGAGAGGTTGCCTGTGTGACTATCGCCCTTAAATCGGCCTTCTGCCAGTCACCGTGGACGAGGAGATCCTGTGCGCGACTAAGCGATCCGATCCGACTGGTGAACGCCTCGACGTCATCGCGGTTGGGTTTGTCTCGGCCTATCGTCTGTCGTGCTATTGCAATCACAATCGCAAGCGAGTTTTTCACCCGATGGTTCATCTCGTTTACGAGAACGGACTGGAGGCGCTCCGCTTCCTTTCGAACCGTGATGTCATGTGCGAGCTTCGAAGCACCGACGACTCTGCCGCTCGCATCGTGGATCGGTGAAACGCTTAGCAGCACCTCTACGGAACGGCGGTCTTTGCGTAGGCGGATGGTTTCGTAGGGTTCGACGACGCGACCGGCCCTGATCTGCCGAAGGATCGTCGGCTCCTCATCGCTGCGGTCGCCCGGAACCAACATCAGCACCGACTTCCCTAAGGCTTCGGCCTCCGAATAGCCGTACAGCCGTTCAGCAGCAGCGTTCCAACTGGTGATCTTCATGTCAAGATCGATGCCGAGGATCGCGTCGTTTGACGAAGCAATCATTGATGCGAGATGCTTCTCGACCCCCTGCACATGCTTCCGCTCTCCGATGTCTATCGAAATGGCAACTGCCTGCGAGATCCTACCTCGTTCATCACGAATCGCAGACACGGAGTTCGAGACCCAGACCACACTACCGTCGTCACGTACATACCGCTTTTCGATCTCGAAGCTTTCGCCGGTTTCCACTAACCGCATGAAAAGACGCTTGTTCTCGGGAACATCGTCGGCGAACGTGATATCTTGCATCCGCGTCCCGATCAAATCTTCCCTGGCCCGGCCGACAATAGCGCAATATTGGTCGTTCACGGTGATGAGCTTGCCCGTCAAATCGCTGAGGGCAATGCCCGCGGCCGACTGCGAGAAAATCGCCCTGAGGCGTTCCTCACTTTCGCGAAGCGCCCTGTCAGCCCGTACGCGTTCGGTGGTCTCGTTCACGATACAGAAGACACCGTGAACGACGCCGTCGGAGTCAGATACCGGAGAATACGAGATGTCGAAGTAGACTGTCTCCGGGTATCCGTGCCGCTCGATGTAAAAGGGCCGGTCTTTCGCGGCAACGGTTTCGCCATTGTCGAGGACGCGTCTCAGAAGCGGCTCCAAATCGTCCCAGAGTTCGGTCCAATGTTCCTGGGCAGGTCTCCCGAATGCATGCGGATGCTTGTTGCCGATAGTCGGCGCATAGACGTCATTATATAAAGCGACGAACTCTCGCCCCCAGAACATCACGATCTGAGCCTGCGACGGGACCATGATATCGATCGCGGCGTGAAGACAGGCGGGCCATTCCGATTTCGGGCCAATCGGTCCCGATGCCCAGTCCACGGAATCGAGGAGCTTGGCAACGGGATAAGCGGCGGATGGAAGCCGTGGATCGGTCAGACTATGTCCCCCAATTCGAGTTTGCGGCGCAGATACGCCTCTCGAGCGAGAACAATATCGCAGTCGGCTCCGACGACAAGAGCGCGCGTCGCAACGAAGAAAAAAAATCGGTAAAATCATCGCCCCAGCAGCCGGTTAACCACCAGCCGCTACTATAGGAACTTCGCCAATTCGATTGCCTGCTCGGACGAGATCGTGCCGCGACGGCTGCGACCGGCAGCAGATCTTGCCGCTCGCGGTCGATGAGTTCATCCGCCGCTTCCTACTCCATGTCTTGCCGCGCGGCTTCCACCGCATCCGGCATTAGGGTCTGCGCACCGGCACTTCCCGAAAGATCAGCATCGCTCGTGCCCGCGAACTCCTGAACACTGCCATGCCGCTCGCTGAAGACTCAGCCGATGAGCCGATCGAGATCCGCCCGCCATGCCCGTGCTGCGGCGCTAGGCGGGCGTCATAGATGACAGCTGTTCGATGTGCCTTCCATTCTCACTGGACAGCGCTATGTCTCGTGCAGATCGGCAGGCGTCTATTAAGACGATGGAAGTCGAAGCTGGCTGAGGGGAACAGGGATGGTGCTTGAAGACCTATATCGACTGCTTAGAAGCAGCCACGTTCAAGCGCAAGGCGTTGTGGATACGATGACTCAGCCGGTGGTCGTCCTGGATAAGAACTTCAACGTCACGACTGCCAACAATGCCTTTGTCACAATGTTCGAAGTGAACCGTGACGATGTCATCGGCCAAAGCCTGTTCGAGCTGGGCAACGGTCAATGGGACGTGCCGGAGCTGAAGCATTTGATTCACGCAGTGATACCGAAAGCGGCTGCCGTCATAGGATTCGAGGTCAAACATGACTTCCCATCAGTCGGTCAGAAAACCTTCACGTCGACGCCCGCCGGCTTATCCACCCCGACGATAACAGCAGTAGCATTCTCGTCATTTTCGACGACGTTACCGAGCGCCAGCTTCATGACGCCGAGCGGGAATTCATCATCGCGGAAACGCGCCATCGGATGAAGAACATGTTCGCCGTCGTACGGGCGATTGCCATGCATACCGACGCGGAGGACCCAGGCGCTGTAATCTTCCGGGGGACGTTTCTGAAAAGGCTTGAGGTTGCCCTTCACGCGCAGGAGCTTGCCGCCAATAAAGAGGGCGCCGAGATTCAATCAATTTTACGGCATTCGATCGGAGGGATGGACGGAGGCCGGATCTATGCCTCGAGGCCCTCGGTTGCGGTGGAGGGAACAAAGGTTCTTGCGGTCGGCATGATACTTCATGAACTCGCGACCAACGCTGTGAAGTACGGTGCACTCTCTGTTCCGGAAGGTGAGATAAACGTCAACTGGGCGCTCGAACCCGATGCCCGAGGACGCCCCGTTCTGCACTGCGCCTGGCGTGAAAAAAAAACGGACCTCCGGTTTCTCTGCCCACGCGCAGGGGTTATGGCACAGAACTCATCGAGGGAACCTCTGCGCAGGCAGGCGGAGCGGTGGAACTCTTTTACGAGCCTGTAGGTTTAACCGCACGCATCAAAATCCCAATGTGAGGTCTTATGGACGACTCTGCGGTACCCGGACTTGAACGTAAGAAGCTGGTTCTCGTTGTCGAGGATGAAATGTTCATCGCGATGGAACTGGTTCGCGCCCCTTCGCGACGCCGAGTTCGATGTTCTCGGCCCCGCCGGATCGGTCGCTGATGCTTTTGATCTTATCAAAACCGAACGTCCCGACGCGGCCGTTCTTGATGTCCGCCTCGGGACCGAGAGGGTACCGGTAGCCGCTGAATTGAAAACGCTCGGCGTGCCCTATGTGATCGCAAGCGCGAGTCATCCATCCGAACTCGCGTCCGAGCCTGTACTTTCCGACGTCGCCAACCTCGGCAAGCCTACGGATCTTGATCGGTTGGTCCGGGTCATGCAGGCGTTTTGCAGATAACCGGGTGGCTGTGAATACCACCCCTTATCCATCAGCATCACACTATCTCAGGTCTGACCCCGAATTTGGAGGCTCGAGATGGAAGACCATCCCGAAAACTTGATCTCAACCGACGAAGTGCAAATCCTGCGTCCTGAGCGCGAAGACAGCCAGGACGGAATGGAGCCATGTCTTTGTTGCGGGCGTCGAAGCTTCCTCGACAAGGATGGCTGTGGCATTTGCGAGGAATGTGTTGCTTCATAACTGTCGTTGATGCGATGTTTGCTTCCATGAAGTTTGATCTCGCATCGGAGAGGTCGCTGAAGGCGCGTTGAATCCTTGTACAACGCCGCAATACAGGGATCATGAACTCTCTCGGCGGCATACCGCTTGGACGACCGGCAAAACCGGAAGAGGTTGCGGATCTACTCGCGTTCCTTGCCTCGGGTTGAGCCGCATCGATTGCTGGAACCGAGCATATGATCGACGGTGGTACGGTTCCGACCGCTTTAGCTAGCCATCGACTGCTCCTGCAGGTCAGGCGGGTGCGTCTCACCCGCCGATCTGCGAGTAGATCACGTCACGCAGGTGCCGCACGTCGTGATGCAAGGCAGCGAGTCCGGTGGTGTCTGGATCGAGGTTGCAAGCAAGGTATCGCTGAGGCAGCCTGCCTTGTGCTGCAAGGCACGATCTGATCTGTCAGCGTCACCAGAACCTGACGCTCGTTGCTGGCGTTGCGCGTCCGGCGCAGGTGCCTGGCGGCTTCCAAGCGTTTCAATAGAGTCGTCAACGTGCTGGATTCAAGAGCAAGCTGGTCGGCGATGGATACTACGGTCTGATTGTCCTGTGCCCAGAGAACGTTCAGGACGAGATATTGCGGTTAGGTCAGTCCGAGCTCGTCAAGCAACGGCTTGTATGCGCGCTGGATGGCGATGCCGGCATTGTAAATCGCATAGCACAGCTGGTCGCGTAGGGGCGAGGACGTTATGGCGTTTGGTCATTCTAGAACATTTCCCTGCTTATCTGAATTGACTTGGGTTCCTGAATCCAAGAGCAAGCGTCTGCGGGCGTTTGTGCCGCACGGCCACTGGCGCACCCTGACATTCCTCGGCGCACGTTGGCCATCGTTTAATCTAGCCAGTCGTACATTCGGGCATACGCCAGGCGGCTCGCTCACAACTCGCAATGTGCACCAGCACCTTCGGCACCGGGGAACTTCACCATGGTCTTGGGCACGTGATCGCTGAGTCAGGCGTAGCCTTCGCCGGCCGACTTCTCTCGTGTACGTGAAGCGAATGCGGTTTTATCCACCAGAGGCGTTAGGGAGGTCTTCATTTTCCCAGAACTTAGCTGCGAGGCTACCCACAAACCGAATTAGGATGCCATGCTTTCAGTTCTTGATGACGCCGTCGGCTTACGAGAAAATCCCCACTGTTCTCAGACTTGTTCACCAAGGTGCTGTTGGACCCACGAATTGATCGATTGGGCGTTCATGCGGCGAGAGAAGCATCGTTTAGGAACTTGCGATACGACATTGACGGTACCGATTTCGTAGAATGATCGGGGAGCGAACCGTGGTCCCGCGGGCTTGACCGCAGGCAAGCAAAATTTCCGCCCCATACGTGAAGAAACGTGCTTCCCTAAAGCGATGTTATGCCTACATTTGCCGAAAACATTTGAATGGTCCCGCAATGTCCGACGATTTCGATTTCCTTGCCCACCAGGGCAACCTTGCAGGCTTGATCCGTGCCTTCCATTGGTCGAAGACCTCGCTCGGGCCTCCCTCTCGCTGGCCGCAAGCGGCGAGGGTGACGACAGCGACAATCCTTCAATCACCTGTCCCGATCGTCACCCTTTGGGGCGAGGACGGGATCATGATCTATAATGACGCCTATGCCGTTTTCGCCGGCGGCCGCCATCCTGCACTACTCGGGTCGAAGGTCCGTGAAGGGTGGCCTGAGGTCGCAGCCTTCAACGACAACGTCATGAAAGTGTGCCTTGCCGGAAGGACATTGGCTTACGAAGACCAGGAATTAACCCTCCATCGGAGCGGAAAGCCCGAGCCAGTGTTCATGAACCTAGACTACTCGCCTGTCATGGACGAAAGCGGTACGCCGTGCGGAGTGATAGCGATCGTTATCGAGACGACGGCCAAGGTCGAAGCAGAACGCTGGCGCCAGGACGGGCAGAACCGTCTTCGTCGAATGTTTGAACAGGCCCCCGGCTTCGTCGCGATGATGCAAGGCCCGGACCATGTTTTCGAGTTGACCAACGCCGCATACCAGCGGCTCGTCGGCCGTCCCGATGTCGTCGGCCGGTCTGTGCGGGAGGCTTTGCCAGACCTGCAAAGCCAGGGCTACTTCGAGATCCTGGACGAGGTTTATTCCACCGGCGTGCCATACGAAGGCAAAGCGCTTCCCGTCGACCTGCAATCAGAAGTCGGTGCCCAGGTTGAGCGCAAATACATTGATTTGATTTATCAGCCCGTTTTGGATCCAGATGGCGCTGTCGTCGGCATTTTTGCGCAAGGTTCTGATGTCACTGACCGCGTAATCGCCGAACAAGCACTGACAAACAGTGAGCGGCAAAGCCGCCAGATCCTCGATGGGGCGGTCGACTACGCCATTATGGCGTTGGATATGAACGGACGTATCCTTCGCTGGAACGAAGGCGCTCGGCACATCTTCGGTTGGACGGAACAGGAAGCGGTCGGGATCCACTGGGAGATGCTGTTCACGCCCGATGACCGGGCAGCAAACCGGCCGCGAGAGGCGATGGAAGCTGCCTTGCAGCTGGGGACTGCCCATCACGATCGCTGGCATGTTCGAAAGTCTGGCGAGCGGTTCTGGGCGAGCGGCGAGATCAGCCCGATCATCCGCGATGAAGACGGTCATCCGATCGGTCTGGTCAAGGTCTTGCGTGACCAGACTAGCCAGCATCTGGCGGAGCAGGCGCTGGAGGAGGCGGACGCGAGGCTGCGCCGGGCGCAAGAAGCTGGAAAAGTCGGGGTATTTTCCCTCGACATCGAGACCAACATCCTGACGCCAACGCCGGAATTCTGCAAGATCTATGGGCTCTCCGAGGCGAAGGCGGTCGATATCTCGACAGTCGAGGCGCTCGTCTTCGATGAGGATAAGGAGATCGGCTCCAACGCCAGGACACGCCGCACCGGTCAGTCGCCGCTCAATGTCGAATACCGGATCCGACGGGCCGATAACGGCCAGAAGCGCGTGATCGCCCGCCGCGGCGAATTCGAGTTCGATCCTGCAGGAAAGCCTATCCGCTTCGTAGGTGTCGTCCAGGATGTGACGGATGAGCGCAAGATTCGGCGAGACCTGAAGAACAGCGAAGCGCGCTTTCGAGCCCTGGCTCAAGCGATACCCAACCACGTCTGGACGGCAACGCCCGACGGCCAACTCGACTGGTTTAACGAGCGGGTCTACGAGTACGCAGGTGCCCGCCCGGGTGAGCTGGACGGCGCGCTGTGGACAAGCATCGTTCACGAGGAAGACGTGGCCAGTGTCGCAGAACGCTGGCAATCAGCGCTGCTCTCTGGTCACGACTACGAAACGGAGGTCCGGCTCAGGCGGTCTGACGGGCGCTATCGCTGGCACATCGTCCGCGCGGTACCCGTTCGAGATGATGGTGGAAGCATCATTCGTTGGGTTGGGACGAACACGGACATCGAAGACCAGCGCGATGCACGCGCCAGACTCGAAGAGCTGAACGAAACGCTCGAGCAAAGGGTAACGGAGCGGACGGCGGACCGCGACCGAATGTGGCGGCTATCGACCGACATTATGCTCGTGGCAGACTTCGGTGCGAGGATTACTGCTGTCAATCCAGCGTGGAAAACCGTATTCGACTGGGAGGAGTCGGACATGGTCGGGCGATCCTTCATGGACCTGATCCACCCGGATGATATTCAGGCGACACTGGCGGAAGTCGGCAAACTCAGCGAGGGCGCGACAACATTCTCTTTCGAGAACCGATACCAGGCCAGGGATGGCGGCTACCGGATGATTTCGTGGACGGCCGTTCCTGACGACGATTATATTCATGCGGTCGGACGCGACGTGACCGAGGAACGTGAAGCCGCCGCGGCCCTTCGCAAGACCGAGCTCGCGCTGCAGCAAGCACAGAAGATGGAAGCCATCGGCAATCTGACGGGTGGTGTGGCCCACGATTTCAACAACCTCCTACAGGTGGTTGCCGGCAATCTCCAGCTGCTGGTCAAGGATGTTGCCGGCAACGATAAGGCAGAGCGAAAAATCTCGAACGCTCTGGCCGGCGTTAATCGCGGATCAAAGCTTGCATCGCAGCTGCTCGCCTTCGGACGCAGGCAGGCCCTTGACCCGCGCGTTGTCAATGTCGGGCGTCTCATCCAGGGGATGGACGAGATGCTGCGACGCACGATTGGAGAGGGCGTCGAGGTCGAAACCGTAGTATCGGGCGGGTTGTGGAATACACTTATCGACCCGATGCAGATTGAAAATGCCGTGCTCAATCTCGCAATCAACGCGCGCGATGCCATGGACGGGTTTGGAAAGCTGACGATCGAGGCTGGTAACGCCTATATCGACGATGCCTATGCCCGTCAGCACCAGGAGGTCGAAGCCGGTCAATACGTCTCTTTATCTGTCACCGACACTGGAACCGGCATGTCACCGGAACTGATCGAGAAAGTCTTCGAGCCGTTCTTTTCCACCAAGCCTGAAGGCAAAGGGACGGGACTTGGTCTTTCCATGGTCTATGGCTTCGTCAAGCAGACGGGAGGGCATGTCAAAATTTACAGCGAGCCCGGGCAGGGTACCACGGTGAAGATGTATCTCCCTCGGTCCGTCCAGCAGGAAGACGTCGAAGTCGCATTGTCCGAAGGCCCCGTGGAGGGCGGCCAAGAGACCATTCTGGTTGCGGAGGATGACGAAGGCGTCCGCACGACTGTAATCGAGATGCTGCAAGAGCTCGGATACCGGGTCCTGAAGGCGAACGATGCCGCGGCCGCCCTCAGCATCATCGAAAGCGGCATTCAAATCGACATGCTGTTCACCGATGTCGTCATGCCGGGGCCTCTCAAAAGCAGCGAGATGGCAAAGAAGGCAAAGGAACGTTTGCCGCACCTCGCTGTGTTGTTCACATCCGGCTACACGGAAAACTCGATCGTCCATGGAGGGCGTCTCGACGCAGGTGTGCAGCTGTTGTCAAAACCCTATACGCGCGAAGCGCTGGCCCGCAAGATCCGCCATGTCCTCAACAATGAGAAGCAGCGCGGGGTAGCTCAGGAGCGCCAGGACCAAGTGTCCACATCTACGCCCAGACCGGTAGCGCAAACTACATCTCGTGTGCTTCTCGTCGAGGACGATCCGTTGATCCGGATGGCGAGTGCCGACATGCTGGCAGATCTCGGCGTCGACGTGTTGGAAGCCGGATCGGCGGAAGAAGCGCTGCCCTTGTTGGAGCAGGGTGGTTTCGACGTTCTGGTGACGGATCTTGGACTGCCGGGAATGTCGGGGGAAAAGTTCTGCCAGGTTGTCAGGCAACGCTGGCCTGAGATTGGCATCGTGTTTGCGACGGGCGCAAGCCACGGCCCGCAACTTGTCGATCAGTCACGGACGGCCTTGCTAATGAAGCCGCACGGTATCAATGATCTTAAACGAGCTCTGGAGGCGGTCCGGTAAGGGGCGTCGGTTTAACGCGATGCCGGACGCGGGTTTTCTACGAGAGGACAACCAAAAGGAGAAAGGTGCGTTCGTCGAAAACTAAGCGTTGACGAACGCTGTATCCTGACGTATAGAGTGCTTATCGATCTTTTGCTTGCCGAGCTTTGGTTACCACGCGACTGGCACCGCGTTCTAAACGAACTTCTCTCTCAAAAATAGTCGTTACAACCGTCCTCGGAGCGCTGCTTCGCGGATCCTCTCTCTATGCTTTGAAAGGGTTCATCATGACCACTGGCACAGTAAAATGGTTCAATTCCACCAAGGGCTTCGGCTTCATCCAACCTGACAACGGCGGCGCTGACGCCTTCGTTCACATCTCTGCCGTCGAGCGCGCCGGAATGCGCGAAATCGTCGAAGGCCAGAAGATTGGCTACGATCTCGAGCGGGACAACAAGTCGGGCAAGATGTCCGCTTGTAATCTCCAGAACGCTTAAATCGATCTCTGCTTCCCTTTGACCACGGATGTACTGGCACTGCCGGGAGCAATTATCAGTTTGAGGCCAGGCAGTTCGCCTGGCCTTTTTCGTTTTGGCCTCATAGCCAACATTGAGGATATTCAATGACAGAGACATACAGCAAATCTCGCCAGCAGGCCGAGACCGCCTTCGGCAGTCTTCAGACGGAGTTCTTCGCCAAGAACAATGCTGCGGAAGAACTCGAATCCGTGGCTCAGGCGCGCGATGCCAAGACAGTCAGGTTGCGCGAAGCGCGGCTCGCTAAGGAGCAAGCCGACCGGCTATATGCAACATCCGCGCTGCTTGCAAAACGATCCAAGGCAAGCTGAACATCCGAAACGCAATAGTCAGGATATTGATTTGAGAAACGCCAGAAACAACGAAATCACCGATGGACGCTCCGCTGCGGGGGATGCCAAGGCATCCCTTCTCATTGCCTACCGCGCAGCAAAGACGGCAAACGAGCCGTCGCAATCCGCTAGGCAGGCCGAGCGCATCTCGCTTGTTGAAGCTCGTGAAGCGCGCCGTGCAGAACGGGAACGACTGAAGCAGGAGGAGCGCTCCCGTATTGAGTCCCTTGCGGCTCAAGAGCAAGCAGTCCTCGAGGCCGCGGCGACAGCCGAGATCGAGGCGCGACAACTGGCCGAAAACGCCCGGATATCACGAGTTGTTGAAGACGAGGCCGCCCGCAAGGCTGAACGAGACAGACGCTACGCCCCACGAAAGGCCCGGCAGGTCTAGCATTTAGGCGTCCACCTTCTAAAGGGTTGGTCTGTGCAACAGATCAGATCGTGACATCGTCATGCCCCAATTCACGCTTTTTCAGGAACCTTTTATGGCACCCGATACAAACGAACTGCAGGCGATCAACACGGCCTGGCAAATTGCGATCCAGGAAATCCTGCGCATGATAATCAGAGACATGTATCACGCCGGCGGCGAGGCTGCATTTAACACGCATATCAAGCGGATCGAAGAAGCGGCGGTGGACAGCATCCACACGGATTTGCGACTTCGCGGCACCGATGAATGGACCGAGGTGTTGGTCAAGGAACGGGCCAGCAACTTCGTGACGACCCTCCTAACGTCCTTTACCTACGACCGCGCTTGATGAGGATGCGCATCTCTGCAGGCATTGAAACTGCTGAGAAGTGAATTCTCATGTGGGCTCGCAAGGCCGACTGGCAGCGAGGCGACGGATGACTGACCAAGGCTGGTCAAACAGCGGCTTCACTGGCGTGGCATTCCGCAATCCGAATCCTTTGGATCCGCGCCATCCGGCATGCTAAGTACCGGACGATAAATGGCTGTGAGTTGCAAATGACTGCTGAAGAATCGCCGATGAGCCCTGAGACTGTGGCCGACCTTCCCCATCTTGGTGAGGCGTTGGACGATGACCGCTTCCGGCAATTCCTTGATCATGTCCCGTTCGGTGTAGCGGTGGCGGAACTCGCGCCGCGGGAGGTGCTGGTATACGCCAATATCGAGTTCGAGCGCCTGATGGCGGCTTCAGCTGAGGAGCTGCAGGGTAAGCCATGGTCCTGGCTCCCTCTGGCGCGCTCTCTGAGTGGAGATCAAGACCTCGCAAGTGCCATTGTGGCCGGCGAGGAGTATCTCGGGGTGTTTGCGACACCCTCCCATACGGAGCCGCAGTCGCACATTGACGCGTGGTCGAATACAATCGTCAATGACGCTGGCGCCCCACTCTTTCGTCTTGTGGCCATCGCGACCACGAATAGTGGCCAGACCGGGACTGATCTGGCCAGCACGCTGGCGGAAAAGGACGTGCTTCTCAAAGAGTTGCAGCATAGGGTCAAAAACAATCTCCAGATGATTACAGCGCTGATCCGTATGGAGGCCCGCAACGCTCAACATCCGGAGGAAGGCGAGCGCTTCAACCGACTCGCGGGTCGAGTGGACGCGCTGGCGACCCTCTACCGTTCCCTTTCCGATACCAACGCGGATGACACGGTCGATCTCGGGATATATGTCAGCCAGATTGCTTCGGCGGTTATGGCCGCGCATGCGGTTCCGGGTATTCGGCTCGATTTGAAAGTCGACACCTGGCCCGTCTCCGTCAACATTGCGATGCCTGTCGGTTTGGTCGTCAACGAGCTAATGACGAACGCCCTTAAACACGCATTCAAGGACCGTGATGGCGGTGAGATCGTCTTGCGCTGCGTGGTGGATGATACAGGCTGCAGGATCTCGGTGGCAGACAATGGCATCGGTCTCAGCAATCCGTCCGACTGGCCGCGTCGCGGTAAGCTCAGTGCGATGATCGTGCAGTCGATCAAGCATAACGCCAAGGCGGACGTTCAGGTAGAAACGGCGTCCGGGATGGGGATGCAAGTCACCATCGTGTTTGAAAAGCGGGAAGCAAATCAAACCTAACTCCGTGAATGCGAACTCGGTGATCAATGAATGCGGTTTTCAGGTGAACTCGTCGCATACGCAACGGGCGTTCTACATTGAAAATCAGGGCAAGTTCTCTGCACCGTCGATCGCGGTCAACGGCAAGTCCAAGCTTGGGTGAGGCAAAATGATCTCGCCGCCGCCTGTGGATGGCTCTCCCGTTGTCCCCGATCCTCTGGCTGGCATGCCTGAGCCAGATGCGCGAACGGCTGCCTGTACCTCGAACGGCCTGAAGACGATCAACAGTCAGGTGTATATTGTGGTGGCCTGACGGTGAACGCCGCCGACGAGGTTACGCTGAAGCCTGGCGTATACGCTTTTCGAGACGGTGCCTTCACCTTGAACACATCCGCCAGGGTGACAGGAAAGGACGTGCAGTTCTATTTCGAAGATGCACAGTCACCATTGCTGTTAAACGGTGCCGCGATCCTGCAAGTATCGGCTCCGACCAAAGGTGAGCATGCCGGTATCCTGATGTTTCAAGGGCGCAAGGCAATGGATGGCAATGTGCAATTCCGTATCAACACATCTGCGGGTAGCTTCTACAATGGCCTGATCTACCTGCCATACGCGGTAATCGACTGGAACGTCAGCGGCAGCCTCAATACGGAATCGAGCTATACGGCGCTGATCGCCAAAGTGTTGAACCTTTATGTATCGGGCACCGCGCTCTTCAAGAAACCGACGCAAGACGGGAATGATTTTATACCCACCGGGCTGTCCGGCGGCCGCGGTATCCGGCTGGTGGAATAGTGCTGACACCGCACCCGGAAACTGGTGCGGTGATAAAGAGGATCGAGCAACGTGTGTCACGCTACAAGGTCGCACGGCTCGATCGCCGACCGGCTAACTTTACGGCGCCACGAAAAAAGCCGGCGTGGCTCGTTTTGTTCAATGCTGTGGCCACTTTTATCAACGAACAATGCTGTGCAGGCCCGTTAAAAACGAGGGGATTACTCCTTCATAAGACCTCCACTCATGTGGCAGACCAGACCTCCAGGCGTGCTTGTTCAAAGCGGCCCATCATGGCGTGGATCGGTTCGACATCGGGCATCAGGCAAGCGGCTGTCGACAGTGCATCGGCGATGGCCGCGGAACGGGCTGATACCGAAATTGCGCGCCATTTTGCCGGCGCAGGCATTCCTGTCTCAGGATCGAGGATATGTCCGTCTCTTCCAGCCTGATCGAAGGTCGTGCCCAGAGGAGCGGATGTGGCGAGCGCGCGCTGGCGCAACGCCAAATGTTCGCCGGTTTCCAGTTGCACCGGCCATTCGCCGCCCTCTGGCCGTCCTCCGAGGGCACGTAACTCACCGGTGTCGATCAGTATGTCGGTCAGGCCCTCGGCCTCCAGAAGCACGGCAACCCGGTCGGCGACGTAGCCCTGACCGATCCCGTTCAGCGTCAGCGCCATGCCGGGCTGCAGAGTGATCGCCGCAGCGTCGAGTTTCACCTTGTCCCAGCCGGTCTTGCGCCGCGCCTCTTCGATGGCCCGCGCATCGGGCCGGCTGCTCCGTGCCGCGGCCTCTGCCCAGAGCATCCAGAGAGGTTGCACGGTCGGATCGAACCGCCCGTTGCTCGCTCGCTGAACGGCGCCGGCGATTGACAGGCATTCCAGCAGTTCGAAGGGCGGGGCGTCGAGATGGCCCTCGCTGTTCAGCCGGGAAAGCGCGCTTTGCGTGCGGTAGAGGCTGAGAATGTTTTCCAGTCTGTCGATCTCGGCCACGACGCGGGTCGTGATGGCTTCGGCCTCGGGATGGTCGAGCCTGATCGAGGCGCGTGCGCCGAGAGCTTGGCCGGTCCAGAGCCGGCTGGCTCCCGTCTTGGCGTGGGCAGCGGCAGGCAGAGCGGCCATAACGGCGGAAATGGCGAGCAGGCGGCGTCTTGTCAGCATCATGGGTCAACCTCCGGCTGGATTTGGCAGGGCGCGCAGACGGCCGAGATAATCATCGTCGTCAGGTGCAATTTCCGTATCGGTTTCCACCGGGGCCAGGACCATGGCATCGGTGATATCAGCAAGCGCCAGCACATGGCCGCCCTCCGTCAGGGTGAAAGCGGCAGCGCGCTCCCGGCTGGAAAAGGGCACGGTCTCGGGCGCGCCCATGCCGCCTCGCCGCGCGGAATCGACAACGTAGAATGCCTTGTCGGCGGCAATCCAGTTGCCGTCACGGGGCTTATCCCACGTTGCTCCGGCAATCCCCATGTCATTGACATAGACGGCGAGGATTGGTGCGACCTGCTCGGGTCCGCGCATATAGGCGATGGCGTCGCGTACCTGGCTGAAGAACAACGGCGCGGGATTGCCTTCAAGGAAGACCTGGGCCTTGGGTCCGGGATGCTCCAGAAGGTTCATCTGGCAGTAATGGCCGAGGGTCTCGGGTGTCAGGTCCTGCGGCGTGGTATTGTTGGCCACGTCCTCCTTGCAGGCGGACAACAGCGCGAGCATTGCTACGAGCAGTACGGGGCGAAGGCGGATTCTCATGGCATCACCTTCCGGAAGGCTGCGACGGCAAATGCGATGGCGGCAAGCGGCCATAAAAGAAGAGAAGCCGCCGATTGCCAGAGGGGGATTGCGCCCGCGGCGCCACCGATGCCGCCGGCAACGGAGACAGCTTCCGCTGCCGAAAGATTGAAGACGCGGAAGGCGTCGGCCGGATTGGCGAGCAGTGCCACAGGCAGGGCCTGCGTTGTGAAAGCCCCGCCTCCGTCCGTGACGATCAGCGCCAGCAAAGCGAGGTCGTAAAGCACAACGGCCACCAGCCAGAGTGCTATGGCCAATCCCGCCGCGCCGGAGGGGCGCCGCGCCAGCGCGGAGAGTGCATAGCCCGCACCGAGGAAGGTTGCACCCAGCAGGATCGAAGACCAGATCAGCCGCCACAGCGAGCCAAGCCCTGTGATTGCGCCTGGATCTGACCAGATGGCCGCCAGTGCTGCCGCGCCATAGCCGAGCGTCACCGCAAGACCGAGGATCGCTAGGTGGGCCAACAGCTTGCCGAGCAGGATCTGCAGGCGCGAAACAGGATAGGTGAGCAGAAGCGACAGCGTGCCACGCTCCACCTCGCCTGCCACCGCGTCGAAACTCATCAGCAACGCCAGCAACGGTACCAGATAAACGGCAAGCGACGTCAAGGACGCAACGGTTACCGAGAGCCGGTCCACGCCGACATCGCCCGTTGGGGCAGAGCCAGCGGCGGCTAGAACCAGCGCGAACAGCACCATCATTCCGGTGGCGATGGAGACCCAGCGATTGCGGAAGGCGATGCGGAATTCGCTCATCGCGATGGCGAGGATGCGGCTCATTGTCCATCCCTCCGGCTGAAATGGCTATAGATGTCTTCAAGGCTGGGCGGGATCACATCGAGATCGGCAACAGCGCTCTCAAGCGCTGCGATACGGGTGAGGAGCGGCAGCTTTTCCGCCTGAGAGCAGGAAAGACGCAAAAGACCGTCATCCCCTTGCACGCCTTCGGGAAAAACCGCCGCTAGGGATGCCGCATGGCCGGGCGCGGGACGAACAGAGAAGGCGACCGGCAGTGCGGCGCGGGTGCGCAAATCCGCGAGCGTACCTTCCGCCACCAGTTCCCCGCCAGAAAGAATGAGGATGCGGTCGGTGCGGGCTTCCACCTCGGTCAGCACATGGGAGGAGAGCAGGATCGCGGTTCCCTCGGCGGAAAGGCCGTCGAGCAGATCGTAGAAGTCGCGTCGCGATACGGGGTCGAGGCCCGAGGTTGGCTCGTCCAGCACCAGCAGACGGGGACGGCCGATCAGCGTCTGGGCCAGGCCCACACGCTGGCGCATGCCCTTGGAATAGGTGCCGATCCGTCGCCGAGCGGCATGGGTCAGACCAACGCGAGAAAGAAGCTCCGTGGCCTGGCTCGGGTTTTCGCCGCGCAGGGCCAGATAGTGGCGCAGTTGCTCTTCCCCGGTAAGGGCCGGATGGAAGGCGACGTTTTCCGGCAGATAGGCGACCTGTGCCCGCGCGGATGCAGATCCAGGGTGAGCGCCGCAGACTGACACCTCGCCGCCATCGAAGGGAATGAGGCCAAGCACGATCTTCATCATCGTCGATTTGCCTGCGCCGTTGTGGCCGAGTAGCGCCGCACGTTTTCCCGGCGCAAGCGTCAGTGATACCTGCTTCAACGCTTCGACGGACTGAAACCGCTTAGTGAGCCGAGAGATTGTCAGCGTCGGTGTCATCATAATTTCCTTCGGCCCAGCGACCGGCGGCCTCGGCTTCGTAGCCAAGAATTTCGGGAGGGACGGATATGGTCAGGGGGCGCATCAGTGGCGCGCTATCGCGCACGCCTCCGGGCAACGTGGCGGGAAAGTCCCGCTGGCTCCAGCGTACGAGTTGCACGGCGGGCGAGCCGATCAAAAGGCTCGCCGCCGGCTGCGACCAGAGAATCTGGTCCATCAGGTCGTTGGGGCGGTAGAAACTGTCAGCGATGCCGTCGCCGTTCAGGTCGAAGGCAGGATGGTCGGACCAGAAATTGCCTCGACCCTCATGGCTCCATTCCATGTTGCGGGTGCCGATATATTTCACCTGCTCGCGATTTGCGATGAAGGCATTGCCGGTCAGCACGTTCTTCTCCGAGCCGGCGGTGAAGTGAATGCCGATACCGCAGGTCTCGAACCGGTTATCCCAGATGAGGTTCTTGTGGGCATTGTAGATGAAGAAACATTTCTTCGTACCGCCGCGCACGAGGTTACCGGTAACGTCGGCATTGTTGGCATAGTTCAGCATCAGCCCGTGTTCGCGGTCGCCAAGGCTCAGATTGTTGAGGATCTTCGCCCGGTTGGAGAACATGATGGCGAAGCCGAGATGGTTTCCAACGGAGACATTGCCGGAAACCTCGGTGTTACGGGTGTACATGAAATGCACGGCAAAGCGCAGGTCGCGCATGATATTACCGCGATAGACACTGTCGGAGCTGGCGTTGGAGAAGATACCGTCGCGGCCGTAACGGATAGAATTGCCCTCCAGCAGCGTGCCGGGGCTATTCCAGACGTAGATGCCGTTGCCGCGTTCGTTCATGCGCGGGCTGTTCGTTCCGACGATCTGGTTTTGCACGACGGTGGCGTTTCGGCCGCCATGCACGTCGATGCCATGCATGTTACCCGTGACGAGTAGCTTTTTGATATGGGCGCGGTCGGCGCCCTGAAGGATTTTCACGCCGGAATCGAGGTCCTGGTTCACCCGGCCCGACCCGATGACGGTAAAGCCCGTCAAGGTCACATCCGGCGCGGAAACCGTCATCACGCTACCTTGGCCCTCTCCGTCCACCACCGCTCCGCGGGGGCCGAGAATGGTGAGCGGACGGTCGACGATGACGGAGCCGCGATAGGCCCCGTCGGTCAGTTTTAGCACATCGCCGGGGGCAGCCCCGGCGATGGCCGCCCCGAGGCTGCCCGTTCCCGGCACAACAGCGCGCTCCGCCGCTGTAAGCGGCGACGCGAGAAGAAGGCCGGTCAGGAGAACGGACAGACGTATCATCGCTCAGGCGCCCTTCGGTTCCACGAACATGCGACCCCGCATTTCCATATGCAGGGCGTGGCAGAACCACTGGCAGTAGTACCAGTAGACGCCGGGGTTGGCCGCGACGAAGGTGACGGAACTCGTCTGCTGCGGCCCGACCTCCATCGCCACGCCGTGATTACCCATGGTGAAGCCATGGGTAAGGTCATCGATCTCGTCGAGATTGGTGACGATCACCGTGACCTCGTCGCCTTCCTTCACCGTGAAACTCGGCTGACTGAAGCTCGGGGCGACCGAGGTCATGTAGACGCGAACCTTGTTGCCGTCGCGGATCACCGCCTCGGTCCATTCGTCGATGTCGACATCGTCGGCTTCGGCCTGCTTGCGCGTTTCGGCCCATAGCGGATCCTTGCGATCCCAGACCGAGCGGATGTTCGGCAGGATCGAGGGGGCGACGGCGATTGCGTCATGTGGCTCGGCGAAGGTCGGGCCGTCATGCACCAGCACCATCTTGTCGCCGGAAATGTCGATCAACTGATCGTTTTCCGGCTTCAGCGGGCCGACGTTCAGGAAGCGGTCCTTCGAGAATTTGCACAGGCAAACGAGCCAATCGTTAGCGGCATCCAGCGTCTCGCCCATCACCGTCTTCAAGTGGCCGGGCTGATACTGAACGTCCAGCTTGTCCTTGATCGGATTGATCTTCTCGCCGGCATAGGCGCGGATGGCCTCGTCGATGTTCCACTTCACCACCTGGCTGTCGAGGAAGAGGGAGGTGTAGGCGTTGCCGCGTCCGTCGAAGGCGGTATGAAGCGGACCGAGGCCCAGTTCCGGCTCCGCCACCACAGCGCTGCGGGGCTCGGCATTGTCGTAGAAGATGGCATCGAACTTTGTCACATCAAGCACGGTGACGGTGGGCGACAGCTTGCCGGCGACGCAGAGGTGCTTCTTGTCGGGCGCCATGTTGCAGCCATGGGGGTTGTTGGCGATCGGGATGTAACGGGTGAAGAGGGATTTGGCCTCCTTGCGCCCGTCCACAATTTTGACGCCGTTGATCTCCTCGTACTGGCCGGCCGCGATTGCCTTCTCGATCTCCGCGAGGTTGAAGACGACGACATGGTCCATTTCGGACTTGGTCATCTCTTCCAGCGTCATGCCCATTTCGGAGTTGTAGCTGGTGGAGAACGCCCACTTGCCCTCGTAGTCGGCATCACAATTGTCGAGATTGCCCGATACCTTCACCTGCCAGGCCACGTCCCACTTGTCCGCATCGACAGCCGTGAAGATATTCACATAGGTTGACACGTCCGTCATGGTCGAGCCGTCATTGATAAGTGGCGCTTCGTCCTCGCCGTTGCAGAACACATAGTTAGACCGCGGCCATTTCTGCGGGCGCATGCCGTGGATCCCCTTGGCATTGGGGATTTCCAGGATAGCGTCGGTCTTCATCACGTCACAGCGCACCCGCGCCACGCGGGTGTTGGCCTTGTCGTTCATGAACAGGTAGCGGCCGTCATATTTGCCGTCGGTGAAGGACATGTGGACGTGGTGAAGGTCACCGTTGTCGTGGATCTGCTTGCCATTGGCTGCAAGCTGCTTTTTGGTCTTTTCCGACATCGAACGCTGGTGAATGCGGATCGATTCATTGGTCTGGCCCCAGCCGGTGGCCGAGCAGCGGTTGAACACCGGTACCCGCATCAGTTCACGCATGGAGGGGATGCCGAGAATACGCATCTCGCCGGTCTGGCCCGAGGACCAGAAACCGTAATAGTCGTCCAGCTTGCCGGGTGCGACCGATCCGTCAGCCCCGGTGGCGGCGCGCGCCGGGGTCGCCAGCCCCACTGTGCCGAGGCCCAATGCGGCAGGACCCATCGTCCCGGCCAAAACGGCACTGCCCGCTGTGGCGCTGAACAGCGCTCGGCGGCTCAATCCTTTGTTTTCCTTCGATTCCATAATCGGACTCCTGTTTGTAAACCTTGGGTTCAATTAAACTTTGGCTATGGGTTGGTGGATTGGGGCGCCGCCGGGGCTCGCGGCCAGTTTTGCCCGCGATTTCATTTTCTTGATCACGACGGGGCAGATGGTTTCGGACTGGTAGAGCACCTGGCAGTGAAGGCAGTTGATGCATTCGTTCGGGTTGATCTCGCCGGTCCGGTGGATTGCCTGGACCGGACACTGGTTGGAGCAGCTCTGGCAGGGATTTCCGCATTCATGGTAGCGTTTGAGCCAGTCGAACATGCGCATGCGCGCGGGGATCGCCAGCGCCGCGCCCAGCGGGCAGAGGTAGCGGCAGTAGAACCGCTCGACGAAGAGCCCAGCGACCAAAAGCGCGACGGCATAGGCTACGAACGGCCAGGCGCGGATGAATTTCAGGATGATCGCGGTCTTGAACGGCTCGATCTCGGCCAGATGCTCGGCCTGCTCGACGCTGACCAGCGATACCCCGAAAAGTCCGAGGAAGATCATGTATTTGATCGGCCAGAGCCGTTCATGCAGGCCCCAGGGCAGCGTCCACTGCGGGATGCGCAGCTTGCGCGCGATCTGGTTGGTCAGTTCCTGCAGCGCGCCAAAGGGGCACAGCCAGCCGCAATAGGCGCCCCGACCCCAGAACAGCAACGCGGCGGCCAGGGAGAACCACAGGATGAAGGTCAGCGGGTCCAGCAGGAAAGCCTGCCAGCTGAAGCCGTTCACGAAACTGCCAAACAGTGCCATCAGGTTGACGACCGAAAGCTGTGCGTTGGCGTACCAGCCGAGGAAGAAAAGCGTCACCACCAGGAAGCTCATGCGGAAGATATAGAAGCCCCGCGCGTTGCGGACCGCATAGGTCTGGAAGAAGAACACCCCGGTCAAAACCACGAGCATGGCGCCCAGCACGGCGATCTTCAGCTTCGAGTCATTCCAGATGCGTTTCCACAGGTCGGCCTGGGCGGTCCCCTCGTCAGGCTCGGCAACGGTGGTGATGGCCTTTGCCGGCGGCGCGACGGCGCGCAGGTACTTCTGTGGCAGCTGGTAACCGAGATCGAAGGTATGGAAGACCTTTTCGATCGGCCCGACCTCGCGCTGCGCCAACAGTTGGATGCGGAAGGGCTTTGCCGGATCGAAGCCGAGGCCGGCGGGAATGCGGAACAGGTCCATCTCGTTGAATTCCGGCGCGCCGGCAAGCGCAATGGCGCCAAGACGGCGATGGTCGCGGTCGCGGAAGCGGACGGAAACGTCGTCCTGAATGAGTACGATGCGGTCAAAAATGCCACCACGTACATAGCCCGAGCCCTTGAAGGAATAGAGCCCCCGCGCCATCACCGCCACGGCATTCTCGCCTTCACCCAGCCATCCCTCAAGGTTGGACACCTCGGCCGGACCGAGCAGCGCCTTGCCGATAGCGGGAACGGAGACCAGTGCTGCCTGCATCTCGATGAAGGTGGTTTCTGGCGGTTCCCCAATCGCGCGCTCGCGGGCACGTTCGTCGGGATGTTCGGCAAAGGCAGCGTTTACCTGCGCCACGTCGAGCGACAACCGGCGTAGCGTGCCATCCCCCTCTGCCTCGACCCAGTCTGCCGGCGAAGCGGCGGCAGGATCGATCTCGAAGCGAGGCCCCGCATTTTCCACGTCCGGAGCCAGTCCGCCAAGGCCGAGCGCACGTGCGACTTTCAGCCCCGAACGAACGATCGAATCGTCGATCACCATCACCGTCACCGTCGCGCCGGAGATGATATCTACCTCATGGCCCGTGCCGCCGGATTTCGCCTCGGCGACGAGGTCGAGGCCGGCATAACCGGCGACCAGGGCCTTGATCTTCGCATCCGGAATGCCAATGAGGACGATGGGCTCGGAATGTTTCACCAGCCGGACGTTGACGATCCTCGCATCCTTGTCCACCGCCACGAGCGTATGGATCGGCTTGCCGGAATAGCCGGTCGTTCCCACAAAATCCGAGGTGATAAAGACCCATGCGACCGTCTGGCCGCCCTTCAGCACCGGGGCCACCGCCACATCATCACGCACCGCACCGAAACCGTCCGCATCCGGCACAAGATCCGAGGCAGTCACCGCAGGCAGATACTCCTGCAAAATCGATGCGGCGCTGGCCGGGGCCGCAAGGCAGAGGCTGACACAAAGCAGAAAGACAAGACGAAAGATTTTCATTCCAAGGTAATCCCGCGGTTCATTAGCGAAGCATTGGAACGTTCGCGCGGGCCGGTCGTTGATCTAGGACAAACAAGTGATGATTGCGCGACCAAAATCTTGACGCCAGATTCGGAGGCTCGCGTTGTGCTTTTTTGCGAAAACCCCGGAGCGGAGAATCGGCAACCGGATTCCCCGATTTGTTTGCGCGCCGTCAAAGTGGCGTGGCGTGCGGGCGGTTAGCGTTGGCTGGTTCCGGTCGCGCCAGTCTGGGACGGGTTCGCAACGGCAGGGACGGAGCACACAAATCATGTCAGATTTACAGAGCAAGCCTTCCATTGACGTCCGCATCATTCCGCCGTGTGAACGTCATCCGCGCATTTTCGCCATGCTCGGCGCGCTTTTGCCGGGAACTTCGATGCTGATCACCAGTGACCATGACCCGTGTCCGTTGCGCTCCCAACTCGATACGAATTTTCCGGGCCAGTTTGGCTGGGACTATCTCGAGCAGGGGCCGGAGATCTGGCGCGTCGAGGTCGACCGGCTTGCGAACGCCGCTAGCTGTGGAAGCTGATGCGGTTCAGGCCACTGAACCGCTGAAGCCAGAGCAGGTTCGGTGAAATGCGATGCACTCTCTATTCGGAGCTGCATGACAAACAAAAGGATAGGCGGCGGGGGTAAAACAAGATGCAGGGTGGAACGCTATCCCGCTGGACCATGTCTTATTTCGCCGCCGCCTGCCTGATGTTCGTCCTAGGCCAGGGCATGATGCTTGCCGGTTATGGCTACCCTGCCGCTGCCGCCAGCGCGCCGGAAACACTTGTGCTCGTCCACGTCATCGCGATCGGCTGGCTGAGCCTGCTGATGGTGGGTGCGCTGCTGCAGTTCGTGCCGGTGCTGGTCGCCCGCTCGCTTGTCGGTGGGCAGCTTGCGGCCCCGGCCCTTGTTCTTCTTCTCGTCGGCCTCCTTTGTCTCGTTGCCGGCTTTGTCGCGCTTTCGGGTGCGTTGGACCTGGCGCTCGGTCTCCTGCCGTTTGGTGCGGCGCTGCTTGTTCTTGGTTTTGGTCTCATCGCCGCTGTTCTCACGGTGACGCTGATCGCTGCACGGCCACTGCCGCTTCCTGCCAGTTTCGTGGCAGTGGGGCTTGTTTCTTTACTGGGCACGATCCTGCTCGGCGCGGTCTTCTCGTTTGCCCTGTCAGGCCTGACAGGGGGTACATGGCCGCTCCGGCTCGTTACCGGCGGCGTGCCGCTGCATGCAATGCTGGGTCTAGGCGGATGGTTGAGTTTGACGGCTGTCGGTGTGAGCTATCGCCTGCTTGCCATGTTCCTGCTTGCGCCAGAGGTGGAGCGGCCAACGAGCCGGGCAGTGTGGTGGGCGGGCAGCCTTGCGATCGCGCTGGTTGCCGGCTGCGTTCCGCTCGTGGTTTTTGCGCTCCCCGGCACGGAGATGCTGGTTTCCGTGGCGATGGCCTTTGCGCTTGTGGCCGTGCTCCTCTATGGCGGCGATGTCGTGAAGCTTTATCGTACGCGCAAGCGCAAGCAGGTGGAGCTCAATATCCATGCGAGTTTTGCCGCCTTCGCGGCGCTCACGCTCTCCGTGCTTTTCTTCAACCTCCCCGAATTGAGGGCATGCGAGGTAAGCGCGGCCCTCGTCTATCTCTTCGTCTTCGGCTGGCTGAGCGGGCTTGGGCTCGCCCAGCTTTACAAGATCATTGCCTTCCTGACGTGGCTGGAGACCTACGGACCGGTTCTCGGTCGGGTGCCGGTGCCGCGTGTGCAGGATCTTGTCGATGAGCGGCAAGCGCGCCTCTGGTTCTGGCTTTACTATGGCTCGGTGGCCGCTGCCGGATTGGCGCTCTTTGCCGGAGCCGGGCTGTTTTTCCGTGCCTGTGTTTTCCTGCAATTGATTGCGACACTCGGGGTGATGCGGGAGTTTGTCCGCGCACGCCGGCTCTCTTCGGTGCCGGCAGCGTTGCGAGTGCCGCCGGGCGTGATACGCCCAAACCTTTTTCTGCCAATGTTCACTTTATGGAGATGACCGATGTCCGATGTTTCAAACCAGATTGCACCGAGGGTGCTCGACGTACGGCCCATCCTGCAAAGCGGCGGCGAGCCGTTCCAGGCGATTATGGAGGCCGTTCAGGGGCTCGGGCCCGGACAGGGGCTTCGGTTGCTCGCCACCTTCCGCCCGCAGCCTCTATTCCAGGTCATGGCCAACCGCGGCTTTGACCACGAAGCCCGCGAGATCGAGGGTGGCGACTGGGACGTGCTGTTCACGCCGCGGAAAGAGACGATTGCCGTTGCGACTTCGCCCGATACGGATCGCCCCGAGATCTGGCCAGATCCGTCCACATACCTGGATCTGTCCGATCTCGATCCGCCCGAGCCTATGGTTCGTATTCTTGCCGCCGCGGACCGGCTGGAGCCGGGTGAGATTCTCTTCGCGCTCCTCTCCCGCGAGCCGCTTTTCCTGTTTCCGGAGTTGACCAAGCGTGGATACCGGTGGGCCGGTAATTTCGACGCGACCGGTGAAGCCTACCGGATCCTCGTTCGTGCCGGCTCGACGAAGGTGTGAGACGATGGATGAAGAGAAAGAAGCACTGAAAGCGACCATCCGCGATGCGCTGCGGATGATCGTCGATCCGGAAATCGGAGGCAGTCTCGTTGATCTCGGCCTGATCTACGACATTGCCGTGGAGGAGGGCGGCATCGCCCGCATCACGATGACCACGACGACGCGGGGATGCCCGGCGAGTTACTTCCTCAAGGAGGCGGTCGAACGCTGCGTGTCGGATGTTCCGGGGATCGAACATACGCACGTGCGGTTGACCTACGAGCCGCCCTGGACCCCGCAGATGATGGTGGAAACCTGAAGCCTTGCCGGGCTGACTTGCGTTTACAGCGGTGTGCGGCGCGTGCGAACGAGGATCGGTCCGTATTCCAGGCTGAAGACGCCGAAGGCCGCGATCCAGAGCAGGCCGGAAACGGCGTAGATGACGGGGGCAACATCGGGAAATACTTCACCGAGAGGGCGCAGAAGTGCACAGAGGATCAGCGCGCCATAGGCCGCAACGGTCATGCGCGAGGCCAGAAGCGGCCGGCCCGTGTGGCCGAGGCTTGCCCGCGTCATGACGGCCAGCATCATGCCAGTGATTGCGCCGACCGATAGCAAGTGCAGTACGGAACGCTCCTCAATCAGACCCAGCGCATGCAACCCGATGGCGAGGAAGCCAAGTGGCACGAAGGCGTAGGCGACATGGAGAATGAGGAGGAGCTTTTCCGGCCGGGTTGCCCACCCTTGCCAACGATGCAGGCGTACGCAATGTATCACCGCGACGGCAAGACCGAGCCCGGCCGTCCCGGGGTGTTCCGGGGCGACGGTCCACGCGGCGAGCGCGCCGACGCCTGTCAGAATGGCGACCGTGTCGAAGCCGTTGTAGGGTACGGGAAAATCCGTGCGGCCGGACTTTGCGAGCCAGTTGCGGGTGAAGCTTGGCAGGATGCGGCCGCCGACGATCATCACCAGCACCACATAGGCCGCGACAGCGAGCCGGATCGCCACATGGTCACCGCTGCCATTGATGGCCGCGACATGGTAGAAACCGTTGGCCAGGGTAAGCGCCAGCAGGCCGGCAATCACCTTCAAGTCCTTCCACTTGCGCCCGGCGACGATTTCGCGCGTGCAAATGGCAAGCAGAGTCGCCAGGAACAGCCCATCGATCGCAGCGGCCGCGCTGACGCCGATGATGTCTGTCGCGAGCAAGGCGACGCGTCCCGCGCACCAGAGCCCGAAGAGGAAAGCGAGCGGCCAGCCGGAAACGGGCAGGCGGCCGGTCCAGTTCGGCACTGCCGTCAGCAGGAAGCCGGCCAGTGCCGCCGGGGCGAAGCCGAAGAGCATCTCGTGGGCATGCCAGTTGTGGGCGCCGTAAGCTCCGGCAAGGTCGAGGTGCCCGGTGATCGCCGCAATCCAGAGCGCCATAGCGGCGACCGCCCAGAGACCGGCGCCGAGGAAGAACGGTCGAAAGCCGTAGGAAAACAGCACCGGGCCAGTGTGCGAAAGGCCGCGCGGGACGGCGCGTCTGACGCGTTCCGGATTTGGAATGGTGGGCATGATCGTCTTCCTTTCACATTTATCATCCTTCCTAGGCCGATCAGCGTGGTCCTTCTTTGCGTGACGGCAAAGAGCGGGGCTGGCCGCCTGTCGGGATGCCGCATTTGCGAGAAAATCCCGTTTGTCGCATCACAGAGAGGTCGGCGCGAATGCTTCTGGAAAAAGGGGCAAGGCGTACACCGCCCCGCCCCTTCAAACGTGAGAAACAATGCCGCACCCGAAGGGTGCGGCTGTGCCGTTGGCGTGCCACCGGACAATGTCGAGCTCGTCTTGACGTGGATAACGCTGGCATGCGTTGTTCGTGGTGCGTGCCGGGAAAGAGGCCTTACGGTGAGGCTTTCTGTTGGAGGAGAGGCATGTTAGAGGCATGGCACGTATTATGCGAGAGGGATCTGCCAGTGAAAATCGACCGGACAGTCGTCCGGTCGCTCCTCCTGTTCGACAGGATAAGCGACGGGGACCTTGACAGACTTCTCACCCATGCCACCGCGCGTCGCGTGACGGCGGGCGATGCCGTGTTCGAGCAGGGGCAGGTGGCGGAGAATTTTTTCTTGCTGGTGCATGGCCGGCTGAAAGTGACGCAAGTGACGCAGGACGGTCAGCAGATCATCGTGCGTATCGTCCATCCCGGAGACCTCTTCGGTTTTGCCAAAGCGCTGCAGCGGCTGGATTATCCGGGAACGGCCAAGGCCGCTGCGGAGAGTGTCATCCTGTGTTGGCCAACCGATCTATGGCCGCAGTTCGTTGAACAAAACCCGCGTCTTGCCGTCAGCGCCATGCAGACAATCGGACAGCGGCTGGAGGAAGCCCACACCCGTATCCGCGAAATGTCGACCCAGGAAGTCGAGCGCCGCGTCGCCCATGCTGTCCTGCGTCTTTCGCAGCAGGCGGGACGGCAGGAAGGTCATGGTATCCGGATCGATTTCCCGATTACAAAGCAGGACATCGCGGAAATGACCGGCACGACGCTCCACACGGTCTCGCGCATATTGACCTCGTGGGAAGAGCGCGGGCTTGTGGAAGGCGGCAGACAGAAACTTCTTGTCATCGATAGCGCGGGGCTGAGATCGCTCGCCGAGGGCGCGCGCGATTGACGCTGCCAAACACCGTTCCTGTTTGATCACGATCAAAGAGCCAGGCCCTATTCGGGCGTATTCCTTGCCCATGGGACCCGATCGGGTTCGGTGAAAAAGGAAAATGAAATGCTAAGAGTTTTCAACGGTCTTGCTGGCGCTGCTGCGATCCTGGTCGCGATGGCCGTTCCGGGATTTGCCGCGGATTTCGAAGTTCATATGCTCAACAAGGGCGACAGCGGCGCCATGGTCTTCGAGCCCGCTTTCATCAAAGTAAGCCCCGGTGATACTGTAACGTTCATCCCGACAGATAAAGGTCACAATGCCGAGACCGTGAAAGATATGATCCCGCAGGGGGCTGCGCCGTTCAAGAGCAAGATAAACGAAACGTTCAAGGCGACTTTCGATCAGGCCGGTAACTACGTCATCAAGTGCACACCTCATTTCGGAATGGGAATGGTCGCTTTGATCGTCGTGGGCGACAATCCGACCAATCTGGAGGCTGTCAAGTCTGGCAAAATGCCAAAAAAGGCCCGCGAACGGCTTGATCTGGCCATTGCAGCCGCAGGCCAATAGCCAACGCCGGCACCAGATTTCCGGTAAGCCGGTACAGAGGCCATAGCCTTGGCTTTGGTGCGCAAATTTTTAAACGCGCTGGCGTAGGTGATCGTGGAACGTAAGAACTGGTTTCTCGCACCTATGCCTTTCAAACACCATTCCGGCTGCCGTCAAGCCGCGGCTCGTAGGCTTTCGAGAACAAACAGACATGTGCGGTGCACTTAGGGTATGTAATTGTGCTCTGTATCCAGCCACGGTGGGTTTTCGGCGTACATTTCCTGGATGAGCTTTTTGACCAGGTCGATGTAGGGGGAGGTGTCGCCAGCCCGCTGGTTGAGGATGACCGGGGAGATGGCGTCCGTCTCCTCGAGCGGCCGGTAATGCACGTCGGACCGCATCTGGCGGGCGGAGGCTGGGATCAGGCACAGGCCTGCATCCGCGGCGACGAGGCCAAGGGCAGTCTGGATTTCACGGACCTCGTGAACCTCGGCGGGCCGGGCATCATGGCCTTGCAACAGGCTCAATACCTGATCGGCATAGCTCGGCCGCGGCTCCTTCGGGTAGACGATGATCTTCCGGTCGGCGAGCGCCACAATGGGGAGGGGGGCATTGCTTTCGGCGAGTGGCGTGCCCTTGGGAATGGCGACGACCAGCCGTTCCTCGCGTAAAACGATACCGGTGACATTGGGATCGCTGTGGCGCAGACGGCCAAAGCCGATGTCGATGCGTCCTTCCTTCAAGGCGGGGATTTGCTGCACCGAGACCATTTCGAGAAGCTGGATATCGAGTTCCGGCGCGTGCTGGCGCAGCTTGCGGACCAGCGACGGCAGGCCGCCATAGAGGGTTGAGGCGACGAAGCCGATAGAGAAGACACTGTTCTGGTTCAGCCCCACCCGGCGGGTTGCCGTGCCCATCTGGTCGACCCGGCCAAGAACCTGCAGGGATTGCTCGTAAAAGAGTCGTCCCGCTTCCGTCAGCCGCACCGGCCGGCTTTTGCGGATGATCAGGGGAACGCCAAGCCCTTCTTCCAGGAGCTGGATTTGCCGGCTGAGCGGCGGCTGCGGGATGTTCAGGATTTCCGCTGCACGGGTGAAATTGCGTTCGCGCGCGACCGCAACGAAGTAACGGAGCTGGCGGAGATCCATTCTTTCTCCCTCTTTAGGTATGTTACGATGCGCTAAGTGCTTTTCTGCTGAGTATTTTTTGATACTATATCTAAAAGGTATCATATCCAATGCAATGGTGTTTGACGGTGGTAGCGCTCTGCGCGCTGCTTTTGATCGTTGACGGCTACGATGTCTTCGTTGCCGGAACGGTACTGCCGACGCTGATTGCGGAGTTGGGTCTGACCAAGCCGCAGGCCGGTGTGCTGCAGGCGTGGGCACTGTTCGGCATGATGTTCGGCGCGCTGATCTTCGGACCGCTCGCCGACAGTATCGGCCGCAAGAAAGGGATCGCGATCAGCTTCCTTGTCTTCAACGCGGCCACCCTCTTGACCGGCTTTGCCAATTCGCCCGACCAGTTCAAGGTCTTCCGCTTCATCGCCGGTCTGGGTTGCGGCGGCTTGATGCCGAATGCGGTGGCGCTGATGAACGAGTACGCCCCGAAGCGCATGCGCGGCACCATGGTGGCGCTGATGTTTTCCGGTTATTCCGTCGGCGGCATGGTGGCTGCCGCTCTCGGCATCGGGCTCATTCCGCACTATGGCTGGAAGCCGATGTTCTTCGCCGCTGCGGTGCCGCTCCTGCTTCTGCCTTTCGTCCTCTGGAAGCTACCGGAATCGCTCGGCTTCCTGATCCGGCAGGGAGAGCAGGAGATACCTGCCCTTTGAAAGATGCAATTATATGGTCGATCGCCGTTTCCGGGAATTCAAATGAAGCTGACGCTGTTCACCGACTACTCGATGCGGGTGCTGCTCTATCTGGCAGCACGTCCGGATCGCCTGTGCTCGATTGCGGAAGTGGCGCAAACCTATCGGATTTCGCAGAACCATCTCATGAAGGTGGTCACCGAACTGGTCCAATCCGGATACGTTGAAAGCATTCGTGGGCGCAACGGTGGTATCCGGCTTGGCAAGCCTCCCAAAGACATCAACATTGGCGCACTCGTCCGCCGTACCGAAGGCGGTTTCGATCTTGTGGACTGCGGAAACTGCATCGTCGCTCCCGCCTGCCGTCTAACGGGTATGCTCAAGGAAGCACTGTCTGCTTTCCTGGCGGTTCTGGATCGGTATTCGCTGGCGGACCTCGTGACACGGCCCGAGGACTTCGCGCTGATTTTCGATAGCTTGGGCCACAGTCCTGAATTGGCTAACCCATGAACGCGGCGAGTTGAGATTGCGAGAGGCAAGCCCCGGCATTTTGTTTGTTTTCCTTGATTGCTTCGCGCTTACATCGGTCGGAAAACAATAGGCGGCATGGCTTCAGGGTTCGCGGGATATTCGTTAAGGTCTTGATGTCACCGGAGTTCCAGGGATTTATGAAGCTCAGGGCAAGGCCCTCGAAATCTGCTGCATTCCAGAACAAGTGCGGCGCCTCGCGACAGATTAATGGCGGCAATCTGCGCGTCAAACTGCAGCACGCGCCCGGCGAGATCTTCGGAAAATATTGGTAAAATGGCTGCCTCCAAGTCATGCGGTAGCGATCGTCGGGGGAGCTAACGAAGACCGTATCGAAATTCAGCTTCGGTCACGGCAGTGTTGAAGATTATACCGGTTCCGGTTCTCCAACCTCGCCCGCGGCAATTTCTTATCGTCCAACATCCTTCTTTGGACGCGATGGTATCGAATTGCATCCGACCGGATATCTTCGATCTTGCCTGCTTTCGGACGTATTCTCTCTTGGGATGCCGTATGAAGTCACAAATCGCGCTGCAAATCACGAAGGATGTCGATCAACTGTGGTGCCAACTCTTTAATCTCAGCAATGTGTGTTTTTGTCAGCCGCTTCAAAACTGCGTCGGCTTTCTCGGTCAGCGCCAATGTTTGCTTTCTCTTGTCTGCGAGATCAGTGGTCCGTGAGACATATCCCGCAGCGACGAGCCTTCCAACAAGTTCGGTGGCCGAATGCGGCGCAATAAGCAGGCGCTCAGCCAGGGCTCCAATCGTCATGGCTTCGAAGCCGCGATGCCCACGGATCGTAAGGAGGGCCTGATGCTGTTGCGCAGGCAAGCCTTCCTGCTGCGCCGCCGATGCGCTGAAATCCATAAAGCGGCGAAGCGTATAGCGCAGGTTGGACAGCGCCTCGTAATCGGCGTCCGTTAGATCGTCCTCCAGTTTTTTCACCTTTCCTCCCCGCGATTTGTGCCTTCGAAGCCCATATACGGCCACACCTGTTGGCAGGTAACCCACAGATAGGCGGCCGTCGTAAAAATTCCGGCACCTTATGCGCGTTTCGTAAAAATCGCCTGCCCCAGCAAACCTGCAGCGTTGCGCGCTCATTATCAACTCTCTGATGCCCGAGACATTCGGCCGGTTGCAGGCAGAGATCGCCTGACTGCAACCGGTTCTCTTCGCCAGTTGATATATGTCGTAATACGATATATATCCGCGCCAACCAATATTGGCAGCAGGACCTACAATGTCATCACAAGAAAATCCGCACCGTACCCATGATTTCATGGGCGGCCTCTCCCGGCGCGAGGCCGGGGATTTTACCACCGACAAGCGCGTTCTCGCGTTAACCGGAATGGCTCTGGTTGTTGGCACCGGCGGCGCCTTTGCTGCCTGGGTTCTGGTCAGTCTCATCTCGCTGGTGACAAACCTTACCTGGTTTGGCCGCCTCAGCGTTGCGCCAGCGTCCTTGGCCGAAGCGCATCGCTCGGTCTGGATGGTTCTCATCCCCGTCGTCGGAGGCCTCGTGATCGGGCTGATGGCCCACTTCGGATCAGAAAAAATCCGCGGTCACGGCATACCGGAGGCGATCGAGGCCATCCTGATCGGGGGCAGCCGCATGTCGCTGAAGGTCGCTATCCTGAAACCGCTCTCATCGGCGGTCTCGATCGGAACCGGGGGGCCGTTTGGTGCGGAAGGGCCGATCATCATGACGGGCGGCGCGATCGGCTCATTGTTTGCGCAATGCTTCAATCTAAGCTCGGCCGAGCGCAAGACGCTGCTGGTCGCTGGTGCTGCCGCTGGTATGACTGCGATCTTCGGCTCACCGATCGCGGCGATCATGCTGGCCGTTGAACTGCTGCTCTTCGAGTGGAAACCGCGTAGTTTCATCCCTGTTGCGGTTGCCGCCTGTGTCTCCGTTTGCTGGCGGCCATTCCTGTTTCAGACGGGGCCTCTCTTTCCCAGGCAGTTTCATATGGACCTGCCCTGGTGGGGCATCTTGCTTTGTGCGGCGATGGGTATCATCGCGGGCATCCAATCTGGCATCCTGACAACGCTGCTCTATAAGGTTGAAGACCTTTTCGAAGCGCTGCCAATCCACTGGATGTGGTGCCCTGCGCTCGGCGGGCTTGTCATTGGCCTCGGCGGTCTGATCGAGCCAAGGGCGCTTGGCGTCGGTTACGATATCATCGACGGTCTGCTGAACAGCAGCATCTTGCCCGCGTCGGTTTTGACGATTTTGCTCGTAAAGGCGGCAATCTGGCTGGTCGCACTCTCGTCGGGAACTTCGGGCGGCGTCCTTGCGCCGCTCCTGACTTTCGGAGGCGCGCTTGGTTGGCTCGTCGGTCTTGTCCTTCCCGGAGATCCCGGTTTCTGGGCGCTGCTTGGTATGGCGGCAATGATGGGTGGCACCATGCGCGCGCCACTGACGGGAACCTTCTTTGCCGTCGAGTTGACCGGCGATGTGTCGGCCCTGCTGCCGCTTCTGGCCGCGACAGTTGCCGCCTATGCCGTGACTGTGCTTCTGCTCCGCCGATCGATCCTGACCGAGAAAATCGCCCGCCGCGGCCAGCACATCACCCGCGAATACGGCATCGATCCGTTCGAATTTGCGCGTGCTCGTGACATCATGATCAAGGAGGTCGACACGCTTCCAACCGATATGACCGTTGATACAGCCACCAGCTTTTTTGTAGCGACGGCAAACGCCCACCGTATCTATCCCGTCGTGGACAGCAACGGCGTTCTTAAGGGATTGGTCTCGCGCGCGGATGCCTTGCGGTGGCAGCAAGAGAAAGAGTTTTCCGGCCAACTCCTTGGAGATCTCGTCTCGGACGCCTCGCTGCCAGTTGCCCATCCCGACGACACGGTTGGTTATGTCGCCGACCTCATGCTCATCACGGACGCTGGTCGCATTCCGATCGTAGATCCACAAAGTGGTCGGCTTAAGGGTCTCATCGCGCGCAAAGACCTGCTCCAGCTTCGCCATACTCTTAGAGCAAGCGAGACAGAACGGCGCCCCTATTTCGGATCGCGCAAGGGCGTGGAGAAAGAGCAGATATGAATTTGAAGCAACAGCCAATGCTTGTGTAGACTAGCCCACCATTCACGTGGTGATGGCAGCACAGGCATTCGGCTTGAGGCAGATGCTTGGACAATATATCCTAAGGATCATGGGAGTTTCATTTCATTCGTATCAGTCGTCAATTTCACAAAGCATCTACAATACTGGTCTGGGTTGCATCTTAAAGGTTATTGGAGGTGACCATGTTGGGTGTTCGCGACCGTGATACCGTCAGAGCAGCGGTGCACCGAACGCTGTATCTTCACTTCAATGGGCGGCCCGAGGAGATATTTGATGTGAAAAGAATCAGGGTACTGATTGCTGACGATACAGTTGCAACAACCGGCGATCTTGCACTGGAGGCGGACATCTCTGCCCTTATTCGCGAAACGATCGAGGATCATATTGCCTTTTTATGGAGAAATGGAGCGTCTCATACGTTTCACCGCGTGAGTGCGCCGGGCGCACCCCCGGCATGGAGCTACGCAAGCGGGGGATCAATTCGACATGGCTGAGCGGCAGGATCGTCGACGTCATTGCCAACTGACCAAAGAACTGGCGACTGTTGGACAGGACGGCTTCTCCATTCGCGCAGACCTTTAAAAGATCGCTAGATTCGGGTTAGTGCCGGGTCGTCGAGTGCCGGATTGTAGAAAAGCGAAAGCGTCAGGCTTCGTGCTATGCGATCCGCAGTTTCAGTAAACCAGGCTCTGGCTTCCGGACTAGGAACGACTTCGTCAAGCGTTGCAGCAAACAGCTCCAACCATTGCGGAAAAAGCTCTGGCGTCATGTTTGCAACGCCAAGGTGAGCCTGAACCGGCTTTCCGCCATAGGCGCCACTGCGGAATGCAACGGCGGACCAGAAGCTCTTCATTTTCTCCATGTGCTCCGGCCACCGCCCCGCCAGCTTCGCATCAAATACTGGTCCGAGCTGCGGATGTGAAAGCACGCGAGCATAAAACGCCTCCACCAACACGCCAATTAAGAACTCATCGATGCCGAGCGATTTCATCTCGGCTTCCGCACGTTCTCGGATTACCGCGCTGTGGGCGCCACGCCCCTGTAGTTTGTCGTCCATTTATCACCCAGCATCTGCCGCATCGGCACACACAATATAGTTGCTGCGAACGCCGTGCCAAGCGTCAAATGGGTGTCAAGGAGTTGTAGCGGCCGGCTTTGATTGCAAGTTTTCTCTCCCTGGCTTGCTAGGCCGTGAACCCATTAATTTCAGCGCAATGAAGCTGCCGAGTTTGATGCCGGGGGCGCCAATCAGTTCACATGTTCTAGGTGGATGAGTGGATATGGCCTGCCCTGGCCGTCGATTGGCGAGCGACCTGTCTGTTTGAACCCCATTCGTTCATAGAAGCGAACAGCTTGATCATTCTGCTCGTTGACAATCGGTTGTCATTTTTGGATGAAGCACGAGGCCGTGCTTCACAAGGGCAGCACCAATACCGTTTCCACGCAGGGCGGGATCAACGAATAGCGCTTCCATGTGTCCTTCGTCGATCAGCATGAAGGCCAGCGGATAGTCATTTTCATCAACCGCCAGCCAGAGTGGAGCGTGCGGAAGGAACTCGCACACCATTTCGTCAATGGCGCCACGTCCAAAAGCTGGCGAACGACCATCTGTGCCTCAAGACTCTCGGGACGAATTTACAGATCCCTGCAACGCGCATCGATCGCGCGGCTCGATTTCTCTACATCTATCGAATCGAGAAGATCGAAAATGCTTTGACTCCCCAGCAAAACCACGTCATCGGTGGAGTATCGGGGAGCCTTTATAATTACGAAGGAATGGAAAATGCAGAAGTTGGGTCCGTCCCTCTGAGATCGCGGAAGATTGTTGTCATCCAAGCCCCTGCACTCGTGCTGGTCTAAAAGGCACACTTCATTCGTCTAGCAGTCGTTCGAGGTAGATGCCGTCCCGAGCGATGGAACCGCTCTCCAGACGATCATAAAAAACTGCGCAAAAAATCAAATTTAAACATAAAAATACCAGCTTGAATCGAAACAGCAGGTGTGTATGCTCGCAATAATAGCGACGTGCATTCATAAATAGATATCCGGATCAGAGCAATAGGGGGAACTATGCTTGACTGGTTTGCAGATACGCTTCGCACATATCCTGAAATTGCGATATTCATGTCCTTGGCGCTGGGGTACTACTTCGGCTCCTTTACCTATAAAGGTTTAGGACTTGGGGCGGTGACGGCCACGTTGATCGCGGCTGTCATTATCGGACAGCTCGGGATTACGATTTCGCCTCCGCTCAAGGCGACGTTCTTTCTGATGTTCCTTTTCGCCGTCGGCTACGGTGTGGGGCCGCAGTTCGTGCGCGGCATCGCAAAGGATGGCATACCTCAAGCGCTGTTCGCTGTGGTGGTGTGCCTCTTTTGTTTGGGCGCACCATATCTTGCCGCAAAATTTGCGGGGTATGACATGGGATCCGCACTGGGGCTCTATGCCGGTTCGCAGACCATCTCCGCATCAATGGGCCTCGGGACTGACGCCATCAACCGTCTTGGCTTGCCACCGGAGGAAGCGAAGCGGCTGCTTGATGCAATGCCGGTCGCTTATGCGGTGACCTACATTTTCGGCACTGTGGGTTCGGCCATTGTGCTGGCACTGATCGGTCCTGCGCTCCTCGGTATTGACCTCGAAGCCGAATGTAAGCGGTATGAGGAGGAAAAGGGCGGTAAAAAGGAAATGGGTGGAGCCGGCACGGCTTGGCATCATTACGAATTGCGGGCCTACAGGGTTCGCAAAGACGGGCTTGTCGTCGGAAAGACGGCGCGTGAGGCCGAGTCCATGTTTCCTGAGCAGCGAGTGTTTGTCGAGCGGATCCGTCGCGGCGGCAAGATCGAGGACGCAACTGCCGACACCGTCATACAGGCCGGAGACATCGTTGCCGTGGCCGGGCGCCGCGATGTGCTGGTGAGCCTGATCGGCCCTGCTGCCGAAGAAGTTGACGATCGCGAGTTGCTCGCAGTGCCTGCGGAAGGGGTCGATATTCTTGTGACGGACAAAAAGGCCGACGGCAAGACGCTGGCGGAATTGGCGCAATGGCCGACGGCCCGTGGGGTTTTCCTCCGCCGTATCGCCCGTGGGGCCACTGCGACAGAAATTCCAATTCTCCCCAACACGCAGATTCATCGCGGTGATGTTTTGACCGTTGTTGGGAGGACGCAGGACACAACCGCCGCCGCTAACGCTCTCGGTGTACTGGACCGTCAGACCGACATTGCCGATGTTGCATTCATTGGCGGAGCGATCACCATCGGCGCGCTGATCGGCGCGCTGGTCTATAAAGTCGGAGACGTGCCCTTCACGCTCTCCACGTCCGGAGGCGCGCTGATCGCCGGCCTTTTCTTTGGCTGGCTGCGCTCCGTTCGTCCGAAATTCGGGCGAATCCCGTCACCGACTGTCTGGTTCATGAATTCGGTCGGGCTCAATATCTTCATCGCGGTGGTCGGAATCTCGTCCGGACCGGGTTTCGTCGCGGGCCTGCAGCAGCTCGGCTTCAGCCTGTTCCTGTGGGGCATATTCGCAACGACAGTGCCTCTGGTGCTGGCTATGTATGTGGGCAAATACGTGTTCCGGTTTCACCCCGCCATTCTGCTGGGGGCCTGCTCGGGCGCCCGGACGACGACTGCGTCGCTTGGGATGATCAACGACCGGGCTAAGAGCCAGATCCCAGGGCTTGGCTACACCGTGACCTATGCCGTCGGAAACACGCTCCTGACGATCTGGGGCATGGTCCTCGTCATGATGATGACCTGAGGTTTGGGCGGGATACTGCCGTGAGCAGCCGATCCCGCCCGCACCGGATACCTGCCACGCAACGATGCGCGGCAGTTTTGCGCAAACGCTTCGCTTAGATCCAGAAATCAGGAACGTCTCGCACCGAAATCTTTAGTAGCAGGGAAACTGCCGATGCGGCCGACCATTCGGACGGCGTCGACGATGACGTTCGATCAAGACAGAACGGGGAGAACTCGATGACCGAGACCGCACATATCGACCAGTTCCTGCTGATACATTCAGCGCGTGCAGACAACTGGCGCGAACTTACCAGCCTAGCTGACGCATGGGCCGCCAATCGTGGTGAACGAGCCGGGTTGGAACTGGCGCTCGCCGCAGCGGGAGCTGCTGAAGAATACCACGCCTATCCCGGAACGCGATTGCTCGACGCCTTGAAGGAACGTATCGCCAGCAATGATCCCACCGGAGCCGCGAAGCTGGCGCGGCGCATCTCGAACGGGCTTCTGACTCATGCCTACAAGGGTCGCTTGGCCGAGTGGGACGTTCACGATGTGATGTCGGACGATGAGGTGGTCGACATCATGCCGCCGGCGACAGGTGAAACAGGCGGCCGTCGGCCCTATTTCGAGGTGCTGTTCGTCAACAGCCAGCCGGCAGCACGATGGCCCGCATTGGCTAACGAAGTTCGCAGACTGCGACGTCCTGAGGACGGTTTTATATATGAACCGATCTTTGTTGGATCATTCGAAGACGCATTCTGCGCGGCGGCGTTGAACCCGGATATCATTTCCGTGGTGCTCGCCGAGGGCTTTCCCTACCGCTCACGCCATGACGCGCCAGTGCTGCGCTCGGTGCTGGACCCACTCGGAGAAACTGAGGGATCGGATGTTTCGGCGCTTCGCCTTGCGCGTTCTTTGAAGAGAATCCGTCCGGAACTCGACATCTACCTACTGTCTGACCGCCAGGTCGAAAAACTTGCTGGAGATCCAGCCGCCGATGCTGTGCGTCGTATCTTCTATGCGGTCGAAGAGCCGCTGGAACTGCACCTCGCCATCATGGAAGGTGTGCAGGCGCGTTTTGAAACGCCGTTCTTCGACAATCTGAAGAAATATGCGCGTCGGCCGATCGGGACGTTTCATGCGCTGCCCATTGCGCGCGGCAAGTCTGTGTTCAAGTCCGACTGGATCCGAGACATGGGCGAATTCTATGGCCTCAACCTCTTCCTTGCGGAAAGCAGCGCGACGACAGGTGGGCTGGACAGTCTTCTGGAGCCGACCGGCACTATCAAGCGGTCGCAGGAGATGGCCGCGCGTGCCTTCGGCGCCGACCACGTCTTCTTCGTGACCAATGGCACGTCGACATCTAACAAAATGGCGGTTCAGGCCCTGCTGGCGCCTGGCGACATCGCCGTCGTCGACCGCAATTGCCACAAGTCGCACCACTACGGCATGGTGTTGACCGGCGCGCAGCCCTATTATGTCGAAGCCTTTCCGATGACGGAATATTCGATGTATGGCGCGGTGCCGCTCGCGACGATCAAGCGCGCGCTGCTGGCGCTGAGAGCGGAAGGGCGTCTCGATCGGCTGAGGCTGCTTGACCTTACCAACTGCACCTTCGACGGGCATATGTACAATGTCCGGCGGGTGATGGAGGAGTGCCTTTCGATCAAGCCTGACCTCATCTTCCTGTGGGACGAGGCATGGTCCGGGTTCGCTCGGTTCTCGCCGTTCCTGCGCCCGCGCACGGCTATGGGCGCGGCCGGGGATCTGGAAGAATGGTTGCGCGATCCTGCGTCCATCAAGGCCTATGATGAACAGCAGACGGAACTCGGTGACAATCCTTCGGATGAAACGCTCATGGCTGTGCGCCTGATCCCCGATCCGCGAGCCGTTCGACTCCGGGTCTACCAAACCAACTCCACGCACAAATCGATGTCGGCGATCCGGCAGGGCTCGATGCTGCTGGTCAAGGACGTGGATTTTCATACTGTGGAAGCTCAGTTCCACGAGGCTGTCTTCACCCACGCCTCTACCAGCCCGAACCAGCAGCTTATCGCCAGTCTCGATGTGGCGCGGCGGCAGATGGAACTTGATGGCTATGGTCTCGTCATGAACGCGATCGAGATCGCGCTCAAGATCCGCCAGGCGATCAACGAACATCCGCTGATCTCGAAATACTTTCGAGTACTGGGAGCGGACGAGATGATACCCGAGGCCTATCGGCAGTCGGGCTTCAAGGACTATCTGGCGCCAGGTTCGACCTGGGCAACGGCGATCAAGTCGATGCGGGAGGACGAATTTTACCTCGATCCTACTCGCATGACGCTGGTCTGCGGAACTGCCGGTTTCGACGGGACACAGTTCAAGGGGTTGCTCGCGACTGAGTACGATATCCAGTTGAACAAGACCTCGCGGAACAGCGTGTTGCTGCAGTCGAACATTAACAACACGCGCAGCGATATCGCGCATCTCATTCGCGTCATGGTCGAGATATGCCATGGCATCGACAAGCGTCTCGCCGATGGCGGGGAGGGTGAACGTAAGGCGTTTGCCGCACGGGTAAAATCGCTGATGACCGACGTGCCCGACCTGCCGAACTTCAGCCACTTCCACGAGGTCTATCGCAGCGATGCGGGACGAATGACCCCGGAAGGTGATATCCGCACTGCCTTCTTCAACGCGTATGACGCGTCGGTGTGTGAATACGTGCCGCTTCTCGGAGCCGAGTGCGACCGGCGCTTGACGGAGGGGCCGGAAATGGTCTCGGCCAACTTCGTCATTCCCTATCCGCCCGGCTTCCCGATCATGGTGCCGGGGCAGGTGCTGACGCAGGAGACAATCGATTTCATGCGCAAGCTCGATGTGAAGGAAATCCACGGTTACGAGAAGGCAAGAGGGCTGAAGCTGGTCAAACCGGACGCTGTCTCAGCCAAGATGAAGCGGTAATGGGCAACGATCAGGCTCTGCAATATGACGCGGCGCCTGATCGTTCCACCAGTGTATTTTCAGGCTTGCCGGTTTCGACACGAACGTTCCGGCAGGTGATGAGGGTGGGCATGCCTCGATACGAGGCAAGGGGGAGTTCGTCTAATCATGCTTTGGGTCGAGCAATTTCTGGTCAAATATCCCGAACTGGCTGTATTCCTTGCAATCAGCATCGGATATCTGATCGGGACGGTTAAATTCCGGGGCTTTGGCTTGGGACCTGTTACTGGCTCACTGTTTGCGGGCATCCTCATTGGCCAGTTCGCCCATGTGCCTGTGGCCGGCATGGCGAAATCCTTTCTGTTCCTGCTGTTCCTCTTCGGGATTGGTTACTCGGTCGGGCCGCAGTTTCTGCAGGCCTTGAAGCGGGACGGGATGAAACCCGTACTTCTCGCCATCGTCGTCTGCGTGACCGGGCTTTTGACAGCCATCGCAGTTGCAAAGATCCTGGGACTCGATCCCGGCTTTGCGGCTGGCCTTCTCTCCGGTTCCCTGACCGAAAGCCCGGCCATGGGTACGGCGACGGAAGCGATCAATGCCCTGCCATTGCCAGAAGCCGACCGCGCGAGGTTCGTCGCCCATGTCGCGGTGGCGGATGCTGTTTGTTATGTCTTCGGTGCAGTCGGTGTTATTCTATTCTGCAGTGTCGTCGGTCCCAAGCTGCTCGGCATCGACCTGGTCGCCGAGGCGCTGAAACTGGAAAAGGAATACGGGATTACCCGAACGCGAGCCGGCGTCTCCTCGGCTTGGCACAGGTTCGAAATGCGCGCCTATCGGATCGCAGAAAACGCGCCCATCGCAGGCATGTCTATCCAGCATGCGGAGGCAACATTCCCCCAACACAGGCTTTTCGTTCAGCGTCTTCGACGCGACGGCGCGATCGTTGAAGCGGCTCCGGCATTGGGGATCAATTCGGGAGATATTGTTGCTGTGTCGGGGACGCGAGAAGCGCTGGTAACGGTCCTTGGACCGCGCAGCGAGGAGGTAGAGGACCGCGAACTTCTCGATATCCCGGTGTCGGTTGCCGACATTCTCCTGACAAACCGCGAGATCAAGGGGCGGAGCATCGAGGATGTGGCCACGGAGAACTGGACACGCAGCCTCTATCTGCGCGCCCTGACACGTGGGGGGCAGGATATCCCGATCGCACCGGGTATTACTGTTGAGCGTGGTGACATCCTGCGGGTAGTCGGGCCGGAGCCGGTCGTCTCGGTTGCGGGCAAGCGGATCGGTGTTGTTGTGGCACCTGCGACAACGACGGATTTCTTTGTTCTCGGACTTGCGATTTTTCTCGGCGGGCTTGTCGGCGTTCTCGTCACAGTTCCGATCGGCGACATGCGGATTTCCCTGAGCACCAGTGTCGGCACGCTGCTGGCAGGATTGATGGTCGGGCATCTGCGCACGCGCTTTCCTCTGTTTGGTCGAATACCGGATGCCGCTGTCTCGCTGATGACGGCGCTCGGGCTTTCCGCCTTCGTCGCGATGACCGGTCTGCATGCGGGGCCTGTCTTTTTTTCAGCCATTGCTGACGCGGGCGTTGGTCTTCTCTTCGGCGGGATGATCGTGACCATCACGCCCATGATCGTCGGACTTTATTTCGGCCGCTACGTTCTGGGTATGAACCCGATTCTACTACTTGGTGGTCTTGCCGGCGCCCAGACGATGACGGCTGCAATGGCAGCCGTTCAAGAGCGATCAGGCAGCATGGTCGCGGTGCTCGGATATACGCCGGCCGTTCCAATCGGCCACATTCTGTTGACGACCTGGGGAACAGTGATCGTCGGCATCATTGCCGGATCGTAGCGATGTGCGGTCGCAGACGGCAGCGCAAGCGACCCACGACGACCAGATTCAGCCCTAAACCTCTTGTACTGCAGTGCAACCAAAGGAGGCATTTGAATGATGAAGAGCATGGACTGACTGTCAAATTCACGCATCAGCGACAAGGAACCAATCTGATGTCAAGCAAACCTAAAACGATATCTGAATCCAAAAAACACATTCGAATCCAGACACGCCGACCCTTGGCCTGGAAGCACGGTATGGCAGGGGGCATTTTGGCGACGGTGGCCTTGCTGGCAGTCGCCAACACGTCATCTCAGGCCCAGGATATTGAGACCAAGTATAGCCGAGACGCAATGCAGCAGGCGCTGGAGACGCGGGAACGCTACGACGTTCACGGCCTGCGCTTCGGCATCTCCGCCTCGACCTTGAGATCGGGCACGGAAGCGATCCTTGATGACATTGCCACAGCGCTCAAGAATTTCCCGGAATGGGGCTTGAGAATTGTCGGCCACACGGATTCGAGCGGCAATGCGGAAACCAATCAACAGCTCTCCATAGCCCGTGCGGAAGCCATCAAGGCAGCTCTTGTCGAGCGTGGGATCGCTGCCGATAGGTTGCAGGCAGGAGGTGTCGGGCAGACGATGCCTGTCGCCAGCGACGACAGTGGTGCTGGGAGAGCTCTCAATCGTCGGGTCGAACTCGTAAGGACGACGGACTCGACTGAAGCCAAAAAGTTGCTGAAGGCCATGACGGACTACCTGGCAGGGCAAAAGGCCATGTCGTTCTCCTATGACTCCAATCTCCAGGTTGTCACCAACAGCGATCAAAAGCTCGGGCTCGCAAGCTCCGGGACTGTGATTCTCAATCGACCGGATAAGGTACACACGTCCCGCTCCGGCGGCTTTATCGACAGCGAGGCCCTGTTCGACGGCAAGACGCTGACACTGCTTGGAAAGAACGTCAACAAGTACACACAGGTCGAAATCCCCGGCACGGTGGACCATCTGATAGACGAGCTGAAGGACAAGTACGGGCTGCCGTTGCCGGCGGCTGATCTGCTGATGACCACGGCCTATGACGAGCTGATGAAGGGCGTCTATGACTCCAAGGATCTCGGAAGTGGCGTCATCAATGGGACCGAGTGTGACTCTCTCGCATTCCGCAAGGATGATGTAGACTTTCAAATCTGGATCGCTCACGGCGCAGAGCCGTACCCCTGTAGGTTGGATATAACATCCAGCCAGGTCCGAGGTGGGCCCGCATACAGCGTTCAGATCAGCAATTGGAAATCCGGAGACAGTGCCAAATCGGATGATTTCGGCTTCAAGAATACAAGCAATGCCGAAAAGATTGATGTGAACGATCTCAAACACAGCCTTGGCGATTTGCCAGAAAACTTCATGGTAGGAGATAAGAAATGACCCTCTTCAAGCGCGCAGGAATTGTTTGTCTCGTCTGGGCGGCATTGCTGGGCGTGGGGGATCTGTCGAAGGATAGTCCAACCCTCTCGATCCTCACGCTTGCTCCGGATGCTGTCGCAAGAGTTGGCCGTCCGTTGACGCCGGTCAGCGTGGCAGGTGTCGCCCGGCGAACCACCCGGCGTTGCGCCACCGGCGCCTATAACTGCTAGGCTTGCCGTTAGCAGCCTCAGTCTTCGTCCCGGAGGCCTTCAGGTTCGGCGGGCGTTGTCTGGCCGAACCAAAGGACGGCGGAAACCTTGAAGAGGAAGGCCGTCGTCCAGCCGAACAGCAGTATGCCGTTCACGCCCTCTAGGGCGCTGACCAGCCGCCACTTCCCACCGAGCGTCACATCCCCATAGCCGATCGTTGCGAAGGTGACCGCAGAGAAATAGAGGGCCTCTTCAAAGTCCGGCAATTCACCGGTCAGCTTATAGGCGAGTGCCCAGATGATGATCTCTATCAGATGGGCGATGACGAAGCCGACGACAAAAACGTAGCACCATCCGAGGCGCGCAAGGGGGCTGAGGTTCTCCGCATGGCTGAGGGGGCGGATGCCGATGTAATAGAGCCACAGAACGGCGACGCCATGCACGGCGATGGTGGCAAGCAGCAGGGCTGTTCCCGTCACGATGACCAGCAGCACAAGGATTCTCCGTGAACTCTGAGTTTCTTTGTTCTCGTTTGTCTATTTGGAAAACCGGTTCCCGCTTTTCTCTGAAAACCTAATTTCCTGTTGGTTGACTGGTCGTCGCAATCGGTATCGTGTCCGATGTCCGAGGCGGTAGCAGGTAGAGGGTCATGGCGAGGATCAGGTAGACCATCAGCAGCAGCACGCCGACGAACCAGGTCGAATGTCCGCCGGAGGTCACGAGAACGACGGTCATGGCTGCAAGGAACATCATGACGACCGCGCCGGGCCAGAATTGCAGGTCCATTGGCGTCGGGCCGATCACATAGCTTAGAAGCACCAGAACGGGCGCCACGAAGAGCGCGATCTGCGCGGCGCTGCCGAGCGCGATCCCTACACTGAGATCGAGCCGGTTCTTGCTGGCGCCCGAGAAGGCCGAGGCCATCTCGGCAGCGCCCCCGACCAGCGCCACGATGATGAAGCCGATGAAGGCCGGCGTCATGCCGAAGGAGGTTGCGGCCTGTTGCACTGAGCCGACGAAGATTTCACCGACTAGCGCCACCAGCAGCGTCGTGACGGCAAGCGTCGCAAGCGCAACACTCATCGGCGGGCTGGATCCGTGTTCGCCGGCTTCGGGGCTGCTGAAGAGTTCGCGATGGGTCTTTTGCGAAAACAGCAGGCCAAGGGCATAAACCGCGATCAGTAGAATGGAGAGACCGATACTCAGTTGCCGGGTGAACCCCGACATGACGACGGAATCAGCGGCCGATACCGCGGACGGGATCAGGATCGCGACCGTCGCGACGAAGAGCAGGCTCGACTGGAAGCGAGCATTGATGCGGTTGAATTCCTGGGTCCGGTACTTCAATCCTCCGACCAAAAAGGAAGCTCCTAGCAGAAACAGTGTATTAGTGACGATCGCGCCTGCTATGGAAGCCTTGACCAAATCATGCTGGCCGGCCTGTAGCGCGGTAAGAGCGATGACCAGTTCCGTCAGGTTGCCGAGTGTCGCATTGAGCAGGCCGCCGCTCGCGTCACCCATTTTTGCCGCAACACCTTCCGTTGCGTGGCTGAGGAGCACAGCGAGTGGAAAAATCGCCAGGATCGACAGGATGAACAGCATCGTGTGTGAGGTTGGCGCCAGATGTTCTGCTGCAAGCACGATTGGTACGAAAATGAGCAACCAGAGTGCCCGGTTGTGGCGGATTTCTTGCAGCAAGCTGCCCATATTCAAATCCAGTCCGGTTTGATGCGAGGGGGACAATTGCGATTGGGCTTAGAAACGTCGGCGGCAGCACATTCTGGGTGCCGCCGACGCATGTTCAATGGCCGTTGAAGACCAGGGTCTGGACCGGAAGCAGCATGGCCTGCATGCGCAGGATCATCGCGTGCACGAGGCCGACGGTATCAACGACATGCAGGTACACCCATTTCAACGTGCCGATGTTCGGATCGGCAAGGGCATCATGGTTGTTGGTGTAGGCATTGGCGATGCAACTGCTCCCGGGCGGCACGCCGTCGAGGCCGCCGGGAAAGAGTGGCTGCAGGAAGACGGTGAGCGTTCCGGGCTGGGCCATCTGCTGAACATCGATCAACTGGTCGGTCGGTCGCAATTGCCCCGCCGCTATCACGTCCTGAACCTCAGTCACGACGAGAGGGATGATGGTGAAGGGCTTGCCGATGCAGGTTGCCTCGGCGATCATGCCGGGCTTCATCACCTGAGCCTCGATCTGACCGAAGCCGGCGATCAGATTGCCACGCCCTGCCTGCTCGGGCACCAGAATACCCGCCGGACGGATCATGGTATTGACGACATCGCCGACCCGCAGCGTAAACTGCTGGACGGTTCCGGCAATACCTGCGTGCACCGTCGTTTTATCAAGTTCCACCTGCGCCTGCGCCAATGCCGCTTCGGCACTCGCCTTTTGGGCCGGCAGGAGGGTGGCGATCTTGGTTTCCAGCGTTGCCTTGGTGGCAATGGTCGCGGCCACGGCGCTTTTGCGGCCCTCGACGGTGGTTTCGAGACGCTCGACCTCGCGTCTGGCAACCGCGTCGGTTTTGAGAAGCTGGGCTTTCATCTCGTATTCGTCGATAGCCGTCTGCAAGGCGCTTTGCGCCTCGCTGATCTGCGCGTCCGCCGTTATGAGTTCGGTTTTGGTGACCGTCATTTCGGCATCGAGTTCCGCGATCTGGCGCCGCGCGGTTTCGATCGCGGCCTCCTGCTGGGCGCCGTCCAGCCGGAAAAGCGGATCGCCGGCGGCGACCTTCTGGTTCAAGCCGACATAGACTTCGTCGACGCGACCGACCGATTCCGGCAGGATCGTCACCGTGCGGAAGATCGCCGTGACACTCTTGGTCGACGGGTGGAAGTAAAAAATCATGGTGATCAGCGAAACCGTCAGCAGCAGACAGGCGCTAATGCCCCAGCGGAGCTCGTACCACATGGTGTAAAGCGTGATGTCGATGCCGATCCTCTTGCCTTGGCCGTAGCGGCGGAAGAGGTAATCCGGGAAGATCGTCAGCATGGAGCATAGGATCAACTCAAACATGTGCAGATCCCTCCGCCATGGTGTTGGTGCGGACCACGGGTTCCGGCAGAGACGCCGGCTCACTGTGTTCGATACGGGCGGGATTGTCGGTCTCCTCATCGACTGTGGGTCTGCCGGAGAGTTTCGCAAGCGAATCCGCGATCGAATAGAGCGGAGTGGAAAAATCCGGAATATGGACGAACGCGAGCAGCAAGCCAGCGATCCAGAAGAGGTGATTGTGGGTAAAGAGCGAGATCAGCGCCAGAACGGCGACGATTTCCATCTGCACCTTGCTGGTGCGATGCGCCATACGTTCGGGCACAGCATGCAACTGAAAATACAGGTTGCCGATCACCAGCACCACGACGATAAGGAAAATGATGACCCCGTAGAAAAGATAGTCCGTCTGCCCCGGCGCCGTGATGAAGGGCGGTAAGTGTTCAATCGCTGCTGGATGTATCGAATCGGCCATGCAAGCTTTCCCCCTGGTCTATAACTGCGTGTCTTCCAAGTCGTCTTCGAAATGTGGCTGGCGGGCTGTCAGAGTTGACGCGTTTGAAGAGGCGAGGTTTGAAGCCCCACCTCGACACGCGCTTCAATCACATCGCCTTGCGGGCTTTCGTCCATCCATGCATTCAGCAAGGTATAGGCTGTCGCCAGGATCACTGGCCCTAGGAATATGCCGAGAATGCCGAAGGCAATCAGTCCGCCGATGACGCCGGAGAGGATCAGAAGCAGCGGCAGGTCGGCACCCTTGCGGATGAGGACGGGTCGCAAAAATCCATCCAGCGTCACGGCAAGCAGGGTGAAAACCAGAAGCACGGTCGCCCACACACCGTCTCCGGAATAGTACAGCCATATGACCGCGGGAAAAAGCACCAGCCCGGGTCCGATCTGGACAAGGCAGAGAACGAACATCAAGGCTGTCAGCAGAGGCGCAAAGGGCATGCCGGCCACGGCGAGGCCGATGCCTCCAAGCGCGCTCTGGGCAACGGCTGTGACCATGACGCCGAGGGCGACGCCGCGGATGGCCTTTCCGGCGAGACGGACGGCCATTTCGCCACGATCACCGCCCAGGCGCCGGCCGAACCGAATGGCCGTCGCCGCTCCAGTTTCGCCACCGGAATACATCACGGCGGCGATCACCGTCGTCAGGACAAACTGCAGGAACATCCCGCCGAAATTGCCGGCGGCCAGGGCGAACCATTGTACGGTAGCACCGGCATAGGGCAGCAGCTTCGGTGCGATCACGTTGATGCCGGAGGTCGCAAGCCGGGTCCAGGCCTCCGCCACTCTGCCGCCGAACAGCGGAATTCTCGCTACCCAGTCCGGGGGCAGGGGGATCTGCAGCGTCAGGGCATTGTGGACGAGTTGGGTAATGCCATCCAGATTGGAAAGGATTGTGCTGACCGCAAGCCAGAAGGGAACGATCAGCGCGAAAAGCAGCGCCAGCGTCATGATCAGCACGGCAATGATGCGGCGATTTCCGGTGTGGCGCTGAACCCAGATCATCAGCGGCCACGTCGCGATCACCAGCGTCATGGCCCAGAGGATGGCGGGCAGAAACGGTTGCAGCACCCAGAAGCTGGCCGCAATTAACCCACTGACGAACATCACGCTCAGCGTGATCTGGGTGAGGTCTCGACGCAACGCATGCTCCCCTGCTTCATCACTAACGTCGGCCTACGGATGTGGATACGCTCCCCAGCGCACCGCTTCGAAACTCGGCCTGCAATTTGCAGCCAGAGGTATGCGCGAGAGATGCTTCCACCGGGCGTCAGACTATCTCTGGCGGGGTGAACTGCAGTAGAATAAGTTGTTGGAAACATACACCCTTGCGCGTCCGTTGCAAGCTGTTAGTGTGTCCAACTGTGTCTCAAATTCTATGGTGAAATAAAAAACCGTGAAACCTGACGGCATGCCCAAAAAATACACACTTTATCAAAGCTTAGATGGCGGGAAGTCGAACATTATTAGTAATGTCTGAAGTTTTTTATGTAAACGTGGCCGAATTCGTGCACGTTTTTTACTGCACTTTGGACTGTCCGAAGTGTGCGTGATTTTTATGTTTCCCGGGTCGAAAAAATTGGAGTGCTGGGCTTAGAACGTCGTTGCCAAAATGCGCGGAAGTCCGATTAAAACTCATTCCAATGAACATAGTTGCAACTCCGTGAGACCGATAGCTTCGTATATTCGAGTGCTGATCTATTACTGATATAAGAGCTTGGGAACGCGGGTTCCTGACGATACGCGTACCCCTTTCGGCGGGGAGCCGATATTGCTTTGCTCCAGCCACGCGGTGCGACGGCCGGTTGAATTGGTTTGCCACAGACTGCTGGATCAACAGGAGAACTAAGCCAATGACCGTAATCGACTATAAGAAGTACGAGAGCATGAGCCCGTTCGAGATCAAGGACGGGCTGATCAAACTCGCCAAGGCCAGTGCGCAAAAATCGGCCCATGCGTTGCTGAATGCCGGCCGTGGCAATCCGAACTGGATCGCGACCACGCCGCGGGAGGGCTTCTTCCTGTTCGGAATGTTCGCACTCTCGGAAGCACGGCTGACGATGGACAATCCTGCGGCCGGTCTTGCCGGCATGCCACAGATGAAAGGCATCGCCGCCCGCCTGGAGGCCTGGCTTGCCAAGCGCGCGGAAGATCCCGGCGCCGAGTTCCTGTCAAAGATGGTCGATCACGGCGTCAAGGCGTTTGGCTTCGACGCCGACGCCTTCGTGCACGAGCTGACGGATTCGATCATTGGCGATAATTATCCGGTTCCCGACCGCATGCTGGTTCACGCCGAGCAGGTCTCGCACCGCTACCTGATGTGGGCTATGGGCGGCGATACGGCCATGTCCGGCAAGTTCGACCTCTACGCCGTCGAGGGCGGCACGGCTGCAATGTGCTACATCTTCAAATCGCTGATGGCCAATCGCCTCCTGAAGAAGGGTGACACGATCGCCATCGGAACACCGGTGTTCACGCCGTACATCGAGATCGCCGAGCTGGAAGACTATGCCTTCGAGGCGGTTCACATCAGAGCGACACAAGAGCACCGCTTCCAGTATTCCGACGAGGAGATCGCCAAGCTCGAAGACCCGAAGATCAAGGCCTTCTTCGTCGTCAATCCGGGCAACCCGACCTCGATGGCGATCGATACGGCAACGCTGAAGAAGCTGGTCAACCTGGTGAAGACCAAACGGCCGGACCTCATCCTTCTGACTGACGACGTCTACGGCACCTTCGTTCCCGGTTTCCGCTCGCTGATGTGCGAGCTGCCTTACAACACCATCGGCGTCTATTCCTATTCGAAGTACTTCGGCTGCACCGGTTGGCGCTTGGGCGTCATCGGCATCAACGAGAAGAACATACTCGACGACATGTTGGCCAAACTTCCGGCCAAGGAGCTGGAGGCGCTCGACAAGCGCTACATCTCGATCACGCTGGAGCCGCGCAAGCTCAAGATGATCGACCGTCTCGTCGCCGACAGCCGTGACGTCGCACTCAATCACACGGCCGGGCTCTCCCTGCCACAGCAGGTGATGATGACGATGTTCTCGATCAGCGAGCTGATGGACACCGAAAAGGTCTACCAAAAAGCCTGCATGGAGATATGCCACAACCGCGTCAACACGCTGCTCGAGGGCCTGCCCCTCGATTTGCAGCCGAACGCGAACTTCGCGGCCTATTACGGTACGATCGATTTCGAATTCTGGCTGCGAAAATACGTCGGCGAGGACATGGTGACATGGCTGAAAGCCAACGTGCATCCACTCGATCTCGTTGCACGTCTTGCTGAGGACCATGCCATCGTGCTGCTCAACGGCGGCGGGTTCGAAGCACCCAACTGGAGTGTGCGGGTGTCTTTCGCCAATCTGCCCGATGATGCCTATGACGATATCGGCCGCGCGGTGCGCGCCGTCGGGCGCAGTTATGTCGATATGTACAACGCGACGAAAGACAAGTGACGCGGAAGAAGCTGGGCCGATCCTTTTCGTTCGGTCTGGTCTGCAGGCCCACTTCGGTTCGCGGCAGAGGCGAACGATATCCAGCGCGTCAGGAGAACGAATATGCAGAGCGGATTTCAGTTTACAAGCGTCCACACCCCTCTCGTACGCCTTTCGGCACCTGAGGCCGACAAGGACAAAATGCTGTCGGGGCGAGAGAAGAGCCAGCTCAACCGCTCATCGACAGCGAAGCGGCGGGACGCTCGAGCGGCAATGTGTGCGCCACTTTCATTCTTTGACGAAAGGCGCATAATCGCCCGGAAGCCTCGACGTTTTCTTCATCGACGCACGGTTGGCTTTCGATCCTCCGGCGCGCTGTCAGGTTTCTCAAGTGGCGCGACTGTCCGCGCCACCGCCTATGGAGGTCTATGAGATGCACCTGCATGGCCTTTCAGCATATCTGCGCTTCGTTTTCGCGATCCTTATGGCCTCGGTGTTCAGCCTTGCGGCCACAGCCGGCGCGATTTCAACCTCGGCCAGCGCGCAGCAACTGCCCTCCTCGGGCAGCGAAGAAACAACCGCGACGCCTACCCCTTTGACCGCGAGTGAACTTGAGGTTCTGGTCGCACGCATCGCGCTCTTTCCGGATGAGTTGGTCGCGCTGGTGTCTTCTTCGTCGCTCTATCCACTACAGATCATCGAGGCGCAACGTTTTCTGGAGCAAAAGAAGGACAGCGCCGATCTGAAACCTAAGGAAAGCTGGGACGACAGTGTGATTTCGCTGCTCAACTATCCTGATATCCTGAAAATGATGAGCGACGACCTCGACTGGACGCAGGCTCTGGGAAGCGCGCTTGCCTATCAGCAAAAAGACGTCCTGATCGCCATTCAGGACTTACGCGACAAGGCCGTTGCAAGCGGCGTGATCAAGACCGACGACAAGGTGAAGGTAGAGACGCAGGGCGAGAACGTCGTAATCCAGGCGGCCGATCCGGAAAAGATCTATGTGCCGAGATACGAACCCGAAATGCTGTACGAGCCGGGTTACGTTCAAGCTCCGGTGACCTACTATGACGATCCTTATCCCAGCTATTACTACCCCTCAGCGCCCTATTTCGCGGCTGCCATAACGGGCGCGGCGATCTGGGCGGCGGTGATCGATTGGGACGATTTGGGCGTCTGGGGCGGGCGCTGGAACGGCGACGTCGATATAGATTGCAACAAGTGTTTCAACAACATCGATATAGATCGCGACAAGTTCAAGATGGGCGACGTGGACTGGAAAAACATCGACCGGTCGAAGATCAAGTTCGACAGGAATCAAATTGCCAACATCGATCGCGGCAAGTTCAAAAACGAGTTCAAGGCCGACCGAGGCAACAACATCGCCAACCGAGCCAACGATGTCCGTCGAAACGGCGGCGACAGGATAACAGGCAACCCAAAGGTTTCGGTGGATGACGTTCGAAAGAGCAAGGTCGACGCCAATCGGACCCGCGCCGAACGTGAGCGCGCCGCCAACAGCAACCGCATCAAGGACAGACCCGCTGCTGCGGACCGAAAGAATGACGGGAAAGCCGCCGCCAATCGATCGGTGGCCGGCAACAAGAAAATCTCCAACAGCCCGAAGAACGTCAACCGCAAGATCAACAAACCGAAACCCGGCGCCCAAGCCAACAAGTCCGGCAACCGCTCGGCGGTTGGGAACGTCAACAATAAGCGTCAGACGCAGATGTCTTCGAATCGTGGCCGCCAGTCAATGAACGGTGGCGGTCATCGACGTCCGCAATCGATGGGTGGCCACCGTGGCGGCGGCGGAAGGCAAATCCATCGGGGCGGTGGTGGCGGACGCCGTCGCTGATGGGACAATCACAGCTGAGGATCATGGAAATGGTACGTGTAAAGCTGATGCTCTCGATTCTAGGAGCAATACTTGTTGGCGAAACGCTGCTGACGCGACCAGCGCATTCTGCAGATTTCGACAACGATCCGCCGCTTGAGGAATATATCTCTGCGGACGGTCCGCCGGAGTTTGCGACGCCCGAGAAGGCGGTTGAGGCGTTCAGGGCGGCCGTGGGAGATTTCGACGAACTGGCGCATTTGCTAGGACTGGATGCGGCGAAAGCCAAAGCCAACGATGGCACTACCGACAACTACGCCGCAATTCAGGCCGGGGTGAAGGAAAAGCTCGTCTTGCAGGATCAAGTCGACGGCAAGATGCTTGAGATCGGCAATCAGCTTTGGCCTCTGCCTTTCCCACTGGTCAAGACGAAAGACGGCAAGTGGTCGTTCGACACCTATGCCGGGCTTGAGGAAATCGCGGACCGCCGCGTCGGCGAAAACGAACTTTCGACCATCGATACCATGCGGGATTATGTCGATGCGCAGGAAGATTACGCCTCGCAAGATCGTGATGACGATGGGATTGAAGAATACGCGCAGAGACTGATCAGCAGTGACGGCAAGCACGACGGACTGTATTGGCCTGCCGAGCAGGGCGACGTCGATGAGAGCCCTGCCGGTTCGGACCTGGTGGAAGGCGACGCGCTGGAAAAAGCAAAGGCGGCTTTGGGATACAACGGCTACCGATACCGTATTCTCACAGCGCAGGGCGACAATGTCGCCGGTGGCAAGTTCGACTATGTCATCAACGGGAATATGATCGCTGGCTTTGGTCTTGTCGCTTGGCCGGTGAAATATGGCATCACCGGCGTCAAATGCTTCGTCGTTAACAAGAGTGGCATCGTCTACGAAGCCGATCTTGGAGATCAGACGAGTGAGATCGCCGATAAAATCCGCACGTTCAACCCCGAGGACCAGTGGGATGTTGCAAAAGAATAGGAGTTTTGGACTTGCGAATGGGAATCGCACGACCAGTTCTTTGCGGCAACGCAGCTGGGAGATTCGTTGGCAAACGGCCGAGGCATGTCCTTCGGATTGCGCGCTCTTGCCAAGTCGGCCATGACCGCCGACGCACAGGCCCTGGCCACCGCTATCGTGTCGATGCCGCGCAGCCGCACTCCCTCACCAGACAATCCTGCAGCGTCGGTTGTCGCGCTCCGTTGTTGCACCGGAAGACGTAGAATAGTACCATCTGCTCTATCGGCGCGGGTAGTATTTTTCGCCCGCATTGAATGTGAACGTTCTTGATACGGCATTTTTTTGCCATCAGGTGATCTCGTCGTCAACTCGGCACAGAGCGCATCTGCCTGTACATCAAAGGGGATATCAATGAAAAAGTTCCTGAACTTCGCTGCTGCGGCCTCGGTCGCGCTTTCGTCAGCGATGGCCGCCCACGCCCAAACGCCCGTTCCAACGGCAAGCGACGTTCTTGTCAAATATGGCGAGGTTGAGGGATGGACTGTCTATGCAAACCAGACCCGCGGAGATTGCTTGATCGTGCGCGATTTTGGCCTGGGCTCGGTGCAGATGGGCGTGACCGCGAATGAGGAGGTGGGATACCTAGGCGTATTCACCAAGGCGGATCTCGGCCTTCAGAACGCGACCAAGTCGGAGGTCTTTGTCTCAATCGACGGCAATCTATATGCTGGCATCGCAACCGCCACGCACGGCGAACTCAAAGGCGGCTACTCTGGCGGCTACATCCTTTCGGACGACCCCAGGTTCAAGCGCGCCTTGGCGAAAAAGTACGAAATGGCCGTGTTTCCTGAAACCAAGGGAGCCTTTGTCGTGGACCTGAAGGGAACATACAAGGCAATGGCGCTGGGCGCGAAGTGCCTTAAACGTTGACACGATCAGCCGCTCCGGTCGATCCCGTGCTCAGAGAGCGAACGCAGCTCACCAGTATGATCTCAGGCCGCGGCGATGACGCAAACACGGGAATTAAGTGACTGACCGAGGCACGTTGGCGCTGAGTCAGGTTTTGGTGGTGTGCGTAAGCACAGAGGTGGCTATTATCCCTGTGGGCGAGCGGGACACCTTCCGCGTTTCGACAGGGCGGGGCGACGAATTTGCCCATGGGTCACCGGGAAGTCCGGATAGTCGCGAGCGGCCGCCGATGGGCGTCAAGGCGGGGGGAATTTTATGTAGCTGACCTGCACATCGATACGCTGAGGGTGAAAATCCGGAATTTTCAGTGATATCAGTTAGTTGAACGGGATGTCTTGGTTCGATTCCGTTCAAGGCGGGGGATAAAACCGGAAAAATTAGCCGGTACGGCATCAACACAGGTGCAGATGCCTGAACGAAGGGAATTCTTAGCGGACAACGACTGAGACGTTGATAGATTCGGATTTGTATGCGCCAGCGCATCCTGGCTTCCGATTACACATCGTGAGGGAAAACACCATACTTGCGGCCCCCAATTTGGTGGATTGCTTGTCTCTGACGACGATATCAAGTGCCCATGACCATGGCAGGCAGATGCGGATAGTTAACTAAATCAGTCCCATAACGGGCAGGAATCCGACTGTTGCAATTTATAAACCGGGTCACGCATCTCGGTTCCTCTGCACCAGTAGCGATATTCAACGTGGCCAAGTATATCTTTGTCACTTTCTTCATTTAGATGTTCGTTATCGTTGGGAACATCAATCACACTTCCAGGATGTTGAGCAAGATAGGCTGCAATCAGGCCGTCACAAACTTGCCTCCTTCCGTTTCCACCACCCAACCGCCCACTCCAAGCCTTCCCATCCGGGCTTGCGCTTCCGGGCCATGGCTGCACTGTACCCCATCGCTCAACGCCATGGTTAGGATGGCGGCATTTAGAATAGCAACTCAAGGCATAAGGCTCTAACTTTCCAAGCTCAACGGTGGTTGTTCTCTTGCGGAGCAAATCCAAAGCCGCGGCGATCGGAATGAAATCGTTCGCTTGTGCGCCTCCTATTGTTCCTCCTTGAACAATTCCGATAACTTCGCCGCTTTCGTTCATGACAGGGCCTCCACTGTATCCAGTTTGGAGAAGGCCATCACCCCGGAGCAATCCGAGTGGAGTTGAAAGATTTTGAATTCCAATCACACCTGGAGTTAGGCCTGAATCTCCTGGGAAGCCCAAAGCCAGAACTCTGTCGAAAACCTTTGGAGAGGTCGCGCTTAACGGGATTATCTGCCGACAGCTAGATGATTGTGGCAATTGCCAGATCGCAACATCGCGCTCGTTGTCCTGTTCGCGGCGCTCGAGTTGAAATTGCACACCCTGGCGGGCCCCAACCACCGCAAAAAGTTTTGTGGCGCCGTCAGGAAAGTTATGAGCAACAGTAATGATATAGCCGTCGCGGCTAACAATGAACCCTGTCCCAGAAATCAGAATAGTTCCGTCCGAATTTTGCGCTTCAAGATAGACAATTGCTCGAGCGGCGTCGGAAAAAATCTCATCAGGGGTGTTCGCCGAAGCTTCACTTAGAAAAAATGGTACAAGTGCCGCGACACTTAATAGAATATGCGGCCATATTCTCATTTTGAGGCCTCCCTTAGACTATTTCTAAATAGGCATTCAACCGCATCACGGCCGGAACGCGCTTCCTGTCCACTGTTCGGAACACGCTTCTGTCCAAAGTTGAGAATGGCTTTACACAAATGAGGCTGGATCTGCCATCGTTTGCTACGTTTCCACTCAAGAGATGTATTGAGTTTTCTCCGGCAACACCGCTGTAAAAGCCAACATGTCCAAGGCCTAGGGATTGACCACCTGTATCAAAACAAGTCCAAACAACGACATCGCCCCGCTTGGGATTGTTTGTACGGCGGAAATACGTTCGGTTTGCCGAACTCAAAAAAGACTGTGAAGCCGCACTGTTGGTGCTTTGTTTGCCGGCTTTCTTAATGCACCAATTGGCAAACGCCGCGCACCAGTCGACCATATCGTTATTAACCTTTAGGCTGGTCGCCTCGTTGAAAAACCGTACAATTAGCGGATTCCAAGCGGCTGGTGCAGGCCATTGAGATATAGCGTCGCGGTCAGAAACATAAAATCTGTCGACAAAACTCTGGGCCACCTCAAACGGGGTGGCCCCTACGGTCTCTTAAATAATCTTATTGACCTTAGCTTTTTGTTCTGAAGTTGCGGGGCTATATCCAAAATTTACAGGAGCATCAATTGCTTCAATCGGTGGGTTTTCAAGTTGGAAAAATTCCGAATCCTCAGATTCAATTTCTTGTCCCACCGACATAGAGGGAAGTGAAAGACCGCCCATAGTTGATACGGCGCCAACTTTGAACAAGCTTCTCCGGGTCAGCATAAAAAGCCTCCAAAATGGGATAAAATTACACAGTAATGTCGTAAAAAAACGTGTGCCATCATACTATTATGCTTAATGAGATTGCAGATGGCTCGGAAGCGACGGCGTGCCAGTTCAGAAGGTTCGTTTCCGACGCGACACGCTGCTGCAATTCTTTGAGCGAGCAGAGCCGGCGATTGTAGGGATGGAATCCTGCGCTGGCTCTCAATGGATTGCCAGGAAGATACAGGCGCTCGGACATAAGGTGCGCTTGATCCCCGCGCAATTTGTGAAGCCCTACGTAAAGTCGAACAAGACCGACATCATCGATGCGGAGGCGATCGCTGAGGCAGCTACGCGGCCAACGATGCGGTTTGCAGCACTCAAGAGCGAGGAACAAGCCGATCTTCAGGCTTTGCACAGGGTGCGAGACCAGATGATCGGAACGCGAACCCGGCTGATCAATCAGATGCGAGCCTTCTGCCTGGAATACGGGATTGCCCTTCGCCAGGGCGCGGGTCTGTTCAAGCTCGATCTGCCGCAGGTTCTCGAAGACCAATCAAACGACCTTTCGTCGGCGATGCGCAAGCTGCTCGCAGATCTGTTTGCCGATCTGCGCCAATTGGAGCAACGTATCAGTGACATCACACGCGAGATCGAAGCCATAGCTAGTCGAGAGGATGTGGCTCGACGGCTCATGACGATCCCCGGCATCGGAGCATTGGGGGCGACTGCACTTCTTGCAGCGATTGGCAGTGGACGGCAATTCCAAAAAGCCCGCGATCTGGCGGCGTGGCTCGGCCTCGTGCCGCGGGAATACTCGACCGGCGGAAAGCAAAAGCTTCTCGGCATCAGCAAGCGAGGAAACCGCTACGTGCGCAAACTGCTTGTCCATGGCGCACGATCATGCTTTCGTCATCTCGACCGAACAAAGGATCGACTGGGGAACTGGCTGGATGGTCTCCAAGCCCGAATGCACCCGAACAAAGCTGTCGTCGCACTTGCCGCCAAAATGGCCCGGATCGTCTGGGTCGTCCTGAACAAGCCTGGAGCGCTCTACGAACGCAGAGACCCTGCCTTCACCTGACGCTCCTGGCTCGATTGCAAGGCTCGGGAATAGTGATGACGAAACAGTGGATCAACATGCCGTAAGTCCTGTGCAAAAAAGCGGGCTTTGTGCCCGAACCATTTATTGGGAACGGTGTGTGCGGATCTCATCATGGCCTGGCTGCAACCGCAGCCCACTCGCGAGAGGCCGGATACATTTATGCAACTGGAATCGTCATTTGCGATGTCGCGAACCCTTGCACGGATGGGGCGGACCATACATTTTTTGAGGCGACATCCTTCAAAATGGCATTGTCCAGCATGGTCTCGGCCAGCAGCTTCTTCAGCTTGGCGTTCTCGTCTTCCAAAGCCTTCAGCTTGNATTTTTTTGAGGCGACATCCTTCAAAATGGCATTGTCCAGCATGGTCTCGGCCAGCAGCTTCTTCAGCTTGGCGTTCTCGTCTTCCAAAGCCTTCAGCTTGCGGGCATCGGAAATCTCCATGCCGCCAAACTTCGCCTTGTATTTGTAGAAGGTCGCTTCGGATATCCCGTGCTTGCGGCAAACATCGGCCGTCCTCAGGCCGTTCTCCTGCTCTTTTAATATCCCGATGATCTGCTCATCCGTGAACCGTGAATGCTTCATGCTGTCCGTCTCCTCAGAGTAACGGACTCTACCAAAATTTGGAGGAAGTTTCGGGTCTCAGGTCAGCGGCCTCACCAATATTGATGATGTTCGGTCACAATGTTCAGCCCTGGCTGATTGTCCTNCCAGTCCATAAGTAAGCCTTCCTTTTAATATCCCGATGATCTGCTCATCCGTGAACCGTGAATGCTTCATGCTGTCCGTCTCCTCAGAGTAACGGACTCTACCAAAATTTGGAGGAAGTTTCGGGTCTCAGGTCAATCGGAAGCGCGCGCCTAAACGCTGCAGGCAAAATTATCCTGGTCAACAGAACGCATCCTGTCATGCCGCTGGCTTTGGCAGCCTCTACCTCTCCAGCTGGTATTGATTGAATGCCGCCGCGCACGATTTCGGTCACGTAGGCAGCGGTATTGAGAGAGAACGCGATGAATGCACAAGACCAGGGATCTCGGAATATGATCCAGAGGATGCTGTCTCGGACTGCCGTGAATTCGCTGACCCCGTAATAGAGCGCGTAGGTCTGGACCAGCAGCGGTGTTCCCCTGAACACATAGGTATAGGCTCCAATGGCTGGGCTCACAAACCTCGTGTTCCGCGCTCTGAGAATACCAAGGGGAATGGCGATAAGCGCGCCCGCTGCGCTAGTCAACACGAACAACAGGGCTTTGTTGACGAGACCTTGGAGGAAAAGCCGCCATTGCGACACAATCAACATGAAGTCAATCGGAGACGTGTTCGCGCTGAAGTCAATTAGGGCCAGGAGCATGTTCAATCCAAGGCGTTTTCGGCGCGTGTCTTGAGACCGTATTTCTTCGCAAATGCGAAAAATACGATCCCGGAGATTGCGGTTGTGAACAGGTATGCCAGCATCGTGGCGGCGAGAAAGAGAAACATGTGGTGGCTTGATCGCCCGGCCTGGAAGCTATTAAAGACAATATCCTCCATCCCGATTACCGACACGAGCGCGGTCGTTTTCATCAGGACTTGCCAGTTGTTTCCCATTCCAGGCAATGCATAGCGCATCAGTTGCGGAAGAATGACGCGCGTGAATTGTCTGGATCTAGGAATTCCGAATGCGATGCTAGCTTCAATCTCCCCGCGCGGGATGCACAGAGCTGCCCCTCGAAACGTCTCGGTCATATAGGCGCCGAATATGAAGGCGATCGTCGTGGTGGACGCGCCGAATGTGCTGATCTCATAGTAATTCCACAGGCCGGTCCAGTCACCAATCTGGTTTATCAGGGCTTGACCGCCGTAATAGATCAGCAGCATCAGCACGAGATCAGGGATCGCGCGGACCACCAACGTGTAGGACGACACGACTCGTCGAACGAGAGGGCGGCCTCTCAGGCTACCCCATGCGCCGAATAGACCAAAGAAGAGCGCCAGGGTAAACGAGGTCAGGCCGACGCTAATCGTTACCAGCGCCCCGGACAGCAGGAAGCCCGCATAAGGGAGAACGATCTCGAACATTAGGTGGACCGACGGTTGGCGCGCGCGAGAAAGCGGTTTAGATGAACCGAAGATGGCTTGCTCAAGATCTCTACCGGTGAGCCCTGTTCCTCGATCTCCCCCTCATGCAGGTAAATTACCTTGTTGGAGACATCCCTCGCGAAATCGATTTCATGGGTTACGACCAACATTGTGCGACCTTCTGCCGCCAGATCCTTCATCACGCTCAGAACTTCGCCCACCAGTTCCGGGTCGAGTGCGGACGTGGGCTCGTCGAACAGCATGACATCGGGATTCATCGCGAGCGCCCTCGCAATGGCGACACGCTGCTGCTGGCCGCCTGAAATATGATAGGGATAATAATCTCGCCGGTTATATAGTCCGACCTTGGCCAGCAGAGCGTCGGCATGTTCAATCGCTTCTGACCTAGATTTCCCGAGGACAGAGATTGGCGCTTCCATGACATTTTCGAGCACCGTCATGTGAGACCACAGATTGAAACTCTGAAAGACCATGCCAAGACGGGATCGCATCTTTGCGAGTTGCTTAGGGTACTTGGCATGAAGTTTGCCGCCTCTGCTTTCTAGGACGAGCTCTTCGCCTTTCAGGCAGATGGACCCGGACGAAGGCTGTTCAAGCATGTTAATGCATCGAAGAAACGTACTCTTCCCAGAACCCGAAGCGCCGATGATCGAAACGACGTCGTGATCGCGGGCGCATAGGTCGATACCCCTGAGCACCTCCAATGACCCAAAATTCTTGTGAATTGCCTTGATATCAAGGGCGACAGCTGCGTCCTCTACCATACAACGACGGCTCCCAAACGTTTGTGCTCTGCTTGAGCAGTGTACGGACGATAGGATGAAGGGGAGGCGATGGTAACAGCTCTCTATCAAACCGGTGTTTGAGAGACAGATGGCCTTGTGGCCAGCAGTCTTGAGTGGTTGATTTCAGAGGCCGAGCGCTCAAAAAATCTAGGGAGTCACGCGACAGCGACTCTCGAATGTTCAGCCCAGCGATCGAAACAATACCAACCCTGCGAAATAGGCGAGACCGACAGAACACCCGATATTGAGAGCCATCCAAGTGTGAGGCCCAACAAAGCGGCGGGTCCACGCGATAGCGCCGGCGCAGATAAAGCACCACAGCACCGAAGCAGCTATGAAACCCGCAAGGAACAAAGCGAATGCCGTCCAGCCGGGGTTAGCAACTCCCAGCGCCGCGATAGTCCCGCCGAGCCCGGTCCAGTACGTGATGTTTTGAGGGTTGGCGAGTGACAGTGCGGCTCCGGTTGCGACAGCTGACCGTCCGGCGGTGGCCGGCGAGGAAGGATCGAAGGTCGGCATGGCCGACAGCCCATCACGCAGGGCTTGCCATGCTGTCCAACCGAGAAGCATAGCGCCAGCGATGGAAAGAGGCCTTTCGACATAAGGAAGCGAGAAAAGCGCCGCCGCCCCGAGCAGGCCCAGAACGGCCCAAATCAAGTCCCCAGCGAGCGATCCGATCTGCACGTCCAGAGCAGGGCGAAACCCTCCCGCCATGCCTCGGCGCAGGCTCTCCGCAAAAATCGCGCCCGGCATGGCATTAAAGATGAAACCAAGGGCAAAAGCGTACATGAAGAGTTCGGTCATTCTAATTCCCGATCAGGATTGATCGCAAACCTGTGACCTGCGCCTCATCTGCCGTCTTGAACGTGATTTCACCCCTTTCGCCATCGACCAGGGGGGACGCCGTATTGAGCGCGGAAACGGCGCGTCAGATGCGCCTGATCCGCAAAACCGAGATCGGCCGCGGCATAGGCGATGTTCTCGCCTCTCTCCATGCGAACGCGCGCTACGTTCAGCCGGCAGTTTGACGCCCAAGCAAAAGGCGGCAGACCATAGGTGCGGGTAAAGGCCCGCACGAGTTGAACCGGCGTCAAGTCAACCTCCGCCGCCAGTTCCGCAAGGGTCGGCATAGGTGTAAGACTGGTCAGGCGATCGGCCACTCGCTGGAGTGCGGGTGGGACATGCCGCGAAACGCCGGGCCGCCGCGATCCTGCAAGCACGAGAAGATCGTCCAATGTCTGCATCAGGCGCTCCAACGCCTCGGTCTCGGTAATGTCAGTATCGAGCGCATGAGCAATAGCCGACTTCATGCGGAATGCTGCGTCGTTATGCTTGAGGATCGGGCGATCAAAGACCGTTTCCGGCGACAGGTCGAAGGCATCGGAGAGAAAGGCGGGATCGACGTAGAGGCTGAGGAATTGCCATTCGCTGCTGACGGGCTGGGAGCTTTGAACCTGCCCCGGATTGTAGAGCGTTATCTCTCCTTCACCCGCCTCAAGCGCTTTCCTGTCGAGCCTGATTCTCTCATGGCCGCGCAAATTGACGCCAAGAACGAACTCGTCGTGGAAATGCGGCGCAAAGTGATGTCCGCCGCAGTCGAGCCTGGCGACTTCGATACCTGACAAATTGCGGCGTCCGAAAAACTTCATACGGCATGTATAGAGGCGCAATCTTATTTTGTATGCTTTTGCCGTAGGATTCCCGAACATCGGCCAAGATCTCTCTTCCATCACCAGAAGTTCCATAAGGTATCTTATCTGATACACGCATAAAGTGTAATACCGTCAACCTCGCCAAAAGGTAGTGATGTAAATTCCCAAGCTATATGGACAGAACTTGTAAAACCATCACCACTGGACTCGATCTTACGTGCCGCCGTAGCGGTCGATCATACGACGCAACTGGGCGTTCTGCTCAAGCAATTTCGCAGACAGTTTCAATCGAAGACTTTTGATTTCAAGGTCTAGCTCACTAGCTTCGTCAGTGGCCGTTTTCTTCGTCGCCACAGGCTGGGCTAACGCTGTTTTGAAAACCGCCCGCTTACCTAGGTTTTCTCGCGGTGAAACCGCTTTCGCCCGTCGCCCTTTTGATTTTTTGGGAACGGTCTCTGTCCCACCGATCCCATCGATAGTCGTCACGGCCGTCGCTACCGGTGCGGGCTGGTCAGGTGCTTCCGGTGCAACGCTAGCTGCCGGCTGCGAAGGCACGGGATCGGTTTGCGCCGCAGGTAAGGATTGCTGGGCGTCTGCTCCGACGGAAGCGGGCTGCCGGTCTGTTTTGTTCCCGTCAGCGATCGATTGAGGACGCCCTTCCAATTCCCTTTGCCGTGCATTGATCTGCTCGAACAAATCAACTTGCGGGTCAGATGTAGGCGCGGCCTCATCGGGCGATGCAACGGTAACATCTGACTTGCGGCGTGATGCAAAGCCTTTGAATAGTTGCCAGGGTGATCTCATCGTCGTCTCCCGACTCGTTTGCTGGTCCATAGTACAGAGCGGGAGACCGGGCTTGCAATGCAAGCCCGGTTTTTAGTCGCCAAGCGGCTTTACATCGGCGGCTGTTGGCGATCGTCTACGATCAAGCTATCCCGAGCTTTCTACGGAGATCAGCGTTTTCGGCGCGGAGTTTGCCGGAAAGCTCTTTACGAAGCTTCTGGTTTTCTTCTTCGAGCTTGAGAAGCTCGGCAAAACCGTCCGTATCAACCGGCGCGGCCTCGGGTTTCGGCGCGCGCTTGCCGGGCTGTGCCTTCGCAGCTTTGGCCTTCTTTGCCGGAGCTGGTGCCTTTGCGGCCGACTCTGCTGCAACAGACGCGCTCACAGCCACTGCTTTCTTTGCGGGACCGCGGGTCTTCTTTACCGGCGCGCTTACCGAAGTGTCAGCCACAGCTTCCGCAGCGGCTTTTGGCTTCCGCGGTGCGCGCGTCTTTTTTTCTTTTGCCTTCGAAGCCGCCTCAGCGGACGCAGTGTCGACTGCAGGAGGTAAATTCGTATCATCAGCCATTGGTGGGTCCTTGCTTAGGGAAAATCGTTCACGACCGTTTTAAGTCGCTGTCAATATGCACAGAATATTATTTCGAGTTTATTGACGAGAAATTTCAGAGCGTTGTCGCCCTGCGCGGAGGCTTCTTGGTATCCGTCATGTCACGAACACTTTTTCCCAGACACGGTTGCCTATAGCAGCAACTGATCAGCGGGTGGGCTTGCAATCGAAATCGGGCATTCAAGTACCCCTGCCGGTCCTATTGTCAGTCGCACAACAGATCACCTTCGGTACTGCCACGATCCGGATCGGGTTGTTATTGAATTATTGGTGAAACACTCATTGGGATCCATTAATTCTCGATAGATCGACGCGGGGATCAGCGCTCGCTGGGTGGTCCCCGTGGCTGGTCACATCTTTCGCGGGGGTGGCCAGCGTAGATGGGGCACCATCGTGGTTCTCAGACTTTATGTTAGCAGCGCCGGTCTCCGGCTTCCCGGGCTCCGGCTCAAGAAACACGGACCTACCCTCGAAATACCCCCTCTGCCAAGCATAGACGGCATCATCGAACGCCTCTGGCGGCTCAGACCCATACCATTTCGTGACGATGCGATAGACCTTCGCGAACAGTCCGGTCCCCACACGAATATTTTCGCAGGCGTCAACGAGGTCGACCTTTAGCTCGGAGGCTTCGTTCACACCGATCCCGGCGGGGTATCGCGTAACTCCAACTCATGACGACCGCGTGGCCAACATATTTTGACACGATCGCCATCGCCTCCTCGCTCGTCCTTGCAACGGGCACGAGAACGAGCCGATCGCCGGATTTCACGGTAACTGATAGGGGGTTCTCGGAACCGGCCTCGGCAATGAACCGTTCGATGATGGCGGGCTTCAGGGCTGGATCCGCGCATTTGGTGATCAAGGCAGGATCAAACATAGATGTTCCAAAGGCTCACGTGTTGAAGGATACGATGATGGGGGTGTTGAACAGAGTTGCCCAGGCGAGTGCACTCGTGCGCTGGATCTAGACGATTGAGGTTCCAGCCGTCCACCAGCCGTTCCCGCTTGCGACGATTACATCAGGCTTATGAAGCTTCGACTGCAGGACGGCCACGTGAGCAGCTGCTCGTAGCAAATCAGAGTGGCAACGCGAGCGCCGGCCACGACGACGATCGGATTGGCGAAGAAGTTGGCCCGGGCGCCGCCACTTCTTCCCAACCATGACAGCCATGGTTGCCACATGGACACGGGTACCGGCATGCGCTGGCGATACCCTGGCGATCCGCCATCCCTGTTCACTGCGACCACGACGTTGTCGTAACCGGCAGGATCAACCACCGAAGCGCCGGCGAACACCGTGACTTCGCTTCCCTCCAGAGCTGTTCGCCAATATCGTTCCATCGTCGGCGTCCAGAAGCCAAGCGCGCTCCCGGGAAGGACCACACTCGAGCTCCGAGTGCCGCTTCCGCTCGCACTGCCCTGATAAGTAACTGTTGCTGCTCAAGATCAAAACCGCGGCCCATTGATTGGCCAAGAAGTGTGTGGACACCCACCCAGCCTTTCGGCGAGGAAGGAGGCGCCCAGCTTGCGGCAGACCAGCGGGCGATGTGGAGAGGCTCAAGGCGGCGGGGCAAATGGATATGGCGCGAGACATCGACGCTGTAATCAAGTCCATGCGACGGCTGGTTGACCATGAAATGGCGCGGGCGAGAATCGCCGATAGCAGCCATCATGCCAGCTCCAATCTGGCCAAGGTAATCGCCAGTGTCATCGCCGTTGTCCAGCGTACCCCGGCCGGCCAGAACATCGAGTGGATCGTCGTTGTTCCCGTAAATCTGAAGGTGCGGATTGATCCTGACGATCTGGCTGAACTCATTGGCAATCTCTGCGAAAACGCGGCCCGCTATGGCAGGGAAGAAGTCTCCATCCATGCGAAGCCAAACGGGGCGATGGTGGAGATTGACATTCGCGACGATGGTCCCGGAATTCCGGAAACGCTTCTGCCTTACGTGCTTCGGCGCGGCGGCCGTCTGGATACGACAAGCGGGGGAGCTGGCCTCGGACTTTCAATCAGCGAAAGCATCGTTCAGGCCGCAGGCGGCACGATCACTCTTGAGAACGCGGGGCCGGGGCTCAGGGCTTCCATCCGATTGCCCGGGATAGCGTAGTGATGGTTTAGTTCAATGCCGCATATTGGCCTCCGCCGAGTGAGCGGATAGCGTCCATCAATCTAGCTTGAAAAGATTGAACGCGTGTGCAATATGAACACGTGTTCAACGCGCTATCTACGGTTAGAGTCCATGGAATCAAAGTCCTACCCAGACACATTGGAAGCTCGTGCCGACCTCTGCCGCGACGTCATTCGCTCTGCCGGAGAGCTGGTATTGAACGGGTTTCACGGCGAGGCAACGCGCAACTATTCGATGAAGGGCCCCCAGGATTTCCTGACGGTCACGGATGCTGCTTCCGAAGCGCATATTCGAGATGCGCTTTCAGCGCATTTTCCGAATGACAGCTTTTTTGGGGAAGAGGGTGGTGGCGATATTGCCGAGCGGGTCTGGGTCGTCGATCCGGTCGATGGAACAGCCAATTTTGCCCGTGGCATCCCGCATTTTTGTATTTCCATCGCCTATGTCGAAAATGGCCGCACCGAAATCGGAGCCATCTACAATCCTGCCCTCGATGAACTCCATTTCGCCCGCCGCGGCGAAGGCGCAACGCGCAATGGGCTGCCGATCAAGGTCGCTGACACAAAGCGCTTCGATGCGGCCTCCATCGAAATGGGATGGTCGACCCGCGTGCCGAACGCCACCTATCTCGATGTCATCAAGAATCTGCTCGATATGGGCACCAATGTCCGCCGCGCGGGGTCTGGCGCTTTGGCGCTCGCTTATGTCGCCGATGGCCGCTCGGATGGTTATATCGAGTTGCACATGAATTCCTGGGATTGCCTCGCGGGCCTGCTACTTGTCAGCGAAGCTGGTGGGGACGTCTGCCCGTTCCTCGATATCGGCAGCTTGAAGGATGGCGGGCCGGTGCTCGCCGCCGCCGCGGGCGTCGCGCGGGGTGTCAGCAAGGCTTCGAATATTCCGCTCGCCGCATCGCAAGTGCAGGACTTGCAGTTGGCAACGTCGGCCTGATTTCTGAAGACGAGCCTGTGAAGGGCGCGCCGCGTGCGTGCGAAGGAGTAGAAATGGATGGACCCGTTTATAGCCGGCCTGCAATCAGCCTGATTGGCGAAGGCCTTGGCCCGCATGGCGCAGCGCTTTACATCGGTGGCAGCGATGGTGCACGCGATCTTGGGCTTCTGCGCCAGCACGGTATTACCACGGTGGTCAATTGCGCGGTCAATCTCGATATAAATTTTGTGTCGGGGGCAGGGGAAGAGGGCGATCTGCGGGCAAGCGGCTACGGCGACATTCGGTATTACAAGCTCGGCCTGATCGATGGAGAAGGCAGCCCGGACACGATGATGCTTGGCGCCTATTATATTCTCGATGGCGCGCTGCGGCAGACGATGCCGAAGCGGGAAACCTATCCCTTTCTGGACGGCGGCAACGTGCTGGTCAACTGCCGGAGCGGTCGCAGCCGGTCCGTCTCGCTGGTGGCGCTTTTTCTGCACAAGCAGCAGCCGCATCTTTACCCCACTTTGGACGATGCAGTCGCCGTGATCCGCGAAAAGCGGGAATTGCGGCCGGATGAATGGTTCGAAACGCCAAAACCGATGCTCTATGCCGCCGCCCGTCGCGCTTCTGAATGGATTGACATCATCGAAGGCAGGAAGCAGCTGTAATCATGCTGACACGCAATCTCCCGTCAGTCGCCGTCATCGCCGACGCTCATTTCCATGACACGGCCGCCGATTTCGGCTTTCCCGGCATCGAGATCGATGGCCAGCGCATAACCATGCGCAGTTGGTCGGACACCCGCCAGTCTACCCGCGTCTTCAACGAAAGTGCCGATGCGCTGCATGCGGCGCTCGACGAGGTGCAACGCCGGGGTATCCGCCATGTCGTGCTGCTCGGCGACTATACCGACGATGGGCAGCGGGCCACCACCGGAATGCTGAAAAGCATCCTGCAGCGCCACAGCGATAAGTATGGCACCGGCTTCTACGCGCTGCCGGGCAACCACGATATCTTCGGCCCGCGCGGTCGGCACCATATCAAGGAATTCCTGGCGGAGGACGGTCGCGGCCTTTCCGTTTCCAGTGATACCCGGCTTGCTGGTGAGCGTGTCGTTATCAACGGTGGCATGTATTGCGAAGGCTATCCCGCGGGCCTTAGTCCCATGGCTGCCTTCGGTTATTTTCGTCACCCTGACTACTTGCACTGGGAAACACCTTTCGGCGAATCCGATGCGCCGGAAGATCGTCTCTACGACGTTTGCTCGCCGGATGGCAGGAATGTCTACCGATTGATGGACGCTTCGTATCTCGTCGAGCCTGAAGCCGGGCTCTGGTTGTTGATGATCGACGCCAACATCTTTGAACCACACGACGGCATCTTCGAGGCAGGAGAAGAAGCGGCCTTCACCGACAGTACATCGGGCGGCTGGAATGCACTTTTGCGCAGCAAGCCCTTCATCATCGACTGGATTGCCGATGTCAGCCGCAGGGCGCAGGCCCTTGGCAAGACGCTGCTTGCCTTCTCTCACTATCCCGCCCTTGATCCCTTTGACGGAGCAACCCGTGCCGAAGGCGCGCTGTTTGGTGAAACCAATGGTGTGCGCCGGACGCCGCGCAAGGCGGTTGAAGATGCCTTGCTGCAGGCGGGACTCGCCGTCCATTTTAGCGGGCATCTGCATGTCGAAGGTGTCACGCGGCGGGAGGCTGCGGATCGATCGTTGACCAATATCGCCGTGCCATCGCTCGTCGCCTTCCCACCCGCGTTCAAGGTCGTTCATCCATCGCAGGATGCGATCGCCATCGAAACCGTGGAAATGTCCGCATTGCCGGTCAGCGGCCCAATCAGTGCCGGATATGCGCGGGAAACTGAGCTTGCCGGCGAGGGGATGGACCCTGCCTTCACGGCCGGCAACTACGGCGCCTTCCTGCGCTGCCACAAGCGCGCGCTGGTCCGGCATCGCTATTTCCTGAAAGAATGGCCGGCCAATATCGTGGCAGCGATCCAGGATCGCACCGTTGCGGAGGTCCTTGGCTCGTTCAGCAGAAAACCCGGGCCGCCGGCCGACGCAGTTCTGTCTGCCGCTCTGCCGATGCTGGATTTGATCGCCGACTGGTACTGCCTTCGCCAGGGAGCAGCGTTGGCATTGCCACATATCGAGCCCGAAAGGCTCGTCCTGTATCGCGCACTGGCGGAGCGCTTCGGCCACGAACCTGAGGATCACGACGGCACCCTTGAGGGCTTTCTTGGCATTTTCTTCGGCGCACTCGGGCTGTTTCTCGACCGCGCCGAACGCGGGTCGCGGAGGATAACGGTAGACCTTGCACCGCGGCACGAACTGCTCGCGGTATGACCGCGGACCGCCTTCCGACGGGCGAGGCCGTCCATGAATTGCGTATCTGCGACCCCCGACAGCAAGCGAGGTGATCTGATGGAATCGATTGTTATCAGCCTCAATCTCTTCGGCGCCGTTGCACTGCTGCTGTTTGGGCTCGGCCAGATCAAGGAGGGCATGACGCGTGCCTTTGGCGCCAAGCTACGCATCGGGTTGGCCGCCGGCACGCGTGGTGGGCTCCGCTCCTTCATCGCCGGCTTCATCGCAACGGTCGCCCTGCAGAGTTCCACGGCAACAGCCTTGATGGTGGCCTCTTTCGTCGAGAAGGATCTGATCGTTCCGGCCATGGCGCAAATCGTATTGCTTGGTGCCAATGTCGGCACGGCAACAACGGCGTGGATCGTTGCCCTTGGCCTCGGTTGGCTTTCGCCGATGTTGATCCTTGCCGGTGTCATTCTTTCGCGCACCAAGTCGGCACCGCGACAGGGGGCGGGTGCCGCTCTCGTCGGCGTCGGCATGATGCTGCTTTCGCTGCACCTGCTTTCCGCTGCGACCGATCCCATACGGCAATCCCCGGCGCTCAGCCTGTTCATCACCATGCTCGGCAATGCCTGGCCCGTCGCGCTGATCTTCTCGGCGGTTCTCGCAGTCCTGGCATCCTCAAGCCTTGCCATCGTCGTTCTGATCCTGTCGCTCGCGGCAAACGGCAGCATTGATACCAGTCTGGTCATCGTGCTGGTTCTCGGTGCCAATCTTGGAGGCGCTATTCCACCCGTGCTGGCAACGTTGAAGGCGCCGGTTTCTGCCCGCCGGGTCACTCTTGGCAACCTCATCGTACGGGCGATCGGCTGTGTTGCGGCCCTTCCACTCGCCGGGTATGGCGCCGGGCTGCTGGAAATGTCGCCTTTCTCGCACACCAATTTCGCTGTTGATGCGCATCTGCTTTTCAATGTCGCCGTTGCCATCATCGCCTGGCCGCTATCGCCGCTGCTTTTGCGCGCAACCACGGTCCTTCTTCCGGAGAAGAAGGAAGACGATGGCGATCGTAGTTATCTCGACAGCCATGATCTCGACCGGCCGGTCGCAGCCCTGGCTGGGGCAAGCCGTGAGGTCATGCTGGTGGGCGATTTGATCGAGCGCATGCTGGTGCAGGCCAGTGAGGCCATGCGCCACAACGATCTGTCCAAGCTCGCCGGCATCAGCGTGTTGGAGGGGCGGGTGGACCACATCCAGCATGGGATCAAGGTCTATGTCTCGAAGGTCGGTCAGGACGGGTTAAGCGGCAAGGACCATCGACGCGCCATGGATATCGTCGAATATGCCATCAATCTCGAACATATCGGCGACATCATCGAGAAGGGGATTCGCCCGGAAATTGCCAAGAAGATCAATCTCGGCCTGCAATTCTCCGGCGACGGCAAGAACGAGCTCGAGCAGCTTTTCACCATCACGCTCGACAATATCCGCATGGCGCAAACGGTATTCGCGACCCAGAATGCGGATCTCGCGCGCCGGTTGGTTGAAGTGAAGGAAGATGTGCGCCGGCTGGAAAAGCAATCCGCCGAACGGCACCTGCAGCGCCTTCGCGACGGCCGGGCCGACAGCATTCAGACGAGTTCCGTGCATCTCGACATGCTGCGCGATTTGAAGCGGATCAATGCCCATATCGCCTCGGTCGCCCACCCAATCCTGGACCAAAGCGGCCTTCTGAGCGAAAGCCGGATCAAGCAGGCGCTTTAACGGGCGGTAATGCGCTCGACCAAGGCGACAGGTACGATTTGGAGCCGGGTTTCCGGCTCGTCGCTTGCAAGCGCCGTCAATACCTTCTCGGTCAAGGCGTCGACGGACTGCCTGACCGTCGTCAATTGATAGCTCTTCCAACCGGCCTGCGGAATGTCGTCAAAGCCGACAATCGACAGGTCTTCCGGTACACGACGGCCCATTTCCAACCGGGCAGCATCTGTAAAGCCCAGTGCAAGCAGATCCGTCACGCAGAATGCGCCATCAATTGCTTTATCGCCTAACAGGTCGCACCCCGCCTGATAGCCACTTTCATAGCTTGTCGGGCCGTCGAACCAGGAAACGACTTCGGCACCTTCCATGGCCATGCGTTTGCTGAAGGCCGTCGCTCGCCGCACCTGTGCCGGTGTCTGGCTTGCGCTGGATATCACCGCGACTTTTCGGCACCGAGCCTCGATCAGGCGCATCGCGGCGAGATCGGCTCCATGGGAATCGTCGCTCAGCACCATATTTGTATCCGTGCGGTCGAGCCTCTGATTGATCAGGATGAGCCTGACACCATTGGCCATGCACTCGTCGATAATCGATGCTGGCGGCTCGCCGGAAAGGACCACGATTGCCTGCGCACGGAATTCGAAGAGAAGCTCGATGAGCGGCGCGATATCCTTGCGGGCGTCTGCCGCATTCAGCAAAAGACATTGCAGCCCGCGCCGCAGGAGGCCGAGGCTCAGGAGATCAAGCTGCTTGGAAATGAAGGGCGAACTGAGATTTGTTCCGACAACGCCAATCAAGTTCGACCGGTCGTTGTTCAGCCCCTGGGCCAGACGATTGACACGGTAGCCCAAGTCACGGGCAGCTTTTAGGACCTTGCGCCGAACCGACTGTGAGACGCTACCGCCGGGGGTGAATGTGCGCGAAACAGCCGAGCGCGAAACCCCGGCCTTCTTGGCCACTTCCTCGGCCGTTACGAAGCCTCTTGCCATGCACGTCCCCAATTCAAATCAAGTGCCTGATATTACAGGCCACATTGTATTGGTTTTTCCAACCTAAAAATTTGCGCCGATGCAGAGTCGGAGCAGCGAGACACGCGCAATCCACCGTCGATGAACGTGCATCCGGCTTCAGGCGATTGCGATGCATCGTTTGCGAAGAGGCACACGTTCGCAGAGCGCGCGAAACTTTGTGCAAAACACGCAAAAATAACCACATAAAATCAAATAGATAAACTAATGACCGCGTGTGCATTTTTTCGTTGACAAAACGGCGATGCCGATAGATCATGTATTCCAAGGTGATCCAAAAAACGGAATATTTATTCCATTTTTCTGAAGAAACGATGCCTCTGGGAGGAGCCGCATCATCGCCGTCAAGTAGGCCCGGCCTGATGCTGGAGGATTGAAACCATTGCCCGCGCCCAAGCGCATCGTGTCAGCCCGTCACGGGAGAACGCGACGTATTTGAAGGTATCTGCCGGAGGGCAGGGGCAATGCTGTGGTTGCGAGGGAATATAATGGCACTTCTAAGTGAAACAGCGAAAGTGGAGGGTCTGGTTCGAAAGCCGGTCGCCACGCCTTCGGCATGGCAGGCCTGGCGATACCGCTTAAAGGTTGCGTTGCGCGAACCAACGACACTCGTCGGCGTCCTGACGGCTCTCATCTTTACCTATCTGATCGTTGTTCCGATCATCTCGATCGTTCTCGACGCAGTGCGCGTGCAATTCGGGCATGAGCGGCGTCTCGGCAAGGATGTCGGCGATCTCACGCTTTACTACATTGACCGGGCGTTCTTCTCACCGGTCGCACACGATCTCTTCTGGCGGCCGCTGTTCAACACCCTCACCGTAGCGCTCGGGGCCATCTCGCTGTCCCTTGTTATCGGCACCGTGCTTGCCTGGCTGATCAGCCGTACGGATATGTTCGGCCGACGCTGGTTCGCAACGGCCCTGATCGTGCCTTACATGCTGCCCGCCTGGACGTTTGCGCTGGCCTGGACGACGCTGTTCAAGAATCGCACGATCGGCGGCCAGCCCGGCTGGTTCGAGGCCATGGGTTTTACGCCGCCGGACTGGGTCGCCTATGGCCGCTTTCCGATCACCATCATTCTGGCGCTGCATTACACGCCTTTCGTCATCCTGTTGTTCGGCTCGGCGCTCCGCCGCTTCGATTCACAGCTGGAGGACTCCGCTCGAATCCTCGGCGCTCACCGCTACCAGGTTGCCATCCAGATCATCATGCCGCTGATGCGTCCGGCGCTTTTGTCTTCGATGGTGCTGATTTTCGCAAAATGCCTTGGCGAATTCGGAGTTCCCTATGTGCTCGGCCTTCCGGTCAAGTTCGAAGTCCTCTCGACCTCGCTGTTCCGCAGCATCGCATCCCGCCAAACCGGCGTTGCCGGGGTCGTGGCCGCATCGATCATGCTCATTGGCATAATCACACTGATGATCGACGCACGGCTGGTGCGCGAAGCCCGCCGCTTTGTCACCATTGGTTCAAAGGGCTCGATGAACAGGCAGAGCCGCCTCGGCAAGATGCGTCTCCCGGCGACGGGCTTTGCAGCAACGGTCTTCATTCTCTCCGTCGGCCTGCCGCTGCTGACGCTTGCGCTGTCGACCGTGATGAAGATGCCGGCGAAATTCACGCTCGACAATTTCACCCTCGACTACTGGATCGGCACCGACCTTCATACCGTGGCGCTGCAGACAGGCATCCTGCTCAGCCCCGAGCTATGGGCTGCAGCCAAAAACACGATGATGATCGTTGGGCTCGCGTCCCTGGTGTCCGGGGTCCTCGGTCTGCTCGTCGGCTATGTCGTCATTCGCACACCGGTTCGCGCCCTGTCCGTCTATCTGCGCCAGGTCACATTCCTTCCCTACCTGGTTCCCGGAATTGCCTTTGCAGCGGCCTATCTTTCGCTGTTTGCCGTTCCGCGCGGCCCAATGCCAGCTCTCTATGGCACGGTAACCATCCTTATTCTGGCTCTCATCGCCGACCAGATGCCTTACGCTTCACGTGCAGGCATCTCCGCCATGACCCAGCTCGGCAAGGATCCGGAAGAAGCAGCCCAGATCGCTGGTGCCGGCTGGTTCCGCCGCATGATTTCCATCGTCATCCCGATCCAGAAGGGATCGCTGGTGACAGGCGTGCTCCTGCCGTTTATCTCGGGCATCAAGGGGCTCAGCCTCTTCGTCATCCTGGCTGTGCCGAGCACGGACGTGCTGACCACCTATTCCCTGCGGCTGGTCGATTATCACTACACGCAAGCCGCAAATGCCGTGGTGCTGATCATCGCCGCCATCGCCTATTTCGGTACGCTTTTGGCCCAGAAGCTGACCCGTACAAATCTTGCAGAAGGACTTGGAAGCTGATGCCTACCATCAACTTGCGCGGTGCGCAGAAGAACTACGGTGTAAACTCCGCCAACGCGGTTTCCGACCTCGACCTCGAAATCCGCGACGGTGAATTCATGTGCCTGCTTGGCCCGTCCGGCTGCGGCAAGACCACGACGCTGCGCATGATCGCCGGCCTCGAAAACCTTTCCGGTGGCGAAATCCGCGTCGGAGACCGGGTCATCGATTCCGTCGCGGACGGGATCTTCATCCCGCCGGAAAGGCGCGAAATGGGCCTCGTCTTCCAGAGTTACGCGCTGTGGCCCCACCTGACGATCGAACGCAATACCGATTTCGGCCTGCGCCTGCGCAAGCTGCCGAAGGCCGAACGTGAGGCGCGCGTAGAGCGCGTCATGCAGGCACTCGACATCGCCAAATACCGCGACCGCTATCCGTCACAGCTTTCGGGCGGGCAGCAGCAACGCGTGGCGCTCGCCCGCATGCTTGCCGTCAATCCCGGTGTGCTTTTGCTCGATGAGCCGCTGTCCAATCTGGACGCGCGGCTGCGGCTGGAAATGCGTGCCGAGTTGAAGCGGCTGCACAAGGAGTTCAAGACGACCATCGTTTTCGTCACCCATGACCAGTGGGAAGCCATGACGCTGGCGACGACGATTGCCGTCATGAATGAGGGCACGCTGCAGCAGATGGGTACGCCCAACGATATCTACGACCGCCCGGCCAACCGTTTCGTCGCGGAATTCGTCGGCAGTCCGCCGATCAACATCCTGACGTTTGGAAAACCTGGCGCCTCCGATATCGCCGACAAGGCCGAGACCTATTTCGCGGCTCGCTATCCGCAGCTGCGCGGCATCGGCTCCATCGGCATGCGGCCGGAAGCCATGGGTTACGCAGCCAAGATCGACGATGTGCCGCAGGGCAGCTTCTCCGGCGAAATGACAGTGACTGGCGTGCTGCCAACGGGGGGCAGCTGGATTCTCGAATTGAGGAGCGAGAACCATACGCTGTTCCTGACCACGCATGCGCTGCCGCGCGTCGATAGCGGCGATCGCGTGTTTTTCCATGTTCCGGCCGAAGCCCTTCATGTTTTCGATGCGGACGGTCAGCGCATAACCGAAGCCGACGCGCTGCTGAGGAGCAGTACCTACAACTAAGATCACCAGGAAACGGACATATGCTTGCTGAAGGAGGAGCAGTATGAAGCGTAAAATGACAGGCGGCAGGCACACCCTGCTATGTGCAACGGCCATCTTAACATTGCTTGGCGGTGCGGCGAAGGCGGAGGAGCCTTTCGACCTCAATGCGCTGATCGAGGCAGCCAAGCAGGAAAAGCCGATCACGGTTTATGACAGCACCGGCAAGATCGTCGAAATGGCTGAGAATTTTGCCAAGAAATACGGCGTCGGGGCCGAAGGCTCGAAGGTCAAGGCAACGGCCCAGCTTGAGATGATCATTCGCGAAGCGCGCGCCAACAACATCCAGGGCGACGTGTCGATCATCAGCGATGCACCGGCCGCCATGGCCCAGCTCATCCCGCAGGGGTTTGCCGAAAGCTGGCTGCCGCCGGATCTCGCCAAGACCATTCCCGCCGAGTACCAGGACCCTCTGACGGTCGTCACCAGCGCCAATGTCTGGGCCTACAACACCGAACTCTTCGACAAGTGCCCCGTTGCCAATATCTGGGAACTGACGGAGCCGAAGTGGAAGGGCAAGGTCGCCATGCAGGATCCGCTCGGCAAAGCGTCCTATGTCGACTGGTTCAACCAGATGGCCAAGCATGGCGACGACAAGGTCGCCGGTGCCTACAAGGAGTTTTATGGCAAGGACCTCCAGACCGGAGAGACGAGCGCCACCGCGGCCTGGATCAAGGCGCTCGCCGCCAACGCGCCGCTGCTTACAGATGCCGATGCCGCGGCAGCCGAAGCCGTCGGTGTTCCCGGTCAGAAAGAGCCTTTCATGGGCCTGATCAGTTCGGCGAAATTCCGCGACAATGCCGACAAGGGCATGAAGCTCGGTCTCTGCAAGGACCTGAAGCCATGGCTTGGCTGGCTCTATCCCGGCGTCGGCCTGATCACCAAGGGCACCAACAGCCCGAACGCCGCCAAGCTGTTCATCCACTACGTGATGACCGAAGAGGGCATCGCACCGCAGGCGATCGACGGCAAGATGTCAACCAATACCGAGGTCAAGCCCCCTGCCGACGAGCCGTCCGGTATCGGCGCCGTTCTCGACCAGGTCCTGCCCTACAGCATGGCAACCAGCCTCGATGACTGGGATCAGCGCGAGACCTGGCAGGACTTCTGGCGGTTGAACTATCAGAAATAACGGGAAGATCAGGGAACAGTCACCATGACCCAAACCATGCAGGCAAACAAGCGGAGGCGGCGTGCAGCCGCCTCCGCACTGGCCCTCATTCTTGCAACGGCGATCGGCGGCGCAGCGCATGCCGACGAGGCTTTCAATCTCGACGCCCTCATCGATGCAGCGAAGAAGGAACCACCGATCACCGTCTATGCCGTGACCGGTAAGATCGTCGACACGGCCGAGGCCTTCACCGCCAAATACGGCGTGCAGGCCAGTGGCAAGAAGGTCAACGAGGCGACTCAGGTCGAATTGATGATCCGCGAGTATCAGGCCGGCAACATCGTCGGTGATGTCAGCGTCGCAACCGATGTTGCTTCGGCCATGGGTGAGCTTCTGCCGGAAGGCATCGCCACCAGCTGGACGCCTGGCGACCTGGCAACCGACATTCCGGAAAAGCTGCGTAGCCCGCTCGTCGTCGTCTCCGATCCGCATGTGTGGACCTACAACACCGAGAAATACGACAAATGCCCGATCACCAACATCTGGCAGCTGACGGAGCCGCAGTGGAAGGGCAAGCTTGCCATGCTCGACCTCTTCGACAAGCCGCTCTACGCGGATTGGTTCAACCAGATTGAAACACATCATGATGCGGATGTGTCCAAGGCGTACGAAGATCTCTACGGCAAGGCGCTGGCGACGGACGAAAAGAGTGCGACAGCAGCCTGGGTGAAGGCCTTTGCCGAGAACGCACCGCTGCTTTCGGATTCAAGCACTGTCGCGGAAGCCGCCGGTGCACCGGGACAGGCAGAGCCATTCTTCGTCATCACGTCAACGGCGAAGTATCGCGACAACGAGGCCAAGGGGCTGAAGCTCGGGCTTTGCGATGGCGTAAAACCCTTTTCCGGCTTTCTATATCCCGGGTTTGGCCTGATGGCCGCCCAGACGAAAAGCCCCAACGCAGCAAAGCTTTTCTTGCGCTACCTGATGACCGAAGAGGGCATCGCGCCACAGACAATCGATGGGAAGATCTCCGGCAATTCCAAGATCGGCCTGCCGGCGAACGAAGCTTCGGGCGTTGGCAAGCATCTTGACGAGTTGATGGCCTTCGATGCCGCAACCGCTGCAGACGATCTCGACAAGCGCGAGAGCTGGCAGGATTTCTGGCGCGTGAACTACAAGAAGTAAACCGGAGGCAGGTCCAAGCCTGCCTTCACTTTTCCTTGGGAGGGGAAACGATGAGAAAAAGCACATACGCGACGATGACGGCGATCGCCATCATTCTGACGGCGGGGATTTCCACTGGCCCGGCTGCGGCGGACGACGCCTTCGATCTCGATGCTCTTGTTGCTGCGGCAAAGCAGGAAAAACCGATCAATATCTATGACAGCACCGGCAAGATCGTCGAGATGGCCGAGAATTTCAGCACCAAATACGGGCTGAAGGCGACGGGCATGAAGGTTTCGGCCAATAGCCAGCTGGAAATGATCATCCGCGAAAGCCAGGCGGACAATGTCCAGGGCGATGTCGTGCTGATCACCGACGCACCAGCCGCACTGGCGCAGCTGCTGCCGGAAAACTTCGTCGAGAACTACCTGCCCGGCAACATGACCTCGAAGATCCCGGCTCAGTTCCAGAATCCGCTGGCGATCTCCACCAACGCCAATGTCTGGGCCTATAATACAGAAGCCTACGACAAATGCCCCGTTTCCAATATCTGGGAACTGACCGAGCCGAAATGGAAGGGCAAGGTCGCCATGGTCGACCCGCTGACCAAAGGCAATTACACCGACTGGTTCAATCAGCTCGAAACGCACAGCACCGACAAGGTGGCCGCAGCCTACAAGGCGCATTTCGGCAAGGACCTCGAAACAAGCGAAAAGAGCGCGGCCGCGGCTTGGATCAAGGCGCTGGCACAGAACGCACCGCTGGCAACGGATGGTGACGATCCGGTTGCCGAAGCCGTTGGCGTTGCCGGCCAGAAAGAGCCCTTCATTGGCCTGCTCAGCTCCGCCAAGTTCCGCGACAATGCGGACAAGGGGTACAAGCTCGGCATCTGCACTGATCTCGATCCCTGGGTTGGCTGGAGCTACATCAAGCTTGGCCTGATCGCTTCAAAGACAAAGAGCCCTAACACCGCCAAGCTCTTCATCCACTATATCCTGACCGAAGAAGGCATCGCGCCACAGATGAAGGACGGCAAGCTGCCGACCAGCACTGACATCAAGATGCCGGCCGACGAGCCGTCAGGCCTGATGAAGGTCGCCGGCAAGCTGCTTGGCTACGATTCATCCACCGGCCTCGACGATTTCGATCGCCGCGAAGAGTGGCAGGATTTCTGGCGCGTAAATTACACCAAGTGACCCCCTTGCCGGCGCGTCCTCCACCGCGCCGGCCCTTTTATCGAACGAGCAGACTGGACATGCCGATGCCAAGCCCTTCCTCAACCGAACCGAAATCCGTAACCGGGGAGCCGCTTTCCCGCTCGATACATTTGATGGAAATCGCGAAATCGGCAGCCCTTGCCGTGCGCGACCCGCTGCTTGAAGCGTTCCGCTCGGATATGGCGGTCGACTACAAGGTCGATCTCCATGACATCGTCACCATCCACGACAAGCGCGCCGAAGCGACCATCCGGGCTTTTATCCTTGAGCATGAACCCAACTCGGCAATCATGGGCGAAGAAGGTGGTCAGATCGGCACCGGCGAAATCCAGTGGTATGTCGATCCTATCGACGGGACAGCAAATTTCGCCCGCGGCCTTGCCTTCTGGTGCATTTCGATTGCAGCCGTCATCGACGGTGAGGTCGTTGCCGGCGCGATCTACGATCCGGTCGCTGACCTGATGTTTGCTGCCGATCTCAAGGCATCCTATGTCAACGAGAAGAGATTGCGTTCCTGCGCAAATCCTGAGGAGACCCGTGCCACGCTGATCACCGGCTATCCGGTGTCGCGTGATTTTCGGCTTGATGGCCGTGAGGTGGCGCTCACCAATCTCGGCGCGCTGGTCGAGACCTTCTCGACATTGCGGCGGCCGGGAAGCGCAGCCCTCAGCCTCGCCCATGTCGCCGCCGGCTGGACGGATGCGGCCACCGGCTTCGGCGTCAATGCCTGGGATGTGGCGGCGGCCACACTTATCCTCAGGAACGCGGGCGGACGTTACGAACCATTGACGCTTGGCAAGGTGGCGGAAGGCTCCGCCGACTTTCTTTGCCCCGGCTATATCGCAACGGGGGAGGGGGCCAACTATCAGACACTTGAACGGGTCGCCCGCTCCATTTCCGAAGGCCGGATCGCAAAGGCTGCGGCACAGCGGGACCAGATTGCGGCTCGCGCTTGAGCAGGCCCTAAACACCAGAGACTTGAAAGGCAGCCGCATCGGCGCCGACGGAGATATGACATGCAACAGCTGGAACGGGATATCGCCCAACAACCGGAATCGCAAGAACTGCCGAAACTCAGCCTCATCTACGAACGCCACCCGCTGTACGGCGTCGATCTGTTCATCTCCGGCAAGGAGGGGGCAAGCGACCTCAATCTCCTGCGCAGCCGGGGCATCACCACGGTTGTCAATTGCGCCGTCAATCTCGACTTCAATTTCGTTGAGCAGCCACAGGTCGTCTCAGATCATGAGGGCAGTGTCTATGGGCCGGGCGAGATCCGCTATTTCAAGATCGGCCTGATCGACGGCGAGGGCAATCCAGAAACCCAGATGGTCGCAGCCCATTATATCTTGCGCGCTGCACTCGAGCAGGTACTCCCGGAAAAGCCCTCCTATCCGAGGCGCGAACGCGGCAGCGTACTGATCAATTGCCGCGGCGGCCGCTCCCGCTCCGTTGCCGTTGTTGCGCTCTTTCTGCACCTGACTGTGCCACAGGAATTCCCAACGCTCGACGATGCGATAGCCTTTGTTCGCCTCAAGCGCGACCTGCCGGAAAACGAATGGTACAAGGCACCTAAACCCGTTCTGGCCAACGCCGCCCGCCGGGCAGCCGCCTGGGTCACCATGATTGACACTTCCCAGTGAAAGGCCGCCGGCGTTGGCGCCCAAAGGCAATATCCTGAAGCTTCGGAGAAATCCTGAAAGACAAATAAGGGCCGGCGTTTTATCGCCGCCCTGACGGGTGATCGTGCCAGCTGATTGACGGAATTCCTCTGACTTTCTTCCATCGCCCTTGCCAGGCGATGGCTGTTTTGGAGTTGTTCTCAGACGCCAGAACCCAGTTTTCAAGGGTGCCCTAACGACCTGAAATCCGATGTTCACGCTGTCGGAAACTTGGTGATCCGGCCAAGCGGCCAGGCGACTGGCAAGGCGTGTTCGAGCGCTGCCTTTAACCGCATCAGGTCCTCCGCCGCGCCATCGTGAAGCGCCTCCGCGACGACCAGCACCGATGCCGTTTGCGGCCGTATGATAGAGCGGCCGCTCTGACGATTCGACCAGCGGCGTGCATGCGCATGGCCCGCATGGTCTGCGAAAATCACTTCACCCGCTTCCGGCGTCTCGGTCTCTCCGGAGAAGGTCTGATAGACCTCGGTTCCCTCGGCTTGGCGGACTTCGAGGTGAGTGTGCACCCTTGCCGTATCGAAGAGCGCGATGGGGATGGCGAAAGCGACGGATATCGCATTGCAGAGATCGACAAGGGGATGGATGGCGGGAAGGTTTTGTTCCTTTCGCAACCGGCGAAGCAGTGCTTCTGCGGCGCACCTATATTGTGTCGGCTTCAACCCCATCTTGGCGAATGTACGCCGCCATGCCTGGATTTCCGGGAATTCGCCCTCTGATCCTGCCTCGAGCCGGACATTGGCGATGCGGGTGAACTCTCGCACTGGCCCGGAGACATCTGCCTCTGTGGTGACGCCATCGAAAAGGATTGCCTGCGAGGCCAACTCCGGAAATCGATGTTTGATGGCGGTGGAGTAACCGAAGGTGATCAAGGGCGTTCCTTTCTTCATGCGGAGTTCCGGTGATTGCAGCTCGAAGACGCGCCAGTCTTGAACAAAATTGCAGCGTCCAAAGCGTCGCGCCCGTTCAAGACGGATGAACGGCGACGGCGATGTCACGTTGTCTGCGGCTTAAAGGTTCGCGGATAATGGTTTGGGATGAACAATCCCACCGTCAGCTACAAGAACCACCGCTTTCCGAGGCAGATCATCGCGCATGCGGTCTGGCTGTATTTCCGGTTCCCTCTTAGCCTGCGGCTGGTCGAGGAAATACTGTTAGAGCGCGTTATGGTCGTGTCGTATGAAACGATCCGGGGATGGGGCCGCAAATCGGCCCCGTTTACGCCAAGCAGCTACGCAGAAAGAAACCGTCGCGCGAGGATATCTGGCATTTGGACGAGGTCGTGATTTCCATCGGCGGCACAAAACATTGGCTTTGGCGTGCCGTTGACGAGGACGGTTACGTTCTCGACGAAATCGTCCAAGCCCGCCGCGATACCAAAGCTGCCAAGCGATTGCTGGTCAGGCTGCTGAAGAAGCAAGGCCTGACGCCGAAGCGGATCGTCACTGACAAGCTGCGCTCATATGGAGCGGCAAGGCGGACCGTCATGCCCGCTGTCGAACATCGCTCGCACAAGGGCCTGAACAATCGTGCAGAGAATTCTCACGTGCCACTTCGAAAACGGGAGCGAATGATGCAGGGATTTCGATCTGTCGGTGGCTTGCAACGTTTCGTCTCGGTCTTCTCAGCACTCCGAAATCTTTTCGTCTATCCGCGCCAAAAAAGCTCAGCTCTCACCACCCACATTCATCGGATCCGCGCAATGGCACAGTGGAAAGCCGTGACCGGTGTAACTGACTGAGATAACAGTCAAACGCCTTGTCCGGGCGTTGATGAAACAACGTGACATCGCCTTCATATCCCTTCAAGGCGAAGGCGCTGAGCTATAACGTGTATCGAAAATTCGCGGCGCAGCCGGATGTATATCCCATTGACATATCCCAGGTGAGGCGTTATGTATATTATATAGTCGGAGATGTAATCCGGAGGGACGTCGGTGGAGCAGGGTGCAGTATTTCAGAGCAATCGAAGCCAAGCTATCCGTCTTCCAAAGGCAGTCGCTTTGCCTGACCATGTAAAGCGCGTCGATATAGTCGCCGTCGGACGCACCCGCATTATCTCACCTGCTGGCGAGGTCTGGGACAGCTGGTTTGAAGGAGCGGCGGCTACATCCGACTTCATGAGCGAGCGTGATCAGGCCTCCTCCCAGGAGCGCGAGGCATTTTAATGCTGAAGTACATGCTAGACACCAACATTTGCATTTTCACAATCAAAAATAGACCGCAGCAGGTGCGCGAGGCGTTCAATCGTTTCTATGATCAATTGTGCATCAGTTCGGTTAGTTTGATGGAGCTGATTTACGGAGCGGAAAAGTCAGTCAGCCCTGAAAAGAACCTTTCCGTGGTGGAGGGCTTCGCAGCGCGTCTTGAAGTGTTATCGTACGATGAACCCGCCGCAAGCCATACGGGGCAACTACGAGCCGAACTGGCGCGCAGTGGAACTCCAATCGGTCCATATGATCAATTGATTGCGGGACACGCTCGCTCGCGGGGGTTGATTGTGGTTACTAATAATCGCAGGGAATTTGATCGCGTTCCCGGATTACGGGTGGAAGACTGGACGAGCTAGTCTCAAGCGTTTCACGACAGCCCCGGATAACGCCTCTCTGTCGGCATCTACTGCCGGGCCGCAGGTTCATATAGGTTCAAGAGCTTAAAAATCCGGTCTTCGATTTGGCAGGCAGTTGGGGCGAGCGGCAAATAGTTGTGGCTTTGAACAGATGGCCGCCTATGCTGGCGGCCATCTGTCTCGGCTGCTTCTAAAGGATCAGCTTTCCTTGACGCCGGCGACTGCGGTGATTTCGATGAGCCGGCGAGGGTCGCCCAGGTCGGCGACGCCGATGGTGGCGCGGGCCGGCAGGTCTTCGCATTGGCCTCATCGATACGGCGATCAATGCCGGCCACGTGAGCCTGACGAATACGCAGCTGGAGGTCATACGTCTTGGCGAAGGGGAAGAGACGAAGTCGGGCGCGCAGCATGGTACTGCCGTCGCCGGCCTCTTGATCGGAGCGTCAGACAGCCGGGTCCCGGGCCTGTTGCCTGGAGCGGAACTCATCGCCGTCGACGCCTTTCAACGGTTCGGAAAATCCGCGGATATCGCCAGTATCTACGACCTGGTTCGTGCGCTGGATCTGCTCGTTCAGCGTGACGTCAAGGTCGTCAACATGAGCTTGACCGGTCCGGCGAACGCGGTGCTTGAGACCTCGGTGAAAACGGCGGCCGATCGCGGGATGATCCTCGTGGCTGCCGGCGGCAATGACGGGCCGAACGCCAAGCCGGTCTACCCCGCAGCCTATGACGACGTGATTGCCGTGACGGCCGTGACAAGGGGCGCAACCCTTACCGCCGCGCCATGCGTGGCGAGTATGTTGATATTGCCGCTCCTGGCGTCGGGGTCTGGACTGCCGCGTCCGTTTCCGGCGCGCGGCAAAAGACCGGCACATCCTTCGCGGCCGCCTTCGTAACGGCGGCGGTCTCGGTGCTGATTGCCAGCGAGCCGGATATGTCGCCTGAGAAGCTGGAGGTAAGAATAAGGCAATTTACCGATGACATCGGGAAGCCCGGCAAGGACCCGGTGTTCGGATGGGGGCTTTTCAACGCAAGCAGGCTTTGCGACGGTGGAAGCGGCATCAAGCCGTCGGAACTATAAATTCAGGCCGCTGACGCTTGCGCCGGAGCGTAGCACTGGTACTTTCCGAGACGCGGCACAGCACCCAGGTCATTCTTTATTGCGACAGGCGCGCGACAGCGCCAGAGCGGGGCTGGATCGACAGGTCTTCATCCTTCTGACCGCTTTCGAGGCTTTGCAGGATTGGGCAGTGGGGGCGGTGGTCGCCGTGGCAGGCGTTGACCAGGGTTGTCAGCGTATGGGCCATGTCCTGCAGCCCCTTGATCTTGTTTTTCAGTTCATCGATGTGGCCTTGTGCCAGCCGTTTGACCTCAGCGCTCTGGCGGGTCTCGTCGCGCCAAAGACCCAGAAGGTCGCTGATCTCGGCAACGGAAAAACCAAGATCACGTGCGCGGCGGATGAAACGCAGCATATGGACATCGGTGTCGGAATAATCGCGGTAGCCGGACAGCTTCCGGTCTGCAGCCGGAATGAGGCCGGTTTGCTCGTAGTAACGGATCATCTTGGCCGAAACGCCCGATGCCTTTGATGCCTGTCCGATGTTCATCTGTATTCTCCCTAAAATGGAACAGCAGCCGCCCCGTATAGAGGGCCGGCTGCTGTGGTTTGTCAGCTTACCATTTTGAACGTGCGTAGCCGCAGCGCATTGCCGAGCACGAACACACTCGACAGTGCCATGGCGCCGGCGGCAAAGACCGGCGACAGCAAAATGCCGTAGGCTGGATAGAGAGCGCCTGCCGCAACCGGGATCAAAGCCGTGTTGTAGGCAAACGCCCAGAACAGGTTCTGGCGGATATTGCCGATCGTCGCCTTTGACAGCGCAATCGCGTTGGGCACACCTTGCAGGCTGCCCGACATCAGGACGACATCCGCCGCCTCGATGGCGATATCCGTACCCGAGCCGATGGCAAGGCCTACATCCGCTTCGGCCAGTGCGGGGGCATCATTGATGCCGTCGCCAACGAAGGCAACCTTGCCGTACTTGGCCCGGAGATGGCGAACCGCATCGACCTTGCCGTCCGGCAGCACTTCCGCCACCACCTCGTCGATCCCCAGCCGGGCAGCGATGGCCCAGGCTGTGCGGGCGTTGTCGCCGGTGATCATCGCGACTTTGAGACCAAGAGCATGCAGCGCGTTGATGGCCGCAGGCGTGGTCGTCTTGACCGGGTCAGCCACGGCGATGATCGCTGCGAGCTTGCCGTCGATCGCGGTATAAAGCGGCGACTTGCCCTCATCGCCCAGACGCCCGGCAACCTTGGAGAACGCTGCCACATCATGGCCAAGCTCGACCATGTAGCGGTCCGCACCGATCTCGACACGCTTGCCTTCGACCACGGCCTTGACGCCGAAACCCGTCACCGATTCAAAGTCCGACACGGCGGACAGCGAAATGCCTTCCGCAGCGGCCGCATCGACGATCGCACTGGCAATCGGATGTTCCGACTTGGCCTCGACAGCGGCGACTAGACTGAGGACAGCCCGGCGGTCGAAGCCATCAGCCAGCTCCAGATCGGTCAGGGCCGGCTTGCCTTCGGTCAGCGTGCCAGTCTTGTCGAGCGCCACGACCTTGGCGTCCTTCAGCAACTGGAGCGCTTCCCCCTTGCGGAAGAGCACGCCGAGTTCGGCACCCCGGCCGGTACCCACCATGATGGAGGTCGGTGTCGCCAGACCCATGGCACACGGGCAAGCGATGATCAGCACGGCCACAGCATTGACCAGCGCGAAAGTGAGTGCGGGCGACGGGCCAAAGGTGAGCCAGGCGGCAAAGGTCAGCGCCGCGACCGCAAAGACCGCCGGCACGAACCACATGGTGACTTTGTCGACCAGCGCCTGGATCGGCAGCTTGGAGCCCTGGGCCTCTTCCACCATACGGATGATTTGCGACAGTACCGTATTGCCGCCGACCGCCGTTGCCCGGAACGAGAACGCGCTCTTCTGGTTGACCGTGCCACCGACAACCTCGCTACCCACCGATTTCGAAACCGGGATCGGTTCGCCTGTGATCATCGACTCGTCGACATAGCTGGCGCCTTCGACCAAGTCGCCATCGACGGGCAGGCGCTCGCCGGGACGAACCTCGACGATATCGCCATAAACGACCGAACCGATCGGCAGATCGATCGTCTTGCCGTCCCGGCGAACGCGTGCCGTCTTGGCCTGAAGGCCGGCCAGGCGCTTGATCGCTTCGGATGTCCGGCCCTTGGCGCGAGCCTCGAGCAGACGGCCAAGCAGAATAAGCGTCACGATGACTGCCGCTGCTTCAAAATAGAGGTTGATCGTGCCGGGCGGCAGGAAGCCGGGGGCGAAGGTCGCGACCAGCGAATACCCGTAGGCGGCAAGCGAGCCGACCGCCACAAGCGAGTTCATGTCCGGGGCAAGACGCCAGAGCGCCGGCAATCCCTTGTCATAAAACCGGATGCCCGGAATGAAGAGGACGAGCGTTGTCAGCGCAAACTGGATGTACCAGCTCCACTGCATGCCAATCGTCGCTTCGATAATGCCATGCACGCCCGGAATGAGGTGCGACCCCATCTCAATGAGAAAGATCGGCGCTGTCAGCACGGCCGCAATGGTGAAGTCTCGGGTTAGCTCGCGGCGCTCTGCGTCCTTCTTTTCGGCACGTTCGGCATTCTCGTCCTCAACGTCATTGGCGGCAGCACCGATTACCCTTGCATCGTAACCGGCATCCCCAATCGCGGTAATCAGGGCAGCAGTACCGGCTGTTCCGTGGATCGTTACGCGTTCTGTCGCCAGATTGACAACTGCTTCCGTCACGCCGGGGACTGCCTTCAGTGCGCGCTCGACGCGGCCAACGCAGGATGCGCAGGTCATGCCATCAATCGACAACTCTGTGGGACCGACGGAAGCGGCGGATTTGACCGGCACGGAGTATCCGGCGTTTTCGACTGCAGCGACAAGTTTTTCACGGGCAACAGCCGATTTTGTCGTGATGCTCGCCCGTTCCGTTGCCAGGTTGACTGAAACGGTGTCGACGCCAGGCACGTCTTTCAATGCTCTTCCAATACGGCCGACGCAGGACGCGCAAGTCATGCCCTCGATGGGTAGCGATGTCGCTCCAGATAAGTCTGTTGGTCGAACGGGGGCATTCATAGCCGCCTCCTTTTCTCGTTCCGAAATTCAGGTTCGGACGGAAGATGGGGCTTCCAACCATGGGAAGGTCAATAGCAGATTTTTCTTTTCCGCACCACTTGACCTTCCCATGGTTGGAAGCCCCACCTTCAGCGTCATAGGACCCAAGCAAGGAGAATTCCAGTGGAACTGAAAATCGAGAACATGACCTGCGGTGGCTGCGCCAGATCCGTCACCAAGGCGATCCAGTCCGTCGATCCCAACGCGGTGATCGAGACCAATCCCGCCGCGCGCATCGTCAGGGTCGAAACGACTGCGAGCGCGGTTGTTGTTCAAAAGGTTCTCGATGATGCCGGCTATCCGGCAACCGCGAACTGAACAGGAGCGTTTGCATGAACAAGCTCACTCCGATTTTCATCGCAGGCTCGCTCGCGATCAGCGCGGGTCTGGCGACAGCACAGAGCCAAATGAACAAGAACAATCCGATGCAAGAACACGACATGACAGGAATGGAGATGCCAGCATCCGGCAGTCCTTCCACGAAGGCCTACATAGCCGCCAACGATCGCATGCATAAGGCCATGATGGTCGAGTTCAGCGGCGATGCCGACATCGACTTCATGCGGGGCATGATCCCGCACCATCAGGGCGCGATCGACATGGCAAAAATCGTGCTTGAGCACGGCAAGGACCCGCAGGTCCGCCAACTCGCCGAGGAGGTGATCAAAGCTCAGGAAGGCGAGATTGCAATGATGAGGGCATGGCTTGCCGCACAAGGCCACTGATAGCCGGAGGGCGGCTCTTTGGAGCCCTTGCCTTCCGGTCCTGTCCACTAGCCATCAACGCTCCAGATCAGATAAGCCGTCGGCGGCGAAGGGCAATGGTCGCAGCCACGGTCATGATGGCAAGGCCATACCAGGTGATCGCATAGACGAGATGGCTGTTGCGGAAGTTGATCACCGTCAGCCCACCGACTGGCAATCCGCCGGGATTGGGGGTCGCATCTGCGTCGATAAAATAGGGCGCGACGGAGGGGCCAAGGCCTTTAGCGAGCGCGATGGCAGCAACGTCACGGGAATACCAGCGGTCATTGCCCGGGTCGTTTAAGCGCAGAAAAGCGCCGCCGGGTTCGCTTATGCGCAGCAGGCCGGTGACTGCGACAGGTCCGGCCGCGATCTCGCTTGCGACGCGTGACGTGGAATCACTTTGTCCGCTCGGCAAAAAACCACGATTGACGAGAATCGTCGACGCATCCGAAAGATGCAGGGGCGTCAGCAGCCAGAATCCGGCGCCGCGCTCGGTCACGGCCTGAACAAGGACCGATTTGTCATGCTCGAAGAGGCCGGTCACGGTAACGTGCCGGTATTCGTCTTTTTCCGTGCTGATCGTCCCCCAATCCGCCACCGCCGGCGCCGGATCGGGAGCCGCGTGGATACGGGCTTCCACGCGGGCAATGAGGTCAAGCTTCCAGAACAACCGCTGGACCTGCCAGGTACCGAGCGCGAGGAAGGCAGTTGTCAGCACCAGCATGACGCTGACGAAAACCAGCCGGGCGCGGCGCGGGTTGCCCGTGGTCGCGGGATGTTCTGCGGCCACCGTGACCACCCGTCAGGGCATATTCTTCATCATCTCCGGCGACATCGGCATCATGTTCGCATTGAGATGATGCATGACCCAGAGTGAGCCGGCGAGCGTAATGCCGACGATGACAAGCGTGAAGATCAGCGCCATCATCGTCCAGCCGCCCTCTGAGCGCGGGCTCATGTGCAGGAAATAGACCATGTGGACGATGATCTGGACGACGGCAAGCGCCATCACGAGGAAAGCCGTCAGCAACCTGCTGTCGAAGGTCCCGGCCATGACGAGAATGAACGGAACGGCCGTCAGGATGACGGAAAGCCCGAAACCAATCATATAGCCCTTCAGTGAACCATGCCCTGCCTCGTGACCATGGCCGTGGTGAGCGTCGGCGGCATTTTCATGCGCGGGGGCGTGCGGGTGTGAGCTCATCCGAGGACTCCCATTAGATAGACAAAGGAGAAGACGCCGATCCAGATGACGTCAAGGAAGTGCCAGAACATCGACAGGCACATCAGCCGGCGGCGGTTTTCCGGAATCAGACCGCGCTTGGAGACCTGAACCATCAAGGTGACCAGCCAGATGATGCCGAAGGTGACGTGCAGGCCGTGGGTACCGACCAGAGTGAAGAAGGACGACAGGAACGCACTGCGCGTCGGGCCGGCGCCTTCGTTGATCAAATGGGCAAACTCGTAGAGTTCGAGGCCGAGGAAGGCCAGACCGAACAGGCCGGTGATGGCGAGCCAGAACAGCGTTTCAGCCTTGGCGTTCCGCTCCATCTGCAACATCGCGAAGCCATAGGTGATGGAAGAGAACAAGAGCATTGCCGTATTGATCGCTACCAGCGGCAGATCAAAGAGGTCAGCTGGCGATGGACCGGCCGCATAGTTGCGGCCGAGCACGCCGTGGGTGGCAAACAGCACGGCGAAGATCAGGCAGTCGCTCATCAGGTAGAGCCAGAAGCCCAGATTGGTGCTGCTTTCCGGATGATGATCTTCGGTCAGGTAGAAGACCGGCTTCTCGCCCGCTTGCGTTTGAATGTCGTGTGCCATGTCAGGTCCGCTCCGCGAGCAGTTTCGTGCGCGCATCTTCCGTCGACGTAACGGTTTCCGCCGGGATGTAGAAGTCGCGGTTGTAGTTGAACGTATGTCCGATCGCGACAGCGACGAGAGCGACGAAGGAAAGGATGGCCAGCCACCACATGTACCAGATCATAGCAAAGGCAAACGCAATGCTGATGGCGGACAGAATGAGGCCGGTGCCCGTGCTCTTCGGCATGTGGATCCGCTTGAATCCGGTGAGCGGACGCTCATAGCCGCGGTTCTTCATGTCGTACCAGCTGTCATGATCGTGAACCACCGGCGTGAAGGCGAAATTGTACTCCGGCGGCGGCGATGACGTCGACCATTCGAGCGTGCGGCCATCCCAGGGATCGCTGCCGCAAGCCAGCTGGTCACGGCGCAGGAAGCTGACGACAAGCTGGATGACGAAGGAAGCAATGCCGAGCGCGATGAGGACAGCACCGAAGGCCGCGATGATGAACCAGATCTGCAACGAGGGATCTTCGAATTGCGAGACGCGCCGCGTCACGCCCATCAGGCCGAGCACGTAGAGCGGCATGAAGGCAAAGAAGAAGCCGATCTGCCAGAACCAGAAGCTCATCAGGCCCCAGAACCGGTCAAGCTTGTAACCGAAGGCCTTTGGCCACCAATAGACGATGCCCGCCATCAACCCGAACAGCACGCCGCCGATGATGACGTTGTGGAAATGGGCGATGAGGAACAGCGAGTTGTGCAGGACGAAGTCCGCTGGCGGAACGGCAAGCAGAACACCGGTCATGCCGCCGATGACGAAGGTGATCATGAAGCCGATCGTCCAGTACATCGGCAATTCGTAGCGAATGCGGCCGCGATACATGGTGAAAAGCCAGTTGAATATTTTGGCTCCAGTCGGGATCGAGATGATCATCGTGGTAATACCGAAGAAGGCATTCACCGAAGCGCCCGAACCCATCGTGAAGAAGTGGTGCAGCCACACGAGGTAGGAGAGGATCATGATCACGCAGGTCGCGTAGACCATCGAGGCATAACCGAAGAGGCGCTTGCCACTGAAGGTTGCCACCACTTCGGAGAAAATGCCGAAGGCCGGTAGCACGAGGATGTAGACTTCCGGGTGACCCCAGATCCAGATGAGGTTGATATACATCATCGGATTGCCGCCGAGGTCGTTCGTGAAGAAGTTCGTACCGGCGTAACGGTCGAGGGTCAGCAGAGCGAGCGTTGCGGTCAGGACCGGGAACGTGGCGACGATCAGGATGTTGGTGCAGAGCGCGGTCCAGGTAAAGACCGGCATCTTCATGAAGGTCATGCCTGGCGCGCGCATCTTGACGATGGTGGCGATCAGGTTGATCCCGGACAATGTCGTTCCTACGCCGGCGACCTGAAGCCCCCAAATATAATAGTCGACCCCGACGCCCGGACTGTAATCTGAGCCAGACAATGGCGGATAGGCAAGCCAGCCCGTGCGGGCGAACTCGCCGACGAAAAGCGACATCATGATGATGATCGCGCCAGCGGTGGTCATCCAGAAGGAGAAGTTGTTGAGGAACGGGAACGACACGTCGCGCGCGCCGATCTGCAGCGGCACGACATAGTTCATGAAACCCGTGACGAACGGCATTGCCACGAAGAAGATCATGATCACGCCGTGGGCGGTGAAAATCTGGTCATAATGATGCGGATTGAGATAGCCCTCATTGCCGTTGAAGGCGATCGCCTGCTGGACCCGCATCATGATCGCATCGGCAAAGCCGCGCAGCAGCATGATGATCGCCAGGATGATGTACATGATGCCGATCTTCTTGTGATCGACGCTGGTAAACCATTCCGTCCACAGGTAGCCCCAGAGCTTGAACTTGGTGATGAGGGCGAGAACCGCGATACCGCCAAGTGCCACGCCAAGGAACGTCACGACGAGAATAGGCTCGTGATAGGGGATGGCCTCCAAGGTCAGCCGCCCAAAGATGAATTCCGTCAAGGTATTATAGCCGAACATTGTTTTGTCCAAAATGTCGCGGGCGCGGCCTCACGGCTGCGTCGTGCTGTTGGTATTCAGTTGCGCCGGAGCAGGGCTGTTCTGATCGTTTTCGGGCATGGAGTGGCCCTGATGCGTGTCGTGGTTCATCGGCTGCTCATCCACACCCTCTGCCGGCTGCTCGCTGCGTGCCGGGTTGCCGGTTGCGGGGAACGTGGCAGCCGGTGCCTGTTCGGTGCTGTGGCGGGTATCGTATTCGAGGCGAGCCCGGTTTTCATGGCTCTCGACACCGGCGCCCCCCATCATGTCGATATGCATCATCTCGCTCATGCACATCTTGCCGGGATGTGTGCACATGTTGAGGACCGCGTCGTAGAGCCCGTCAGCAACGGTGGCGTAGTAACGCACTGGTTCCTTGGCGCTCGGCTTTTCGAGCTTCAGATAGGTGTCGCGGTTCAGCGCCGTGCCCTGCGCCTTGACCCGTGCAACCCACTGGTCGAAGCCTTCCTGTTGCAGGCCATGGAACTTGAAGCGCATATGAGAGAAGCCGTCGCCGGAATAGTTGGCGGAGAGGCCTTCATATTCGCCTTCCTTGTTGATGACGGCATGAAGGCGCGTCTGCATGCCCGGCATGGCGTAGATCATGCCGGCAAGAGCAGGCACGTAGAACGAGTTCATCACCGAGGATGCCGTGATCTTGAAATTGATCGGCACATCAACGGGCGCCGCCATCTCGTTGACTGTGGCTATGTCGTATTCCGGATAGAAGAACAGCCATTTCCAGTCCAGCGCGACCACTTCGACGGTGATCGGCTTTACATCGGCAGGAAGGGCGCGTTCCGCGTCGATCCGGTCCAGCGGGCGATAAGGGTCAAGCTTGTGTGTGCTGATCCAGGTGATCGCGCCGAGCGCGACGATGATGGCGAGAGGCGCAGACCAGATAACCACTTCCAGCGCCGTCGAATGATGCCATTCGGGGGCGTAGGTGGCGCTGGTGTTGGAGCCGCGGTACCTCCAGGCGAAAAACACGATCAGGAACAGCACGGGCACAATGATCAAAAGCATCAGCACCGTCGAGATGATGATAAGGTCCCGCTGCTGCATGGCGATATCGCCGGACGGGGCCATGACAACCATGTTGCACCCGGCCAAAGCCAAGAGGGGCAACAGGGCGAGAAAGCGGCTGGCGGATTTCCATTTTGACATAGCGGGCTCGAGTTTTTGCGTTCGTCTGGTCCGCACTAACGAAGCACCTCGGATGACGGAATGAGGTGGTTCGTCGCAGTGCAGCAATTTGTCGCGTTGCAAAAAGTGTGGCTGCGATCGAAGTCGAATGTCTGGCTGGGCTAAGGTATAGACGGTCTTTGGTTGAGGTCAAAGCGTCTGTTGCATTTCCTGAATGGTACAATCGTTTATAGGATGGACCGCAACGGTTTTGCACCATATTCTTGATCAAAGCCCGGCCAGGGTTCACATTGTGCTGAAATCGCAATCCTGCGAGGAGAAAAAATTATGGGCGTGGCTGGAAATCCATCGTCATCAGGGCTCGAACAAGACGCCCGGCGAATGCACGGTGACAAGCCGCTTTCTGCCGGCAGTATCGCCTTGGGTGTGATTATCGGCCGCATGTCGGAATTTTTCGACTTCTTCGTCTACGGCCTTGCCTCCGTTCTGGTCTTTCCGCGGCTGGTTTTTTCGTTTGCGCCCAATCCGGTTGCGGCAACGATGATGTCTTTTGCGGTGTTCTCGCTGGCGTTCCTGGCGCGCCCGGTCGGTTCCTTCGTCTTCATGTGGATCGATCGCAATTACGGACGTGGCACCAAGCTCACCATTGCCCTTTTCATTCTCGGCGGCTCCACGGCCTCCATCGCGTTCCTGCCGGGCTATGAAACCGTCGGATACTGGTCGGTCGCACTTCTGGCGCTGTTCCGGCTGGGCCAGGGGTTCGCGCTCGGCGGGGCCTGGGATGGTCTCGCGTCGCTGCTCAACCTCAACGCGCCGTCGCATCGCCGCGGCTGGTACGCCATGATCCCGCAGCTCGGCGCACCCATCGGGTTTGCGCTTGCAAGCACGCTCTTCGGTTATTTCGTGACCAATCTGCCCGACGCGGACTTTCTGTCCTGGGGATGGCGTTATCCGTTCTTCGTCGCCTTCGCCATCAACGTCGTGGCGCTGTTTGCCCGCCTGCGCATCGTTGCCAGCCAGGAGTTCGGCTCGGCACTGGAAAACAACGAGCTGCAGGCGCGGCCGGTTTTCGAGATGCTGAGCAAGCACGCGTCTGACGTTGTGCTCGGAGCCTTCGCGCCGCTGGCGAGTTTTGCGATGTTCCACCTCGTCACGATCTTCCCGCTGAGCTGGGTCACGCTGTTCGGCGGACAGTCGGCGGCACAGTTCCTCTGGGTACAAGTAGCGGGTGCGGCCGTCGGCCTCATCGGCATTGTCCTGTCCGGCGTCATTGCCGACCGTATCGGACGCCGCAATCAGCTGATGATTGGCGCGATCATCATCGCCATCTTCTCGTTCTCGGCACCGTTCCTGCTGGATGCAGGCCGCACGGGGCAGGATGCCTTCATCATCATCGGCTTTGGCATTCTGGGGCTGTCCTTCGGCCAGGCCTCCGGCGCCGTTTCGTCGCGCTTTGGCCAGTATTACCGCTATACTGGTGCGGCGCTGACCTCCGATCTCGCATGGCTGATTGGCGCAGGCTTTGCGCCACTCGTTGCGCTTGGCCTCGCCAGCAATTTCGGGATCATCTTCATTGGCGGTTATCTGATCTCCGGCGCGATCTGCACGATCATCGCGCTGAGCGTCACCCGGGCGCTGGATTTGAGCGGCGAACCCGACGCGAAATCAGACGCGTCTTCGAATGCTAGATGATGCGGCAGAGTCGGATTTCCGATCTCTGGGCTAACGCTTGACAAGAATTGCGTTGACGCCAACACGCTGGCCTAAACGCTCTTGATCCAAAGCATCGTCGGACGAGAATATCGTAGGATAATTGAGGCTCTCGTCCGACCCATACCCTGCCGTCTTATGAGACCTTTGCGCAGGGAGCATTTTGCGTTGATTTGTTTTCTCTTTTTGGCGTCCAAGGCAAATTTCGCAAAGACACCGGCGCCGACGAACTGGCTGTGGTTTGTGAAGCTCTCGTGGTGTTCTTGCCCGCTCTCCAGCCATGGCGATGACCATTGTATTGTAGGCGATGGCGGTGAGATGAATTTGAGCGCCGGCCTTTGCATCTTCCCGCCATCGCATTCAGCGAAGGTCGTACCTTCGTTTCCAGGTGCCGGAGATCCTCTCCATCCGGCCTCGAATTCGGTGGATCGGTTGGTCAAAGGTCTCACGGCATGCGCGTGTTTCGGCTTCGTCACGTCCCTATTCCGGTCGCGACGAAGCGCGGTGTTCCACGGCGCATACCGCACCTCCGAAATGATTGCCCCGGTAGGCGCTGTCAGCAAAACACTTCGCCGGAAGAAAAAAGGAATCGGCTTCCCGCTGTAGGAAGCTTGTTATCGCCAACATGGAGCCGTTGTGGGGTGTTCCCGATTCCGGCGGCATTCAGCGAAGCTATTGAACAACGATGAAAGTTTGGCTGGGGAACCTGGATTCTCACATTATCTCAATAGCTTAGTTCAAAAGCCTTGAAATTCCCTCTGTTTTCCAATCGCGAGCGACCGTGGATGCCACCTTTGTGCCCTGGCTTTGGGCATCAGTCAACTAGACGGTCTAACGGCAATAATTTCCGCTTTCGGGCCTCAAGTTTGCGGTGAGGCAGCCACAGAGCGCCCGGCAGCTTTGCGCCTTCAAATTAGCCGTTCAGCTCGCTTGGGTGCCTTCCTAACAGCAGACATTGTCAAGCAAGGCTTCGACGCCCGATACGGAATTGAGCCAGCACCTCACGTCGCTGATGCGCCAATTGCGGTCATCGTCAGGCGCAGCACTTGGCTCCGGACGGCGACGGCCCGCAACACGCCGAAGCCTGTTTCACGCTCTCGGCTAACCACCGATCGCGGGGCTTGCAGCTCGCCGGGCGAGGTCCGAGGTCGACATGGAGGATGCCGTCGCGGAGCACTGGCGAAGAAGCCTTGTGGAGCTGCATCGGAGCGACGCCGTCGGACACTTCGAAGGTCAGTTTGGCCGCCCCGTCGAGCGCGACATGCTCCGAAACCTTCCGGACGATCGAAGCGAACTTGCGCGCTGCCATATGGGTGCGGGCATCCTCGTCGATATCCCAGAGCTGCACGAATATCTCCGACCAGGCTTCCGGGTTCGCCCCGCAGTCGAGCGCGGAGAAGTGCCCGGCCTTGACTTCGGTAATGTGATATCCGCCGCGGATGTCGTTGCCATCGTAGCTGAAGACGAGCGGTGCATCAGGGTTGGCGTCCAGCACCCCGAGCAGGAAACCGAGATCGATGTCATCTGGCGACGAAAGGGTATTGTCTGATATCGTCATCTGCGCTACTCCTTATTTTGACATTTTTAGGATTGTTGAAATATGGAAGAACGTCAAGCCCTCCTTTCATTCGGCGCACTGTCGCAAGAAACCCGCCTTCGGATCGTTCGTGCCCTCGTCATAGCCGGGCCAGAAGGCATGGCCGCTGGATCGGTCGCCGAGAAGGTCGGTGTCTCCGCCACCAATGTCAGCTTCCACCTCAAGGCGCTCGAGCAGGCAGGCCTCGTCAGGCAGCAACGCGCCTCCCGCTCGATCATCTACACGGCGAGCTACGACGCGCTCGGCGAACTGGTGCGTTTCCTGATGGAGGACTGCTGCGCCGGGCATCCGGAGATTTGCGCGCCCGTGGGAGCATCCAAGGTGTGTTGCGCGCCCGAGATCGCGGAGAAGGTCTGATGATCGACATCCAACCAGCTCGCGGCCGCGATCTCGCCCTCAAGGCGCTGTTGGAGGGCGCTGGCCTACCCACTGACGACCTGGAAGATTCCGGGCGCATGTTCTTCCTTGCAAGCGCGGGCGGATCGGTCTGCGGCTCTGGCGGCTTCGAAACCGCTGGCAGCGACATCCTCCTCCGCTCCATCGCGGTCAATCCCGATTACCGTGGCCAGGGCCTCGGGAAGACGATCACGATGGATGTCCTCGAACGCGCCCGCCGCTGCGGTGCCGTCCGGGCCTATCTGCTGACGACATCGGCGGCTCCATTCTTTGAGAGCCTCGGCTTCGCCCGCATCGACCGAGCGGCCGCGCCCGAGGCAATCCTGCGGACCCGGCAGGCGGCATCCATCTGCCCGGCGTCGGCCGTCCTTATGGTGAAGGGCCTGACCGCGTGACAACCTTCGAGCTCAAGCGCCGCCTCTTTGCGGAGACCCTCGGCACGGCGCTCCTCGTCGCCACCGTGGTCGGATCGGGCATCATGGCCGACAGGCTGTCGGACGACGCCGCTGTCTCGCTCCTCGGTAACACTATCCCGACGGGGGCGATCCTCGTCGTCCTGATCACCCTGCTCGGTCCGATATCCGGCGCGCATTTCAATCCGGTCGTCACCATGGTCTTCGCCGTAAGGCGCGAGATCAGTTCGCGGGACACGCTGTTCTACGTCCTCGCACAGGTGATTGGTGGTATCGCCGGCACGTGGATCGCGCATGCCATGTTCGATCTTCCGATCTTGCAGGTGTCGCAGACCGTGCGCGCGGGAACGGGCCAATGGATCGCAGAGATCGTCGCCACCTTCGGCCTCCTATTCACCATCCTCTGCAGTCTGCGGTTCCGTTCCGATGCCATTCCGTGGCTCGTCGGCCTCAACATCACAGCGGCCTATTGGGCCACGGCGTCGACGTCCTTTGCCAATCCCGCGGTCGCCATCGCCCGGTCATTTACCGACACCTTCTCGGGCATCCGCCCGCTCGACCTTCCCGGCTTCATCGCCTCCGAGGCCGTCGGTGCGCTTCTGGCGGCCGCCGTCGCCGGATGGCTACTTGCCGGACCGTCAAGCCTTCCGAAAACCACCACTCCCAAAGGTGCCGAATGACCTTCCCCGTCACGATCTATCACAACCCCGAATGCGGGACCTCCCGCAACACGCTGGCGCTGATCCGCCATGCCGGGATCGAGCCGACCGTGGTCGAGTATCTAAAGACGCCGCCGACCAAGATCGGGCTGTCGAAGATGATCACCGAGGCCGGACTGACGGTGCGCGAGGCGATCCGAGAAAAGGGAACGCCCTATGCCGACCTCGGACTCGACGATCAGGCGCTCACCGACGACCAGTTGCTGGACGCGATGCTGGAGCACCCGATTCTGATCAACCGTCCCCTTGTCGTGACCCCGATGGGCACGCGGCTGGCGCGACCCTCCGAGGTAGTCCTCGACATCATCCCGGCTGAGATGTTCACTTTGGAGTTCGTCAAGGAAGACGGCGAGCGCGTTCTTGACGCCCTCGGTAAGCGGGTCGCATGAGGACATGGAGAGGCGTCTTCCCCTCTGGGCGCTGATCGGCCTGGGCGCGACACAGATCATTGGCTACGGCACCGTCTACTACGCCTTCAGCATCCTCGCGGCCGACATGGCCCGCGATCTGGGGAAGTCCGACACTTGGGTGTTCGGGGCCTTCTCCGTGTCTCTCCTCGTGGGCAGCTTCTTCGCACCGCCCGCAGGCCGTCTGGCGGATCGTTTCGGAGCCGGACGCATGATGGCTGCTGGATCGGCGGCTGTCGCGCTGACCTTCGTCCTCGCCGCCCTATCGCCGGGGCCGATAACCTTCGCGCTCGCTCTGATCGCCATGCAGGCGGTAGCGGCTACCGTTCTTTATGCGACGGCGTTTACGGCGATCGTCCAGGCTGGAGGGAGTGCGGCCAAGACGTCGATCGTCCATCTGACGCTCATCGCGGGATTCGCTTCGACGCTGTTCTGGCCGTTGACCGCGTGGCTGCACACTTTCATGTCGTGGCGGGAAATCTTCATGGCGTTCGCCGTCGCCAACCTCGCGCTGTGCTTCCCCCTCCATTGGGCGCTATCCCGGTTGACTGTCCCCACTTCGGGCGTTCCACGAGGGCCAACGACTATGGATGAAGCACCGCCGCACGGGAACACGCTTCTGATGGCTTTGATGTTGGCCGGGTTCGCGATCGAGGGCTACGCGCTGTCGGCCGTGTTGGCGCAGTTGGTGCCGTTGACGCAGGCGCTGGGACTCGGAGCGTCGGGACTGCTCGTGGCAACGCTGTTCGGTCCGGCGCAGGTGGCCAGCCGATTGATCAACCTGATATTCGGGCGGGAGCTCTCCCAGGCCTGGCTCGCAGTGATCGCCGCCGCCCTTCTCCCCGTTGGCCTTGCGATCCTTCTTTGGACCACGCCATGGTTCGGTGGAGCGGTGCTGTTCGCCCTCTGCGCAGGCCTCGGCTCAGGTCTGACGAGCATCGTCGGCGGCACGCTGCCACTGGAACTGTTCGGTCGGAAGGGCTACGGCAAACTGATCGGATGGTCGACCTTCGCCAAGCAGGTGCCCGCATCCGTCGCTCCGTTCGCGATGTCTGCCTCGTTGGCGTCGACAGGGGTCGTCCCGTCCCTCTGGATAGTCGCCGCGGTGGGCATCGTCGGCCTGGCCGCCTTCGTCGTCATCCCGTTCGCGCTCAGGATGTCGAGAGATCGAGGAAGCGCATCATATAGACCGACGACTTGAACTCGCCCCAAGGATCGACGAAGTGCTTCGGTACGACACCGATCTCCTGCCAGCCAAGACGGCGGTAGAGGCGCTCGCCTGCGCCACCCTTCACGGTGTCGAGAAGAAGCAGCGTGCGGGCTTGCTTTCGTGCCTCGGCCTCAACGGCAAGCATCAGCGCCTCGCCGATACCACGGGTCCTGAACTCGCGGTGGACGAGCAGCTTGTAGACCTCGCCGCGATGCGGCGCGTTCGGCTCCGGCGACAGATAGAGCTGGACCGTTCCCGCGATTTGGCCTTCAACGGACGCGCAGATCAGAAGGCGCTCCCCCGCTCCGACCGACGCGATGACATCCTCCCAATAGGAAGCCACGGCGGCGATGTTCACCGGGATGACGTGACCGATGAGTGCGCCCCCTTCGACGCTATCAACGAGGATGTCGGAGAACCGAGGAAGTTGCTCAGTGGCCTTGTCGGAATCGAGGATGTCGATCTCTATCGTGGACATTCTTGGCCGCCTCCAGCACGGCGGCCAAAGTGGTCGCATGATCCCGTCACAAAATGAAGACTTGGCAGATCAGCGATGACCGGTTTGGGTGGTGGGCTCACGGGGTGAGCGCAACATACTATTCTTTTCTCAAAGAGGAGTGTGGACATGAAGCGCAGACCCCGCATGTATCTTTCTGCTGCTCAGCGATCGGAGATTTGGGACCGATGGCAGGCCGGCGAGTCAATGAAATCGATCGGACGTCTTATTGATCGAGGCTCTTCATCCGTATTTTCGGTGATTTCGCCCACCGGTGGCATACGCCCAGCCGAGCGGCGTCGGGCGCGGAGGGCACTCAGCCTGCATGAGCGTGAGGAGATCTCCCGAGGGCTGAGTACGCGATCTTCGTTACGATCTATTGCATGCGCATTAGGTCGATCTCCCTCAACGATCAGCCGCGAAATCCGTCGCAACGGCGGGCTGGATTGCTATCGGGCAGCACGTTCCGATCAAGCCGCCTGGGATCGGTCAATGCGCCCCAAGCCGTGCAAGCTGGCTTGCAATGCGTCGCTGGCCCGCACAGTATCTGCCAAGCTGCAGCGGAAGTGGTCGCCAGAGCAGATTGCTGGCTGGCTCAAGCGCACTTACCCAGGGGAGCCACTTAGACAGGTGTCGCACGAAACGATCTATCGCAGCCTGTACATTCAGGCGCGTGGGGTGTTGAAAAAGGAGCTGCTAGAACACCTTAGAGCAAGCCGGACCATCCGCCGTTCCCGGCACGCTACCATGAAGCGGAGTGGGTTGGGCCAGATAACGGATGCGATTTCCATAAGCGAGAGACCTGCATCTGTCGAAGACCGCGCAATTCCAGGTCATTGGGAGGGTGATCTTATCGGTGGGTCGAAGAACAGCTACATAGCGACACTGGTCGAGCGCCACTCCCGATATGTCATGCTGATTAAGGTCGCCAATAAAGATACAGAAAGCGTAGTCTCAGCCCTTATTCGACATACGCAGAAACTCCCTGGCGAACTCTATCAATCGCTAACCTGGGATCGAGGCAAGGAACTGGCAGATCACCAGCGACTGGCAATGGCCACCGACATTGAGATTTACTTCTGCGATCCTCGATCTCCTTGGCAGCGCGGTTCGAATGAGAATACCAATCGATTGCTACGCCAGTATCTCCCGCGCGGCACCGACCTGTCCGTGCACAGCCAAGCCAAACTCAGTGCAATCGCTAGGCAGCTCAACGAGCGTCCAAGAAAGACCTTGCTTTATCAGACGCCAGCCGAAAGATTTGCAGAGTGTGTTGCGGCGATCAATTGAACCCACTGTCGATAACGGAAGTCGGCGAGGCTCAGCGGTTCGGCCGCTTTTGTCGATCTTTTTCGATAAGCGGACCGTCTGGAGACGTGAAGAGTTTCGGGCGCCGGCAGGCGTACGAAAGTCCCCGAGGAAGGAACCCGCGGGCCACAGGCTATGGCGATGGTTATGGGGATTTCAGAT
>NZ_LMCZ01000019.1:0-75568 GCF_001424965.1 Rhizobium sp. Root1204
AATGCGACGCCAAAATCCAGCACCGAAGGGTTACAAGAAAATACGCGGTAAAAAGCCTAGGAGGGCGTCCACGAATTGATTTTGTGTCCGCGGATCCTTTGTCGGCATGAGCATTGGCGAAAAGGTTTGTTGTGTTGCGGCAATTGAAGGCAGTCGGATGCAGCATCAATCGCGCTTGCATCGCCGTTAGCGCACTTTTTGAGAGGGCTTCTTACCCAGCCGCCCATAACTTGGTGAGATTGTGGGCGATGCAAATGAGGCTCCACTCGTCTCGCACCTTATCAAGACCGCGCAGGAGAAACTGCCGGAAGCCGCGCGCCTGTTTGATCTGGCCGAAAACCGGCTCGGGCAATTGCTTGCGAAGACGATAGCGACTTCGGTGGCCGCCGAGCTTTAGCTTGCGACGCATTGCCTGGGTGAGCGGGCCGCCCACCTTGCCTCCAATCGCCGGCCGCTTTGCCTGACCGGTTGCGATGTAAGCGGAAATCTTACGTTCTTCGAGGGCGGCGAGGTTTGCTTCCGAACAATAGCCAGCGTCCGCCGAAATCTCCTTGGGTGACTTCCCCATATTCCGCGTGATCGCGTCTGTAAGCGGAACCAGGCAAGGCGCATCTGCGGGCGAATTCGACAACGAATGTGCAACGATTATCTGTGCGGTCGCGTCCACAGCCGCTTGCCCGTTATAGGCCTGAATGAACCCGTCTCTACCAGGCATAATCCGGCTGTCGGGGTCGGTGAAATTGCGCTGTGCTTTTGGCTTGGGCTCACCGGGAGGATGCTTCGGCTTGCGGCCGGGCCGCGGCCCGTTGCCTGAACCATCGTCGTTATCTTTTGCTTTGGCGTCTGCCTGCGCCTTGGCTTCTGCCTCAAGCGCTGCCTTGGCCTCTTTGATCTTGGCCAACCGCTTCTGTTTGTCGGCAACCCAGTCCGGCATCTCGTCACCGCGCTGATCCGTGCCCAGACTTGCATCATCTTTGCGGTCAGCAGCGTCGGCCGCCTTCAGCCAACCGGCAACTTCAGCGGCCAAGATAATCTCTGCCTTCTGCATTCGAGCATAGCTCATCGCCTTATGCTTCGAGGCGTTGGCTTTGATCTTTGTTCCATCCAACGCCACGTGTCCCAGTTTGACCAGGCCCGCCTGCGCACACAGCTTCAGCACCTGCACGAACAAGCCTGACAGGGCTTTGAGGTGACGCTTGCGAAACTCCGAAATCGTCCGGAAATCAGGCTTCGAACTCGCGGTAACTGCATGGAAATCGAGCCTATCTTCGCAAGCGCGCGAGATCCGCCGTGAGGAATAAATGCCCTGCGTGTAAGCGTACAACAACAATGCCGTCATCATGGCCGGATGAAACGCCGGCGCTCCGCGCGCATCTTCATAAGAGACATAAATCCCATCGAGGTTCAGCTCATCGCGCACCAGATCCCGAACAAAGTGTGCGGGGTGCGACAAAGGCACGTAATCGAGAACTGACGCTGGAAACAGCGATACCTGCTCAACATTCCAAGGGAGAAAACTCTTGCTCATGAATGGACTGAATCAAATCAAAGCCTGAACGTCCACCCCTTCCGCACGAAATCGTGGACGGCCTCCTAGNTGCTCAACATTCCAAGGGAGAAAACTCTTGCTCATGAATGGACTGAATCAAATCAAAGCCTGAACGTCCACCCCTTCCGCACGAAATCGTGGACGGCCTCCTAGGAGATCATATGTCCAGGTGAGCCCGAGCGCGGTTGTTTCGTGACCAGCTGTGATGAAGGTCATGAGGTTGTCGACGATCTCCGCGTCGCTCATTGTTCGTCCGGTTTCCGGATCTGCGGCCGACAAAAGCATGTTCACAAGATCGTGGCGGTCATCCGGGTGTTTGCGCCTCGTCTCGATCACGCTCAGCAGGCTGGACCGCAGAAACTCGACGGCTGCCTCGGCCTTGCCGCGACCGGGGTACGGTATCCATTCGGGTGCGCGCAAAAGTCCAAGCGCGAACGTCCAGCCAGTCGGCTTGAGGAAGTCGGAAATGCCTTTCTCGACCCGTTCGACATCAATGCCATGGCCACCGGACATCATCGTCTCGACGATAATGTCGAACGTGGTCCGCATCATCTCGTGGCCGACGTCGATCGTTCTATTGCCCATGCCAATCCACCTGTCGCGCGTGCGCTGAGCCACTGCAATCATCGTCGGTTGCAGTTCGAGGAGTTTGTCGTGCCGGAACGCACCGGCGACGGACTGCCGTTGCCATTTCCAGTGGGAGCCATCGGCGGTCAACAAGCCTTGACCGAGCGCCGGTCCGAGCGCCCGCCTAACCTGATCGCCCTTCCCCAGCGTGTCAGCATTTTTCACCAACGCCTCATGGATCAACACCGGGTCGGCCAGGTAGACCTTCAGTTCTCCGGCAGTCTTCGAAAACACTACCGGTTCCGTGAAGATCGACGGCGGAAGCGCGTCGAGCGGATTACGTACGATCGCCAGTAGAGCACCGAGCGTCGACTGCGGCGTCAGCGGAAACGTGGTCTTCGGCATGCCGTCATTCAGAGCTTTGGTATCCATCGCTACATCCTTGCCCGCCAACTCGGCGTAATCTATGAGTAAGGTGCTTACCTTAAAGAGTTAAGGTGCGTACCTTAGCGATGCAAGGGATGAGATGAAAAGAGCAGCGACCGAGCGTACGCCCAAGGCCGAAGGGGCTAGCACCCGGGATAGGATCCTGGATGCCACCCTGGCGCTCTTCAATGACAGAGCACCGGATCGGGTTACGACTGCCGAAATTGCTCGTGCGGTCGGGATCAACGAAGGCAATCTTTATTATCACTTCAAAACCAAGGAAGCGCTTCTCCAGGCGCTGTTCGAAAGACTGGAAGCGGACGCAGCTTCCTTTATGACCAAGGCGGCTTCGAATACGGAAACTGACCCAGGCACCTTCTCGGGTTTTATGCGGCGCTGGTTCTCGATCGTCTGGAACCATCGTTACATTTTCCGGGATCTGCCTGGCGTCATTGCCATCGCCCCATCTTTGCGCGAGCCGACCCGCGCCCTCAGCAGTGGGATGCGGATCGTCGTCGAAGGAGCACTCCGTCAAATGACGGATGCACAACTTATCGATGTTCCCGACGAAGACGCTCCTCAGTTGCTTGCCAATGTCTGGATCGTATCGACCTACTGGGCTGTGTATCTCAGCCTGCAGGAAGGTGTCGAGAAGCTAGAAGAGGAACATCTCGACTGGGGACTAAGGCAGGTTGCAAGCCTATTCAGGCCTTACCTGTCGGATGCAGCACAGATCGAGTTGAACGCCACGTTTGGTCATCCCATCGTCGCGCAAAAACCTGCGATTTGAGGCGTCAGTCTTGAAGCGATGCCTTGCCGGAGAACGCCTAGATAAACATGCTTTGCGGTAAGCGCCATTTTATTTGCGTTATGACCGGGAGGGTCGCTGCTGTCGCCGGCCCTCACTTTGGAAGTCGGGCTCAAATCTCAGCCACCTGGTTTCAACCGCGAAATCCCTCCTCTTCCCCTTTGACTCCCCTTGACTGGAACGGGATTCGAACACCAAGTTATCGGTCCTGGTGGGTTCAGATTGGGGGGCTTTAAGTTCAGTGAGTAGCGTTGTCGATACACTTCCCGCCTGGAACGAGAAACAGTTACGGAGCGCCCTCGAGGCGGCAGGGGTTGCGCTCTGGACCTGGAATGTCGACGACGACACGTTCACCATGGACAAGAAGGGCTACGAACTTTGGGATGTTGAGCCCAATGGGCCACTCGCCTTCGAGCATCTGTCCGAAAAAATCCATCCGGCCGACAGGGATCGGGTAAGAGCAGCCTTCGTCGCGACCCGGGCGATCGTCGGTCCCTACGAGATCGATTTCCGCATTATGACCGGCGTGTCGGATATCCGGTGGATCTCTGCTCGCGGCAAGGGCAACGATGCAGGCATCGTCGGACGCACGATGAGCGGCATCTTCCTCGACGTCACGGGGCGCAAGCAGGCTGAAGAAGGGAACGAACTGCTTGCCGGAGAAATGAGCCACCGCGTCAAAAATCTTTTGGCATTGGCGAGCGCCTTGACGGCGATCACCGCGCGGTCGACTGAAACGAAAGAGGAGATGGCGCTGCAACTGACGCAGAGACTGACGTCGCTTGGTCGAGCCCATGATCTCGTTCGCCCGCTTCCTGACGCGCAAGGGCGGGCAGCACTGCTCGGCGATCTCTTCTCTGTCCTTTTGGCGCCTTACGACGACAATGGCGCTTTTGCCGGACGCATTCGTGTCGCGGTCCCGCGCATGGGCATCGGCGAGACAGCGGCGACCAGCCTTGCCCTCGTTATCCACGAGCTTGCCACCAACTCGCTGAAGTATGGTGCGCTCTCTGTGGCGGCTGGAACACTCGACGTCTCTGGGACACTCACCGACGGTGAGGTTGAGATCGTCTGGACAGAGCAAGGCGGGCCAGAGGTTGCTCCACAACCGTCTTCGACCGGTTATGGCAGCAAGCTACTTCATCGGACGGTGACGGCACAGTTGCGTGGCAGGGTCGATCACGAATGGTCGAAAAACGGCTTGATCGTGAGGCTCTTTCTTCACGCGGACAGCTTGTCTCGCTGATGGCGTGTCGCCTCGAAGGAAAAGAGGGCGCCGTGACACGTGGCTAGGCCCCGCATTCAGACCGAGTAGTCGTTGCTTTTGCACGCTCTCCAGGCGCAACTCAGACCTTCGCGGAAAACACAGGTGTCGTCTGATTTTGTTTCGCTTGCCCTTTCTCCGGCTCGCATCCTAGATTGCCTTATGTCAAAGGTTGTTTCCGTATAGCGATCGCGCGCACATGATTTCTCCAAACCCGTCGTTAACGTCATCGAGATCGTTGACGGCCTCGGTGTCGATGGTGATGCCCATTCTGGGGTGACAGTCAAACATCGCTCGCGCGTTGCAAGAGACCCGACGCAGCCAAACCTTCGGCAGGTCCATTTGATCCACTCGGAACTGTTTACCGAACTGCACCAGCAAGGGTTCGAGGTTTCCGCGGGCGACCTCGGTGAAAACATCACCACGCAGGGCATCGCGCTTCTCGAACTCCCTGCCGGGACCCATCTGAGGATTGGGGAAAGCGTGCGGCTTGAAGTGACGGGTCTTCGAAACCCATGCATCCAGATCGATCGGTTCCAAAAAGGCCTTATGAAAGCTGTTCTCGGCAAGGACGACGACGGCGGGCTTATGCGCAAGACCGGCGTGATGGCCATCGTCGTGACGGGAGGCGAGGTGCGAGCGGGCGATCCCGTTGACGCTGAGTTACCTCCCACACCCTGGCGTCCGCTCAAAGTGGTGTGAGGACGCAAAGGCCATTGGGGCAAGCCACTCCCCCGCATCGGCCGATTTACGCATTGCACGAGGCTCAAAAGATGATCGGAAACGCCAGCACTGCCAGAATCCAGACAGACCGAGCGGCGATAACCGCTGTGGTTCTCGGTGTGACTGCCTTTGCCGTTGCTCAGGGCCTGACTTATCCGCTGATAACCCTGGTCCTGCAACAGCGCGGAGAGACGGATGCTCATATCGGGCTAAACGCGTCCTTCTATGAGGCCGGCTTTGCGTTCGCCACGTTGACGATCGATCAGCTGATGCGTCTTATGCGCGGTGACATCCTGATCATCATTGGTCTATTCGGTTGTGCGCTGTCATTGCTGACGATGAGCGCATTCGATGGTTTCTGGGTCTGGTGTGGCCTGCGCTTCCTTCTCGGGCTGTGCGCCAGTTCCGTCTTCATCGTCAGCGAAGCGTGGTTGAACACCGCCTCTTCGGAGGCTGTCCGCGGTCGTGTCTCCGGCCTCTACGGCGCCGGCCTATGCGCCGGTTTCTCCATTGGTCCGCTCGCCATCCCGCTTCGGCACGGGGTCAGGCTTGAGCTTTGCCGTGACGGCCATCTATGTGGCGGGGATCGCCTTCTTCTCGGCTCTGCTGACCCGACGCGCCACAACCCTGCCTCAGCCATCGCGCTCGAAGGGGTTGATCAGGTTCATCAAAGGAGCGCCTCTCCTGGTCACGATGGTCTTCATGTATGGTTTTGCGGACATCGCGGCGATATCGGCCATGCCGGCTTACCTGGTGCATGTCGGCTTCTCCCAGGCCTTTGCCGCGACCGCCGTGACTATGGTTGCGCTTCCGACTGCTATTTCCCAGCCAGTGGTGGGCTGGCTGCTCGATCATGTCAACCGACCGGCGATCGGGATAGGGGCGGCCTTGCTTGCCAGCGTCTCCTTTTTCCTGATCCCCTTTATCGAGGGCGGCCCTGCCTTTCTCATCGTCTTCGCGATGCTCGGGGCAGCCAGTTTCGCGCTTTATACCTGTGCCCTCACGCTTCTCGGAGAACGCTACTCCGGCGACGCTCTGGTCTCTGGAAGTGCCGCTTACTCGCTTGCCTATGCGGCGGGAAGCGGTTCGGGTTCGACAGTGGTCGGTGCCGTGATGAGCGGGCATTCCCTTGCTGCCGGTCCCGTTACGATCGGAGCTGCGCTGGCCGTCTTTGCTCTGTTCTACATGCTCCGCGAATGGCGGCGCCTACGTTGATAGCGACGATTTGCCCGATGGCGTGCCACAGCCCCATCCGGAGCGACACTTCAGCCGATCCGGCGTTGTCCCGCGACCTAAGAAAACTGCGGTTATCGAAAGCTGCGTGAGGGCGTCATGGACGAGGATACGGCCGCAGCTAGTCGGACCTTGTGTGCTGATCGCGAAACGCCTCGATCTGCTCGGGTTCTTTTTCGTCTAGCTGAGTGATTTCGTTTCGGGCGTCACCGTGGACGTGGAGAAGTTCGTCAAGCTTGGCGTGGATCGCTTGCGTGTCCCGATGTTCGGCACGCTGGATAAACAATGTCATGATCCAGGTGATGAGCGTTGCGATCCCGTGCCATTCCAGCGTCTCAGGGCTGAAGATCAGCCAGGAAACAGCGTAGATCGCGACGATTGCGAATGCGTACGGGCTCGACGTCCAGGTACCCAGATCTGTCAATAATGAGCGAAATCGCATGACGGATCTCCGATCTTCGTGGAGATGGAACCCCCAGAACGGGCTTGTGTTCCGGCTTTGGAAAACCCACGGAGTCGCATTCAAATATCGTGGCGCGGTCTCATCGACGAACCTTCGAAGACTTCTGTCACTGAAATCCGTTCAGGACCACGGCTATCGCAGCAGCCCGTCGACGTCGAATTCGTCCCACCCACGCAGCGCGCCGGCGGCGGCATCGGTCTGGCTCTCGGCCGTCTTCGGCTTCTTCGAGGCAGCACTAAGGGCAAATGGGGCTCCGGGGCTCAAAGTTGGGTGAGTTGATCGCGAACAACCAAGTTAAGAATTTGAAAGAGCATGCTTTTTCGGATCAAAGGAGAGGCCCTGGCTGTGTAACGTTGGCTGCATTGGCTATATCGGTGAGAAAATTTTATGTGAAGTGAATTTCGTTGGTCTTTTGAACTGATCCGAGATTAGTTTCAAATGAGCGATCTATGAGGAATGTCATGGCGGAAGAAAATCAACGGCGCACGAGAGGCGCATCAGCAAAGGGTGTATTTGAAACCTCGAAAGCGGCAGCGCTTGAGGCGATCGAGAGCGAGAAGCACGCCGTGCGGTCGAAGAGCGAAAGATTGCGCGCTTCGAGAGACGCGGGAGCAGGGCGAGGCAGAGGAATGACAGTCTGGACTTCAGACGAGCGTCGTGCCCGATGGGAGCGATCGGTAGCGACCAAGGAGGCAGCGGGCTTTCCGGTCGAGCGGGATCCCCGGTTCCTGGCCTGGATCGAGGCTTGGATTGCTGGCGAAATTACGATGCCTGAAGTGCAGCGCCGTTATGCGAATTGGATGTCAACACGGGGAGCGATAGCCAATCGAGAGATCCACGACACCGAAATGCAAACGATCCTGGAGGCCATCCGACACGATGTGCCTGAGATTGCAGTGGTGCCGTTAACGACAGCCGAGGACCGCGCACAGCGTGCCAAGGAAATCTCCCATATTTGGGAACTCGACGAACAATAAAGAGGGCTTATTTCCCATGGAAATGAAAACCCGCGGAGCAATGCCGCCGCGGGTTTTGCATTTATCGGCTGCCATACAGAGGCAACTGTAACAGTTGGCGCCTTGGGCCATGATAGGACAGCGAGCTTGATCGAGCCTATCGGCGTGGCACTGTGGGCGATCAAAGCGCCTGGACGTTTTCTGCCTTGGATTTCCCGGTCTTGCGGTCCTGTCCCAGATCGTAGCTGACCTTCACGCCGTCGCGCAGGGCACCGCCCTGAACAGCCGAGATATGAACGAACACATCCTGCCCGCCGTTCTCCGGCGTGATAAAACCAAAACCCTTGTCGGTGTTGAAAAACTTTACTGTCCCAGTCGCCATGCATTCCTCTCGAGTTCAATGGGCATACGTGCCGCGAAATCAACTTAAAAAATGTCTATTGGATCCGCAACCACTGATCCGAGTATTGTGTTGGCGGAAGATTGCGTCAAAGCTTATTGGATAGGAACAGGAACGCGCTGAGAACCATAATCCAACCACGCCGGTCTCGCTTAGTCTGCATCGCCGGGGCCTCGGATGAAAAACACACCGACAAAGGCGATCAGAACGATCGCCTGCAGTATGAACATCGGCCAGTCATTGGCCATGTTGAAGGTCTGAGAAGGGGTGCATCACCAGTTCATCATCGTCGTCGACAGCAAACTGTGCAAGGGCAGGGGAGGGCGGTCCGATCGTCGTTCCTTATTGCGCATTACGCTTCGCCCCTTGTTTTTTTGACAGGATGATGGCGGACAGGCAAAAGCAGATTGCGTTCGTGATGATGATCGGCCACTCCACCCGCAGAACGCCGAAGACTGTCCAGAGCGCAAAGCCCGTAACGGTCAAGACATATATCCGCGCGGAAATCGCTTCCGTGTTCCCGGTGCGGACAATTTTCCAGGCTTGCGGCACAAAGCTGCTGACCGAGCATATGGAGGCGAGATAGCCAACGATCAGAGCACTATCCATAGATCTGTTTCCGAACCAAATTTACGGGGAGATGCTGTGAGCCGTTGTTCGAAGTGATCGAGATTGTCTAAGACACACTCGTCGGTGCACTGGCACCGGGAACGGCTGCCCGTGACAGCTTGGCACGCGGCGAACGCTCCCAAAACTGCCATGACGCGGCATAAAGCGAAGACCACGCCATCATGGGCATAAGGGCAAGCTGCCAACCGGTCTGGACAATCGCGGTCCACTCATGAACAGCCGAGATCTGGGGAGTGGGGAGCGGAAGAGAGGTATCCTCGAGAACGGCAGGCAGTTCGTGCGGGGACATCATCACTGCAGTGCTGGTCATTCGATTGTTCCTTAAGCGGTAACAATCAAACCCCCCGCCGAGGTATTGGTTCCACGCAGTGGTTCCGGCTAATGGCCGGGCGTTATCGCGTTAGCCGGCCGCCAAATCCAACAGCCTGCGTCGCGTTTCGGTGTTTAGGATAAAAGGCGGGACACGGTCTCAATAAGCTTTTCCTCGTTGTAGGGTTTATCGAGAACAGCATCAAAGGCGTCTGGATGAGCGCGGCCAATGCTTCCTTGAGCGCCGCTTACGAGGATAATGGGGATATTAGACAGTTCGCCGTCAGCGCGCATCGCTTGCGCAAGCTCGAGACCGGTCATCAGCGGCATCATAAAGTCGGTGATGACGAGTGAGGGGCGCTTTTCCCGAACCAAAGCGAGTGCTGCCTTGCCATGCGCTGCCGCAGCCACTTCGTAGCCGGCATCCTCCAGCATCATCGCCAGAACGTCAGCAATCAGAAACTCATCCTCGGCAATTACGATTAGCGGCATCTGGTTCGGCTCATGCTTTCTTCAGGTTTGTGGTTCCGCACCGACGGGGCTGGCCACACCTGTTGTTGCTCCAGTGACCGCCTCCAGGGGGGCGGATATGAGCAGACCTTTATTTCCAAAGCCAACCTCGTGGATCACTGGCTCGTACTCCCTGTCCCTGACCTTCAACACCGAGATCGTACGCTTGAAGCGGGAGCCGATCTCTACTTGGCGCAGCATCACCAGATTATCCAGTAGGCTGGAAATTTCTGAGCCCGGAGCCGTTACCGTCGGACCGAAGAGGTCCCGCAATTCCCAGGTTGCGAGTGTGGTAACGCCCTGAGCCCGAATTTCGTTCGTAAGAGCGGCAAAAAATTCTACGAGGCGAGGCGGATACACTGCAGCCCGTTCGAAGCCACCAAGCCCGTCGATCAAAAGACGTTTGACACCCCGGGACCGGATCGCATCGAGAAGCCGGTGACCGAGCTTGTCCAGCAGGTTTTCCGTCATCGGGTTCCAGATCACCTCCAACGCTCCCGACGCGAGAGGTCCATCTAGGTCAACCCCCAGCGCTCGCGCCTTTTTTAGCAGGCGGGCAGGGGTCTCATAGAACCCGAAATGCAGCGCCGGCTCCTCGACGCTCGCCTGACTCAGGAAGTTCAGCCCCAATGCCGTCTTGCCACATCCCGAGGGGCCGAAGACCAACGTCACGGAGCTTTCCGGCAAGCCCCCGCCGAGCATCGCGTCGAATCCGGCAGTGCCCGAACTAATCACTACTGATCCGGGATCATCCTCGGATGTCGTGGTCGAGAGCATAGCTTCCAGCCGAGGGTAGGCGATCAGCCCGGCTGAGGTGATCTCGAACTGGTGATAGCCACCGAGCCCCGCGCTTCCCCTCGACTTCTTGACCTGCAGTCGGCGGACGGTACGGACGCCGACCAACTCGTTATGGAGCTCGATGACACCATCGACCATGGTGTGCTCCGGGCTGTCCTCGGCGATGCGGGTGCTGGTCAGAAACAGGACGGTGCAGCCGACGAAAGCGGCCTGGCTCTGGACCTCGGCGACGAAGGTCTTCACATCGAGATTGGTATCCGCTCGGTCACTGGCGTTGAGCAGGCCGTCGAACACCAGCAGAGTTGCACCCTGGCGAGCAATCTCCTGCCGAATGAGGCTGACAACGGCAGGCAGCCCCTCGTCGCGCAGCGTCTGAAACACGCTGACGTAGGTGATGTTCGTGCCGAGCTGTGACCGGTCGAAGAATTCCAGGGTGCCAAGCGACTGAAACAGCCTGTCATGGGTTTCGGCGAGTAGGGTCACATAGAGAACCTTGCCGCCCTTGGAGACGTTGGCAAACGCCACCTGATTGGAAAAGATCGTCTTGCCCGCGCCGGGTTGACCCTGCACGATGTAGGACGCCCCTTCGACGAGGCCGCCGCCCAGGATGATGTCCAGGCGGGGGATACCAGTGGATAGTCGTAGAAGTTCGTGCATGGAATTGGTCATCCAGAAGAGGAGGGTGGTCGCACCGTAGGTCCAGTGGACGATATTGCAACAGCGCGTTGATACAAAATGCTTTATTTTCAGCGCGAAGGCGCTATTGTCCGCGCGAAGGGCGCGACACCCCTCTCGTTCAAGTTCTTTTCGATTTACATCCTGGGACACGTGAACGCCAATGGCAGACAGAATCGTTGACGGTGATGGGGACGGCAACCGCAACAAGGCCGAAGACCGTCTTCATGAGCTTGAGGCGGGTGTCCGCGCCGCGCAGCCAGGGCATGATGCAGCTGCTTTCCTCGCGGCAATCGTTGAATCCTCAGAGGACGCCATCATCAGCAAGTCGCTCTACGGGATCATCACAACCTGGAACAAGAGCGCCGAGCGGGTTTTTGGTTATACGGCGGACGAAGCCGTGGGCCGGCCGATCACAATGCTGATCCCGGAGGACCGTCTGGACGAAGAACCGGCGATCCTGGCTCGGATTAACGCAGGCGAGCGGGTGGACCACTTTGAAACGATCCGCCGTCGTAAGGACGGAAGCCTGATCGATCTCTCCCTGACGATCTCGCCGATCCGCAACAGTGACGGTAAGATCATCGGCGCATCGAAGATCGCTCGCGACATCTCCGATCGCAAGCGTGCGGCAGACCATCAAGATCTGCTGCTGCGCGAGATGCACCACCGTGTAAAGAACCTTTTCGCAGTTACCGGGAGCATTATCACGTTGGCGGCGCGGACGGCGCGGACACCAGCTGAGCTCGCAACGGATATGAAGGACCGCCTCTTTGCTCTGTCGCGGGCTCACGAGATGACCTTGCCGAGCTTCACCGGCGACGAAGCGTTCGCGGAGCAGCCGACCACGCTCTTTACGCTCCTATCCAACCTGCTCTCTCCCTTCGAAAACAAGGATGCTGGCCGATGGCGGCTGCATGGCGAGGATGTCCAGATCAGCGCCGACAGGGTGACGAGCCTTGCACTGCTGTTTCATGAATATGCCACCAACGCCGTAAAGTACGGTTCTCTTTCTGCGCCGGAAGGGCGGCTCGATGTCACCTTGAGCTCGAGGTCCGACCTTGTCGACATTGCCTGGCTGGAATCGAACGGCAACGCAGCGGGCACCGCCGAGACGAAGAACCCGGGGTTCGGGACGACGCTGGAGCAGATGGTGGTTCGGAGCTTAAATGCGCAGGTGTCAAGGGAGTGGCAGTCCCACGGGCTTCTGCTTAGGCTGACGATTCCGCGCGACGCCTTCGCCCTTCCATCATAAGGTCAAATCCATACGGGGAACGGCGAGGTCAGTTGCTCGTTCTGCTGAAACGCTCGGCGGTATTCTGCGCTGTCGCGACCGAGAAAATAACGTATACGCCGCGCGACGTGACGCTGGGCAGGGGAAGCGAACGATGATGTTAGAGGACCTTTATCGCCTGCTAAGGAGCGGTCACGTTCAAGCCCAGGGCGTCGTCGACACTATGACGCAGCCGATCGTCGTCCTCGACCAGCGTTTGTGCGTCACCACCGCCAATAACGCCTTCATCAAGACCTTCCAGGTGGAACGTGACGATCTTCTCGGTGAGTGCCTATTTGATATTGGCAATGGCCAATGGGATGTCCCCGAACTCCGTGAGCTGATTGCCGGTGTTATTCCACGGGCGGCAGCTGTCATCGGCTTCGAGGTAAAACACGATTTTCCCGGAATTGGACATCGTACCTTTGGTCGACGCCCGACGCCTTGTCCACCCGGACGATAACAGCACCCATATCCTGGCGCTGTTCGACGACGTCACCGAGCGCCAGCGGCACGATGCTGAGATGGACTTCGTTCTCGGCGAAACGCGCCACCGGATGAAGAACCTCTTCGCAGTTGTCCGGGCGCTCGCTTTGCAGACGCAGGCCGAAGGCCGCACCGCGGCTGAGTACCGAGACGCGTTTCTTGGTCGTCTCGAAGTCACGCTGCGCGCCCAGGAGATTGCCGCTCGTAATGAGCGCCGACCTCAAGGACCTGTTGCAGCAGGCGGCCGGTGAGACGTGGAGCGATCGGATCAGCTGCAATGGTCCGATAGTTCATCTCGGACCATCGAAGATCCTGGGCGCCAGCATGATTTTCCACGAGCTTGCGACCAATGCAGTGAAGTACGGCGCGCTATCGAAGAACGACGGTACCGTTCGGGTCACCTGGGCCTTGGAAGAGGGACTGGCGGGCCGGACCTACGTGAACTGCCGATGGCATGAACACAACGGCCCATCTGTTCAGCCGCCCCAGCGCAAAGGCTACGGGACCGAGATGATCGAGGGCACGGCGGCTCATCTTGGCGGGCGCGTGGAACTTTCCTATGCTCCGGAAGGTTTGGCCGCAACGATCAGGATCCCGGTATGAGTTTCATGAACCAGACCGCCGACACCCATGCAGGCCCCCGCACCGTTCTCGTTGTTGAGGACGAGTTTTTCATAGCGCTGGAAGTCAAATCGGCTTTAACGAACGCAGGTTTCGAAGTGCTCGGCCCGGCAAGCTCTGTCGACCATGCTCTAGGCCTCATCAATGACACAACACCCGATGCGGCGGTGCTCGATGTCGACCTCGGCGGCGAGCGGGTCACCCCGGTTGCCCTGCAGCTGAAGACCCTCGGGGTGCCTTTTGTGCTCGCGAGTGCCGCTGATCCGGCAGCACTTGCCGAGAACGCGGCCTTAGCGGGGGCCCGAAATCTCAGCAAGCCAACGGACATGCGACAGCTCGCACAGGCGGTTGGCGAAATTACCGACATGGCCCCGTAGAGAGTTGAGGCAGCGGCCTATTCAGCGCAGCCGGCTACCGAGGAAGAAACAGAGCCGCCTTCGCGAAATGTAACCTTGTGAAAGACTTCCGTCCGCGTCCGATATTCGATGGTCGGCGGCCGACGCGCCTGGTTTCCTTCGACGCTGCCTTGCTACATGAGCGCGCACACTTGCCTTCGCGTCCCCGATGGCGAGATCGGTATCCTTCAGCTCGGATCGGTCGGGACACTCGAGACAGCCATCGTTGTTAAGCCGGTGGAAGAAGAGGGCGCCGTCGCTTTGCAACGGCCTCTGTACCGATAGTTCCGCATCGGGCCTATCCCTGTGACATCGGTGATTCAATTCGCCAGCGTCACGATGGTGGATAGGTCTTCGCTGCCCGACGAGCTTCCTGGAACTTTCGGTTCCGGATGAGGTTTGCTTGGCGAAGGAGAACCGCGATGATGATCGATGACAAGCACCCAGAGCAGGATCCGGCGGAAGGCAGCAGGGAAACCGTCGAGAAGGATTTGAAGCGGCAAGAGCAGGTTCGTTCGCATAGCAGCAAAGAGCCGACTAGCGAGAATGACGCGGGCTCTGAAGCAGCCGAACCGTCGCCGGAGTAATCCCTTGGAACGCGGCGTCCGGCAAAAGGGCAGCGAAGTGACCAAGGCAGCTCCCGAGGTTTTCAATTTCGGCCTCTCGCTTGAGGTCGAACCGATGGAAGCACGGTCCGCAGACAGCTTGCCGGCGGGCAGCGGTTGGCAATACGAGCCGAAATGGGATGGTTTTCGTTGCCTGGCGTTCAAACACGGCAGCAATGTCGATCTGCGGGCAAAATCGGGGAAGGCCCTTTCCCGGTACTTCCCGGAGGTGGTCCAGTATCTGTCTCGGCTCCCGGTCGAGCGTTTCGTGATCGATGGCGAGCTGGTCATCGAGCTCAGTGGAAAATTGTCGTTCGACGCTCTGCAGGCAAGACTACATCCGGCTGAAAGTCGCATCAGGAAGCTCTCGCTCGAAACTCCCGCGCGGCTCGTCGCGTTTGATATGTTGTTAAACCCATTAGGGATGCCGATCCTTGATCAGCCCCTGCTCGAGCGTCGCGCAGCACTTGAGAAGTTTGCGCAGGAAGTAGCGGGTGCCGACCGGCTGATACTATCTCCATTCACACGCGATCTAGCTAAAGCCAATTTTTGGCTGTCGGGTTCGGGAGGTGATACCGATGGTATCGTTTGCAAGCGGCTAGACGGACTATACCTGCCTGGCGAGCGGGCAATGACCAAGGTGAAGCGGCTCCGAACGGCCGACTGCGTGGTGGGGGGCTTCCGATACGAGAGCGACAGCGAACTTGTCGGCTCCTTGCTGCTCGGCCTTTACAATGAGAAGGGCGAACTTGACCATGTCGGTTTCACATCGACAATCACCAACGCGGAAAAGCCTGCGCTGACGAAGAAGTTAGAGGCGCTCCGTGGAGGATCCGGGTTCACTGGCAAAGCTCCCGGTGGTCCAAGCCGATGGAACACGAAGCGCTCGTCAGAATGGGAGCCTCTTGCGCCTGAACTTGTTGTCGAAGTTCGCTTCGATCACGTAACCGGGCGCCGCTTCAGGCATGGCACAAAGCTTCTCCGATGGCGTCCGGACAAGAAGCCGCTGCAATGCGATTACCAACAGATCGAAAGATAGGATCAGCGCGCTTTATTCCTTCACTCCATCTTTCTTCGGAGGCTGTAATAGGAAAGAGCTTCCAACTCTTCACCATCAGAGCATGTAACAATGTGCAACGACTATGAGCAACTCTGCCGGCAGCCTCCAAGTCGAACAAGTCAGGTCGGGCAGCGATTGAGGGTATGATTTATTTCACAGGCGATACCCATTTCGGCGACCCGCGCGTGCTGCGCATTGATCGGCGTCCATTCTCTAACATGCCCGACCATGATGCTGCCCTGATCTCGAACTGGAACAGCCGTGTTTCGCCGGAAGACGAAATCTGGCATCTTGGAGATTTTGCGTTCAAGCGGGCCGGCTTTGCCGAGCAGCTCCTCTCCCAGCTTCACGGCCAAAAGCATCTCATTGTCGGCAACAATGATCCGCCCAACACCACAAGTGCTACCGGGTGGGCAAGCATTCAGCACTACGCTGAACTGACGATCGACGGCCAGCGACTCATTCTCTGTCATTATCCGTTCCGCACCTGGAACCGGATGGGCAGGGGGTCGATCAACCTGCATGGTCACTCCCATGGCAGATTGAAGCCCGTGCCGCGCCAGTTCGACGTTGGTGTTGACCCACGTAATTTACGCCCGACGACCCTGCCGGAGTTGCTGGCAAAGCGGGCAAGGGGATTGCAATCAAAGGACACCGCGCATGCAGGATGATCTTTTCGGGAATCTGCCGCAGCGTTTGCCGGAGGGTTTTCACTACGAGCCGGATGCCATCTCGCGGGCGACGCAAGACGAACGGCTCGCGTGGATACCGACATTGCCGTTCAAGGCATTCGACTTCCATGGTTTCGAGGGCAAGCGACGGACCGTTTCATTCGGCTGGAAGTATGATTTTACTCTCGCCTCGCTCCAGAAGACCGATGACATACCTGACATTCTGTTTCCGTTGCGTGATATTGCGGGTGATTTCGCGGGATTGGCGCCAGAGCGTCTTCAGCAGGTCCTCGTGAGCGAATATGATATCGGCGCGCCAATTGGCTGGCATCGAGACAAGGCCGTCTTTGGCGTTGTTGTTGGCATCTCGCTGCTATCGCCCTGCACATTTCGCCTTCGCCGTCGGAACGGCGAGAAGTGGGAGCGTGCATCGATCGAGGCGCAGCCCGGATCCATCTACGTTCTGTCTGGCCTAGCAAGAACCGTATGGGAGCATTCAATTCCCCCCGTCGACCGGCTGCGATATTCGATCACCTTCAGGGAGCTGGCAGATGCCGGATGATTGCCGTTGCTGGCCTCACAGAGACGTGTAGGGGCTATCGGCTATCGGCAATCGCGAGCCGAGGCGTCAGCGCAGGCCCGGTGAGCATCCCGTTGCCTCGGATCGTATGTCCCAACCTGGCTCTGACAAACAGCGGGTGGGACAGGACGCAAGAGGACAGTATGCAAGGTCGCAAGCCGACCGAAAGGCTACCGGCGTTATTAGTGCGAAACCCACCGTCGTGACAGGTTCGGAAGACGCGACCATGGCGTGCTATGGGTGTTGGATCAGTTTGCAATGGCGGGCATGTTGAATTTGTAGATTGCATGCAGGGCTTAGTCGCTTAGCGGTTCATCCAAGGTGCCGTTTGCCAGCAGGAGAGATACGCCGTCGGCTGGCACGATTGTCCAAGTAGGACAAATCTATTACTAGCCAATGGCTTAGCGGGTCCTGCTGCACGGGTTTCAGGTTCATATCCTATCAAGAGCACCCAGCGACGAATGCCGTCGTCGCCTCCTGTAGAACGACTGGTGTACGCATGCCGCGGCAATGCGGCCATTGCCGCGAAGAGGTCCGTCAGCTTCTCCGTGTGCCGAATGCTTAAGACCGCTACATCTCCTCTGCCTAAAAGCTTCGGGATTTGCCGCGGCGTGCATATGGATATGTCGATCCTCAGGGCGATACAGGTTTCGCAAGCGGGGACTTAGCCAACTGGATGATCCCAGGCACGATGTTCAAGGGTTGGACTGCTGCATGGACGTCGTCATCGACCTCGGTGTCTTTCCGGTCACGGGCCAGGGCGAGCTGCGGATGATCCTGATCGAATGCACCGAGAGCGGGTCCGGTGGAGTCCCAGCCGGACATCCTTCAATGCCAATTGGAATTTGCGATTCCGTCCCCGCCCGAGACGGGTCTTGAAACGCCGGAGCATTGGTAGACAATGTTCAGTGGCCTTGCCCGGCCGAGAAGCCGCGGTCGGCTGCGGCTCTAAGGTCCAGACCTAAACGACCCTATCCTGATCGAACCAAACTCCTCATCGAGCCCGAAGACATGGCTGCCGCCCTGGCCGCGGTCGAGTTGTGCCGTGAGTTCGGAAACAGCGAGGGTTTTTCCTCGTTGGTGGCACGAGAAACAGCCCCAGGTGCGCGCGACAGATCAGGCAAGATCGATTTTATCAGGCGCTCAGCCGTCACCTACTGGCGCCAGACCTCGACCGCCAAAAAGGGGACGTGACAACATGTCGGTCGTCGACAATGAACTTAAAGTCTACGTCGTTGAAGGTCTTCGTGTGGCGGACCCGTCTATCATGCCACGGATAACCACCGGCCATACGATGGCGCCTTGTGTGGTCATCGGTGAGCGGGCAGCCGATCTGATCGGAAAATCCCATGGACTGAGCTCTCGATTTGAACCCGCCACTCACTCGGTTTGATTTAAACAGCGGAGAACTCCGCGCCGTTTTATTTGACAGCGCAGAGCCTTTCTCAAGTTCAAGACATTGGAAAGTAGCACCGCCAGAAAGCGCGGTTGTTCCCTTTCAGAGCTATAATAATCAGCAGTGTGAAACCATTGTCGCAACCTGGGCTCCGAGATGGCCAAAAGGGTCCGCCAAATCTAAAACGACACTCATATGGTTGAGACCCGGTATCGGTAGCAATTGGACGGGACTATTGTGCGCGGCCAGTTTCGTACTCAGCCCCAATGCTTGTTCATGGAAGGGAGACGTTTCTTCCGCACCAAACGCGATTGTCCGCCGCAGCGAAGGCAGCTGAACCGCTGTCAAAGGCGACCATGCGGCAGCTTCCGCAGCGGTCATATGCGCCTCCTCCCGCAGGAAGCTATCCGGGATTTCGGCAAGATCGTATATACCGCTCACCAGCAACATCTCCTGCAGGGCGGGTAGGGTAGGGTGTTCCGTTTCACCGGGGGCTCTGGCCGCGAGGAAGGAAGCGAGATGCGCGCCTGCAGAGTGGCCGCTGACGGTAATTTTGTCAGAGTCTGCGCCAAACTCGGCCGCATGTTTCTGAAGCCATAATACCGACCGCCGCACCTGATCCACCAAGACATCAAGGCGTTGACCGGGCATCAGGTCATATTCGACGAGAGCGGCGATACCCCCGGCTGCAAGGACGGGGGTGGCGACCAGACGATAATTTTCCTTCTCGCCGGATCGCCAATAGCCGCCATGCACGAAGACATGCAGTGGAGCACCGCCCTTGATATTATCGGGCAGGATGACGTCCAGGACCTCTCTGTCGCGTACACCATACCGAATGTCAGCCATAAGCCGGGACGTGGCTGATAGTTGCCGGCTGCGTTCTGCGAATTCGGCAGCGATAGCGTCGAAATCGGGTACGAAATCGCGAATTCGGTAAAGATCTTGTGACGTCATTGGGTTCCTCCGGTCTCAGTAATCCACTGCGTAATACTTTGCCTCCATAAACTCCAGGATTCCCGTAACGCCGCCTTCGCGACCAAGGCCACTCTGTTTGACGCCGCCAAAGGGTGCGGCCGGGTCCGACATCAATCCCCTATTGATCCCGAGCATGCCTGTCTCGAGCAGTTTGCCGAGTTTCATCGCCCGTTTCAAATCCTGAGTGTAAACGTAGGCGGCGAGGCCGTATTCGGTGTTATTCGCCAGTTGGACGGCTTCGTCTTCTGTCACGAATTTATAGACCGGCGCGACGGGACCAAAAATTTCCTCACGCGCGATCGCGGCGTTTTTAGGTACGTTTTCGAGAACGGTCGGTGGATAGAAATAGCCGTTTTGCGCAAGTGGGCTGCCACCAGTGGTCGCGCGTGCACCCGCCGCAATAGCGTCCGTGACCAGTCTGTCGATCTTGCCCACGGCATTGGTGGTGATCATCGGTCCACACTGTGTGGCAGGATCGTAGCCGGGGCCGATCTTCAGCGCGGCCATGCGCGCGGTGAGGCCGGCGACGAAGGCATCATGGATGCCGGCCTGGACGTAGAATCGGTTGGCGGCAGTGCAGGCTTCACCCGCGTTGCGCATCTTTGCGATCATGGCGCCATCAAGAGCGGACTCCAAGTCCGCGTCGTCGAAGACGATGAAGGGGGCGTTGCCACCAAGCTCCATCGAGCAGCTGACCACGGACTTTGACGCTTCAGCAAGAAGTGTCCGCCCGACGCCGGTGGAACCGGTGAAGGAAAGCTTACGTACGCGGGGGTCCGCCAGCATGGCGTTGGTCACCGCGCCGGGCTTGCTTGTCGTCAGTACATTCACGACGCCTGCCGGCACGCCAGCCTCTTCGCCAAGCCGTGCCATGGCATAGGCAGTCAGGGGCGTTTCCGAAGCCGGCTTCAGGATCACCGTGCAACCGGCTGCAAGAGCTGGGCCGATCTTTCGCGTCGCCATGGCAGCCGGGAAGTTCCAGGGCGTGATCAGGACCGCAATGCCGATTGGCTCGTGATCGACGATGATATGATGTGAACCTGAAGGGGTATGGCGGTATTCGCCGGGAATGCGCGTTGCTTCTTCTGCATACCAGCGGAAGAATTCGGCGGCGTAAGCGACTTCGCCGCGGGCGTCAGGCAGCGCCTTGCCGTTTTCGAGTGCAATGAGCGTGGCAAGCTCTTCGGCATGTTGCGTCATGAGCTCGAACCAGCGCCGCAGTATTTCCGAGCGTTTGCGCGTCGGCGTGTTGCGCCATTCAGCGGCGGCGGCTTCTGCTGCATCAACCGCCTGCATCGCATCTTCAACGGAGGCATCCGCGACTTCGGCCAGTTGTTCGCCCGTGGAGGGGTCCATGACGGCGATGCCGCCGCCCTTTCTCCACTTGCCGCCGATATAGAGGCCTTCCGCATGCAGAGCAGGATTGGCATAGCCGTTGATCTTGGCATGAAACGTCATGATGAAAATCCTTGTTAAATCAGGCGCGACCGGTCGCCATGATAGGCGGCGGTGATAAGGGTCTGCATGTCGTCGAGGTTGAGGGGCCTCGGATTGTTCTGGACGAGGCGGGCAATGCCGATGCTCTGCTCGGCCACCCAGCCGATCCGGCTCTCTTCAAGGCCAAGTTCACGTAGCGTTGGCGGGATACCTATCTGCGCGAAAAGAGAAATAAGGGCGGGAACGACAGCGTCCGGCCCGTCAAGACCTGCCGCCTGGGCGATCGCTCCAAGCTCGTTCTGGATGGCCGGCACGTTCCATGTCATGACATAGGGCATGAGGCAGGCCACACCGAGGCCGTGCGCGGTATGGGTCAGTGCGCCAACGGGATATTGAATGGCATGGGCCGCTGCAGTTCCGGCCACGCCGAAGGCAAGTCCTGCGAGGGTGGCGCCGAGCATCACCTTCTCGCGTGCATTTCGATCCATGCCGTCCTTGCAGGCGGCCTCCAGCCCCTGCCAGAGCAGTGAGATGGCGCGTAGGGCAAAATGATCGGAGATTTCGTTCTTGCCGACAAAGACACGCTGCTGAGCGATGCCTGGCACCGGTTCGCGGCGAATTGCGGTGAAGGCCTCCAGCGCATGGGTGAGCGCGTCCGCACCTGCAATGGCTGTCAGGGCGGGGGGGCAAGTGAGAGTGAGTTCCGGATCGCAGATGGAAACAGTTGGAATGAGGTAAGGGCTGGAAATGCCGACTTTCAGGCTCCGCTCGGCATCGGAAAGCACGGCGACGGGCGTGACTTCGGAGCCTGTGCCGGCAGTGGTCGGAATTGCGATGAGAGGCATCACGGGTCCGGGCACCGTATGCTCCCCATAGTAATCCTGCGGTCGCCCGCCATGCATCAGCAACAGAGCTACACATTTGGCCATATCGAGGCAGGAGCCGCCGCCGATGCCGATAACGAGGTCTGGAGCGAAATTTCGGGCAGCTTCCGCACTTTTAGCGGCGGAGTCGACCGGAACGTCGGGCAGAGTGGAACTGTCGATCATCACCGCAATCCCGGCATCTTCAAGTTGCCGGACGAGCGCGAGAAAATCGGCATCCGTAGAAAGGCGCGTATCCGTGGCGATCATCGCGCGCTTGCCAAGTCGGGCGGCAATACTCCCGAGAGCATGCCGCTGTCCCGAGCCGAAGAGCAGTTCGCGCGGCGCCCTCAGTGTGCCGAAAAGGTTCATTTCCAAAATCCTCCGATAATTCAGGCGGCCTCGAGCGCCAAAAGACTTTCCAAAAGTGGTTGCGGCAGCTCTATCCCTGCCGTCTCCGTTGCGATGCGGCGCCTGCGCGCGCCATCGCCCGGTATCGCCACCGGTTTTTCGGTGTCGGACGCCGGGGATAGGCGCAGATCGTCGAGATAGGCTGCAAGCGAACGGGCGTTCCCATGTCCCGATGCCGTGTCTATAAGAATGAGCAGGTCACCCTTGTTGGCCGCATGGGTATCGTCGAGCGTCCCGCGCACCTCGGGAGCGAGATGCGAACCGGCAAGTGCTGCAACGAGGAGTTCGATCGCCAGACCAAGGCCGTAACCTTTGGCGCCGCCGAATGGCGCGATAGCCCCTAATTTGGCCGCGTTCGGGTCTGTGGTCGGAAAACCATTCGCATCCACGGCCCAGTCTGATGGAATAGGTGTGCCGCGGATTGCGTGGTTGTTGATTTTTCCCATCGAAACGACGCTTGTGGCGAGGTCCAGCACAAAGGGGTGATCGCCTGAAGGAATGCCGATGGCGATGGGATTGGTCCCGAGCAAGGCTCGGGTTCCGCCGAAGGGATGAACAAGCGCCTCACTGGTCGACATGACAATGGCGATAAGGCCAGTCCTAGCCGCCGCTTCCGCATAATAGGCCAACATACCCATGTGGTTGGCGTTGCGGATCGCAGCGATGGCGATCCCTGTCTCGCTCAAGATTGGCCGGAGCGTTTCCATTGCACGCATCATGACGACCGGTCCAAGGCCGCGCTCGCCGTCAATGCTGAGAAACGATCGTCTGCACCATGTAACCGTTCCATAGCTGCGCCCGTCAGCGATCCCTTTTTCCAATCTTGAAGCAAGAAGCGGCAATCGCTGCAAGCCATGCGATGGCAAGCCTCGCAATTCGGCTTCGATGAGGAGATCAGCCTGAAGATGAGCATTGTCACGTGAAGCTCCTCTTGCCTCCAAGAGAGTCGCCGCCAATCGTCGTAGCCGCTCAGATGATATCTTCATCTTAAATCCTATATCGGATCATATACGATATTGTATTTGACATACGATATCTTATTTGCAACAAAAGCCAGCATGTCAAGAAGCAAGTGGGAGATTGAAAGTGACGTTAGCGCCTGAACGGGAGGTCAAAGGGCAGAGCCTTCGCCCGAGCAGCGTTGTCGATGGTGTCTATGACAACATCTATCACCGCCTCATGTCGCTTGAGATCACGCCCGGCGCACGCATTCCGATAGACGTTCTGGCACGAGAAATGGGCGTGTCGCAAACGCCGATCCGAGAGGCGCTAAGCCGCCTGGAACGTGAAGGTCTTGTGCGCAAGGAGCATCTTGTAGGCTATAGCGCGGCACCTCAGTGGACGAAAAAGCAATTCCAGGATCTCTATGATTTCCGCCTTCTGGTCGAGCCGGAGGGGGCCAGGCTTGCGGCCATCAACATGACACCCGAGGCTTTGCGGCATCTTGAAAATTCTGCGGCAGACATGGGCAATGGCGATATGCCTGTCGATCGCAATACCCGGTATTCACGCTTTGCTCGAGCGGATGCGCATTTTCACGATGCCATCCTCAAGATTGCCGGAAACGATGTGATCCGGAACACACTTTCGAACCAGCATGTGCATCTTCATATCTTCCGACTGATGTTTCATACACGTGTGACCCAGGAGGCTCTCGAGGAGCACGAGAACCTGCTCATTGCTTTTCGATCTGGAGACCCGCAGGCGGCTTTTGATGCCATGCGCATTCATATCGAGCGCTCACGCGACCGGCTGCTTTCGGCTTTCGAATGAACGCGGTCCTTTCTCCTCAACCCTTGGCGCCGTCGGAAAATTCGGCCGTCGCGGCGCTCCGGGCCGATTGCCTGAGCAAAACCTACGGCCAGATCACGGTTCTCTCGGATGTGACGCTTGATGTCCGTCCTGGAGAGGTTCACGCCATCATTGGTGAAAACGGCGCGGGCAAGTCGACGCTGATGAAGCTGCTGTCCGGCCACGTCGCGCCGACGGAAGGCCGGTTGCTGATGGATGGCAAGCCGATCGAATTCCGGAGCGCGGTGGAGGCGGAGGAGGCCGGGATCGTGCTGGTTCACCAGGAAATCCTGCTGGCTCCAGATCTAACCGTCGCAGAAAACCTGTTTCTGGGGCGTGAAATTGGCCGCGGCCTGATGGTCGATGATCGAGCCATGAACAGGCGGACAGCCGAACTGCTGGCGAAAGTTGGCTCAACAGCGCGTCCGCGCGATCATGTTGGCGCATTGCCGCTTGCCCAGCGCCAGCTCGTGCAAATCGCGCGTGCGATTCTGGATGACCGAAAAGTTGTCATCCTTGATGAGCCGACCGCAGTGCTGGCCAATGATGAAGTGGCGGCTCTGCTCGGGATTGTCAGGATGCTGCGCGATCATCGCGTAGCCGTCCTTTACATCTCCCATCGCCTTGACGAGGTACAGGCCTTGGCTGACCGGATCACCGTCCTGCGGGATGGCCGCATGATCGGTACCTGGCCAGCTGCGGGCTTGAGCCAGCGGGAAATGGCCGAGCTTATGGTTGGACGTGAACTGGAGATGCTTTATCCCCATAAGCGTCCGCCGGCAGAAGCGGCACCTATTCTTTCGGTCAAGGATCTGACGGTCGATCATGGCACCGACAGCACCAGTTTCGGCGTCCGGCCGGGCGAGGTGCTTGGCATAGGCGGCATGATCGGTGCTGGCCGGACCGAATTGATTGAGGGGTTGATGGGCCTTCGTCCGTCGCAGGCGCAAAGCGTCGTGCTCAACGGCAAGGATATTAAGCATCGTTCGGTGCGCACGATGATGGAAGCCGGCCTCGTCTATCTGACCGAGGACCGGAAGGGAAAGGGCCTGCTTCTGGAGGAGAAGCTTGGCCCAAACCTGACGCTCCAGGCGCTCGATACCGTCAATCCGGGCGCCGTTCTCGACAAGCGGGAAGAGCGGTCGCGCCTTGAGAAAGTGGTCGCCGACTACGACATCCGTGTGCGCTCGCTTCGGCTTGAAGCCGGCAAGCTTTCCGGAGGCAACCAGCAGAAACTGTTGTTGGCCAAGGTCATGCTGGCCGATCCCTGTGTCGTGATAATCGACGAGCCGACGCGCGGTATCGATATCGGCAATAAGAGTCAGATCTACGACTTCATCGACGCCATGGTGCGGGCGGGCAAGGCCTGCATCGTCATCTCGTCGGAGATGCCGGAGCTGGTGGGGCTCGCAGACCGCATTCTCGTGATGCGGGCGGGCAGGATTGTTGCCGAACTGAGCGGCACTGAAATCAATGAGGAAAATGTCGTCTACGCTGCCACGGTCGGTGGGCGCGATGACGTCGGGGAGGACGAACATGACCGCAGCTACCGCAACAATCATACCCACTGACGAAGGAGGCCGCATCCGCTGGGCGGACCTTGCACCCTTCATCGCGCTTGCGTTGATCGTGCTCATGGGCGCTTTGGTGAATTCCAACTTCGTCGCCTCCGCGAACCTGATCAACGTCATTACCCGCAGTGCCTTCATTGCGATCATCGCGGTTGGAGCAACCTTCGTCATTTCGTCAGGTGGCCTGGATCTTTCGGTCGGTTCCATGATGGCCTTCGTCACTGGCATCATGATCATGGTGATGAATCACCTGGCTCCCTCATTCGGCCCTTGGGCTATTCCGATGGGGGCCGGGATTGCCCTCGTCGTCGGAGCCCTATGTGGTCTCTTCAACGGTCTCATCGTCACGATCGGTAAGATCGAGCCATTCATCGTCACGCTTGGCACGATGGGCATCTTCCGGGCATTCATCACATTCATGACGGATGGCGGCTCACTGCCGATCGACCGGGCTCTGCGTGAGGCCTATCGGCCGGTGTATTTCGGGAGCCTCTTCGGCATACCCTATCCGGTTCTGATCACCTTCGTCGTGGTCATGGTGGGTGCGTTCCTGCTCTACAAGACCAAGTTCGGCCGACGGCTGACCTCTGCAGGATCGAATGTCGAAGTCGCCCGCTTTTCTGGTGTCAACGTCGCCGCCGTGCGAACGATCGCCTATGTGATCCAGGGCATTTGCGTTGCCGTTGCGGCCATCTGCTACGTGCCGCGCCTTGGTGCCGCGACACCGACGACCGGTCAGCTCTGGGAGTTGCAGGTCATCACAGCCGTCGTCATCGGCGGCACCCTTCTGCGCGGCGGACGGGGACGCATTGGCGGCACCGTGGCCGGCGCGCTTATCATCGAGGTCATCGCCAACGTCATGGTGCTTTCGGACATGGTCTCCGAATACCTCGTTGCCGCCGTGCAGGGCGCCATCATCATCATTGCCATGCTGGCACATCGCTTTACTGCCAACCGCTGAAAACAGCACTGACTTCAAAGGAGGAGAAAATGAAGTCTATGATCCAGAAAGCTGGTATTTTGTTATCGACCGCAGCATTGGCCCTTGTCCTGCCACTTGGCAGCGCACAGGCCGAAGACAAAATCACGATGGCCGTTTCCATCCCGGCGGCGACGCATGGATGGACTGGGGGCGTCGTCTATCACGCCGAGCAGGCGGAAAAGGAGCTGGAGGCCGCCTTTCCTAACATCGACGTCGTTCTGTCCACCGCGTCTTCTGCAACAGCACAGGTTTCAGCGCTCGAAGACTTGGCCGCCAGCCGCAAACTGGACGCGCTCGTGATCCTGCCTTTCACCTCGGAAGAGTTGACCGGTCCTGTCGAGCAGATCAAGCAGAACGGCACGTTCATTTCCGTGGTTGACCGCGGCCTTACCGATCCCAGCGTTCAGGATCTTTATGTCGCCGGCGACAACATCGCCGTCGGCGCTAATACGGCGCACTGGCTCGTGGACAAGCTAGGGGGCGAGGGCAAGATCGTCGTGCTTCGCGGTATTCCGACCGTTATCGATGATGAGCGCATCAAAGGCTTCTCCGATGTCGTCGCCAAGTCGAACATCAAGATTTTGGACATCCAGTATGCCAACTGGAACCAGGACGAAGCCTTCAAGCTGATGCAGGATTATCTTGCCAAATATCCCAAGATCGATGCTGTCTGGGCCAATGACGACGACATGCTGCTGGGCGTTCTCGAAGCGGTGGACAATGCTGGCCGCAAGGATATCAAGTACGCGCTTGGCGGCAATGGCATGAAACAGGTCATCGAGATGGTAAAGGAAAAGAACGAGCGCACGCCGATCTCGACGCCCTATCCGCCGTCGATGATCAAGTCGGCGATGTACATGACGGCTGCCCAGTTCACCGGACAGGCACCGGTACGCGGCTCGTTCCTGCTCGGTGCACCGCTGATCACGCCTGAGAACGCCGACCAGTTCTACTTCCCGGCATCACCATTCTGATGCGCAACGGCGCCCGTTTGATCCGGGCGCCGACCATTCAATTTCAACAGGAGATATATTATGAGCGGTAAGAAGATCCTCATGCTGACCGGCGAGTTCACCGAGGAATATGAAATCTTTGTATTCCAGCAGGGGATGGAAGCGGTTGGACATACGGTCCACGTCATCTGCCCTGACAAGAAGGCCGGCGATCGCATCAAGACTTCGCTGCATGATTTCGAGGGCGATCAGACCTACACGGAAAAACTCGGCCACTATGCCGACATCAACAAGACATTCTCGGAAGTGCGTGTCGAAGAGTATGATGCGGTCTATGCGGCGGGCGGTCGTGGTCCGGAATATATCCGCACCGACAAGCGCATTCAAGATATGGTCCGCCACTTCCATGACACCGGCAAGCCGATCTTCACGATCTGCCATGGCGTGCAGATCCTGATGGCGGTTCCGGGCGTACTCAAGGGACGCAAGGTCGCGGGCCTCGGCGCCTGTGAGCCGGAAGTCACAGCCGTTGGCGGCATCTATATCGACGTCAAGCCCACGGAGGCTTATGTCGATGGCAATATGGTATCGGCCAAGGGCTGGACGGGTCTTGCCGCTTTCATGCGAGAGTGCCTCAATGTGTTAGGCACGAAGATTACGCACGCCTAACGCCAGGAAAGCCTGAACCTTCCGCCCTCAAGTTCTCTGTTCGGGGCGGAACGATGTCCCGAAGCCGACGTCGCGCCTTCAGTCGCGATGTCGGCTCAGCCAACTGCGAAGCTCCTGGTCTTCCCGTTCTAGGGATGAGACGTTCAATAGTTTTCGCAGGATCGCCACGCTCACGGCTCGCGCTCTCAGATTAAAGGTACCTTCGTCTCCAGCTGTGCCATAGGGTCGGTAGACCTCGAGCTTCGCGTAGAGTTGTTGGAGCCGGTTCTGTACGCTCCGCAAGGAGAGGTTTCGTCGACGCGCGATTACAATGTCGGTCAGACCAAGGGCAATATCCAGCAGCACCTCGTATTCGCTCTCCGTCAATCTGCCAGTGTGCGCCTGGCTCCGTTGTTGCAAACCGCGAACTTCTCTGTCAATGACACATTGGCTCTCGATGAAGATCGAGCGCAGCGCCAGTTTCAGCCGGTCATCGGAGGCCGATTTCAACACATAACCATAAGCGGCACCTTCGGGTACGATGCGTGAAACGCCGCGCACATAGGCTTCGTCGGCGTAGTTTGACCAGAACAGGATACGGGTGTCAGGCCGCTCCTTCCAGATGGTGCGGGCAGCCTCGATGCCGTTGCGGGCATTCATCTGCAGGTCCATGACGATATGGGCCGTCTTGTTTTCCCGTGCGAGCTTCTCGCCAGCGCTGCCATTCTCGGCCTCGATGACGTGGTCGCATTCCGGGAGTGCAGAGCGTACGGCTTCGTTGAGATAGGAGCGGTGAAGAGGGTCGTCCTCGACAATCAAGACCTGCATGTCATTCATTCCGAACGGGTGGCCGAGACGGGAGCCGTCTGTGAAATCGGCAGGCTGACCTCAACGGAGGTTCCGCCGCAGTCTTTGTTACGCACAACCTCGAAGCGGGCGGAGATCAGCCTTGCGCGGGTACGCATATTGTCGATGCCGCTGCCCTGTCGCTTCTGGCCCGGCGGAACGCCCGTGCCATTATCGCGCACCGCGATACGGAGATTGGCCGGCGTGGCGCATAATTCGACGGCGATTCGTTTGGCATTGGCATGGCGGATGGAGTTGTTGATTGCTTCCTGGACGATGCGGAACAGCGCGGTCGCGACATTCTGCGGCAATGCGTCGATCACACCATTGGTCTTGTCAGAGATGTTCCAATCGACGGCCAAGCCGCTGTCGCGGACCGAGCGCTCCAGATGGTTCTCGACCGCCTGGGCGAAACCGAAGAGTTGCAGCACCGTCGGACGGGCCTCCTCGATGATCTGGCGGACATCGTGCATGCAGTGCTGGACACTGCGGATGATCGGATCGAGTTCCTCTGAAGAGACGGTCGGCGCGTTTGCTAGTTTTTCCAGCTTGCGAGACAGCCTGGTAAGGTCGGCCAGCGTTTGGTCGTGCAAATCCATACCGATGCGTTGGCGTTCGGTCTCCAGCGCTTCGGTAAGCCGCAGCGCGCCGAGTCTTAGCCCTTCTTCACGAGCGCGCGCCTCGGCCTCGACAATCGCCGAGGCTCGGGCCTGCTCGGCGGCGCGCAAGGCGTAGAAATATGGTGCCAGCAGGTCTCCGATCGAACGGGCCTTTTCGAGATCTTCGGACGTGTAGATGCCGATTTTATGGCTTGAGCATGAGAGCGCACCGATGATCTTGCCCTGGACCTTCAACGGCACATGCAGGCGCGCGCGAAGATTGCCCTCGAAGATTGGCGCAGAATAGGAGCCTTCATAGTGAAAGCGCGGGTCCTCGCAGGCATTGTCGGTCAGCATCGTCTCGACCTCGCCATAGAGCAGGCTGCGGATTGGGCTGTTGGAAATCGGCGCCGGCGGTTTTTGACTCCAACTCGTTTCGAAGGGGCTCTCGTGGGCGGTGTGATACTTGCCATCGAGCGTTATGATACAGACATCCATGTGATCATGCGGGATGATGTGGCTGACCTCGGTCGCCACGGCGCGTATGACGGAATGGAAATCCAGCTGACCGGCCAGCAGACGCGAAATGGTCAGGTATTGACCGAGAAGGGCCGATGATATCGGGTTGAGCATGTCGGGACCTCCTCCCGTTTCCCAATCGCCCATGCTGCTCATATATTGAGGTAAGGGCACCGTCCAGTCTTGCGGGTTCCCGCATATTTTCTGCGCGAACCCGCAGATTGCATGCCGTGTCCCGCCTAGGCAGCCATGCCGTTATCGGCCATCATGCTCTTACTGAGGACATGTGCTTAGGACAAGGACCTCGGTGCAACAACAGTTTCGGTGCCGTGAGGAGACGGTATTGAAATGCGGCCGGGAAGAGGGCCGACCAGAGGGAGAGAGATTATGAACATCAGGAAGATACTCCTGGCGTCAGCAGCCGTGCTCGTCGCCGCAATGCCGATGTCCGCATCCGCCGATACGTCGGATAAGAAAATTGCGCTTTCCAACAATTATGCCGGCAACTCCTGGCGCCAGGCCATGCTTACCAGTTGGGACAAGGTGACCAAAGAAGCTGTACAGGCCGGCGCGGTTGCGGCCGCCGACCCGTTTACGACAGCCGAGAACCAGGCGACCGAGCAAGCCGCCCAGATCCAGAACATGATCCTTGAAGGCTATAATGCCATCGTCATCAACGCCGCTTCGCCGACCGCACTCAACGGCGCCGTCAAGGAAGCCTGCGATGCCGGTATCGTTGTCGTGTCCTTCGACGGCATCGTCACCGAGCCTTGCGCCTACCGTATCGCGGTTGATTTCAAGGCAATGGGGCTGAGCGAAGTCGAATATCTCGCCAAGAAGATGCCTGATGGCGGCAACCTCCTCGAAATTCGCGGCCTTGCCGGTGTTTTCGTCGATGATGAAATCTCCGCAGGCATCCACGAAGGCGTGAAGAAGTATCCGCAGTTCAAGATCGCCGGTTCGGTCCATGGCGATTGGGCGCAAGACGTGGCCCAGAAGAATGTCGCCGGCATCCTCCCAAGCCTGCCCGAAATCGCCGCCGTGGTCACACAGGGCGGTGACGGTTATGGTGCTGCGCAGGCATTTGCCGCCGCCAAGCGTCCGACCCCGCTCATCATCATGGGCAACCGCGAGGACGAATTGCAGTGGTGGAAGCAGCAGAAGGATGCAAACGGCTACGAGACCATGTCGGTCTCGATCGCGCCGGGCGTCTCGACGCTCGCCTTCTGGGTCGCCCAGCAGGTGCTTGACGGCCAGAAGGTGCCGCAGGATCTCGTCGTGCCTTTCTTGCGCATCGATCAGGACAATCTCGAAAAGAACCTCGAGACCACCCAGAAAGGTGGCGTCGCCAATGTCGAATACTCGCTCGACGACGCCAAGAAGGTGATCGCGGACGCGTCAAAGTAGGAACGCGCATTGCCGCCTTTGGCGCGACAGACTCGGATTGCCGGCGTGGACAAATCGCCGGCAATCGTTTCAGCTTCCTGAAATTCAAGCGTAACCGGGTTCATGACTGACGCCGCCCAGAATATCTCCGTCGTAGCTGCTAAAAGGGTCAAGGTCCATTTCGGCGCGGTCAAGGCGCTGGACGGCGTGGATCTTGCGATCGCGCCCGGCGAGTGCGTTGGCCTTGTCGGCCACAACGGCGCCGGAAAATCCACCATCGTCAACGTCATCAATGGTGGGCTTGCGCCGCATGACGGCGCGGTTCGCTACGGCGGCCGCGACGCAGGCACGGGTATTGCCACTGCACGGGCTAATGGCGTGCGCTGCGTTTTCCAGGAACTCTCGCTCTGCCCGAACCTGACGGTGGTCGAGAACACCCGTGTCATGCATCCAGAACTGAAGGGCTTTGGCTGGCGCGGCCGGGCGCTCTCGATCATCCGTGCCAAGCTCGACGAGATGTTCCCCGGCCATCATATCGATTGCACCGCCGCCGTCGGAGATATCTCGATCGCGGAGCGGCAGATGGTCGAAATCTCCATCATCTTCGCTAGGGTGCATGAGGCACCGCGCCTCGTCATCCTCGACGAGCCCACGTCCTCGCTCGATGCCGGTCTCGCCCGGCAGCTGATGGACTATGTTCGGAAATTCGTCGGTAGCGGCGGTTCGGTGCTGCTGATCTCGCATATTCTTGGCGAAATTCTGTCCACTGCCGACCGCATCGTCGTCATGAAGGACGGCAAGGTTGTCGCCAGCCGCCAGGCGTCGATGTTCGATGTCGGCAGCCTCGTGCAGGCCATGGGGAACGTGGTCAAGGAGCAGGCACGCAACGCCCTTGCCGTTAAGTCCAGTGGCAGCCCGCTGGTCGATCTACCGGCTATCCGGGGCAGGGGTCTGCCGTTTCGAGCCTATAAGGGCGAGGTGATCGGCCTTGCAGGTCTTGCCGGCCACGGCCAGACCGACATGCTGCTGTCGCTCTACCGCACGCTCAGCAGCGACTGGTTCCCAGGTCGCGGCGACGAGGTGGCTTTCGTCGCTGGCGACCGTAGCCTCAACGGTACGTTTCCGCTGTGGAGTATTCTCAACAATCTTTCGATCTCGTCGCTCGGCAGCTTCGCCACCGCGGGTTTCGTCAAGCGCGACCATGAAAAGGCGTTGGGTGAGGACTGGAAGACGCGGATCGAAATCCGCACGCCCGACATGAGGAACGGCATCCTGTCCTTGTCAGGCGGCAATCAGCAGAAGGTGCTCTTTGCCCGGGCGCTCTCCACTCGCGCCAATATGGTGCTGATGGACGACCCTATGCGTGGCGTTGATGTCGGGACCAAGCAAGAAGTCTATGCCATGCTGCAAACCGAGGCAGCGGCGGGCCGCACCTTCATCTGGTACTCGACCGAGATGGATGAAATTCGCCTCTGCGACCGCGTCTATGTCTTCCGCGACGGCGCGATATCGGCCGAGCTTACGGGCGAGGAGATCACCGAGGACAGAGTGCTGGAAGCTTCTTTCGAGGGAGAGGCGGCATGATGGGCCTGAGTTCCTCGACCATCCGCCAGATCGTGCCGGCGCTGTCGCTTGCCGTGCTGCTCGGCGCAGTCTTCTACATACAGCCGCGCGCCATGGGCTATACGGGTCTGAACCTGCTGTTCAATCTCGCCGTGCCGATCGCGCTCGCGACCGTCGCCCAGATGATGATCATGGCTGTCAACGACCTTGATCTCTCCATGGGCACTTTCGTCAGCTTTGCCGCTTGCGTCACCGCCACTTTTCTGCAATCCGATCCCGTCATCGGCATCCTGATCCTGGCGGGCGCGATCGCGGTTTATGCCGTTCTCGGCGTCGTGATCTACCTCAGGGCGTTGCCCTCGATCGTCGTGACGCTCGGCATGAGCTTCGTTTGGGGCGGGCTCGCGGTGCTGATCTTGCCGGCACCTGGAGGCACGGCGCCGGAATGGGCGCGCTGGCTGATGACGTCGAAGCCGCCTTTCGTACCGATGGCGATCGTCGCCTCCATCATCATCGCCGTCATCGCCCACTTTGTGGTGATGCGTTCGACCTTCGGCGTGCTGGTGCGCGGCGTCGGCGGCAATGCCCGATCGGTGGAACGCGCCGGGTGGTCCGTGCTGGCGATCCGCGCCGGCGCCTATGCGACGGCCGGTTTCCTCGCTGTTCTCTCCGGCATTCTGCTCGTCGGCCTCACGACTTCCGCGGACGCCAATATCGCGCTGCGCTACACGCTGCTGTCCATCGCCGGCGTGATCCTCGGCGGGGGCGAGTTTGTCGGCGGGCGGGTATCGCCTGTCGGCGCCGTCATCGGCGCGCTGACGCTGGCGCTGGCCGGCTCGTTCCTGTCTTTCTTACGGATTTCGCCGGACTGGCAGATCGGCGCGCAAGGGGCGATCCTGATCATCGTGCTCGGCGTCCGCCTGCTGCTCAACCGGTCAGAAAAACGGGAGAAGCGAGCATGAGCTTCGCGTCGCGCCATCCCTGGATCTGGGCTTATCTCGCCACAGCAATCGTATGGGTCATCACCATTCTGTTCACCGGCGGCACCAGCGCCGGCGGGTTGACCCAGGCCGCCTTCACCTTTGCTGCCTTCTCGGTGGTCGTGGGTATCGGCCAGATGTTCGTGATCACGCTCGGACCGGGCAATGTCGATCTCTCGGTGCCCGCCACCATGACGCTGGCCGGTACGCTCTCGCTGAAATACATGGATGGTGGTGATGGCATGCTTCTGGCTGGCCTCGGCATCGCCGTCGCGGTCGGTGTGGTTGTCGGCATCTTCAATTACACGCTGATCAAGCTCTTGCGCATCCCGCCGATCATCGCCACGCTGTCGATGAGTTTCATCGTGCAGTCGACGGCCATCTGGTCGAATCGCGGTCTTCGTGTGAAGCCGCCGGAAAGCCTCGCCAGCTTCACCACTTCGGATATCGGCGGGATCCCGAACATCGCCATCGTCGCCGTCCTGCTCGCCGTCGTCGCCTGGCTCCTGCTCGAAAAGAGCATCTATGGCCGCTGGATTTCGGCCATTGGCCAGTCGCAATTCGCAGCCCGCATGGCCGGGATACCCGTCGATGGCACGCGCTTCATCACCTATATGCTCTGCGCCGTGCTGGCCGCGATCTGCGGCTTCCTGTTTGCAAGCTTCTCCGGCGGTGCAGCGCTCAATATGGGGGCGGAATATCTGCTGACTTCGATCGCCGTCGTCGTCATCGGCGGCTCGGCGGTAGCCGGCGGCAATTCCAATGTGCCGGGTATCTGGGGCGCGTCGCTCTTCATGTTCCTTGTCGTCTCGATGCTCAACACCTACGGCTTCGGCGCGGGTGTCCGGCTCATCCTGACGGGTCTTATCATCATTTCAGTCATTCTGGTCGCGAGTGGCAAGTTCAAAACTGACCGCTAGAACCGACCAGTCTCGGGGAGGGAAAATGACTTCACCTTCGATTTACGAAATTTACGATCCGCGCTTCCGCCATCTGGTCGTCGGCAGCGCCGGGCTGGACGAACTCTATTCCGATTGCCGGTGGGCCGAGGGGCCGGTCTGGTTTGCCGATCTCAACTGCCTGCTCTGGAGCGACATCCCCAATGAGCGGATGATGCGCTATTCGCAGGATTGCGACGTCTCGGTGTTCCGGCCGCGCTCCGATTTCACCAATGGCAACACGCGCGACAACCAGGGTCGGCTGATCTCCTGCCAGCATGGTACGCGCCGCGTCGTCCGCACCGAGCTCGATGGCACGATCAACGTGCTCGCCGACAGTTACGAGGGCAAGCGGCTGAATTCGCCCAATGATGTCGTGGTCAAGTCGGACGATACGATCTGGTTTACCGATCCGAGCTACGGCATCATGTCGAACTACGAGGGCTTCAAGGCCGATGAGGAACAGGCAACGCGCAATGTCTATCGCCTCGACCCCAAAAGCGGCAAACTGACCGTCGTCGCAAACGATTTCGGTCAGCCCAACGGCCTTGCCTTTTCGCCCGACGAATCGAAACTCTATGTCGCCGATTCCTGGTCCAGCCATGATCCGAATTGGCCCGCGCATATTCGCAGCTTCGACGTTCAGGCGGATGGCACTTTGAGGGGTGGCGAGGCGCTTTGCGTGACCGACAAGGGGCTGCCGGACGGTTTCCGCGTCGATGTGGCGGGCAATATCTGGTCCAGTGCGGGCGACGGCGTGCATTGTTTTGCGCCCGACGGCACGCTGCTCGGCAAGATCCTGGTGCCGCAGACGGTGTCCAACATCACATTTGGCGGTCCGCGGCGAAACCGGCTTTTCATCACGGCCACCAAGTCGCTCTATGCGGTCTATACGGCGACGATGGGGGCGCGGTTATGCTGAGATCCGGACAATGGGAAAGCGGAAGCCGCCAGCCCCTTTCCAGATAGTGGCGAACCAGGAATTGAGAGGCGTTGCGAGATTGACGCAACAAGCCTTCGTTGCGTTCAATGATTATGCCGAGGTGGCACATTCGAGATCTGCCGGAACGTGTCCGAATGCCGGATGGTGGCGCCGTCAGCCAATTGTGTCACCGTCTGGCGGTAAAGCATCTGCCAGGGGGTGGCGTCGGCCGGGACGGGCGGAATGCCATCGTTTTTCCGCCGCGCGATTTCCGCATCATCAACCAACATGTCACACCGGCCGGCGTTGAAATCGATCCTGATGGTATCGCCGGTCCGGACATAGGCCAGGCCGCCGCCGGCAGCACTTTCCGGTGAGGCATTGAGGATGGATGGGCTGTCGGCGGTTCCCGATTGCCGGCCATCACCGATCGTTGGCAGACTCATGATGCCGCGCTTCAAAAGGTGGTCGGGCGGCTGCATGTTGACGACTTCGGCCGAGCCGGGCCAGCCGAGCGGACCGGCACCCCGGATCACAAGGATCGAACGTTCGTCGATGGCCAGCGACGGGTCGTTGATCCGCTTGTGGTAATCCTCGGAGCCATCGAACACCACGGTCTTGCCTTCGAACACGCCCTCATGGCCGGGATCGCTCAGGTAACGTCGGCGGAAATCTTCCGAAACGACGCTCATCTTCATGATGGCGAAATCAAAAAGATTGCCCTTCAGCACGAGGAAGCCGGCGCGTTCGCGCAAGGGTTCCCCATAAGGTCTGATCACCTCGCGGTCATCGGACTGACGTCCTTGAAGGTTCACGGCCATCGTATTGCCGGTAACGGTCGGACACTTCCCGTCCAGCTTGCCTGCCTGAAGCAGCTCCCACATGATCGCAGGCACGCCGCCGGCGCGATGGAACCGCTCGCCGAGATAGGCGCCCGCAGGCTGCACATTGGCGAGCAGAGGGATATCGAAGCCGTGAACCTGCCAGTCGTCAGGCTTGAGATCGACGCCGGCATGCTTGGCCATCGCCATGAGATGCGGCTGGGCATTGGTCGATCCGCCGATCGCCGAATTCACCCTGATCGCGTTGAGGAAGGCGGCGAGGGTCAAGATATCCGACGGACGAATGTCCTGCAGCACCAGTTCCACGGCCCGTCGGCCGGTTCGATAGGCCATCTGGCCACGCTCGCGATAGGCGGCGGGAATGGCCGCGCAACCGGTCAGCGACATGCCGAGCGCCTCGGCCATAGCATTCATGGTGGACGCGGTGCCCATCGTGTTGCAGTGGCCGATGGAAGGCGCCGAACTCAGCGCCGCCTCGAGAAACTCTTCGCGATCGATTTCGCCGGCGGCGTACTTGCGGCGCGAGCGCCAGATAACCGTGCCGGATCCGACCAGATCACCATCATGGTGACCGTCGAGCATCGGACCGCCTGAGAAAACGATCGCTGGAATATCGACGGTCGAGGCTGCCATGAGCGCCGATGGCGTGGTCTTGTCGCAGCCGGTCGTCAGAACCACCCCGTCAAGCGGATATCCGTAGAGGATTTCGACCAGCCCGAGATAGGCGAGGTTGCGATCGAGTGCTGCGGTCGGGCGCTTGCAGTTTTCAAACAGCGGGTGGGTCGGAAACTCGATCGGAATGCCGCCGGCGTCGCGAATGCCGTCTCGCAATCTTTTGGCGAGGTCGAGGTGGTGTCGGTTGCACGGGTTCAGGTCGCTGCCCGACTGGGCGATCCCGATGATCGGCTTGCCGCTGCGCAGTTCCTCCGGTGTCGTGCCGTAGTTCATGAAGCGCTCGAGGTAGAGCGCGGTCAGATCGAGATGATCCGGGTTGTCGAACCAGTCCTGCGAACGCAGCCGACGATTTTCCTTCTGGTCTTTGCTCACCGGACCTTCTCCCCCTGGTCGTCGTTGGTTTTTTCGAGATGCAGCAGCAGGCCGCTATGATCGGTCTCTGCGTGCCCATCGGCAACGAAATTCCGGAATTCGTCCCGTATCACTGATGTCAGCGGCAGGTCGAGCCCGAACAGCTCCGACATGGCCGCCACGGCATCCAGATCCTTCAGTTGCAAGCGGGACGACCCTCCGGGCTGGAATGTGCGATCCACCATCCGCTTGCCGTGAAGCTCCAGAATGCGGCTTTCGGCAAATCCGCCCCGGATCGCATCACGGAATTTGCCGCGATCGGCACCACCAGCCTGAACCAGCATCATCGCCTCCGCAACGGCGCCGATGGTGATGGCAACGATTTGCTGATTGGCAAGCTTGCAGATCTGGCCGGCGCCCGCGGGGCCGACATGGGTGACGCGGCCGAGCGGCGCGAATACGTCGTGCAGTTCCGCGATGACCGAGCCGTCGCCTCCGGCCATGATCGCAAGCGTGCCCGCTTCAGCACCGACCGTGCCGCCGGAGACCGGAGCATCGATATGATGCACCTGTCGTTCTGCAAGCATTTCGGCATGGGCGCGTGCGATCGGCGGCGCAATCGACGATGTGTCTATGATAACGGCGCCGGCCTTGAGTACCTCCGCCACCCCTTGGTCGATCAGGACATTGCCGACGGCAACGCCATCGCTCAGCATGGTGAAGACGATCTTGGCATCGCGCGCGGCATCGGCGGCAATGGTCGCGACGACCGCACCTTCCGCAGCCAAAGCCTCCGCCTTGGAGCGATCACGGTTCCAGACCGTGACGGCATGACCGGCCTTCAAGAGGCGGCGGGCCATCGGTGCGCCCATCAGGCCGGTTCCGAGAAAGGCGATGCGTCGCCCCGTTTCTCCCGTTCGGATCGTCATGACAGGCTGCCTTCTAGTTCGTCTTCGATATGGACACGGATGATGTCGTCGAAAGATTTTTCGGCGGTGAAGCCGAGCGCGGTTGCCCGCTTGGCCTCAAAGCCTGGCCCCCAGCCGGCGCACATGCGCATGATCATCTCATCAGGCTCCCGCCGGATCAGCGCCACGGCCTTCTCGCCGGCAGCGCGGCGCAGCGCTTCGATCTGCTCGCCGACGGTCGCGCTGAGCCCCGGCATGGACAGGTTGCGCCGCGGGCCGACCTTCTCGACATCGATCGTCGCACCATGGATGAGAAAACCGACGGCGGAGCGGGGCGATGCATGCCAGTGGCGTACGTCGTCCGGCACGGGCAGAACGGCTTCCTGCCCGACGAGGGGTTCACGCAGAATGTTCGAGAAGAAACCGGACGCCGCCTTGTTCGGCTTGCCCGGGCGAATGCAGATCGTCGGCAGGCGAATTCCGATGCCTTCTAAGAAGCCGCGCCTCGAAAAGTCCGAGAGCAAAAGCTCGCAGATCGCCTTCTGCGTGCCGTAGCTTGTCAGCGGCGTGGTGTGGAATTCGTCAGGAATGGGATAGGGCAGGGGAGCACCGAATACGGCGATCGAGGAGGTGAAGACGACGCGGGGCTTGTAGCCATCCTCGCCATGGGCAAGGCGGATCGCGTCGAAGAGGAAGCGCGTGCCGTCAAGGTTGATGCGATAGCCCTTGTCGAAATCGAGTTCCGCTTCACCCGATACGATGGCCGCGAGGTGGAAAATAACATCTGGCCGTCCGGTGATAAGCCGCGTCGCTTCGCCTGCAGCCGAGAGGTCTGCCGTTTCCAGCGTCACCTTGCCGGCGAAACCTTGCGGCCGTTTCGGCGTGACGACATCAACGAGCGTCATGCTTTCGATCTGCCGGTTGTCCAGTGTCCCGTCTTTGGCGAGCCTCTGCGCCAGCTTGCGCCCCACCATGCCGGCGGCCCCGATAATAAGAATGTCCATCTTTTTTCCTCCCATCGAGCGAAACGCCAATCCGACGAAAAAAGGCGCTTACCAATAAAATATATTGTAAGGTTGTCTGATAACCTTATATCGTGCGTTTGAAAATAGCATATTTGATTGCGGCGGCGTGTCGATCGACAGTTTTCGGTGCAGACAGGAAGTGAGGACGGCGTGAGTGAAATTGGCCCGGCCATGGACCTCGACCAGGAGAGGCATGCCGTCGATACCCTGATTCAGTCCCTCGGGGACGATATGGTTCTGTCGGGCGAGGCGATCGAAAAATATTGCCGGGACTGGCATGGAGACGTGACGTCCGGGGCGGTCGCGGTTTTGCGTCCGCGCACAACGGAAGAGGTTTCCGCAGCCGTAAAGGCTTGCGTCTCCCTCGGCCTGTCGATCGTTCCGCAGGGGGGCAACACGGGTCTGGCGCTCGGAGCAATTCCCGACCGGCCGGAAGATCAGGTGGTGATCAGTCTTGAGCGAATGAACAAAATCCGCCGGATTGATGCTGACGATTTCTCCGCTGTTGTGGAGGCTGGCTGCATCCTGTCGGAATTCAAGGACGCGGTCGCGCGGGATGGCATGTTCTTCCCGCTGGCGCTTGGCGCGCAGGGCTCCTGCCGGATCGGCGGCAATGTGTCGACCAATGCCGGCGGTATCAACGTCTTGCGCTACGGGATGACCCGCGAGCTGGTGCTTGGCCTTGAAGCGGTCTTGCCGGACGGTTCGATTTTTGACGGATTGTCGACGCTCCGCAAGGACAATCGCGGCATCGATCTGAAACAGCTCTTTATTGGTGCGGAAGGGGTGTTCGGCATCATTACCGCCGTCGCCGTAAAATTGACGCCGGAACCGGATCAGATCGCGACGGCGCTGCTCGGGCTCAACTCGCTCGACGATGCGATCACGCTTTTCCGCCGCGCGCGTCGCGATTGCTGCGACCTGATGTCCGCCTTCGAGTTCATGCCGCCACTGGCTTTCGTTCTCGCCCGCGAGGCAATTCCGGACCTTGCGATGCCGATATCCGGCGATTATCCCGCCTATGCGCTCCTGGAGATATCCGGTTCTGGCCTTGTCGATATCAACGACCTGATGGAGCGGTTTCTTGGTGGCGTGATGGAGGAGGGGCTTGTTCCGGACGGTGTGATCGCAAGATCCAAGGCGCAGGCGCGCAACCTCTGGCTATTCCGCGAAGGGATGAACGAGGGGCAGGCCAAGCGCGGGACGCATCTGCGCACTGACGTTTCCGTCCCGCTGTCGCGCCTTTCCGGCTTCGTGCGCGATGCCGAACAGGCCGTGGGAGCGGCGGTGCCGGACGCCACTTGTGTTTCCTACGGTCATGTCTGCGATGGCAATGTGCATCTGAACGTTTTGCCGCCGGGCGGACTGTCCCGCGCGGAGGTCGAGGCGCGCATCCACGATGCGAAGAAGGTGATCAATACGGTCGTCGATACCTATCGCGGCTCGATCAGTGCCGAGCACGGTATTGGCCGCCTGAAGAAGGCAGACTATGAGATGCGTATTCCGCCGATCCGGCGGGGATTGGTGGCGGCGTTGAAAAAGGCTGTCGATCCGCAAGGCGTGATGAATCCGGGTTGCCAACTGGATTTCGAGCGGCATTCATAGGCGGTAATGTGGTGGGGCGGAAAAGGCATGTCATTGGATTTTGGACAGATCAGGCGCAACGAGCATCTTCCGGCACGAATTGCCGCCCAGATCGCCCGTGAGATCACGGACGGCCGTATTCCGCCGGGGAGCAAGCTGCCGACCGAACATTTTCTCGCCAGCAGTTTCGGCGTCAGCCGCTCGGTGGTGCGCGAGGCGATCGCCCAGTTGCGAAATGAGGGTCTGGTTGAGACCAGACAGGGCGTCGGAGCCTTCGCAACCGAGATCAAGGCGCGCCAGTCGATCCGCATCGAGCAGGACGATCTTCATGACCGCGCGAGCTTCCGGGATCTGTTCCAGTTGCGCATGCCGCTTGAAATCGAAGCCGCAGGTCTTGCAGCAACGCATCATGTCGATAGCGATCTGGCGAAGCTTGACGAGGCCTTGGCCAGCATGATGGGGGCGGACAAATGGACGGATCAGGGAATCGTTGCCGACCTGATCTTTCATCGTGTCATCGCGGCTGCGACAGCCAACGAATATTTCGCCTTGTTCGTCGGCTTTATCGCGGAGCGCATCAGTCTGGCCATCAGCGCGGCGCGGGCCGCGGCGGTCCTCGAGGAAATTGTAGAACTGACGATTGCCGAGCATGTGGCGATCCGCGATGCGATTGCCAGCCGAGATCCGAAACGTGCGCGCGAGGCGATGAAGCAGCATCTGCTGGGTGCCGCCAATCGGCTGGATCTGACGCTTGAGGCGGACTGAAATCTTCCGGTACTGGCCGCTTGCCGTTTTTACCGAAAGTGCCATCTTCCCCAGGACGTCATTTGTCCGATGATCTTCGGCGCTGGACAGCGCAGGGAACTATGACTACAAAGCAGGTTCATGATTGTCAGACATCCTGACAATCTGGCAAGATGGCGGGAGACCATCGTGTCGTGGATACGGGGAGGTTTCGCTTGAGTTCGACCACATCACTTCGAGCGGCGGATATTCTGCCTGAAGATGCCGCAGATGCGTTGCTTGTCGGCCGCGTCTGGTCGAATTCGGTTGACGGTCCTTGTCCGGTACTGGTCAGGGGTGAGCGGCTTCTCGACCTGTCTTCGGTTTCCGCCACCGTTTCCGGACTGCTTGAACTGGAAGATTTTGCCGGCAAGCTGCAGGCGGCGGTTGAACTTCCCGATCTCGGCTCGATTGATGATTTCTTATCGGGTCAGGCTGGCCAATTGCTGGCTCCGATCGATCTACAGGCGGTCAAGGCGGCCGGGGTTACATTTGCCGACAGCATGCTTGAAAGGGTGATCGAAGAGCAGGCGAAGGGAGACGCATCCCGCGCGTCCGATATCCGCAAGCAGCTGGCGCCGGTTTTGGGCGATAGTCTTCGCGGTGTCGTGGCCGGGTCTGAGCAGGCTGCACGGGTAAAGGAACTTCTGCAGGAGATGAACCTCTGGTCGCAGTACCTTGAGGTTGGCATCGGGCCGGACGCCGAAATCTTTACCAAGTCGCAACCTATGTCGGCGGTCGGCTGCGGTTGGATGGTCGGTATCCATCCGATCTCTCAATGGAACAACCCCGAACCGGAAGTGGCCCTCGTCCTGCGTTCAACCGGCGAAATCGTCGGCGCCACGCTCGGAAACGATGTCAACCTTCGCGATGTCGAAGGGCGTTCGGCGCTGTTGCTCGGCAAGGCGAAGGACAACAACGCCTCGTGTTCGATCGGCCCTTTCGTTCGACTGTTCGATAGCAAATTCACACTGGAAGAACTCGGCAGAGTCCGCGTTGCCCTATCCGTCGAGGGCAAGGACGGTTTTCGCATGACGGGCGAGAGCCCGATGGAAGCGATCAGCCGCAAGCCCTCGGATCTTGCCCGTCAGCTGCTGAACCGCAATCACCAGTATCCCGATGGCGCCGTTCTTTTCCTCGGCACTATGTTTGCACCCGTGAAGGATCGGCGCGGCGCGGGCCAGGGATTTACGCATGAAATCGGCGACCGGGTGGAAATTTCGACGCCTCTGCTCGGCCGTCTAGTAAACTGGGTTGATCGCAGCGATGCTTGCCCCGAATGGACCTTCGGCGTGGGTGCGCTGATGAAAAATCTGGCCAAGCGCGGCCTGTTGTAACGCAAACTGGGAGGGACGCGTGCAAAAGGTAGTCGACCATTTCTACAAGGGTCTCGAATTCCTGCTGATCATCCTGCTTTCGGGCATGGCGATCATGGTCTTTGTAAACGTCATCATGCGCTATGCGATGAACTCCGGGCTGACGGTGTCGGACGAACTCGCGCGGTACTTTTTCATCTGGCTCACATTCATTGGCGCCGTCGTGGCATTTCGGGAGCACGGTCACCTGGGAGTGGAGACACTCGTGGCACTGCTGGGGCGCAAGGGGCGCATCTTTTGTATGATCCTCAGCAATCTGGTAATCATCGCCTGTTCGGCCATCTTTTTCTGGGGCACCTGGATACAGCTGCCGATCAACTGGAGCATGAAGGCTCCGGTGACCGGCCTTTCCATGGGCTTCGTCTACGGCAGTGGTTTCTTCACCGGCTTCTGTTGCGTGATCATCGCGCTGGAGCGCCTTTTCCGTCTGGTGACAGGCCGGGTGACACAGGAGGAGCTTGAAGCCTTTGCAGGCGAAAACCTGACGATCGAACAGATGGCGGAGCGAACCTGATGACACTTTTCGTTTTCGTCGGTTCCCTCATCGGTGCCATGGCAATCGGCGTGCCCGTCGCGTTTTCCTTGATGTTCTGCGGTGTTGTTCTCATGTGGTACATGGGAATGTTCAACACGCAGATCATTGCGCAGAACATGATTGCGGGTGCCGATACGTTCACTCTGCTCGCCATCCCTTTCTTCATCTTGGCCGGGGAACTGATGAATGCCGGCGGCCTGTCGCGGCGCATTATCGATTTTGCCATTGCCTGCGTGGGGCATATTCGTGGCGGCCTGGGCATCGTCGCGATCGTCGCGGCACTGATCATGGCCAGTATTTCCGGTTCGGCCGCCGCCGATACTGCAGCACTCGCGGCCATTCTCATCCCGATGATGGCAAAGGCAGGCTATAACGTTCCGCGCTCGGCAGGCCTGATTGCCGCGGGCGGCATCATCGCCCCCGTCATTCCCCCATCGATGGCCTTCATTGTCTTCGGCGTTGCCGCCAACGTGTCGATCACTCAGCTTTTCATGGCGGGCATCGTGCCGGGACTCATGATGGGTCTGGCACTGGTCGGCACATGGTTGATTGTCGTGCGAAAGGACAATGTCCAGCCGTTGCCGCGTGCTTCGGGTGCAGAGCGCCTGAGGGTGACAGGTCGAGCTTTGTGGGCACTCGGAATGCCCGTCATCATCCTTGGTGGCATCAAGGCCGGCGTCGTGACACCGACGGAAGCTGCCGTTGTCGCAGCAGCCTATGCGCTGTTCGTCGGCATGGTGATCTACCGGGAGCTCACGCCGAGGGAGCTTCCACGGGTTATTCTTCAGGCGGCCAAGACCACCTCCGTCATCATGTTCCTGGTCTGCGCGGCGCTCGTTTCCGCCTGGTTGATCACCGCCGCCAACATCCCTGCGGAAATTACCGGCCTCATCGAGCCGCTGATCGACCGTCCGACCCTGCTGATGTTCGTTATCATGATCTTGGTGCTGATCGTGGGCACGGCCCTGGACTTGACGCCGACCATCCTGATCCTGACACCGGTGCTGATGCCTATCATCAAGCAGGCGGGGATCGACCCTGTCTATTTCGGCGTCCTGTTCATCATGAACAACTGCATCGGCCTTCTGACGCCACCCGTCGGCGTTGTTCTCAACGTTGTCAGCGGCGTCGGCCGCGTTCCCCTGGGCAAGGTAACGGTCGGTGTCTGGCCGTTCCTGCTCGCCCAAACGCTCGTGCTTCTGCTCCTGGTCCTGTTTCCGGATCTGGTTATCGTACCGGCTCGCTGGCTGCACTGAGGCCAGAAAGCCACTTCAGTTTCAACATGCATGGGAGGATATCATGCGAAAACTGCTACTTGCCACGACTGCCATCGCCTTCACGCTGTCTGCGTCCGCGCCGGCATTCGCCGAATTCACTGAGCGCAACATCCGTGTCTCCAATGGCATCAATGCCGATCACCCGGTCGGTAACGGCATCGAGGCGATGCAGAAATGCCTTGACGAAAAATCGGGCGGAAAACTGAAGCTGACGGCATTTTGGGGCGGTGCTCTCGGTGGCGACCTGCAGGCAACCCAGGCACTGCGCTCCGGCGTCCAGGAAGCCGTGGTGACGTCCTCTTCGCCGCTCGTCGGCATCGAGCCGGCGCTCGGCGTCTTCGATCTGCCGTTCCTCTTCTCCACCGCGGAGGAAGCCTACAAGGTGCTGGACGGCAAATTCGGCGAGATGATGAACGAGAAGCTGGCGGCCGTGGGCCTCGTCAATCTTGCCTATTGGGAAAACGGTTTCCGTAATCTTTCCAACTCGGTTCGTCCGGTGAACAAATGGGAAGACCTGGAAGGCATGAAGGTTCGCGTCATGCAGAACAACGTGTTCCTCGATACCTTCCAGAACCTTGGTGCCAATGCGACGCCCATGGCGTTCGGCGAAGTCTTCTCAGCTCTCGAAACCAAGACGATCGATGCGCAGGAAAACCCGTACGTGACCATCGACACGTCGAAGTTCTTCGAGGTGCAGAAATACGTCACCCAGACCAACCACGCCTATACGCCATTCCTTTTCCTCTTTTCCAAGGCGATCTTCGATACCTACTCGCCCGAGGAGCAGGCCGCTTTGCGGGAATGCGCTATCGTCGGGCGTGACGTCGAGCGTCAGGTCATCGGCGATCTGAACAAGAAGTCGCTGGAGAAGATCAAGGCCGCCGGTCTCGAGGTGAACGAGCTTTCGCCGGAAGAGCAGGCCCGCATTCGCGAGAAGTCTATGGTCGTCTATGAAAAGCACAAGGCGGAGATTGGCGCCGATGTCGTCGATGGCATCCTCGCCGAGCTTGCCGCAATCCGCAAGTAAACGGACCCTATTTCGGCATGATCGTCATGGGAGCCCGCTGCGTTGTCAGCGGGCTCTTCGCGTTCGGAACGGGCCGCGTCAGGGCATGTCGAGGGGTGCGTCGGGCTGGCGCTTTTTCACCTGCTGCTCTCGGAAGAAGATGAAAAGCCCTGAACCGATGATCAGCGCTGCGCCCAACATCATAGTGAGACGCGGCACATCGCCGAAGAACATCCAGCCGAAGACGATCGCCCATAGGAGCAAGGTATATTGCAACGGTGCGACCGTAGCCGCATCCGATATCTTCAGTGCGCGGTTGACCAGCATGTGCGCCCCCATGGCGACAGCGCCGAGCAGACACAACAAGCCGAACTCCGGAGCAGACGTCAGGGGCTTCCAGTCCCAAGGAGCGAAGAGAAGGCCGGCAAGTCCGGCCCCCGCGAGCTGGAACAGCACCAGCGTCTTGTCCGGCGTGGCACGAAGTTTCCGGCCGAAAAGCAGCATGAAGGCGAATGCGAAGGTGCCGACGATCGAAATGACGGCCGGCATCGTGAACATCGCGCTCGACGGTTCCAGCGTGATGATCACGCCGATGAAGCCGACGAAGATCGCCGTCCACCGGCGCCAGCCGACCTTTTCGCCGAGAAGAAGGGGGGAGGCTGCCGCCACATAGATCGGCGCTGCCAGCCAGTAGGTCATGACGTCGGCCAGTGGTAGATACATGACGGCGTAATAGAAGCAGAACACCTCCAGCGTCGAGAACAGCACACGCGCCGCCTGCATCAGCGGTCGCTCGGCTTCGATTATCGGTTTCCAGCCCGCCCGCCAGAGAAACGGCGACAGGATCAGCAACGCCGCGAGACTGCGGATGAGGATCACCTGACCCAGGCCGTAGCTGGCCACCAGCCATTTTCCCATCGCGTCGTTCAATGCAAACATGAACATGCCGAGCAGCATGATGCCCGGGCCGGCAATCGAACCGAGGCGAAGCCCAATTCCCGCGGTTTCATCGTTTGTGGTCATGACTATCCCCGGACAAATCAGATCGACGAACCATCGGAGACACGGCGGCTGACGGTGAACGCCCGCTCAAGCTCCGGGTTGAGTTCCATCCCAAGCCCTGCGCCCGGCGGCACGGTGATCATCCCGTTGCGGACTTCGGGAAGGGCGGTGACAAGGTCGCGATACCAGGTGTTGTAGAAGGCGCGCACGCTTTCCTGAACCAGGGCATTCGGCGCGTTGAGGGAAAGATGGGTAGAGGCACAAAGCACGACTGGCCCGGTGCAATCATGCGGCGCGACGGGAAGATGCCAGGCCTCCGCCATGGCAGCGATCTTGCGCGCTTCCGATAGACCGCCGCACCAGCTGATGTCGAGCATCACAACGCCGGCCGCACCCGTTTCGAGATAGTCGCGGAAGGCCCAGCGCGATCCGAGCGTTTCGGACGCGGAAATCGGCGCCGGCGAGACCTCCGCGTAACGCTTGAGGCTGGCGAGGCTATCCATCTTGATCGGGTCTTCATGCCAGAACGTGTTGTAGGGGGCGAGCGCCTTGGCGATCTGCATGGCCGGCAGCAGCTGCCACATCGAATGGAACTCGACCATGATATCCATCCGGTCCCCGACGGCGGAACGGATTTTCTCGAAGGGTTCGAGCGCCTGTTTCAGGTCCGGCATGGAAATGTAGGTTCCACGCGATTTTTCGGCAGCTCCGTCGAACGGCCAGATCTTCATCGCCGTGATGCCCTCTTCGAGCAGCGAGTGGGCGAGTTCATCGGCGCGGTGCAGGAACCCGTTCAGGTCGTCATAGCCTTTCCCATCGGACAGGCCGTAATTGGCGGTCGTCTGCCCGGTCGCCTTCTTGATGTATTCCGTGCCGGCGCAGGTATTGTAGGTGCGGATTTCCTTGCGGGTGAAGCCGCCGAGCAACTGCGCGATCGGCAGCCCGGTCGCTTTGCCGAAAAGGTCCCAAAGCGCAATATCGAAGGCGGAATTGCCACGCACCTCGGCGCCGGATGAACGAAAGCCGAGATAGCCAACGAGGTCAGCGGCAAGCCTGTCGATCTCAAGAGGATCGCGGCCGATCACGCGTGGAGCAATATACTCGTGTACATAAGCCTCAACCGCTTCAGCGCCGAAGAACGTTTCCCCAAGTCCCGTAAAACCCTCATCAGTATGTACGAGCACCCAGAGGAGGTTGGCACGTTCTGCAACGCGAACGGTTTCCAGGCTTGTAATCTTCATCATTCCCTCCGCCGAGTATCTAATCCGTAACAAGCATCACTGTTTTTTCATCCAACCTTATTGTCATGTTGTCGGACGACTTAGAAGCGACAATCGAGGGTTCTCAGCACGAATCCGCGGGTTTGTGAAATTCTTCCCATTCAGCCAGCGCTTAAGTGGAGACGGTTGCGTTCGGTAGCTGGGATTATTCGTGTTGCAGGACAGTCGTGGAGCACTAGGTGGGGCGGGTAAATACCGATCCCCTTACCCTATCACGATTATGCCTGTTGAATCTCCGCCGCACTGCGCGCCACGCCAGCAATACCCCGATCATAGCGATGTAAGCCCATGGTCCCGGCCCCACGACCTTGACAGACATGGCGATGTAGCGCGCCTGCCATCGCGATCAAATAAATGAGGCGGTGGAGCTTTATCCAACGCGGGCCGAGCTTGCGGGTCGACCAGGTGTTGGAAGTTAGCGCAAGCGGAACGAGCATTGCGAAGGCAGCCACCCGATGGTTATACTGACAGCGGCGCCCTGTCCTATGACGAGGATGGGGGCGGAAGCGTAGCAGCGATCCAGTTTGCCCAGCTCGGAAAGAACCTGCAGCTCTCTGCGTCGGACTTCATCATCATATAATGAACAGGACTGGGACGCTTTCGGGCACCCCAGTCCTTAACTGTCGGGGGAGCGCTGATCGGTCATGGAGGATGAAATGACACGCGAGACCAACCGCCGGACAGTCCTCATGGCTGCGGGAGCTGTCGCCGTCGCTGCGGTCGCCGGACCAGCTGCCGCGCAATCCGCCGAGATTCACGGGACGATTACATTCGAAGGCGGCTCCACCATCCCCGAAGGTCAGCTCGAAATCTATCTCGAAGACCTCGCCGTCAAGAACAAGAGGCGCGCCGCCCAGACACGTGTCGACAGCAATGGCGGCTCGAAGACGATCGCATTCTCCCTGGCCTCGTCAGAACCCTCGGTTCCCTCGGCGCCTCTTCGGATCGTTGTGCGTCTGGAGCGCAAGGATGGTTGGCTGTTGGCGCGGGGCAGCGCCCGATATCAGTCGGGCTCGCCGGTCAAGGTCGCGCTCAGGACCGTCATGTACTGACTTTATTCATCTTCGCGTGAAGACGGTCGCGCAGGGCGTCGATCGTACCGAGAAGGCTATCGAGCGTTTCCGTGTCCAGCGCGGCCGCTTCGCCGATACATTGCATGACATCGCCGGCCTGTCCCTCAATGGCGCGGCCTTTCTCCGTCAGATGCAGGAGCACCTCGCGTTCGTCTTCGGGGTTGCGCGTTCTAGTGATCAGCCCGGCAGCGCTCAGCCGCTTGAGCAAGGGCGTCAGCGTACTGGAGTCCAGGAAGAGTGTATTGCCCAACTCCTTGACGTTCTGGCCGTCACGGTTCCAGAGCGACACCATGACCAGATATTGCGGATAGGTGAGGCCAAGCTTGTCCAGTAGGGGCCGGTAAAGCTGCGTGAACGCATGGCTTGCGGAATAGAGGGTAAAGCAGAGCATTCCGGTAACCCCGGAATCGTCGTCTGGATTCTTCATGGCGATCTCCTTTCCGGTCAAAATAATTTGTGCACGATCTATTTGCAAGCGGTTGACAGGATGACTTCAGGCGAATATGTATTGTGCACAAACTAATCGCCAGCAAACAATAATCCGCTCTTACCCAATCACGAAAAGGAATTGTCATGTTCAAGTTCGCCGCCACCGTCGCTTTTGTAGCCGCTCTGCTGTCCGGCACTGCGATCGCTCAACCCGCAAAGCCCACCGTTGTTCTCGTTCACGGCGCCTTTGCCGACTCCTCCAGCTGGAATGGCGTCACGAAAATCCTGCAGAAGGACGGTTATACGGTCGTCTCCGCCGCCAACCCCTTGCGCAGTGTTTCCGGTGATGCAGCCTATGTCTCCGACATCGTCTCAAGCATCAAGGGATCGGTCGTCCTCGTGGGCCATTCCTATGGTGGCCAAGTGATTTCGACCGCAGCCAATGGCAATGAAAACGTCAAGTCGCTGGTCTACGTTGCAGCCTTTGCCCCGGAAGCTGGGGAAGCGGCCGCGGATCTCGCTGGTAAATTTCCTGGCGGCACGCTCGGCCAGGCGCTGGCTGCTCCGGTGAAGCTGACCAAGGGTGGTATCGATCTTTCCATCGACCAGGCAAAATTCCACGATCAATTCGCCCACGACGTTTCGGTGGAGGACGCAGCCTTGATGGCCGCCGGTCAACGCCCAATCACGGAAGCCGCACTGACGGAGAAGTCCGGTGCTCCTTCCTGGAAGAACCTGCCTTCCTACTTCATCTACGGCGATGGCGACAAGAACATCCCTGCACAGGCCCTTGGCTTCATGGCTGAGCGAGCCGGCTCCAAGCGCACGATCGTGGTCAAGGGGGCATCCCATGTCGTCATGGTCTCCCAACCTCAGGCTGTCGCTGACCTGATTGAAGAGGCTGCGCAGTAATCACAACATCTGGCTCATGCCTTGAAAGGCCACCATCCAAAAGGGTGGTGGCTTTTCCATATCGGGTTAGGCAGCGCTCAGGGTCGAGGAATTTCTGAAAGTCCGAATACCTCACGGTAAAACGGAAGAGATTTTTGCAGATCAGCGGTTATGATCGACACATGGTGCAGGGAAAGCGATGGCATTTCTGTCCCGCCAAAAAACGTCCACTCAATCCTAAAATAGCGAATCTACGACTAAATACCATCAAGGGTTTTCATCTCTCTTGTAGGGCAAACCCACTTGAGCGGTTACGGTATGCGGTCACGGTGTGACCTTTACCCAACTTACCGTCCAGTCGAATCTTTCTTCGAGATCAGCGTGTCGAAAACTGCCTCTATCCGGCACAATCACGTCGGAGTCGGCCGTGATCTCAAGAGGCGAGGGTGCCCTTGGCAGGTCCAGCGCGTCCAGCGTCTGATGCAGTTCGTCGATCTCTGAAACGCGCTCGATCGGCTCACGGCCTGGTACTCGGATCGTCCAAGCGTAGAGGCCCATGGTCAGCGCTCCAGCTTGGCGGCGCGATGCGATCCTCGGTCTTTTGGTTGGCAATATGCGCGAGCATTCGATTGTCGGCAACCTCGACCAGCGCAGCAGTCGCTTCCTGTTCGGTCCAGCCGGCTCGAACGGCCGCCGCCAACATGTCGCGGGCTGCCACATCGATTTGCTCCTGGCAACTCAGGAACCGGTCGGGATGATCGAAGGTGATGCGCGGTGCTTTAATTCGGGCCATACTAATATGGCAGGACGGAGTACGATTATCCGCTAGAACCGCAAGAGAGTCCGAATGTTCCGCCGGCACGGGAGCGCCTTATGAATACTGCGGCCTGAGCTGCCTGACACGATTGCTACGAGACCTTCAACATCCAGGTCCAGGGCCTGATGAAGCGGCTGAAGAGCGCCGGCATCAAGCGGCTGTGCATCGGAGTGTCGGGCGGTCTGGACTCCACCCACGCTCTTCTTGTTGCGGCGCGGGCGTTTGACCGGCTGGGTTGGCCACGCTCTGACATTCTTGGCTTCACCATCACTGGTTTTGCGACCGGCGATGCGACGAAGTCCGACGCATGGGCACTGATGCGCAGCCTGGGAATCATTGCGGAAGAGATCGACATCAAACCGCTCGCCACGCAATTGCTAAGGGATCTCAAGCATCCCTATGCCGAGGGCGAACCGGTCTATGACGTCACCTTCGAGAACGTCCAGGCAGGGCTTCGTACCGACTTTCTGTTCCGGGCCGCCAACCAACGCGGGGCCTTCGTACTTGGAACCGGTGATCTATCCGAGATCGCACTAGGCTGGTCGACTTACGGCGTCGGCGATCAGATGAACCATTATAACGTCAACGCTTCCGTCCCGAAAACGTAGATTCAGCATCTGGTGGGTTGGGTCATCAAGTCGCAACTCTTCGATCAGGAGACAGGCAAGACGCTTGGCAGCATCCTCGATACTGTGATCTCCCCGGAACTTGTCCCTGCCGATGAGCAGGGCCTGATCCAAAGCACGGAGGACAAGATCGGCCCTTACGATCTGCATGTTTTCTTTCTCTATTACATCACCCGTTTTGGCCTGAAACCGTCCAAGGTCGCATATCTCGCATACAATTCCTGGCATGCCAGCGAGCTTGGTGCATGGCCGGCACATTTTCCCGAACGCAAGAATCGCGTCTTATTTTTGTCGACGATCAAGACGTGGCTGGAGGTTTTCCTGTTTCGCTTCTTCACGATCAGCCAGTTCAAGCGTTCCGCTTCTGGATCCCAGGCGGTTCACGATCCGCATCGTGCCCGACCTGTTGAAGAAGAGCACCGCGTGGCAGGATTACTGTGATGGCCAGCGGTCGCTGGAACAGGCGATCAAGCGGCTGGCGAAATCCCGCAAGGCGGCGGCGTGAGGCCAATTGGCCCGGCAATAGAGCGATGGAAAGAAACGACCAGCGGTATCGAAGCTGATACACCCGGCTTCTCGAACAGATCGGCTTTCACAGGCTGCTCCGGTCCGCCTTCCCCGATCGTATGGTGTAATGAAGCGGGGAGCGCTGGAAACGCTCCCCGCCTCTGATCATGTTCTGGCAGCCAGCGACGGCTGCGACTGCAAACGCTCGAAAGCTCGTGCGATTAGGCTGAAGTGTTTACTGTTTGATTTCAGGCCACGGCGCTTCCTGATTTCCACCACGAAGTTCTTCGCTAAACGCTTCTTCATTGCAGATGCCTTAGGCGACCTGACGTTCGGCTTCGATCGGCAGCGGGGCTGACTCGCCGCCACCCGTACCAATCGCGATCTTGCGCGGCTTCATGGCTTCCGGGATCTCGCGTTTCAATACAATGCGCAGGAGACCGTTGACCAGGCCGGCTCCTTCGACCTTCACATGGTCCGCCAGTTCGAAGCGGCGCTCGAACGACCGTCCGGCAATGCCGCGATGGAGATATTCGCCATCCTTCGCTTCGGTCTTCTGGCCTTTGATAACCAGCACGTTGCGTTCCTGGACGATGTCGAGATCGGAATCACCGAACCCTGCGACCGCCATTTCGATACGGTAGTCGTTGTCGCTGGTCTTGACGATGTCATAGGGTGGCCAGGTGTCGATTGTCTGCAGGCGCTGCGCGTTGTTCAGGAGATTGAACACGCGGTCGAAGCCGACGCTGGAGCGATAGAGCGGTGCAAAATCAAGATCGTTTCTCATAACCAAATCCTCCGTAAAGCGAGATGGAATGGAGACGCGGAAACTCGCATCCCCGGTTCTGCCAGCCCCTGTCGGCGGCTGACGAAAATGATCTAATCTCGACGAAAAACGGTTTCAAGATTTCCGCCAATTTTTTTCTTTTTCAGTCTCGGCATGGCAGCGATGAACCGAAGCTGTCACCGTCTGATGATTTGTTCAAGGACAGCGGCCTCGGCCACCGTCACGGTGTCTCGAGCGTTAAGATTTCGAAGGAGCAATTCAATCATCACGATGTCCATGGTCACCTAAAACAAAGTCAGCCGGGCGAAGAACAAAGTAGCTTTCAGACGCTTCCGCCGCAAATGGAGTTGCGAAATGACAAGATACTTCTTCGATCTCGAAAATGACGACGGATTTCTCAAAGACCAAGAAGGTCGGGATTTGGCAGATGGAGCCGCGACGCGGCAGGAGGTCGCCTTCATACTGCAGGATGTCGTACATGACGAATTGGATGGGAATGCGCCGTTCACGGCCCTCGTAATAGTGCGAAATGATCGAAGTGAAGTTGTGACATCAGCCAAGCTGTCCTTCCAAATTCACTGATCGACTTACGAATGGGGCTTGCGCGTGGCGCTTCGGATGTCCTTCATGATCTTCTCGGCCGCCGATGTCTGCGGCCAGGTTTTCCGTCTCATGGACGGTGATCCGGACAGTTCCATTGAACTGAGGCTTTTCAATCTGACGCTAATTCCTTGTGCAGAGTGAAACCGACACGACCATCGACCCTGGGTGGGTTTCCAGAGCTGAAAGGTGGACGCCCTTTCGGGAGGCGATGGAACAGAATACGCCGGCGCAAGTTCAATCGGTGCGCGTGCAAGGGTATACGCATAGGCGATATCGGGAGACCATTGAAGATATGCGCAGGCTGCAGAATGATCCCCGCTTGCAAGCCATTGCCGGCGCTGTTGTCATCGGCGTTTCTCTGTGGGCTTTGTCGCGATCGGCAGCAGATGATCACACCCCAGTCCACGCAAACCCAAGCGGTCGAGGGCGAGAGGCTAGAACGCCTGAGCAAATACCTGCAAGAGGTCTTCTCGATGTCCTTTATCGCACCTATAACGAGGTTCTGGACGATCGTGTGATGCTCGTTTCGGCAGGTGTAGCGTTCTATCTCTTCCTGTCTATTTTCCCGGCGTTGGCGGGCCTTGTGTCACTGTATGCCCTCATTGCCGATCCTGGAGATATCTCACACCATCTTCGCGACGTAGGAATATTCCTGCCAACCGGGGCTTTTCAGCTATTTGCGGATCAAATCGAAGTGCTGGCAAAGCGTAACGACAACACTTTGGGGTTTACGTTTTTCATCGGGCTGGGCGTTGCCATCTGGGGAACGCATCGCGGCACGATGGCGATCTTCGACGCAATGAATATTGCGTATGAGGAGGAGGAGAAGCGTGGCTTTATATCCCTCAACCTACTAGGTCTCGCATTTACGGCAGCGGGCATTTTCGCATCGGTGGCAATGGTCGGGCTTATAGCAATCTTGCCTGTTGCGTTGACTTACATATGGCTCGATCAGGACATCGAGCGTGCGGCGTTGATCCTTCGGTGGCCCTTATTGCTGGCATTCGTGCTTGTCGGTTCCTCAGCCGTGTACCGCTTGGGGCCGAGCAGGCAGCCCGCAAAGATTCGATGGATTACATGGGGCGCGGCTCTCACGACTGTCGGCTGGTGTGGAATGTCCGTCGGCTTTTCGATCTACCTTGACCATTTCGCAAACTACAGTGCGACATACGGAACGCTCGGAGTACTGATCGGCTTTCTGGCATGGCTATGGCTATCAATCGCCATTCTGTTCATAGGCGGAGAGCTCAACGCGGAACTTGAGCATCAGACCGAGCAGGATACGACCACAGGACGACCGCGGCCGATGGGTGCGCGCGGCGCCTACGTCGCAGATACGGTCGGAGAAACTGTCGATCGTTGACTCGACGCAAATTCGTCGATGGATAGAGCGTATCGCCGAGATGCGCCCACGCAGAAATACCGCTCCCACTGATTGGCATCACAGAAATAGCTAATGACGACGATCCTGCAATATGAGCGAGAACCGCTCGAAGATTGCAAGGCGGCGCATGCCACTACACCACATTAAGTTTCTATTTCCTTCCCTACCGGGTCAGTCCGAACAGGAACGCTATCGAAGCGACGACGGCAGCGGCCTTGAGCGGTTTTGACTTGGCGTAGTCTTCGACTTGACGGGCTACCCCCATAACCCTGGACTTTGCGACCTCCGTCGATCCAGTGGCAAAATCCGAGACGGTTTGGCCGAGGCGTTCTGCCTCGCGACGGTATGCGGCGCCTTCGCCTCGAGCGTGTCGCCCTTCACCTGTCGCGTCAAGTGCCTGATCGACAAGGGGAGCGGAAACCTCCGAACCGGCGTCCAGACCCTTTGCGACCTTCTCCGCGGCATCCGTATTGGCTCGACCGGAAGACACGGATGTGTGGGATACGGAAACTGGATCAGAGGCAGGAAATGTTGCTTCAAGGGCTTTGTCAAGCTCCTCGGGATTTGACTTCGGGGCTTGGCGAGCGCGCTCCTTCTTTAGGGATTCCACTGCCGGGGATTGGTCGGGATTGGCCATGACAATATCTCCTGTGATCGTGCCGGATAATCGGTTTTCGGCTTGGAAGTTCCGCCCGGTGCGGCGTTCTTTGGAAATTCTTTGATATCGCGACTATATATCGACAAGCGGTTATGGTGCCGCTGCGCATTTTCCAAGACTTGAGGAACAGATATTTGGCTCGTCGTGCCGGCAGTGCTGATCTTCCGCTTCACGGCGGACGCGTTCCTTCTTGGCTCGGGGATCGTATGACTCGTCTCGGCGCCGTCATCACCGAGGCGATTGTTCTGCATTACGGACGTGACGAATTTCTTCGTCGATTGGCCAACCCATTCTGGTTCCAGTCTTTCGGCGCGGTGATGGGGATGGATTGGCACTCGTCCGGCATAACGACCAGCGTTATCGGTTCATTAAAGCGTGGTTTGACGCCGCGTGCTCGCGAACTCGGCATTCATGTCTGTGGAGGGCGCGGCGCGCAATCCAGAAAAACGCCTTCGGAACTAACCCTTGTCGGTGAGAAGACAGGCGTCGATGGTGAAGCGCTGGCAAGTACCAGTCGGCTCGTGGCCAAGATCGACAGCGCCGCGGTTCAGGACGGGTTTGACCTCTATCTTCATGGGTTTGTGGTAACCGACGATGGCAAATGGGTTGTCGTCCAGCAAGGGATGAACGGCGAACGTCGGCAAGCTCGGCGTTATCATTGGTTATCAGAGGGGCTAACAGATTTCCTCAACTCGCCACACGCTGCGATCGAGGGGAGAATGCAGGGCGAGATCGTCAACCTTGCCGATGCGAGAGCAGAGCCTTCTCGCCGCGCACAGCTTGAGCTGCTGGATACGATGGGACCTGACAAGATTGTAACGGAGATTGCATCCCTTGACGACTATGCTCCTCGCGCTCGTCCCGTTGAAGATGATCTCCCGTTGTTGCGACACCTCGTCATGCCGGCCCATCATGACGTTCGGGAGAGCGACGTTAACATGCGCAGGCTGCACGCCACGCTCGCTGCCGCTGCCGATCGCGGTCCTGTCGATTTCCAGGATTTGCTTCTCACGCCAGGAGTAGGGGCACGCACAGTCAAGGCGTTGGCTATGGTTGCCGAAGTCGTTCATGGGGCGCCGTGCCGGTTCACGGATCCGGCCAGATTTTCGTTGGCACACGGCGGCAAGGACCGCCACCCATACCCCGTTCCCATCAAGGTCTATGACGAGACGATCGGGGTGATGAAATCTGCGGTCAGGCGAGCGAGACTTGGGCGGGATGAAGAGTTGCAGGCACTGAAGCGCCTTGATGATCAGGCGAGACAGCTTGAGAGGTATGTCACGGGTCCCGCCTTGAAAGAGATCGTCGCCGGAGAATACTCCCAGTCCGAGATTTTTGAGTCACGCAGTGTTTTCGGCTGGGAAAGCGAATTGCGCGGGGAGTGAAACTGCGCATCGCGTTATCGGGAAGTTGTCGAAATCGAAAGCTGTATCCTCGACAACCTTAACCGTGAGCATCTGTTTTTCCCGGTCGAAATTAGTGTTTCTGGAGATCGTTAGAAACCGCAGATCCTATTTCCGTGTCTGCCAAGTCGCTCTGGCGGGTAACCTGCGGTGACGTGTTTTTTGATAGGAGATGCATCTGGTTGCTGCTCATTGATCCGACGCCCCGCGACGAATCCCGGTCTCATCGCCGGGCTTTTCTTTTTATCCCAATGGTCCGGGAGGTCCCATGAACATCCGTTTGTCCGCATTTTTACTGTCTGTCTCCGCCGTGGCCTTTGTCGCTGCCGTCGATATCCTCCCCACAGGTCAAAAGTGAGGTTGGCCGCGCCTCCGATGTCGTCATCCAAGGGTCAATTCTGGAGCCGGAAAAGCTTCAGGTAAAAGACGAGGCCAATCTCACGGCGCTGATCAAGGCGCACGAAGGCTTCAAGGTTGAGGTCTTCGCGCGCGACGTTGCGCCGAAACCTGACCGACGTTGATTGCCAAAAAGCTCACTATTCATCGCTGAATGCGCCCGAAATTTCCTTACGAAGCTTTTTGACCGCGCGTTTTTTCGCCGGTGTGGTTCCAAACAAATTGAGAACTCGTCCAATTGCCTCATCTGCGTCGCTTTGACGACGAGCGCTCTCGTCGATTGCAGCCCTGAAATCCGGCTTCACCTTGGATGGCTCTTCGCTGCTACCGTCTAGGTTTCGTCCGTTTGGGACCCTGACCGACGCCGCGACATGAGTGAGAGGGGCTTTCAGCGCAAACTTCGCGCCTGGTGCCACCATGCTTGGCGCGACCTGGTTTGATGGATACGGGTCTATGTCCTCTACCACCACCTCCGGAGTTCTTGTCATCCGGTGTTGTTCATTGGTTGCGGCGATTGGCAGCCAAGCGCGCTTCATCAGTTCATTATCAGCATAGTAAAAGTTGCGAAGGCCGAATATGGGTTGCTGATTGCGCAACTTGATGATGCAGCGTGTCTCGTTCATCGCCCCGAGTTCATCGGGGCGCATGAGCGGACGCATCGCTGTCCTGTGCGACATGGTCGCCCCCTTGCGATCAAAAAGCGTGGCGCCTGTCGAAACCGCCTTATCAACAGTGACCTCTTTCCTCTCACCAAGCAATTGCGAGACATAMCGCTGGTCCTCCGGATCCTGGGCTCCGAGGAAGATTTGAGCGCGTGCGGAATTCACCAGCGTTTGTCGACCTTCGCGCGTGTAGACGTTGTCGATCGACCGCAGNCGCTGGTCCTCCGGATCCTGGGCTCCGAGGAAGATTTGAGCGCGTGCGGAATTCACCAGCGTTTGTCGACCTTCGCGCGTGTAGACGTTGTCGATCGACCGCAGSGATTGGACGAAGAACCAGCARGGTATGCCGTAGCCGCCAAGAACGGTCGCGACGGTGAGGGCATTTTCCARCTTGCCGAGGTTTTGAAACTCATCGAGCAAGACCAGAACGCGGCGCTCGCCGCGCGTCATCATGGTGCGCGACATGTAGTCCATGAACTGGACCATCAGCACGTTGAAGATCGGCCCAATGGAGGCAACCTGCTGGATCCGRAAATCCAGATACAGGCTCAYATTCTCGCGCCGCATCGCGCGAATGTCGAAGGTCGAGCGCGCCGTYGCTCGCAAAATGCGGTTGTTCTTGAATGGACGAACGGCTGCGGCAAGCGAGCCGTAAACCCCGTCGAACTGTTTTCCYGCCATAACCGCAAAGCGCGCGATCGTCGTATAGGTAAAWGAACTGATCCACTCGGCCCGAAGCTCGGGRTTGGCAACCTCMTCCAACCACTCGCGCAGCGGCTGATCRCCACCTTCGACGACATTGAGAACCGTTCCGAGATTTTTGTCTTTGTCGGGGATGTCAGGATTTTCCAAAACCCAAGAGGTGACACCGGCAAACAGAGCACGCGCATCGGAAATCCAGTAGGCATCGCCCYTTGGYGTCGGTAAAAGGGCGGTCGCGATCGAATTGATATCGATGTCGCGCTGATCGGGATCAATGGCGACGAAGTCGAGGGGATTGTAGCATTCCGTATCGCCATTCTCGTCGGCTGGCGAAAAGCGCAACACGCGTGAGAATTTCGACCGGTAGCCGGCCGTGGCCTCRTAGGTCTCGCCGCGCATATCRAGAACGACGATGCTGTCTGGCCAGAGGAGACAATTGGGSACGATCAGCGATGCGCCCTTACCCGARCGCGGYGGACCGATGACAAAGCCGCCGACGTCATCACCATCGATCCAAAGCTTTTTGCCGCCGAACAGCTTCGGCTTTGTCAGCCGCCGCCTGCCGGAGCCACGTTGGGTAAAGCCTCCAGGGACTTTGATCAGGCTGCCGCCGATTCTGCCAACGAACACGCCACCGGTGCGCGCCGGGCGGACCCGAACGGCGATACCAACAAGGAATGAAAGTGNTGTCAGCCGCCGCCTGCCGGAGCCACGTTGGGTAAAGCCTCCAGGGACTTTGATCAGGCTGCCGCCGATTCTGCCAACGAACACGCCACCGGTGCGCGYCAGGCCGAGGGCGCGCGCCTCCATCGTGCTGAGGAAGCGCGCATCGGTGGATTTCTTCTTGCCCGTCGCAAGCGTGATCAGCATCGCGGCGCCGGCAATAAAACCAGCGCCCGCTGCGATCGTCGGCCGGTGCCACTCACCGGCATAGAGATCAAGACGTGCCGCCTTGTACGAAGCTAGAAGGTCGTCTTGCAGGGCCTGAAGCATCCAAGTCGAATTGTCGAAAGTGTAATAGAGGCCAGCATAGGCAAGCGACGCCACAAACGCCGCCGTTGCTACGGCGATGAGACCACCGAAAAGCAGGAGGGCCGGGTTCATAGCGCGTCTGCCTTGGTGAATACGATCTCCGATACCACGCGGCGTCCGTCCGGCAAGCGCGCGAGCTGAACCACGATCGGAATGACCTCCTTCAGGTAGTCGATGATCTCCTGTTTTTTGAGGTCCATGCCGCTTTGCATGACCATCAGCGCCAGGCGCTCATAGGCCGATCGACCGGAATTTGCGTGCACTGTCGTGAGCGAGCCGGGATGGCCCGTGTTGATCGCCTGTAGAAAGGAGAAGGCTTCCGCACCGCGAAGCTCCCCAAGCATCAGCCGGTCGGGACGCATGCGCAGCGAGGCTTCGAGAAGTTGCTGTTGGGTCACCTTGGCGCGGCCCTGGTCGCCTTTGGAGGCAAGCAGGGCGACCGTGTTCGGTGTGATCGGCTTCAGCTCGCGCGTATCCTCGATCGTGACAATGCGTTCTTCTTTTGGGATCTCCTTTAGAAGGGCATTGAGGAAAGTGGTCTTGCCGGTGGACGTGCCGCCTGAAACGACGATGGACACGCGCAAGCGCACGGCGGTTCGAAGAAAATACATGGCATCGACGTCTCCCTGCATCATACCGGCAAGCTCTTCTTCGGCAGCGGACAGCGTAAGCTGGCGCCCGACGCGCGTTTGCTCGAAAGCGCCGCGCTGATGATAAACGTCGAGGCCGATGTCATGAATGACTTGCTTGCGGATGGAGATGGCGCCGCCCGCCGGCGCTGCTGGTGGCAGCACGCATTGGAAACGCTCCCCGGACGGAAGCGACGCCGATAGGATCGGGTGCTCGTCATTGACCACTTGGTTGGTGGAACCCGCGACGCGCTCGCTCACCGTCCGGATCCATTCGGCCGTGAACTGGGCGTCCTTCACCCGCTCCATGCTGCTCACCCCGAGGCGTTCAATGAACAGCTCTCCCGGCCGATTGACCGAGATCTCGGAAACGCGGTCATCCGCCAGGAAAGGTTTTAGCCGTTCAAGGGCTTTTTCGAGAAACGGGAACGAACTCATTTATAAACCGGCGCCATCGGATAGTAGGACGTGGGGTCGACATCACGGCGGATCTGGCCGCCGCGCTTCAGGCGTATAATTTCTTGCCGGACCGGATCGGCATAGAAATCGGAAAAGTCGAGGTCACGCCTGAGATAGACGATCACCGGCTCGCCCTGAGCAACGTAGATCGTCGGCGGGATTTTCGAGCTTTCCTTGAACGCTTCGTTGGCGATCTCCTGCAACATGGAGGAAGATTTCTCGGCAGCAATGGCACGTGCCTCAGCGGCAGTTTGGCTAGGTTCGGTGGTGATCGTCGTGACAGCACCAGTGATAGGATCAACCGTCGAGATCGAGCGCGCACTGTTGGTCGGGGTCTCCCCGAGGGCGGAAACATATTCCGCAGCACCACCGATCACCGAGAGCATGATTGCAGAACCAAACCGCTCCCAGAAATGCGTGTCGATCTCGCCGGTCAGGCCAGCGCGACCAAGGCGGTCAGCGCCGGGCGAAGCGATCTCGACCGACAATCCGTCGGAGCGGATCACCCGCGACCAGACGACGAAGATCCGCTTTTGGCCGCGCGCTAGCCCGGACTTGTACTCCCCGATCAGGCGAGAGCCTTTTGGGATCAGGATGCGTCCGCCGTCGAGCGAGCGCACGTCTTCGCGCACAACGGCCCGTACCATGCCGGGAAGGTCGGTATTGATCGCTGTTTCCAAAAAACCGCGGATCATCGTGCCCTGCGCAACCAGTGCGTCGGTGCGGTCAAAGCGGGTCGCCTTGACGATGCCAGCCGTCTGTTTCTCCGACTGCGCCAGGAAGGCCTTGTTCGCGTCGGTCTCGGCCCCTGGCACGGTCACGAGCTGGCCATCATCAGCCATGGTTACCGACTGGTCGCTCCCGGACAAACTCTCACTGTTTGACCCGTCGACAATGATCTGCTCCGAACGCAACCGCTCCCAGCGGGCTTTTTCTTCGTCCTCGCGCCGCTTGGCTTCCAGTTGCGCCAGCCGCTCGTCTTCTTCCGCGCGCCGGCGTGCCTCTTCCATCCGGCGCCGCTCTTCCTCGGCCAGGCGGCGAGCTTCCTCGATCTGTCGCAGTTTTTCCAGGTCTTCACCTTGGTTGACCGTGACATCAACTGTCGCAGCATCCACTGGCTTTTTCTCCTCGACCATAGGGATCTGCACGAGGTTGGGATCGGCTGCCTGTTTGACCGGCTCCTCCGGGAAATTACGAATGCTGGTATCCGATGTTTCGAAGGTTTCGGTTGCGCCCTCGTTGAGGCCGGGGTTCTGAGGACCCGTCGGCCAGTTGACGTAGGCGAGCACGCCCGCACCGACGACGAGGAGAAGCGGAAGCGCCAGCTTTCCGAGACGGCCGTTGCGGGTGCTAGCGACACTGCTCTGACCATCGAGGTGGTCGAAATCGATCCTGCTCATCGCTGGCTGCCCTGCTTGATGTCAAGGTTCTTCGGACCATAGGCATCCTCGACAAGATCGAAGGGCCGGCGGTTGGCCTGCCGGTTATAGAGGCAGAGCCATTTGTCGCCGGCGCGCAGGGTGAACTGGGCGGCAATCTTGTCAACTACGACGTATTTACCTTGTGTGCGCAGGTTGACGAGCGACTCCTGACGCTTGCCTTCGACGACGAAGATCGCCGGGATTTCATCCGGGAACTCCAGATACATGTGGGTGCCGTCGTCAAACGCGACGCGCGGCTTCAAGCTCGTGTCGCCCCGGAACACATAGTCGTAGTTTAGCCGGCTCGGATCGAGGCCCTTCAGCAGCGGATCCTTGGCACTATCCTGGGCTGCCGCCAGAAGGCGGGCATTCACGTCTTCGTCGGGGTATTTGAAGCGCACCTGAAACGCAGCCCGAAGATCGGCGGCGGCCGAGCCTTTCAGAAGAAGCGCATAGACCCGCTGGTTGGTGACGATGTTGACGTTCGTCTCGGCATTTTCGCGCAGCGGTTTGACGAAGAGGATGCTCGACCCCTTCTTCGGCACGATCGACCAGCTGGCCGTGTCGCCAGCCGAGATTGTCTCGATCACCTCAGAGCTTCCCAGCTGGATCATCGTCGATACACCAAGGCCAGCAGGCACAGTGACGACGGCATTATTGTTGAAGGTGATGTAGCGGATACGGGGATCGGCGGCCGCCAAGGGTTTTGCCATGATTAGCAGTGACAGAGCGCCGAGGAGGAAACGGGATTTCTGCATCAGCGTGCCGCCTTATCAGCCGGCAGAACTTCTGGCAGCGACTCCTGGTCGCGCCGATACTCGACGACCTGGAAACCGAGTGGATTGTCAAAGCGATATTCGTTCTTCAGCGGCGCAGTCGTATAGCGGAAGCGCACGACCGAGACCCAGTGCTCTCGCCGCAATGTGTTGTCGCGGCGTGTTTCTGTTGAGAAGCGCACGGTCGCCGTCGACGAATTCAGAAACGACACCGACTTGATCGTCACGGCGATGCGCGTGTCTCGGCCAAGCAGCTTATCCCGCGACTGCGGGTTCGATGGCTCGAATTCGTGGCGCAGGTCGACCGAGGCCTGTGCGGTCGAATAGAGCTGGGCAAGGTCGTAGTTGTCCTTCAGTCCTCGCGGATCATAGGTCTCACGCGCTCTGATGTAGCGAACAATGTTGGCGGTTTTGATTGCGTCGTTTTCCGAAAGCTTGCTTTCATCGAGCGAGCGTGCGACTTCAACGAAACCAGTGGTCTTGTCAGCCACCACCACGACGGCCTCGAATTGTTTTAGCGGAACGAGGAGATTGAGCGCCGATAGACTGAGCAATGTCGAGACGCTCGCGATCGTCGCGACCGTCCATGCGATTTTCCGCGATCGGCGCTCCTTGCGATAGAGTTCGGCCTCCCACGACGCACCCGCTTTCCAATATGCGCTCAGGTCAATGGGAAGGGTGGTGGTCTGCTGTTCAGTCGCTTCTGCGTTGGCCATATCTGCTTCCAATCCGCGCGTTCACGGCGCGATAAAATATATTTAATTATACGGGCATGGAGATCCCTGGGCCGATCTCCCCGCGTCGCTATGGGCGTGATCGTTCGGCTAGAAACTCAACAGTGAGAGCTCAAAAAGCTGCCGCTATCCCGCGGGATTGCAAAACGTTCGAGCCTCAGCTGCACCACCGCATGAGTGTTCTCTCGGACGAGGAATTGGAGAAATAGAAACTCTTGTCGTCTTCCACCTCGATCTCGACCGTATCGCGATCGCCATCAGCTTGATCTGCCCCAGCCTCAATCCAGAGGACGTCGAGGACGTAGGAGGCACCGTCCTGTTTGACGGATGTCACTGTCCCGGTGGTTTTGTTGGCGGCGATACCCTTATCCTCGATGTAAATGAATGCGGCCGCCGCCGCATCGCAGCCGCTGTCGACTGGGGCATAAGCGCCAGTCATTATCGGAACGATCGAGCTTTTTGACTGCGCCATCGCCATAGTGGGAAACGGCACCCCGAACATTAGGAGCGCTGCGAAAGTCTTATTCATCAGGATCTCCGTCGCTTAAAAGCCCAACATGGCGCTAAGGCCGTGAAGATAACTGGAGGCAGAGCCGTAAAGTTCGATGCAATGTTCTGCGAACGGTTTGAATAAAACGATCGCAAGGATAAAGAGGACGACCCACTTGGTCTCTCCTGGCTTGGCATTCGGTTGCGAACTTTTGGCAATCTCCTCGTTTATCCGGGCTTGCTCCTGCAGCGCCCCGCCATATCTGCGGGCTTCATCCAAATCTCGCATGGTGCCTCCTTGCCGCAAAAAATTATATTTAACCAACGCCATCCGCCCACGCCACCTAAAAATGCCCGTTCTTTTCTGTTTCACGCTGGATTGCTCTTGCGCGTGCTTCATGAACGTCAGCTGAGGTGCGTCGCTTGGCTAGGCCGACCGACATAATTCTGGCTCTCCCCGTGACCTGTCTTGTCGTCAAAAGAGCTGATCTCCAGCCATCGAGTGCGGGTGTGTCACCTTGACCGAGCGCCATACCGCCGACGATGGCGCTGGCAAACGACGGGATAAACCTGAACACCACGATGCCGAGCAGGCAGACGATCACGAATGGCGCCACATAGGACAGCTTGCTTTCCGTCGCGGTGTTGTTGGCGGTGTTTATGGCGAGCTCGATAAGTTGGTAGAGGAACGCCAGAAAAGACATCATCAACGTTTGCGTCACCATCAGGTTGACCATGAGCAGCAGCCAGCCGTCCGTAAACCGGAAGGTCCAGCGATAGAGCGCCAAAATGATGAATACGGGCGCCAGCGCCAGCGTGATGAACAGCATCAGCTTTGCAGCGAGGATCGCGGCGGCGGCAACCGCGATGAAAATCATTGCGACGACAAAGACCACGGCACCAATCAGAGCGCCAACATATTCGAAGGTGCCGGTCGCTACCTGCTCATAGACTTTGCCCGCCGTTTCAAACACCGCGTCGAGGATTTTAACGACGCCGGTCGTATCGTCGGTTCCCCCGTCGAGTATCCCGCCTGAACCTTCAATCGACTCGATGATCGTGTCGGAGATCAGGTTCGGCACTGCTTGCACAAGCTGGTAGAGGGTGGCGGAAAAGGCATCCCAGTTGGTCGCCATGTAGTAGATGAAGAAGGCCCGACCAAGCCGCCAAGCCGCCTCAGGCACGGAAAATCCGTCCCGGCCGGCAAGAATCATGTAGCCCCACCAGATGACATAGAGTGTCAGCATCGACCCGAACAGGACGGTGACTTGAAGGGCCAAGCCTTCATAGGCGTTCGAGATAAAGGTCTCGCCGATATTGTCGAGCTTCTCGAAGATGTCCGAAATGATAGTGGTCGCCGCCATCTCGTTATTCCTTCAGGACGGACGTAAACACGTCATTGACCGGAAGGGCAGGGCCACACAAGTCGTCGGCCGGCCCGTATCCGGAGATCGGCGGGCAGGGGGCTTTCTTCTCGCCCTTTGTCTGGCAGCCGGCAATGAAGACCAGCCCTACCAGCATTGTCATCACGAGCAATCGCATGCGGTCTCACTTGAACGGGTTAATGTCTTTGTATTGCAGCATCTTGGCGGTCTCGGACTGCTGCGTCAGTCGCATCTGCATATCGGTATTGAGAGCTGATACTGCGCCGTTCGAAACGCCAATCAACTCGTTGATGGTGCGCGCCGTCTCCAGCTGCATGCGGGTATTGGCGTCGACCGAGCCCTTTACGTCTTCGGATGAGCCAATCTGGCCAGTCGCCGACTGAAGCGACTGTTCCCTCTTGGAGATACCTTGCGTCGCCTGCTGCGTTAGTGCCGAGAGCAGCGTGACTGTGTTGACGGCGCCGGAGAAGGCGCTGTTCATTGCGCCCGCATCTTCGCCGTCAACGATTGCCTTCACCTGTTTGACGAGCTGAAGGCCGTTGATCAACGTCGCCGCGATATTCTGGGAGTTGGCGTCGAGGCCGCCAAAGGACAGCGTTCCACCGTTCATGATGGATGAGAAAGATGGTGCTGCGGAAACTGACATATTTCCGCTTAAGCCGGTCGAGGAAATACCCATGGACCCGTCGCGACTTCCGGAGAGGGCACCAAGGATCGCCTTGGTCTTTTCCAGGATGTCGGTATTTGTGTTCATGATTTTGCCAGTGTTTTCGGCATTCTTTCTGGCGATCGTCAGGTTGGCATTGTCAATGACCGGAACGTCGGCAAACGCCGGCGTTGAAACGGCAAGTACACCAGCGATAGCAAGTCTCGTTCTCATGATGAAACCTCTTAATCGGCCGCATCTGCGGCATTTTGGATGGACAGAAGATTGTCGGCGATCGCGCCGTCGGAATTGCCCGACGACGACAGCACCGACGTTTCACCCTCGGCTGCAGCGATGACAGCGCAACGTGGCCAGTCGGCGCGCGGCACCTTCATTTGCTCGAGAATGACGGGATCACAGCTATAGGGATTGACGGTGGGATCGGACTTCATGGCCTTGGCGGTCTCGGAGGTCTTTGACAGCTTCAGCTGCAGGCGCGCCTGCAACAGTTCGTTAAAGAGGTTGCGCTCGGTCATCAGGTTGTTCAGCAGGTCGGCGTTGACGGCGCGCGCTTGCGTGTTGTCATCCCAGGCGTCCTGGTAGATTTCCGAGGCGCCGACCGACGACGAGAGTGCGTCGATACGCCGGCCCGCTTCCTGCACCCGGGCAGAGCTTCTATCGACACCGGAAACGGCTCTGTCGATGGCGGCAACGGCTGCACCATTGGCGTTGCGCGTTGCCTCGGATCCGTAATCGACAGTGGATTTGAAGGACGGCGACGAGATCTCCTCGATATTGGAGCCGCCGGCGTAGGCGTTGAACCATCCATGGTTCCGACCGACCTTGCCGGCCCAGTTTTTCTGTTCTGCCGCAGTCGAGCCATTGTACCAGGAGGCAAGGCAGGCATAGTCTGTCGTCCCGCACTTGTTGACGCCGAGACCCAGATATTTGACGCCGCCCTCGATATTTTCCTCGTTGATATCGCGGTCGAAACCCATGCCCTTGCCGGTGCGTTTCGTCAGCTGCATCACGCCCTTGACACCGGTGGGTGAGCCCGAGCAGGTAGAAATCCCGGACTCCGCATGCGCAACAGACAGCGCCAGGCCGACGGGAACATTGTATTTGTCGGCATAGTGCTTGATGAGCTCGACATTGCTGGTGTCTTCACTCACTGCCTGCGCCGGCGATCGATACAAACGCCGGTTCTTTTCCTTCTGCGAGATGTTGCAGCTGGTGACGGTTTGCTCCTCAAGCTGGTCGTCCTGCGTGTCTTTATCGGTAGCCGAATGACCTTCGTCCTCGGAGCGCTTGTCCTTCGCGTCGTTATCGAGCACAGGCACATCCGCCCAGACAGAGGGTGATGGCGCAAGGGCAAGCCCTGCAGAGAGCAAAAGAAGAACTGCTTTATGCATCGCTTGCCTCCGGTATCGTCCAACCGCAGAAGTGCGGAAGCCAGGCGGCCGGCTCCTCGCCATACGTCTCTCGCAAATTCTCGCACTCGCGAACCGTTTCCGGACGCCCGGACAGCACCTTCACCAGGTCGGGCATGACGGAGAGGTCGAGGCGGGCGATGATCGAGTCCTGCGCATGCTTGACCAGGAAGGTACGGCTTGCCTTGTCGGCCTGCTTGATGAACCGGAACTCCTTCTCCGACAGTCCGAAGGCTGTGCGGTAACTCTCCTCATCGGCCGATGCGTTCGGGAAGAAGATGTTGGTCATCGTCTGCTCGATAATGGTGTTGCGCAGCTCTGAACGCACCACGTCGGACGCAGACTGGGTGCCGAAGCCGACAATGCCATTCATTTTTCGAATGGTTTTTAGCCAGTCCTTGATGAAACCGGAAAACACCTCGTCGTCGAGCAGGCGCCAACCTTCGTCAAGAAAGATCATCGACGGCCGGCCATCGAGGATTTCCTGAATACGGTGAAACATATAAAGGAGGGCGGCCGATCGCGTGCGCTTGTCGGAGAGGATTTCTGTCATGTCGAAGCCGATCACCGAGCCTGAGAAATCGAGCTTGTCCTCGGCATTGTTGAACAGCCAGCCCTTGTCGCCGGTCGTCCATTCCTTCAACCGGTCCGCTAGATCGCCAATACCGGATCGCATCCGGCCCTTCAGCGCCTCCGCCAGCATATCAAGCCGACGCTGTGGCCGATCGAAGTCGGTATAGATGCTGTCGACCGCGTCGGAGATCACCGCCATCTCCTCGGCGTGCAGCACCCGGTCCGCCGGCGTGACCAGATAGGAAATCAGGGTCTTGCCAAAACTGCGATTGGCCGGTGTATCGTCAAGTTGCAGGGGCGCAAAGCCTGTTGGCTCGCCCGGTGATAGCCGCTCGTAGCGTCCGCCCATGGCTCGCACGAAAATCTCAGCCCCACGGTCCTTGTCGATGAAGACGCAGCGGGGCCGCGGCTCGACCCGCATCCCTTGCGCAAGCAGAAAGGACAGCGCCACCGTCTTGCCGGAGCCGGTCGGTCCAATGACGGTAAAATTGCCGACGTCATCCTCATGAAAATTGAAGAAATAGGCTGTCTGGCTGGTCGTCTCCAGAAGCGAGACGGGTTTGCCCCAATGCACCTTGTGAATCTGGCCGGACGGGAAATTGTGCGCAGAGAACAGACCCGCGAAATTGACAGACGAGATCAACCCTTGTCGCGCAACATAGGCAAAGTTTGCCGGCAATTGTGCCCACCAGGATGCCTCCTGATTAAGATCTTCGCGTACTGCGACAACGCCCATGCGGGCGAGCTCGGCGGTGACGTCGGCAACCGCGCGGTTAAGGCCAGCAGGCTCGCGGGACAGCACCGCCACGGTCATATGGTGTTTGCCATAGACGACTTCGCCGGAGGCAAGACGATCGCGAGCGGTCTCGACATCGTCCTCGACGGCCGTGCCGCCGTCGTCGGAATTGGAAATCTGCCGGCTGATCGTCGCAATCGCTTCGGTAACGGACGTGCGGTCTTCCGGGGCGAAGGAATGGGTGACGATGAACTCGTAGGGGAGACGGAGCAGACCGTCGAGTTGGCCCGGCGTCGTCATCGGCGGGTATTCCTTGATCGACACCATAGCGGCGACTTTGGAGGTGGCGCCGTCGTTTGACCAGATCTCCGTTGCCTTGCGGCCAAAGAGGATGCGACCGGTCCCCAGATAGTCGGCAAGCGACATGCGGGGCAGGGGCATCAACCGCTCGTCGCCAGCGGCAAGAATCTTTGCGAAAAACTCCGCTGGCTCCGAAAAGATGCCACTCTCGCGCGTTACACAAGATAGCAGCTCCGGCCGATAGGTGCGGAAGTCGCCGACGATCCCCGAAACCATATCTTTCAGATCGCGCAGCGCTTCGCCTTTGGCCTCAACCTCATTGTCCGCCATGCGAAACACGTCGAACATGCGATCGACTTTGCCGGCACGGCCTGTCATGGGCCGTCGAATAACGGTCAGGTAAAGCTCGTTCACGAACATCGTCCGATGCTTCAGCCCATCCATGTAGCGGGCGTTCAGCTCATCGGCGAAGGGATTGTCGAACTCTCCGTCGATTTCGGGTACGATCTGGCGACGGATAATCGTTGCATACAGCGCAAAGCGCGACGACCCGAGCGAGCGGACCGTCATATTGCGGTTGGCAAGACGCGCGTTGATCTCCGCCTGGTCCATCGTCTGGTACGGAAGCCCGGACAGCCTGATGACCTGCAGCAGCATACCGGCCTTGGTGACGATGGTCTCTTCGTCAACATGGCGCAGATAGGGAACATGGGTGCCAATGCCAATTTCGCGTGCGCGTTCGCGTCCGAACTTTAAATCGTGATTGACGATGTTCACGGGCTATAGCTCCCCGCTCTCCAGAACCTCCTGTTGCGGATCGCCCTGCGCATCGACAAGAACACCTGGACCACGCGGACTATGTGGACGTCGCGTTGGCAAAGGTAGAGCCCGATAAAATGAATGGGTAGGACGATGAGCGGCGCAAGGAAGCTCGACGTGGCTATGAAAAGGACGACCCCGGACAGTCCGTTGACGACGAAGACGATGATGTCGACGCCAAAATACATTGGCGGCCGGGTCAACGGCAGGATCAGCGGTTCAACGTCGGGAGCGTCCTCGCGCATATCAAATTCCCGCCGATGACTTCATCGCATCGACCAGCTGGGCTGCACCGAAGATGATCGCGATACCGATGACGATCGAGATCGCCGCTTGCCATGCCATGCGGCCGGTCAAAAACATGAAGCCCAGGAAGCAGACGGCAATAATCGCCAACGAGCGCGCGACATTGCCTTGAAGCACGCCGACGAACCATTCGAGGATCCCTTCGACGGGAGCGGCCGACTGCGCATAGGCAAAGCTGGGCGCGAGTGCCATCCCGGTTGTCAGAAGGGCAAGACCCACTGCCACCTTGAGACGGAAACGTGATGTGGCCGAAAGAATGGTCATGCGGAAGTCCTCTGTAAGTTGAAGGGAAAGTTTGGAAATCGGTCGATCTATTCGCCGTTCCAGACGTGTTCTTCTCGCCAGGGAGAGGGCGCCAGTGCCATCGTCCGTTTCTGAGCAGGGTGGTCGCCGGTGCGTCTTTCCCGAGCAGCCAACGCCTTGGCATTCAGCGTCCAGCGGTTCATCACCTTGACGACGTATTGGGCAGTTTCGTGGAACTCGGGAATGCCGCCCTTTTGGTAGACGCGCTCCGGACCGGCATTGTATGCCGCCAGCATCAACAGCGGATCATCAAACTCGCCATAGAGTTTCTTCAGGTAGCGGACGCCGGCGCGAATGTTTGCCTCTGGGTCGCAGCGGTCAAAAACGCCGTAGTCAGCGGCCGTGTCCGGCATCAGCTGCATGATCCCGACTGCGCCGGCGTTGGAGACCTGATGCTTTCCGCCAGCGCTCTCGACGTCAACCACAGCGAGTGCAAGCGCCGGATCCAACTGCTCTTCCGTTGCGATTGCTTTGACCATTGCGAGCGTACTAGCCGTTTCGATAGGGTCGCAGGCGTTGGCGGCATACGACGCTGAAAAGAGGAAGAGGAGCGCGGTCGTTTTCATCGTGAAGTTCCGGTTGCTGCGTCGTGGAATAAAATATAATTAATTCTACGGGGATCCATGTGTCAATTCCAAATCGCAGAAATCTCAATGTGTGGACAACTTAAGGTCTTTGGCCTGGTAATCTCGCTGATGCTGCCCAGCGTGGCTTTCCCACGCGAAATGGGTGAACACCCGTATGCGGAGCCGGGGCCATCTTATCTTCGCAAGTTCGCCGAGGAGGGCGAAAAGATCTTCGTCCTTGAGCGATTTGATGCCGGCGGAAGTTTGGTTGACCGCTCCATAGACCGGGTCAGCGGCGAGATCATCATTAACGGGGCAGTCGAGCGAAGAATTGCCGGGTACGACATTCAGCTACGAGGCCTGAACGGCTGCCCAGCGCTGACGGTGACCTACAACCGGGTGCAGACATGGACGTGTATAGACGCCGTTCGTGACTACGCCGGAGCGATTTACAACAAGCGGGCGCACGTCATCCTCTGCAAGACCCTGATGCTCTCGACCGCGCAAGGCAAGGCCATACCAGCGTCCTGCTTCGTCCTCGTTGGTGGCGATGGCGAGCCCTACCGCACTGTCAATGACGATGAAATCATGGTGTTTCTCGGTCTCGCAGAGATCGGAAAGACGCCGGACGGTCGATCGCGGCGTCCCGACCTCGTACAGGCACAATCGCTTTCAAAAACGATGGGGTTTCAAAATGCGGATTAAGGTAGGCTTGCTCTTTTCCCTCATGCTTGGGTCACAGGCTTTCGGGCAGGCGGAGACGATCCTGTTTCCCTTCGATGTCACCTTTGAAACTGGGGATGCCTGGAGCCACGAAGGCCGAAAATACAGGCTGTTCGGGGTTCAATCTTGCATCAGAGGTACTCATTTTCGTGAGCCGGAGGGGCCGGACGCAGATTGCGGGCTGCGCTCGCTCGCGTCTCTTGCGGCTCTGTTTTCAACTGGCACAGTCGGATGCCAGCCGGTTGGAACCGCAAAGGATGCGGCGACTTTTGTCGTGTGCGCTGCCAACATCGATGATGCGACGGTCGATGTCGGAACGGCGCTTATATCCTCTGGTGCAGCATTTGCAGCAACTTTACCTTCGGGCGCGCCGGTATCGGCCGCCTACGCGGTGGCAGAGCTCGCTGCAAAGGACAGCCGGAGAGGGCTTTGGGAAGGGTCCTTCGAGCACCCGGCCGATGTACTTTTAGGCGGGCAATAATCAGAGTTTCGTGAGATCGATATCAAGGTTTTCCGAAATTGAGACAATCTCCCTAAGCGTCAGATCTTCCCACTCCCCGGTTTGAAGTAGCTCCAGCCGGTCCTCTCCTACACCTGTGATCTCAGCAAATTTGTGAGGTTGGGTTCCGCAACGTTGAAATTCTCTCGCGAGGATTCTGACAAGCTGAGGGGCACTTTTTATGGCCATTTGCGGTCATCCTTTCCTTGCAAGGTCATGGTGTGTTCAGCGTCGACGGTACTGGTTGCTCTGTCCATAAGCGCGACACGATTGCGGGGGGTATCTTTGAGGGTGAAGGACAAGAAGCGAGCGAACCCCGCCTTGCATAAAATCGCACGGCCTCGATACGAGTTAAAACTCCAGTTCGCGTGAACCATTTGCGGGTCGTGGAAACTATAAAAAATCGATGCTCCCCCTCTTATCTGCGACCCAGACATGAAATACCCACGCCCGTTTGACATTGAAGCCTTCGGGGGAAATAGCTTGGTAACATACAAGAAGTGTGCTGACGTGTCCTTTGCCACTGATTTTTTCCCACATCAAAATTGTCGGCGCAACGAAGTTTGAACTACTTATGCGTGTTGACAGCTAGCGATCTGCCTCCGGGTTCTGACAGTTGAAATGGCCTTTGCGTGAGACTCAGCCCGATGCCAGAAGGAAGTGGATTTTTCCATCGTCCGTTCTTCAATAGGTTGTGTGCTGGGGATATTTCGACCAGACCCCTAAGCTTTAGCGCAATCAGCGCCATCGCGGAAAAGAGCCGTCCAACGCGGCGCGTTGGTATGCGGGTTTCAATCAAACGTGAATGAGTTCACCGGCTACCGCTCTTCCGATTGCCTGGGATGTCGTTGACACCCCGAGCTTGCGTTTTGCGGTCCGTAGGTAGAGGCGAACCGCACTTTCGGAAAGCTGGAGTTCTGCGGCGATCTGTTTTGCCAGTCGACCATTCGCGATCATATTGATGCATTGGAGCTCGCGTCGCGACAATTTCTTAACCGCTCCATTATTGCGAAACCCCGAGGTCGTGAGCGCTTTGTCATGCAAGTGGTGCGACAGAATTTGAAAATCGACCATGCAATCCGCGCGCAGGTGACGCCATTCGCTTTCGCGCAGGTTGGACGTCGCTGAAAACAACGAGCGCTCCCCTTGCGGACCACGCACGGGAAACGTCAGGCCAAATCGACCCACTCCGAACGAATGGGCTTGTCGGAAAAAGCGGCTGGTCTCACGACTGGCGTGATCGAGAAGTGACCAGTCGACAGGCAAGAAACCAGTTCGGCTCAAATGCACAACGGGATCGAGATCGAAGAAGTTTTCGCTGGTATAGAAATCCACCCATTCCCGAGAGTAGGTGGACAGGATCATTGGGTGCTTGCCACTGCCGGCCCCCAAGCTGACAACGTGAAAGACAAGGTGCGACAAGCCATAGCAATCCCGGATATGTGAAACCGTACCCTGCAAATCGTCCTCGCTCGATGCGCTATTGAGAACGCTGAGAGCGTGTTCCAGTAAAGAGCGCTTGGCCATTCCACAATCTCCCCGTGCTACTCCAGGCTCCCAGAGGCCTACCATAAGTGGAGTGGTGAAGGGTGCACAAAATTTCGTGATGACGTCATCCAACACGACTAATCCTCGGATTCTTCCGAACGGATTTGTCGTTTTGCAGAGAATACTGAAATGCGAGGGTTTCAAGGCCGCACGTCTTCACCCGATTGCATAAGTGATCGCGGATGGTCGGATTGACGTCCCACATGCCACAGGAGATTTTTCCAAATCGCGGCCACGAAATGGAAATCAATCTGGGCGACCAGCCGAGGCGCTTGTAGACAGCCTGCATGGGAAGCTCATAAACGCCAACGATGCCTTCAATGTTAAACTCGTGCGCTAAGTCACACAAACCACACAGAAGTTGGAGGGCGATGTTCCTTGGTTTCGGCATCGTGTCATCGGGGCCGGCATGAACGCAAAACCGCGTGCACTCCCACACTGTTGGGCTCTCAATGTCCACCGGTTCCCGAAACATCGACGCGAAATCGTTCTTGAGCATTGTCGGACCCGTGGTCGGCAACACCCTCAAAGACCCAACGACGTTTCCCGTGTCGTTGAGTGATATCAGATAGAGGGGATCCCCGATTCGATCGTACAGATCGAATTCCTTGCCGTCGATGACATCAACATTCCAGTTCATCCGGTCGCGGAAAACCCTCGCTCTCCCGCGCAGCATTTCGTTGTAGGATGGATCACGTTGATCAGTATGCGACGTCCACGCCCCATAGATTTTTCGGTTGATCTACGGGCCGTCAAATGAGCTCACCGAAGAGTATCTGACGAGCTCATTGTGAGGCTCTGATGCGCGCGGCATAGGCCCATGGCAT
>NZ_LMCZ01000020.1:0-58344 GCF_001424965.1 Rhizobium sp. Root1204
CCAGCCGAAGCCGAAGAGCGATACTACGCCATGCTGGACGAGCCAGCCATGGCCGCATAACTTAAACGAAATGGCCTCCGGCAAACCCGGTGCGGTTCAGTCCGTGGATGTCGGCAAGTCATTATCCGCCGATCGGCGGACCAAGTCGAAGACGAAAGCCAAGCCGGGTGAAGGCGACCAGGGCGATCATCACTCGTCGAAGTAGGAGTTCGGGCATGTTGTTGAGAAGACAGGGCATCCGCCAGGAAGAAACTTTCTTATCTGGACGACAGGACGAGGTCTCGGTTACCGACAAGGCAGGATCTCCCGAAGATAATGCACGGCTTCGGCATGAAATTCTCCACAAGGAAATCGAGTTGCTCCGTGCGAGGCTGGACATCGTTCGCGCTCAAGTCGGCGCGGTTGCGAAATCGGGCGGCACCTGGATTCACGCGAGCGCGCGGTCGCAACTGGGTGCCTATCCATGGGCGAAGTTTGCAGCCCTGACCGCTGCATCATATGTCGTAACCCGATCGCTTCGGAAATTGCCCCTCGGGTCCATCGCCGCGGCAGCCATCCCGATGGCCACAGTGGCGTTGAAGCGAAGATTGCGCTGATCACAGGATTTGCAGCGGTTCGAGTGGCATTGGTTCAGGAGCCCGCTAGCCGCTGTCTAAATAACGGAAGTCGGGGATCGATTGCGTTCAGGTTGGCTTGCCTCAAGGTCTGCGCTGCTGGAACAATCACCGCAGATCTATCGCCGACTGATCCCGTGGAAGATTGCGAAGCGCCGTTCACACTCATCTGCCGCCCGGAAACAAGAGCGTAGAGAACGCGATGTGATCTAGGCCGCCATCGATTTCAGTCGGCGAGCAATATCGTCGAACCGATAGGGTTTTGAAACGAACTGTGCGTTCGGCGGAAGGTCAAAATCCGCCGGGGTCAATCGCCCGGATACCACGAGTATTCCTGCATCCGGAAAACGCTGGTGAACCTCGTGTGCCAGATCCACGCCTGAAAGAACGCCCGGCATCTGAATATCGGTGAACAGGAAATGGATCGCTTCCTCACTGATGATATCCATCGCGTCATCGGCGGAGCCGGCTTCCAGAACGGTGAACCCCGCATCTTCGAGCGCACCTATCGCAGTGAGCCTGATGAGTGGCTCGTCTTCCACAACCAGAACTTTTCGCATCTCGTCCTCCAATATGCGGATAAACTCTCGGTTCAGCGCATGGTTCCTGACGTCGTGCGAACGTCGTAGCTTCCGCTAGCGATCTCGGGGAAAGGCGTGCTGACCCTCACGACGACGCGTATAGCGAGCCTCGCGGGGCAAGGTGTCAGCCATCTCAACATAAGGAAGGCTGCTCCCAGAAACCATGCGCCTCTGGCTCGAAGCGCTCGGGCGCATTCATAAAACCGATGCAGAGGTAGATTTCGGACGGGAGCCCTTCATCTTGATAGGCGATCGAGGTTCCGCACTCTCCGCAGAATGTCCGCACGACGCCCGGTGTCTTTGAATACGTCTTCGGGATGCCCGTAATGTTGACCACTAGACCTGTCTTGTAGCCGACCCAGATCGTCAAACGACCGCCGATCGCTTTTCGGCGGTCATCGTCATGGTCCCAGTTGATCCAAACGGCTCACCGATGGCGTAGATCTCCATCGCGCCGCCAAAGCAAAACCCCGTTCGATTCTGGACATCTCCCGTCGTCCCGTCCGGTTTCTCAATCAACCTTGGCGTCGGGATCCGTGCGACCGCTTGGGATAGAGCTCACCGTTGCAGAAACAGGATCGCTGGCCGGAAACGATGACTCCAGACCTTCGTCAAGATGCTCCTCAAGCGTGCCCGTATCCTGCGCTGCGCGTGCGCTTCTTAGGGACAAAACGGCTGGAGACGTCTCGGGATTCTCCGCGTAGGTGGCCGGCACGGATGCGGTATGAGCTGATTGCGAGGGTTGTTCATTCGACTCAGCCGATGCCTCGCTGGCCTCCTCCAGGTCGGTGTCAAATGTCGCGATCTGGACCATCACCGCCTTCGCCTTTTCTTCAGCGTTGAGACGGTTGAGGTTTCCGTTCTCGTCGTTCTTCATGTGAACCGACACAACGTCGCCACCTTCGCCGACGAACTCGACCGTTACACCGGAATTCTCTTCGTGTACCTTCTTGCCAACGATTTCCATGTCATTCTCCGATGGGAAGCATCCACCGCCAAGCGTGGATCCTGAAGTTTCTAGTTCAGCCTTCAGCCTTCTGGTTGACGACTGACGTCGCAATCGACGTCAGGGTAAGATCAGTCGCCTGTTCTTCATCCAGCGTCGTCTGCAACAACCCGGCAGCGTCGGTCAGCCCGAGCTCAAGCGCCCAAGTGCGCAAAGTGCCGTAGCGCGACATCTCGTAATGCTCCACCGCCTGAGCGGCGGCGAGCAGTCCAGCGTCGAGGGCGGGGGAGCCATCATACTCTTCAATGATCTCGGCACCTTCGTCGGTGATGCCGAGGATCGCGTCACAGGTCTTGGCTTCCGGCTCTTCGCCGATGATCTCGAACACCTGTTCGAGACGCTCGACGTGAACCTTTGTTTCGGCCAGATGCTTAGTGAAGGCGTCCTTGAGCTGGACGCTCGTGGCCGCTTCTTCCATTTTTGGAAGGGTCTCGACGATCTTCTGCTCGGCGAAATAGACGTCCTTCAAAGTGTCGAGAAACAGGTCTTGGAGCTTCTTAGTCTCGGCCAATGTGGCCTCCGTTCTTGTTGGAGAGGCCGCTTGCACAATGCCAGCGGCTGGTAATTACGAAATGCGACGATCGGAGATATCAATGAGAAGAGCACGCTTGGTGCCGTAGACGCCACCAAACCACGCGGCAATCGCACCCAGAACCAAGGCAATGAAGCCGAGGATCGCTCCGGCCGAGACGGCGGCGCTTGCGGCCTGAGCCGCATCGATGGCCTTCTGCTTGGCTGCCGCGATGTTGTCGCGATAGGTCTTCTCATACTGGTCGACCTGAGTGCGCGCCTGATCGGCTGGGATGTTCTGAGCCTTGGCGATAGCATCGGCCGCGCGGTTGCGGGCGTCCTCTGCTGTTGCCTCGTCGCCCATGACGACTGCCTGCATCGCCGACACTGCGGCGTTCTGCAAAGCCTGCGGATCGTTCCCCGTTGTCGAACGAATTTGCTGTTCGATTCCGCCCATTGGATTGGTCGAGTTGGCGATCGCTGGCGCCGCTGCGGTTACGGCGGTCGCTGCCGTGGAGCCGACGCCACTTACGACGGACGAAAGACCACTAAACGCGCCACCGACGAGAGCGCCGACGGATGTCGTCAGCAGATAGAGCACAATGAGCGTGGTGACGGCCCATGATGTCACTCCCTGGTAGCCCCCCGTCGAGTTGCTCGGACGGCCCGACAGTCGACTGGCAACGTAGCCGCCAGCAAAGGAAGCAATGATGCCCGCAACAACGAACCAGATGCCGCCCGCAATCGAAAACGTGCTGGCTTCCGGATTATCATAGGTGCCAGGATCGAGCACGGCCGCGCCAATGCCGACCCCAAGAAGGTTCAACAGAAATTGGGCACTGAGCGCGATTGCGACGCCAGCGAAAACTGCTCCCCATGAAACCTTGTTGAAAGCGGCGCTCGCCGACGAGTCGACGCCATAGGACGGGTCGTGAGGGAGGTTGGTTGATATTGGGGTGGTCATGTTCGGGTCCTTGTTGCGGTCACACTGTTGTGATGGCGGAAGAACTAAGAGCTGCCACAATTGTTCCGAGCGCAGGCTTAAGATGCGCTAGCTGGAGGCAGAAAAAAGCTTCTCAATCGTCGAGGATGGTTTCGGCAGCGAGTTGACGGCAGTCACTTCAATTTCGAGGCCTGTGATAAGAGGGTGCGACGTGCTGGTCATGACCTACGGATGTCGATCCAATTGGCTGACGTAAGGCGAAAGAACAGCGTTCAGCCCCCTGTCCTCTCAGGGGCCGCACGATTCTTTGAAAGCGGTATCGTAGCGGCGCGACCACAGCATTCATCAATCCCACCAACATCGAGGCGATATAGTAAGAGAGAGATCGCCGCGGTCAGACCCGCCGATCCGCCCAATCACGCAGTCATTGACTGTTTGCATCATTTGCGGGATCGCAAACAATAGTGGTCCTGGCAGAGGGCTTGATCCGAGCAATATCCGATCCCCGGTCGCTGAGGCGTAGATCAACGTCAAACCAGCCGTTTTGGTTGATAAGATCAAGCAATGCGATCGCGAGACGCCCTGCGCAAACAGGATTTGTGCGTAAGTCTATGAGTTCCCCTTCCTCGCCGGCCAGCCGAATTACCATCTCCCCGTCTTCCATCGGACGATAGCACATCGCACTCACGAAGCCGACAACATCCTCTTCGGTCAATCCCTCCGGGGCTGGGCGTTGGTCGTTGAACATCGCATGGGCATCAGCTTTGGCTGCATCTGTGAATGTCATAAGTGGCTTTCCATAAGTGACGCATTTCCAGTGTTCTCGGCACGAGCGTTGCGTGGCGCGGAACCGGCAGGGGACCATTTGGTTCCATGAGGATTACATCGATGTCTGGAACCAATCCAACCAAATCTGGTTGATGGGCGCAGCGGAGAGTTATCGATGAAATTCATGCGTGACAACGGCCTGACGATCGTATTGACAGTGTTGTCGGTGCTCACGATCGGGGGCATGCTTTTAACAGGATGGACGGTTTACGATCATGAACTTGCTGAGCACGCGCGCTAATCTCAAGTAAAGATCGATGAAAGCGGTCGCATGCCGCACGGCGGCCTAAGCCAGTATGAAAAGCGAGCGCAGCCTTGCCGCAAGGGGATGGAGAGATTGACGCTGCGGTACCCAGGAACCAAAACATTAGCCGAGCGTTTCATCATCGTTCAAATAAAAGGACCCGCCATGAACCGCATCATTTACATAGTCGGCCTCGTTGTTATCGTGATCGCAATCCTGTCGTTCTTCGGTCTTCGTTGAAACCGACAGCCTTAAAAGAAAAAAGGCCCTTTCAGATCGGGAGGGCCAGCTTCCTCTCAGAATAGGCCGGGCTGGACGATAAAACTCCATCGGGAAGACTCAGTCTTTGTCCCCCGGACCGTATGCTACCTTCGTCCAGACCACCGACCACTCATTCGCGCAGCCCTCATTGCAGACGAAACGGCCATCAGAAGGCAGTTCGTCTCGCCAGGGATCCATGGTCAACCACGCCGGGGGCGCTATCCCAGGCAGCTTCAGCATTTGGAGCACATCATAAAGCTCCGGCAACGTCGTGACCTTCTGGACGTCTTGCTGCCCGCCCGCTTTGATAGTCCAAGCGTAATGCGTCACGGTGCCACTTCCTCCAAATCGGCAACGGTCCCGATGGGCTCGATTGCCTCCACAAACCTCTCCACCACGCTGCCGTAATCGTTCAGGATGTCGAGTATCGCTTCTACGGGAAAGGAGCGCAGCTGAACCCGGTATATTCGCGTCCGCTCGGGAACGCGTCGGTTCGGATCTCCGTGCAGGAACGGGCGATGGCTGCGAGCATCATTATACGCGCGCGTTTCGTCCGCGCCATAGGACAGCGAACTTCCGTTCCCCAACGTGTAGGCGTGGATCGTGAACCCGTCCGTCATACGAATTGCCTCCACTGCGATGCGCCTGCTCGACGGCACGCTATGCGGTGTCGTCTTAGTCCCTGGATCATCATAGCGAATGTGCTCTCACCAAGGCATCCGACTTCAGTCCTCCATGGGACCGAGACCTTCGGCGTCTGGCCCGGGCAGGCGCGTCCATATGCTCAAGGTCGCATTTCTCTGCGGAGTGGGACTTTCAACCAACCTTCACGGGACCTTGGTCTCACGTGAACCAACGGAAAGGTCGCGTTTTCCCCCTAAAGCCGACGCCTTGCGTTGACGATCCAGTCGGGCGCACCCAGAGTATATGTGGAAAAGAGGCGCTCGCCGTCTCGGATGTCGTTCAGCCGCTTTGCTGGTGACGGCCGGATAGTGTGATTTTCCATTCAGGGAGTGAGCCATGCCAACGCGCCGGAAGACCGCCCAGTTTCAGCTTTTGATCGTCCTGAGTGCGTTTATCGTCACGGCTCCTTGTTCGGTGAGCATATCGGACTACTCCATCGGCCTTACTCTGCAGACCGCACTGGCAAAAAACGGCAACAATGGAAATGGCGGTGGCAACAACAACGGCGGAGGGAATGGAAACGGGGGAGGAAACGGCAACAAAGGCGGTAAGAGCGAAACACGCGGAAACTCGAATTCTCAGGGAGCGAAGAGCAAGGGCGTGACCACCCAGGGCAGCCCGGCATCGCTCTCGGTTCGTCACGATGATGGAATGAGCGAAGTCGTTCGCAATGGCAGATACATCATGAAAGACTCCAAGGGTCGCACCATCGTCAACCGCCGTGCTACGTTGGGAGATGAGATCCGGCTGCGGTTTTTTCGCCGCTGAACGCTGCGGATCAAACCGACTTTTGGGCAGCCAAGTGTTCGAGTTTGGACTGGATGAACGCCAGCGGCTCTTTGATTATTATTGGCCCCGCAGGCGTGAGAACTTTCGTGAGCTTGTACTTGTTGACAGGATAGATAACGACGAACTGGTCGACATTCATGTACAATTTCTCATCGCTTTCAGACGTCAGTTCAAGCCACATGGCCACATGTCCTTCAAAAATCCGAAGTCCTGGTCCCCGGTCGCATGCGTGAGACGGGTTGACAGCAGCGTGCTGCGGACGACTGCACCTGCCATAACTATTTTTTCGCAGCTAGCGTATCGCTCGCGACGGGGATGAAGACCTTCGCCTGTCGCTCCGAGGTGTTGAGCATGCCCCGTCGTAGGACATTGTCGTATCTCGTCTGTGGCTGCACGGTTCGGTCGGGGAATACCGGGGCGGCGCTTGTGTGCCGATGACGACAACGACGCCAACGAGGCAGATCAGGTGGTTCAGTTCGCATCTTCCTCGTTGGCGTCCGTCGCGTCCAAGAACGCGAAAGCTATAGCCTTACTGGATGACCTGCACGACAGTGCGGGTCTGCGGATCGACGATGACGCGCTGGTCGTTGACGACGGTGTAGGAATAGCGCGGATCCTCAGCGATCGGCATCAGGACCACTTCCTGCGGGACAGGTTTGCCGACGACGATTGGCTGCTTCACAACGACGGAATTCTGAATAGGCTGCTGTTGGACGTAGGTGACGATGCGCTCTGGCGGCGGATCAATCACAGCTCCGGCGATCGCGCCAGCGACACCGCCAACGGCCGCACCGACCGGGCCGCCGACGATCGCACCTGTGACTGCGCCACCTGCGGCGCCTGTGACTGTGCTGTTGGCTTCATCGGCAAGGGCTGAGCCGCTTAGAGCGAGCGTGACGAAGGCGGACGCGAGAATAAGTTTCGTGTTCATGGCGGTCTCCACTGTTTTTTTCACAGGAGCTGAACGTCTTGAAATTAAAGCTGTTCCCGGCCACGACCTATGCCGTGATCATACGGGACTTAAGTCCTGCAAATCTCTCAAGTGCGGGCCGTAGCGTCCCGTAGCGTCATGGCCGCTTCCGTTCGGTTGCTGATCCCCAGCTTTGCAAAGATGTGGGTCATGTGTTGCTTGATCGTCTTCTCGTGCACGCTGAGCCGTAGGGCTATCCGCTTGTTGCTGAGGCCCTCGGCTACAAGGTTCAGGACTTCCTGTTCGCGAGTTGTCAGATTGTCGATCGGGTTTCCCCGCTTTGCCAAGGCTTCAGATGATGACATGTCGGACAGCAACCGCGCCGACAACGACGGCGAGACATAGGTGTCGCCCGCGTCCACCGATCTCACGATGTCCGCCAGAATCCGCGACCCGACGCCTTTCAGCACGTAGGCTTTCGCACCTTTCGACAACGCACTCATCACGTCATCGCCCGTTTCCGATACCGTCAGCATGATGATCTTCTGGGCAGGGTTAGCCTGCAGGATAGGCTCGATCGCATTCAACCCACCGCCCGGCATCGAAATATCCATGAGCAGGATACTCGGCTTGAGGGTGGAGCTCAACGAAAGAGCCTCTTCGGAGGTGGATCCCTCGCCAACGATCCGGAAGCCTGGGATTTCCGCGAGTATACGCATGACGCCTTCGCGAAACAGCGGATGATCGTCGACGACGCCTATCGTTATCTCTTTGCTCATGCTGACTCCATCTCATGCAGATTCAGGGACATGCGCAGCACCGTCCCTTGGTTCGATGTTTTCAAGTCGAAATGTCCACCGAGGCTTTCAACCCGCTCGCGCAGGCCCGACAGCCCAAGACTGGACGGTTTGATTTTCTCTGGCTCGAAGCCCGGACCGCTGTCACCGACAGTTATGGACACGTTCTCACCGTCAAAGGTCTGGACAACATACTGTCCAGCTCCGCCAATGTGCCGGAACCCATTGTTGAGCGCCTCCTGTAGGAAACGGTAGACGCAGATTTTTGCGGACAACGAGAGCGCCGAGAGCGGCGGTGACGTGGTAGACATCGACAGCCTCACCGTGGTGTTCGTACGCTGCTTATGCGCTTTCAAGGCTCGTTCGATAATCTCCTTAAGATCGGCTCCTTCTATTTGCGGTAGGACAAGACCACTGCAAATGGTTCGGATTTCGTGCATCGCATCATCCAGACTGGATTTGATCGATGAGATCTCGCTGTCCCGTAAACGGGTTGCGGATGGCGTCGCTGTCGACCTTCAGCGCCGCGAGAGCGACAAGCTGTGCCGGTCCATCGTGAAGTTCAGCCCCCAGCCGCCGCAGGTATCGCTCGTTCAACGCCGTGGTGCGTTGGCTCGCACGCTGAAGCTTCGCACTGAGTTCGCCGTTCTGCGTGAGTAGGTCTGACAGGTCTTTGATCCGTTTCTTCAAAGCCTCACGCTGGCTGTCGATCATTCTGCTCCCTTTGAACACGAGCGCGGACAGAATGGCGAAGAATGTCATGGTGGAAGCCACTACAGCAATCCAGCTCTGTAGCCGAGCGTGGTTCAGGCTGTGCTGGAAATCAGTCGCAATCTCGTAGAACTCAAGAACCGCGACGACATCGCCGGACCAAGGTTGCAGAACGGGATTGTAGACCTCGAGGAGCGGCATACCGCTCTCGACTTCGCTCTCGCTCCCGACATCGTCGATGTTGTCATACTCCGCTACCATTTTTCCGGTAAGCGCTGTCTGCAGGCCATCGCTGAGTGGCAGCTTCTCTCCAATCTGTTCTCTGTCGCTTGAATAAAGAACCGTGCCGTCGGGTCGCCAGAGTTTGAATGATATCAGCCGTTTTCCAAGCGCCCCTTGACTCAACGTCTCGTCAAGCGCCTGCTTCACGGAATCGCTCAGATCGGTGCTGGCCTGCATGTCCGGCAGCAGAGGTGCGATAACGCTATCAACATAAAGGGCTGTCGCCGCCCCGGAATTTCTGGTGACCGCATCCTCAATCAGCCTTGTGACGAACGCTCCGACGATGATGGTCGCGACGAGCGAGACCAGGCCTCCCAAGAGTAGGAACTGCTGAGCCAGCGACGGTGCTTTCCAGTAACCGCCTTTGTAGAAAGCGTTCATCCATGTCAGATACTCCCACCCAGCATTGTTTGCCTGCGAACTGTTGTCACAAACTATGGCAGGGAGGCGGTTCGTCAACGAGTGGGAGCGGGAATGGCGACGAATCTACACTCGCCGCCCGGTCAAATATATGGAGACACGCAGGAGCGGATTTCGCCGCTGAATGCCCGGTAGGTGTTGTTGCCGGGGTCATAGGAGCGGTAGCGCGCGAAGCACCACTGTGAATGGCGATCTGAGGAATAGCCTATCGCACCGATGTCGGATGCGTCCTGGACGACGTCGGCGGTCTGCGTACCATTGACCGACGCAGTGAACGGTGGTCGGCATTGTCGACGCGCACCGCTATAAGGCTGATATGTGTTGTCCAAAACGCGGTATGACCTGTAACGGTCAGCGCACCACGCTGCCACTTCCGGATCGACCTGATAATTGGAGGTCAGGCCGACGCTCGCCATTTTGCCATCCCCGGAGAGGTGAGTTCGGAAAAGCTGCCTCGCAGGTTGAATCGCACTTGTGACGGTGTTGTCAACACTCATCTCCGCTGATTCCGGCAGCTCGACGGTGAGAGCGGGAAGGCGCTCAAAATTCTGCTTGTTGGGATCGACCGACACGGGACCGGAGGTCCAGAGCGATGTGACGTCTATGTTGGCCAGCTTTTTAGCGTCATGCTCGGGAATGTAGTTAGGGATCGCCATGACACTCCCCGCTATCGCGGTGAGAGAGAGTGTAATGCCCAGAACGGGCAGGATAGGATAGGTCATCGATTGGCTCCTGCGTTCCGACCGCTCCCGAGAGGCAAGCGAGGCCGGTCATCTTGGGAAGGGTTCAGAATGAACTCGAAACGACCTGCCGCATCCCGATAGCGTTATCATTGAGCCACTGAACGCAACTGCTGGAACAGGGTTCCGGTTTGGAGCGTCGATACCGCGCCTCTTGGTCCTTTGCTTCGAGAAAGCTAGACGAAAGCCCTACGTGTCAAAGCAAAGGTCGCAGAAGGCTGTCAGCGGGGAACCAGATAGGGGAGGGGATCATTCAGTAGACGAAGCGTGAGATGACCTCACCGCTCAATCAGGAGATAAAGATGAACATCTCAGCTTTAAGAGTAGCACCGCTGGCGCTTTCCGCCATCATGTTCGCAACGTCGTTCGGTCCGGTACACGCTTTCGTCGCCCCTCAACAGCCCCATATCGGTTTGCCTGCCCTAGATGTCGAGACGGTGCAGCACCGTCGGGGTCACCACGACGATATCCGCCGCCACGGCTTCCACCGTCGGGGTGACGCAGCCTACTATAATGGCCACCGTGGTTATCACGAGCGCCGCCGCGGCTATCGTGAATACAATGGAATGTGGTTTCCTCTCGCCGCGTTTGCCACCGGGGCAATCATCGGTGGAGTCGTGGTTGACCGACCAGTTCGGTACGGTGGCAGCCATGTCGAATGGTGTGGGAACAGGTATCGCAGCTATCGCGCCTACGACAACACCTATCAGCCGAACTATGGACCGAGACGCCAGTGTCATTCGCCATACTAAAAACGCGAAATCGCTCAAACAAGCATGGCTGGGTTTTCCTTGCCGTGCTCCGGATGAAAAAGTTTGAGCACCACACTGCGACTGACAATTACCATCTGCTCTTGGTCCGGCAGTCGTACGATATGAGACTTTGGTCTGGGACGGATCGGGCAAAGGTCCAGTGCGTAATTGGCGACCCCGATCCTCGGAACCAATTGATTCTTTGAGTGTTCTGTTGCCGAGGATCATTCAACGATCCCGCAAGGAGAACACTATGAAGAAACCTCTAATCGCAGTGGCGGCCGTCGCTTTTTCCGCAACCTCGGTATTCGCACAGGAAACCAAGCCGGCGGCAAATCCGGACGGCGATACGCCAGCAGTCGCGACCCCGTCCGACCAGAACGCAACCGCGCCAGTCGAAGGCGCAAACAGCTTTACCGAAGGTCAGGCCAAGGATCGCATCACCGAAGCGGGTTATGCCGACGTCACCGACTTGAAGTTGGATGACAAGGGCGTGTGGCAGGCCAAGGCGACCAAGGACGGCAAGTCCGTAATGGTGTCAATGGACTACCAGGGCAACATCGTCGCCAAGTAAGCGCGTCTCAAGAACAACAATGAGGAGAAACACCATGACGAAGACCGTAACCGGCCTTTTCGACCATTATTCCGATGCAACTTCGGCCGTCGACCAACTCAAAGCGGCAGGCATTTCGGACAAAGATATCAGCATAGTCTCCAACAACTCGGACGGACGCTTCAAGGACAACGACAATGATGTGGCTGAAGATGCAGGCACCGGCGCCGGCATCGGTGCTGCCGTGGGGGGGGTCGGCGGTCTGCTCACTGGCCTAGGGATCATGGCCATTCCGGGCGTCGGTCCGGTCGTCGCCGCCGGATGGCTTGCGGCCACGGCTGCCGGCGCTGTTGCTGGCGCGGTCGTCGGTGGTGCAGCGGGCGGCCTCGTCGGCGCATTAACGGATTCCGGTGTCGACGAGCGCGATGCCCATGTCTATGCCGAAGGGGTGCGCCGTGGCGGTACCTTGGTGACAGCCAAAGTCGATGATGCCCGTGCGCCGGAAGTCGAAGCCATTCTCCAGCGCTCGAACTGGGTCGATCTTCCGGCACGACGGAGCGCTTATGAAGGTCAGGGGTGGACCTCCTTCGACGACAAGGCCGATCCCTATTCGCAGGCGGAGATCGACGCCGAGCGGGCGCGCTATGCCGGCCGGGCAACGTCGGTCTAAAGGGAAAATTCTAGCCACGAAGACAGGGCCTTTAAACCCCCGTAAGACTGCTAACAAACCCCGTCAATATCGGCGGGGTTTGCTTATGCTACAATGTGGGATTTACAGATCGGTTCGAAAGAGGCCGCGATAATTCCGCGCTTCACACCGGCGCCGGTTGGGTGGCCTCTGTCAGGCGGCCCTTGCGATATTCTTGAAATTTGGGCCGCTGCTTATGAGGCATTGCCGTGCGGCGCAGGGGAGCCTTCGTAAGTGGGCGTAGATCGCCGTGGAGCTGATGGGCATCGAGGAAGGAGCGGCTCGATGCCTCGGAGCGGACTGTGGTTTGGCATTTAATTGTGAGAATGCGACCGTTCCGGCAGGCTATGACACTTGATCTGAGATTCTTCGGTTCGATTTTCGGCGCTTGACGCTCCCAGAGTCGGAAACAACCTTTGTGATATTTGGTATTTTCCACTGAATCTTGGCTGTAGATGGCCATCTTTTCCACGGCGACGAATCTCACATTAGGTACCAAAACCGAACCTATAATCTCAGTTTAAGTGCCCGATCTCAATTTAAGTGCCGCACTATCCTGTTGAAATTGTTTAATCGTGAGTCTTGCGATTAATTGCAAAACGACAATTGCGCCACGCGGATGTGGCCATGGTCCCTACCAATCCGGAGGTTTCCTCGGTTTGTGACTCCGATCGCATTATCGGCCTATTGGATTCCAAGTCGCTGGAGGCTGAGAATGGCGAGACGATGGAGAAGCACCTACTCCTGACCCGCTACGAGACCGCACGCGCCGAACGCGGTGACATGCTGAAGGTCGATGACGTTCTGGAAATCCTGTCGATCCCGCTGCCTGGCATCATTCCGGAGAGCATGGACGTGCTGAGGGCCTCGAACGTAGGTTCGCCCGTGACCCTCGCTGATGGCCGCAGTGCCCCGGCGATCGCCTATTTCGAGGCCGCTCGACGGCTCAACGGCGAGGCGCTCCCGGTAGTTATCCGCGGCGACAAACGAGGCCTGTTCGGCAAGATCTTCGGAAGGAGAGTTGCATGAACCTCCTCCGCTTTTTCTTCCTCAGCAATCCGGAGCCGCAGCCCCAAGCGGCTTCAGGTCCTGCTCGCGCCGGACCGCGCTTCTACCGGCGATCCCGAGCTGGTCACAAAGCTCCGCGAAGAAATCCTCCGCGCGATTTCAAATCACATGGAAGTCGATGCCGACAAGAAGAACAGGAGAAACGCTGCGCTCGCGGCGCGTAAACGTGTTTTGCCCAACGCATGGAAAGTCCAAGGTGCCGGGAAGGAGCCAACTCGGCTCACCGTCTTTGCAATCACTTTGGAATATAGCGGCCGACGGAGATTGCAACTTGCCGCCACCAAGATAGCGCTTGCTGTGCGCGTTTGTCGTCTGTTCTGGCGTACATCGGCCGCTGATCTTGCTGTCGAGGAACTTACCCAACCTGTCGAACCCTTGGTCGTGGAGCAGTCAGCACTCTTTAATTTTCTCCGATCACACGTGTTTCGACGGTTGGACCAGTTGTCGCAACCGACTGAGTTATTCGCTTCGCTACGATGCGCAGCCCTGCGGGCAGGCTAGCCGCTGTCTTGCCACGGATGCGTCCGAAGGCGGCAATTCGTGCGGAGGGCACAAATGTCGTTCGCGAGGAAAACTGGCCCGACTTCCTGTTAGCCGAGCCAGAAACACGACCCGATGGATCGCCTTAAGCTTGGTCGGTGTTCCGATCTGATGATCCTTGCCTGAGGGCATCAACTTCCTCGACGACGCGGTCACGAAGATCGTCGTGTGCAGTTGAGGCTGCATCGACCACCTTCGCGCTAAGATCGGAGGCCATTTCCTTGGTCTTTTCCATTCCGACGCGCGCTTCAGCCGAAACCATTTCCTTGGTACTGTCAGCTGCGTCACCGACAAGCTTGTCCTCGACCTCCGTGTGGGGGAGCGCCGCGCCAATTGCCGCTCCGACAGCGAACGCCAGGGCACCTCCAACGAGAGGCTGGTCCCGGAACTGAGTCAATATCATCTCATTCAGCTTGTCCGTCTGTCCCCGTACCGAGCTTGCAGTCGATGACGCCCGGTCGGACATAGAATGAGCAGTATCGCTCGCCGCTGTCCCAATGCTGCTGACTGTGTTCTTCGTCTGCTCCCACTTTTCGGAAAGCCATCCAGATGCCGCGTCGAATGCAGCGCCTGTCTCATCCATAATATGGTCGATTTGTTTGCCACTGGCATCCGCAAATCCCCGATAGGTTGTACCGGCTTCATCGACGAAATGACCGGCGCGCCGACCGGCTTCATCGGTCAGCGCGCGCAGCCGCTTTCCCGAATTGTCTGAGAAGTGGCTGTATCGTGAGCCAAATTCATATTCGGGAGGTCCAAGACGGCGAACTGGTCCGTTAGCTTGGTACAATGGATAATCGGACACCTGGGATGGGGCCGCGTTTGCTTCGGTAGACGTCGAGCCTTTGGCCATCAGCCATGCGAGGCTCACACCCATCAGAGCGACAGGTAAAGGATTGTTCTTGAGTGCGTGCCCAAGGTTATTTACATACTCCGCGCCGCCGCTGCCTTTTGCATATGCGATCACTTCATCAACAAGCTGCCCTGGGGACATCCGTTCCTGGATCGCATCGATCCGTTGTCCGATACGCTCGCGATCCCGATCAATCTCTCGCTGAAGATCGGCTGACGTTTTCTCATTGGTTTCCATCAGATTTTCTCCTTTACGGTCTCGACATCTCGACGCAACGAAGTCGCAGTGCGGTTGAGAGCTAAATTGGTTCCGCGCAGCGCTGCGATCCCGCGCGAGACCAAAGCCCACGCGATCAATGCGACACCAATGCCGACTACGAGGGAGGCAAGTGCGCTCGCGCTCGTGTCATTGAAACCTTGTTCAACAAGGAAAGCAGCAATAGCGCCCACAAGGGCAGCAAGCAGGACACCCACAGCGCCAATGGCGAGAACAAGCCCGATGATAAGAACTTCGACGCCGCTCATCGCTTGCGATACCTTCTCCGATGCTTCGGTCTTGGCAAGGTCAATTTCTTTGCGTAGCAGCCCGGTGACGTCGGATACAAGGCTGCCGACCAATTCGGAGAGAGGAGCATTTTCGGAAGACTTAGCCATTTCCGCGTCCTTCCGTCATGCTCGGGTCAAAGGAAGTATTCGAGGTGGCTATTGAGCTGGACTTGGTCCGTTTCGCCGAGGCGGTCAGGAACCGGCTGGCAGTCAAACCCGCCAGAGCTGCGATACCAAGGAAAGCCAGCGGCTGCTTACGACCGAACTCTTCCGCCATGTTTGCAATCTCGCCGATGTCTTTGCCTTCCATTCGCTTGGCAAAGCCTTCAACACTGCGTCCAATCTGCGTTGCGTATTTGCCGATGTCCGCTTGTTCGGAGCCTTCAAGTTCGGACCCGACTTTCTGAAGCGCAGTCGCTACGCCTCCGACTTGCGTCGCTACAAATGTCGCTTGATCGGACATCGCGTCTTTGACTTTCTCCGAAGCGCTTTCTGCTCCCGCTTTGATGGCGGCCGACGCGTTCGAAATATCTTCGGTCAACTTTTCCTTCAGGTCTGAAAACGACGCAACGTCTTCTGAGCCATCCGGTGAAGCCGTATGCGCGTTCGATATTAAAGACCCTGGATTCGATCCGACAGGGGGATCAATGAACTCATTTTGCATTTAAACCTCCTATGGTTCAGGAAATTGCGGTTGGGCGCACTCGTGAACCATGGGAAACGAGGTTTGTTCCGTCCGCGCATAATGAGAAAGCAGCCGCGCCGCGCTCAGGATGCAGCCGAGGGAGAGCAGAAACGATCGAGAATCGTCTCAGCCGCCAATTTATAGATGATGAGGCGCAGCGGCGATGAAAGAGACACGGCTAACGAAGTATCAAGATCGTTGCCAGGATTGGAAGCGCGGAAATTCGCCTCCACGAATGGGAAACGTTATATGCAACTGACCTTCGGCTTCCAGTCGAAAGCCGCAGAATGGCCGGTCTTCAATTTCGTTCGGAGAGGCGAGATTTTTCCGACAGTCAGCGCTGCCTTGTCTTTGCCAGCGCGTTCTTCGAATTAACCAGCAAGAGATAGCCGAAAGCAAATATCGCTTTACGTTGGCCAGTTCAGATTGCAGGTCTTTGTACGAAGGCGGTAATCAACCTCCATCGTTCACTATGCTGGCGACGACGCTCGGTGCTGATGCGCGTCGATCCACCATCGTCACGTTGCCGTGTCGGCTCCTCATCACTGGGCAGAATAGAGCTACTTGCGGCGGTTCTTCAATCCGATCGCAAAAATGATAAGAATGGAAGCACCAAGACGCAGCAGATAAAACCAGCTTCTTTCTTCAACCGGCAGATTGGAGAGGCAAGAAGGGCCTGATTAAGGGCCAACAGCCAGAACGCGGCGGCAAAGGCCGCGAAAAGCGCGTCGCGAGTACGTCTCCAGAATCGGATGAAGAACAATCCGGACCAGAATGCCGAAGACAAAGGCCAACATGCTCATTCCAGTCGTACAACGTCTGCCGGCTCACGCCTACCTTCTGAGCTACCGCGGGCACTCTCACGCCTGGAGCACAAATCGATCACGGCCGTTCGCTTCTGCTGCCCCGATCTGAAGGTACCGCTTGAGTTGCCAATGCGAACTCGCCGCCTACCGCCTGGCTCATATTCCTCAATCCTAGCAGAAAGCTTTTGGCGGCTAGGGTAGACACGCCAGATCTACGGTTGAACGGCAGGCCGCATTTCCGTCGTTCCGCGCAAGACACACATAAATCGCCATGTTCGACCTCACAGCTGCTTATCGAGCCGACGCGCTGCGCCAAAGACGTCAGAACCTGATCGCCGTGAAAAGCCAAGTTTAATTTTAAAACGTCGATGCCCCAGTTTCACCCACGAATGTCATGCAGAGTTTGCAGCACTTGCTGGCGAGATCGCAATATCCTGTCAAGCTTCTTACGCTTGGATTGGGCCTTTTGATTTTCATATAGCGTCACACGGTGGCAGCGAATAGCGCTTCGGGCAGCCATCAAACCGCACACTGCTGTCGTATGGTCGCAAGTACTCTCCTCAGCATTCAGGCTGGCCAATATATCAAACATGTCATGGATCCTATTTGGAGGCTGAAGGGGACGGTGTCAAAACCGGTCCTCCTCATTGCTTGAGATTTTCCTACAGCTTTTCCAACAGAGATTGTAGCACCGCTGGCAACTCGAAAGATCCGTCGGCGTCACCTAATGATCGGATCTTATGAGGCGGGCTTTGCCGATACCAGTTCATCAGCCCGACTGCGACCTCTTGTGCGGCATCGTCATCGATTGTGACGGAATTTTCCTCGCACCACGCGTCAAGAAATGCTTGCAGGATATTCAGATCCTCCGGAAGGAAAACTGCGTCCGAGACGGATGTGCTCACGGGTAAACCCTCAATTAAGTGAACTCTTTCAGATGGCTGGTGGGTCAATCCAGACTTCGGTGACAACGTACAACCCTGACCTTGCGTTAGGCTTTCCAGCGAGCGTCTGGCAACGCTAGAAACGATTGCGAGTTGGTTCCAAATCAACCGCGCATACCCAACCCGCATGCCACCGTCCTTTACTGCCAAAATGAAGGCTACGCGCGCGTTGTCGGCAACGACCTTGCCGTCGATTGCCTCATGGCAAATTCGTTTAGCTGTTTCGATCGCTCCTTGGAAACCTGCGGAAAATGTGACGTGAGCATCTGGAGTGCATCCTCCGGTCCCTGAACATTTCGAGTGCTTTCGTCCGAACACCCAACTTCAACAGCTTCAGGCCATTTCACGCTGTTCATCACGCCCCTTGCGCGCTCAGTGCATTAAGACAATGTACAATCTCGTCGACCAGATAAGGCTTGGGCACGAAGCCAACCAATTGGGCGATCCTCGCCGCCCAGGTCCCTCATCGAACATAGCGCTCTGTAATTCGGCGAAAACTTGGCCGAGATTGCTGCAAGGGCTGTGGTTGCCGCGTTTTCAACGGCGCCACGCGGTTGTGAGAAGGCCTGACGGGCCTTGAACAGGGTCGCTCGATGGCAAGCCTACGTCCGCTATGGTGTCGAGCTGCTCACTTGATGGCTTGGCCCGCTGGATATCGGCATGCCTGTCCGGTGGGATATGCCCCAACGACGAGGAAATCTGACGTCGATCCAAGGTTTTAATTACCCGTACCCGCAGGCAGCACCAGGCAATCGCCAGCGCGCACCTGCATTTCCCGCTCCCGCAGCCGATACCGAGAACCTCATGTGCTCCGGTGTGGTAATGCTGGTAGTCGAATACGCCGTTCCGCCATAGGCCGCTCCAGCCATTTTCCGCGAACAATCGTTCCAAGTTCTGTGTGACCTCCGCCCCGCTGAAGACTTCGGCATAGACGAGGACCGGAAGTGTCTGATTGTTCGGTACCCACTCACTTGGCTGGAACGTGACGGTTTCAGTCTGCAATGGGATCGCTCCGTGTGGGTTGCTTGCATCAACACTCTACACTTTCAGAGGTGCGCGGCAGTCAACCGTTCGAAGTCGGACCGTACGCTACCGCACCGGGGGGAACTCTCGATATGCGCTCCGGTTAGGCCGCCGGGGAATCGTTCCCGACAAGGAGAAACATCATGGCAAACCAAGGTGGCAACCAGGGCGGCAATCAAAGCGGCCAGCAGGGCGGAAATCAGGGCGGTGATACGTCAAAGCGCGGCTTCGCTTCAATGGACGACGACAAGCAGAAGGATATCGCAAGCGAAGGCGGCAAGGCCTCCGGCGGCAATTTCAAGAACGACCCCGAACGGGCCTCGGAGGCCGGCAAAAAGGGCGGCGAAAACTCCAGTGGCGGTAACCGCTGACCGAGGTAGCTGCTCATGAAATCTGAGGTTCTGGATCAGAGCGGCCGGGCGACGCCCGGCCGGTTCAGGTCGTTTGAAACGTAACGCGGGAAATCTCGGCAGTCTTGTCACGCGGCTGCGACCGGACCTGTCCTCAACCGCCGTCCAGCAAGGAACTTTGTTGCAACGGCAAGGTTCGATGCTGCCATCCAGTGGAGAAATCAATGTTCAAAAACTTACTCACGCCCTTTCTTGCCGGAACAGCCCTTTTGGCGCTGGGTCTTCAACCCTTTGCGGCAGATGCACAGGCTCTGAAAAAGCTCAGCGATACCGCCAAGGAGATCGTGGCGCCGATCACCGGCAAGACGGACGACCGTCTGGAGAAGGTTACGACGTTCAAGCATCAGGTCACCGGAGTGACAGTTTCGGAGGACGGCCGGATCTTCGTCAACTTTCCGCGCTGGTCGGAAGATGTTCCGGTGTCGGTCGCCGAAGTCATGAAAGACGGCTCGATCAAACCCTACCCCGACGATGAATGGAACGCCTGGCGCAATGCCAAGATGTCGGAGATTTCGCCGACAGACCATTTTGTCACGGTGCAAAGTGTCGTCGCTGACGGCAAGGGCTCGCTCTGGGTCGTTGATCCGGCTGCACCCAACAGCGAGAAGACCGTCAAGGGCGGGCCGAAGCTCGTCCAGGTCGATCTGAAAACCAATACCGTGAAGAAGGTCTACCCGTTTCCTCCCGAGGTAGCAGGCCCCGCGAGCTACCTGAACGATGTTCGCATCGCGCCGGATGGCACCTTCGCGTATTTCACCGACTCCGGCTCGCCAGGCGGTCTCGTCGTGCTCGACCTCACCTCCGGAAAATCGTGGCGTGTGCTGAGCGATGATCCGTCCACTCAGGCGGAAAAGGACGTGGTCGTTGAGGTAGATGGCAAGCCGCTGCGCCGGCCGGACGGCCGTCAGCCACAGTTCAATGCCGACGGGATTGCGCTCACCGCAGACAGCAAGACGCTTTACTGGCAAGCTCTCACCGGCAAGACGATGTACCGAATATCGACCGAGGCGTTGCAAAAGGCCGCGTCGGATCCCGGCGCCGTCAAGGCCGAGAAGTTTGCAGATACTGAGCCTACCGATGGCCTGTGGATCGACAAGCAGAATCGGATCTATCTCAGCACAATGACTAACAACGGCGTGAAGATCCTAGGCCAGGACGGAAAGGTGACCTCTTTCCTTCAGGATAGCCGGCTACGCTGGCCGGACACATTCGCCCAGGGTCCCGACGGCGCGATCTACATTACCGCGTCGCATATCCAGGATTCCCCGTGGTTCAACAAGGATTGGACCGATGACGACTTCGCGCTGTTCAAGTTCAATCCGCCGAAGTGAACATATGCGAGCGGAACATTCAATTGAAGCTGAGGTTGCAGTCCGCACCTCGAGCACTGTAGACGATCCAATAACCCGTACAACCGCGATCCGCGCAGGATTGCTCGCCTCTGCACTGCTCTGGCTCCCCACCACAGGGCAGGCGCAGGAGATGGCGAAGCCCACGACCGAAATGCAGGCCGTGCTCGACAAGCGCGGTGCGCTGGAAGCAAAGCCGTTTTCCACGTTGAGCGTTCCCGAGGCACGCATTCAGGCAACTCCTGCCGACGCGGCCCACGCCGTTCCGTGGGACAAGCTCATCTCATCCGAACCCGAAGCGCAGGTCACTACCAAGGATATCGCAATTCCGACCAAGGTCGGGACACTGGCCGCCCGCGTCTACATACCCGGCGGCGAGGGTCCGCCCCCGGTCATCGTGTCTTATCACGGCGGCGGCTAGGTTGTTGCCGACATCAATGTTTACGACAGCGCACCGCGGGCGCTGGCGCTCGGTACCAATGCCATCGTCGTTTCCGTCGAGTATCGGCATGTGCCCGAGCACAAATTCCCTGCAGCGCATGACGACTCCCGGGCGGCATACACATGGGTTGTCGAAAACATCCACGAAATGAACGGCAATGCTGCTCCCGGCATCGAACTTGTCGAGATTTCCAAGTGCCTTCATCAACGTTTCCTGCACCAGTTCCTCGGCATTCGATTTCGCGGGATGGAACCGGCGCGCGAAAGCGCGAAGGGCAGGGATCAATGCGACAATTCGTCCTGCAAAGGTTGCTCGCTCGTCATCATAACGATACTCCTTTTCATTCGGCAAGACGGAAAAGTTTTCTCGCTGTTGGGTGTCTGCGTCTTTTCCCCAGCTGGGGGTGTATTATCGCTCACCCTTTGGTCCGTCGGGCTGACCACGGCATTCGGCGTGGTAGTCGTTGTCTGGTTGATCGCTATCGACGGCCTCGCCGTACATTTCCGAAATGCCCCATGCGACCGTTGCAAGGAGGTGCCCCAATCAATACCATCAAAACGGGGCGGCCCCGGACGCCCTGCCAGGCTTCGATCGGTGTTTCGACAACGACTTACCAGTTTCCGCCGCGTCGGCTCGGGCGCCGCGCTCGTCAGTGTATGTGACCGTGGACCATCTTCCTGAATTTAATGCCGTTAAACCATTTCAGACGCCGATTGGTCCCGCCCCTTGCGTGGCCCGACATTCGCTTTCCCGGTTACTACGCTCGATGCTTCGGCTTGCGTGGCGGAGCGTTGATCTCAAGCTCGTGTCGGCTGGCGAAGCGGCCTAGCATCTGTGAGATTTTGCGGGCTTCAGCCTTTTCAATGTCGTTTTTCTTGCAATGCTCACCGACGTCATAAACTGGTTTGGCGTGATGGCTAGTCTGACGGTTATCAATGTGTTTGGTCATGACACGATCCTCCTGCATAAAAACCAATAAGCAGATATGATGTTCCCATGCCTCACAGCGGTCCAGACAGTTTTTCGTTGGGTTGAGGTACCTGTTTCGTCGCGACAGCTGCCCTGCAGTTGATCGCAGAACGTTGAAACGGTACCCTGCAAGTCGCATTTCGTACCTAAGTCAAAGACGTGAGGGGATAATGCACCGATTGGACAGAGCGATCGAAATTGCCATGGAGGCACATGCGGGGCAGAGCGACAAGACCGGCGAGCCCTACTACCTCCATTGCAACCGCGTTGCAGCCGCAGTGCCCAACATTGATGAAAAAATCGTCGCCTATTTGGACGATGTCGTGGAGAAAGGTGGCTGGTCACTTGAGCGAGTGGCAAACCCGGGCAAAACATTCAGAACAACGACCCATCCAGGCAGAGACGGGGCGTTTACAACACGGTCCCACCGCCGGTAGCTCTATCTTTTAAGCTAGGATCATCCGGAAGGCTTGATCTTCAAATCAAAGATTATCGACAAGGCTACCTTGAGAGGTGATCAGCTGCTAGCGGGCCCATCCGGCTTCGATGGCCTCGTTGATAATGGCTAGTAATAACGGTTCGAGCGCGTCCTGAGATTCCAGATCGTTATCTTCCGGATTCTCGTTTGGTGCTTATTATGAGGACTCCTCATTTTGTTCAGAACTCGAAGCAAGGTGGTTACTCCAGCTTGCGACGTGCCCCAGCACCCACGCCGTGATTTCCTCATCTTGGGGTCGCGAAAATCGGCTACGTACTTCACAAAACCCGTCATGATTACCTTGTGCCGCTGCCAGTTCTGGCTGAAAATGCTCCTGCGGCAGTTCGCGAGGAGGCGGCGTCCACCAGTGTCAGTTCCTTGGGCGGACAATGATGCAAATTTCCGGGACCGCAATACCGCCAAAGACTTCACCATGTTGCAGATCGTTCTGGACGCCTGGTGCTTTCAGAATCACATCTTTCGCCGTGACGCACGGCGGAGCCGCGATACTAATCAGCGAGTACAAGCGGGGTACCCCGCTCGCAAATCGAACTGATTGCCATGATTAACAGCACGACGCATTAGTTATATCTTAGGTCGGTCTATCGCGAGAGCTACGACAACCAGGGCTATCCCTTGAACCCGAACGAATGCGGTAGCGCGAAATCCGGGCTTAACCGCCCGGCAGTCAATCGCCGTCACATGCATCGCAAAGAGGGAAGTCGCTGACACTATCGGGGCGGCCAGAATGTGTGCAGGGGACCGTAAAGGGGGCATCTGTCCATTTGGACCAGAATTGCGTCGCGCCAGTTCGCGAATGCGGATGGCCCACCGGCGAGGAGAGATGATTTCGCTCAAACCCGCCAGACCAGACGGCGAGCACGCCAAACAGTGATGAGCTGCTCTTGAATCTCTTCTACTGTCCGATGGTGAAAGCGCGGCCCAAGGCTGATGGCTAAGGCTCTCAGGTCCATTTCGCGCGAGGCATTCTCCGCTGCTCGGTCGGCGTGGCGCGCAATCTCTGCCATCAGTTTATCATCTTCGTTCATCTCAGCCCCTCACAAAGATTTCCATGCCAGTCCTAAAAATGCCACGAGAAATTCGCTCAGGCGCTCACCAATGGCAAGGTGAAATCAGAGGCTGCCGTGATCAAAAATCGCTGTAATCATTGGCGGTAAAGGACACATCGTCAATGCCAGAAGCTTGGCGAAGCACGCTGTTGATACGAGACTGCCAGCCTTCGCCTGTGCCTTTGAAATAATCGATAACATCTTGATCAATGCGGACAGAAAGCAGCCCCTTTTGGTTCCTGGAAGGATAGGAGCGACGACGGTCCTTTGTGGCCTGATAGTCCAGCACTTCCTGAACTTTATCATGAGGCAGTTTGCGGGCTTTGCGACTTGCCGCCATTTCCAGGCTCCCTACATGTCAAAATCAGGATGATATCGCAGCGCATGGGGAAGTCTACCGACAAGCGCGTGACTGCGAGCCAGCGCAGCTCCACCAATGGCAGAAATCGAGGGCGCGCGGCGCAGGCTGAGCCAGGGGCTCGATTTTCTGGTTAATCCATCACTCGTTCTATCAGATATTTGGGATGGTCGTCCCCGTTCACCATCTCACAAGCGCCCTGTTCATCGACAGTCGAGACGATGAAGTTCACTCTCGCTTCGTCAAAAATCGAGGCACGAAGGAGGGCGTCCTGCAACTCCGCCCGGCTCATCAATTCCGGGTCTCTCGCAAGAGCCCCATTTTGAAAAACACTCAACCGAAAACGAAACGGATGCATCCGTCAACCCTCCCAGTTCACCAATGCTGCACCGTGGTGAAGTGAAAATACACCCCAAGTTTTCACAAAATCAACATCAATTTGCGCGGCTTACGCCTCGTGCAAGGAGCATGCGATGGATATTACACATGACGTTCCGTCATCGTCCGGCATCTCAGGGTCTCGGAGACGGGGGCCATGTTCACACAGGCTGTTTTTCGCCCCAACATAACGCTATCCAGGGTGAAAACCTCATATCATCGTCTCGGCAATCGTTGGCCTGTTGCAGTGTTTTACGCCCTGATCAAGCGGCCATTCATCGACGCGGCGCCGGGGCAGAAATGATGATAGCGGAAAGCTACGCGGACCGGGAATCTGGACCCGCATACAGCACCGTTTCGGGCTGCGCATGACGGAGTGGATATGGGCACGATCATGACCGCGTGGGGTATCTCTCTGTTGCTGCCGGACCCGGTTTTCGAACAACCTTCCTTCGCGTATTCCACGCCCTGTTTGATGAGAACACGTTTCGCTGGCTGATGATCTGCATGGGCTGTTGCGGTTGATATGCCTGGTCATCAACGGCGCCCCAAAGAATGTCGCCGCATAAATCAGAGTGTTTTCAGCTTGCGTCCGTTTCATGGACTTCGGTAGCATCCAGCTTTGCCTGTTCCCGCGTCATCAGCACTTGGATCGCGATCTATCGAATGCTCGCGCATGTCGAGCTTCTCAATGCTTGCCGTGCTGCGCATGACGCCGGAGAGAATCATGCAGTTTCAGGACATAACACGAAGCTGACAAAACGAACGGGATGGCCTGCAAGGGGCCGAAGATAGTGTACCCATGCGCCGTTCGACGCGTGGAAGAGCCACTGCTTCATCGCCGGCCTGCGCTGTCACTGCCTGACAGCGCCCTGGATCATCGATGCCCCGATGAACGGTGGCTTTTTTGGGGCCTGGATCGAAACCCAGCTCGCCCTGACCGTGTTGCCCGGCGACGTGGTAACTTGAGAAGGAGATGATCCGAAAACGATGATTGGCTGATGCGGGTGAAACGCCGCCGTTTACCCTTAGGGCATAACCTTAACAAGAGGTAAACGAGCAGGGAGGCGAAGATGGGCCAACTTGGTCGCGTCGGGTAAGGTAGGGCGCTCGGTGCATTTGAGCACGAATAAATTTAGGCCCTCGCTGGTAACGGCGGGGGCTCTTTTTGCGTCAGCCGAAATTTAGTCTATAATCTCGGTTTCGCCGTCAACCTTCGTCCACGTTAGCGACCATTCGTCCTTGCTGCCCTTGTTGTGGATATACGTGCCATGATCGGAGACTTCTGCGTCAAGGGTGACGAATTCCGGTGGCGCCCCGCCCGGAAGGGCCATGACACGCAGAAAATCGCATAGCTCGGAAAGCTCCGTGACGTGCTTAACATCCTGGCGGCCCGGCACTTTGATGGTCCACGCATATATCGTCATGGCTTATCCTTGCCTTCGATCGTCGCTTTCAAAAGCCCTTCTGCTGCGGGAAATTCGCCGAAATCGTTGACATCACCGCTATCGTTCGGCGGGCCTTCTGCCGGATCGGGGTCTTCGGCATAGGCGATGCGCAGGTTTTTCAGAACCTCCTCCATGGCAGATATTGCCTCAAGCGTAGCCCATCCATGGGTGTTGGCTTGGTCGAGTATGTCTTGGAGTGGCCCGTCTACTTCTTCCGGACACAAAAGATGGCGGTCCTCATTGGATGCCGGAAATTTGGGCTGGTTGATCATGGCAATTCCTCCGTTCCGCGGGAAACCGGAAGACGTTGGTATTGTTCCCATGGAGAGGCACTTAATGCGACGTTGGTCGGGCAACCGGGGCCCTGTGCTGAGTTCTTCTAACAGGCTGCATGGCTGCCCTGTTTAATCCGCGCATCCCAAGGCCGCCGGCTGTTGCAATTACCAATACATATTGCTCTCCAGTTAAGGGTATATTATAAAGACCTAATGTGCGGAGCTCGTTAAATGGGAGGATATATCCGTGGCAAACTTTAAATCGTTTTTTCCGGGTCATGTTTATCCAGATCACTACAGCCCTCCCATACCAGGTTTCGACTATCTACCGTTCTTCGATGAAATTGTTAATTTCAATCAAGCCACTCAGACGGCGAGGGCCGCTACAGCGATCAAGTTCGACCTGTCGAATGGATTGAAATTAAAACTCTCCGGCAGCGGGTTCACATTTGACGCAGGCGGCCACGCTACCGGAGGTACGTTGACCGGAATGGTCATTTATCTCAACAACGGTACCACCAAGATGCAGCAGTTGACGGGATTGAACGTCTCGCTGGAAACTTTCTTTGATGCTGCCGCAAGCTTTAATCAGTACGATTTGGCGCGGTTCCTTATGCGCGGCAACGACACGCTAAGAGGAAACGCCGGCGATCAGACGCTGGTAGGATATGCCGGTAATGACAAATTCATTGGAGGAGCAGGGGGCGATTTCGTCCAAGGTGGCGAAGGCAAGGACACTTATGACGGCAATGGGAGCGACTACGACACGCTTGCCTTCGATGATGCATATTATACCGCGTCAGCCTATCGAGGCATCGCGCTAAACTCCACCACAGGCACTGTGATCGATGCCTGGGGCAATGCCGAGACCTTCTCCGGGTTCGAACATTTCCGTGGAACGCAGTTTAAGGACAGCTTTGTCGGCTCCGTCAGAGATGAACAGTTTATGGGTCTAGGCGGTCGTGATTCGATCAACGGCGGTGGTGGTTTTGATGTCGTTCGATACGACAGGGACGAGAACCGGGGCGGCACAGGCAGCGTCACCGTCAATCTGGTAACCCAAAAGGCTACCGACGGGTTTGGCAAAACTGACACCCTAAAAAGTATTGAGGGTGCGCGCACAGGAAGCGCGGATGATAAACTGTACGGGAATGCCCTCGACAACAAATTCAACGCAGGCGATGGAAATGATCTCCTGTCTGGAGGTCGGGGCAACGATCAACTCCGCGGGGAAGGGGGAAACGACGTGTTCCTGTTCAACACCGCCCTCAATTCCGTAACAAACGTTGACATCATAAAAGATTTCGAAGCAGCCGCGGACACCATACGTTTGGAAAATGCTATTTTCACGGCTCTAACGACCCCTGGAGCGCTTGCGAGCGCGGCTTTCCAGGCTAATACAACAGGCTTGGCAGTCGATAGCGATGATAGAATTATTTACGATACCGATACGGGAAAGCTCTATTACGATAGCAACGGCAGCGGAGCGGGCGGACGCGTTCTTTTCGCCACGGTAGAAAATCGAGAGGGCTTGACGGCCGATGACTTTTTTATTGTCTAGCGAGGGCGTACCTTCGGCCGACGTTCACCTTATCAAATAACCCTAACGCCGGGTTAGTTCCATCAGGCGTCTACACAGTGACCATCGGGTCGGAGCGCTGGAGGCATTTGACCAACCAAGCATTTAGGCCCTTGCGGGGAGCGGCCGGGGCCGCATTGCTACTGTTGTGCTATTGGGAGGCCATACCAATAGGCAGCTGTCAAGTGTGCAATGCAGCGCACCAATGCTCGAAATGCACCGGCGTGTTCGGAGGGGCCATTCTTGATAACGCCTGTAAGAAAGTGCACTACGGGAGCGGCCTGAGAGTCGGGTCGGAGACGGTCGTTGAGCGACGGTACTTGGGTTGTTCCTCTGCGTTTTGCAGAGGGCGAGCATGAAGCAATTGGAACTTTATGCACTTGTCCGCCATGCGGTGATGGTGGACGGTATGAGCCGCCGAGAGGCCGCGCGACTATTCGAGATCAATTGACGGACGGCCAACGAGATCGCCCGCCATTACCGATCCTGGGAGACGGAGGACTTCGTCTTCGACCCCTTCCGCTATCTCGCTTTGATCGAGCGAAAGACCAATGCGCTGGATCAGGCCGCGCCGCTGCAAGATTGAAACCTGCCGGAATGCTCGCCACCATCCGTCGCCTGATGGAAGCCCGGATGGGTAAAAAGGGCAAGCGTGACTTCGTGCAGGTTCTGCGCTTGATGGAGGTCTTTCGGCAGGAGCAGGTGATCGCGGACATCGAGGCGGCGCTGGAACGCGGGACGATCGGCTTTGACGCCGTCAAGCATTGGATGTTGTGCCATGTGGAGCGCATACCGCCAAGGCTCGACATGACCGTCTACCCCTAACTGCCCAACGCTCGCGCGGCCTCACCGGGCAACTATCTGAGCCTGCTGTCGGGAGCGCACCCACGAGCGACACGCCGCAAATCCTGCTTGCCCATTATCTCAAAGTGGTGAAGCTGCCGACGTTGCTGCGAATACGACAAGGTCGTCAGACAGAGTGCTGCCGAGGGTGGATCATACCGGCTATCTGTTGTGGCTCGCCGAGCTGGAACTGATCGACCGGGATCGCCGCATGGTCGCGCGCAAGATCAAAGCCGCTGGTTGATCTTCATTTCGGAATCGGTTGGCTTTGGGGGGATGACTTCGGAACGTGTTTCAAACCACAACCCTTCGCCGCGCCGGTCCCCTCAGACACCAGAAACCAGTTGACGTGCGGCGTTCAGCGATGTTGGTTGAGCAGCCTGCGGAACTCGAACGCTGTGGGCAAGGAAGGGCTTCCGTTTAGATTAGCATCGGAGGCCCTTTTGCTTTGGTTCTCCGATTGCATGGATTACTGGATAAATACCTTCGAGTGGCGGAGGTTTGAGCGTCCTGTCGAGCAGGCAGAAAAAACCCCGCCGGGAAGGGCGGGGCAAAACTGCTTCTGGGATAGGCTCACACAGATGCAGGGACGTGGCGGCCCAGAGAGTGGGAGGGCAGCGCGCCGCAACAATAAGAAAGTTCAGGCAATTGGGAAGGCCGGATTCCGCGATTCCGGTACGGTTGCTAAAATAATCCGCCATGCGACACGGGCTGTCGGTTATCCCCCGCCCCTCAAAACCTCATCCTTCGCATCCAGCACAATCTTCAGGGACCGGATCATAGCAGCCATCCCAAGCAGGACCGCCTTGGCATCGTCGTCTGACCCCTTTTCACATTTCAGCGCCGCAATCTCCAGGTCGTTCAGTGCGTCCTTTCCGGGACCATGCCGGACGCCGGTCTGCAATCTCATCTCGCGAATGGTGCGCGATCCTCTGGACATGAGCTTCATGCGCTCACCGACGCTGACCTTGCCGATTTCATTCGCGGCTCGGATTAATTCGGAGATAAAATCGGTTGTGGTGGACATGTGCTGATGATTTGCCAACGGCGGGGGGAGTCAATCGGAAAAGCAAATTGGGCGAACTCCTGCGCGATTGTTTACCGCCTGTCTTCCGCGCGCAGAAGTGTGTTTAGGTTGCGGAGACTGTCAGCCGCCTTAAGAAAGGTCGCTGTCACGCCCTCGTCTGGCAAGCTGTCAATTGTGGCAGCAGCAACTTGCAAAATGACAACTTCGTTAAAGGCCAACGGATTTTCACTTATCGCCGCACAACTATTCAACTCTCGAATAGCTACGATCGACCTTCCAAGGAGACTGCCCTTTTCGAGTACGGTCAACTTGCTCACTTGGTTTGCAGCGCGGATGAGTTCTGGAATCAAGGCAGAGATATCAGTCATGCGGGCCAATTTGCGGACGGCTGCAGCCAAGTCAATTTGCCTGAACGAAAAAGGCCGAGTGATTGCCCGACCTCTTCCGTGATTATCGTTTCCGCGCTTATTGAACAACCTGTACCACTGTGTACGTTTTCGGATCCACGATCACACGTTGATCGTTGACGATGGCGTAGGCGTAACGCGGGTCTTCAGCGACCGGCGTCAATACAACTTCGCGTGCGAGTGGTTGGCCGACAACCACCTGCTGCTCAAGAACGATCGACTGTGAGGCCGGCTGCTCTTGTACATAGGTGACCACTTTCTGTGGCGGCGGTTCAAGAGCAGCGCCTGCAACAGCACCAACGACTGCCCCGACTCCTGCTCCAACCGGACCCCCGATAATAGCGCCAGTTGCGGCGCCTCCCACCATTCCAGTTGCCGTGCTGTCTTCGGCCTGTACCGAAATAGGCATCATGCTGAGAACGACGGCGGACGCGATCAAGATTTGCGTTTTCATGGTTCTTCTCCTCTGCGTTAGTTCGCAAGAGGAATGTTTCAAATTAACTTTGGTTCCAGATTCGCAACGCGCGTGTCCAGCAATGAAAGCCAAGCGATTAACCTGACCTCCCTTTATCGCACCACCGCAGGTGCGAGCCGGCAGATAGGGATGGATCTCAGTCTGGTTGGTGACAATGACCTTAACCCTTCCCATGTCCGCTGTTCGAACTCGGCGGTCAATGATCGTTCCTGTCTCCCAGGCCGTGTCCCACTCCCGGAGGACCCTAACCTATCAATTACGCGGTACGCGCCTACCCGCCGGTGCGGAGCTCGACCCCTCAAGGGAACACCCTTCTTCGTTCAATGGGTTCCTTCGACGATAGGTTGCGCCGGGCTCGCGCCCTGAAGCCCTCTTGCGACCAGATATACTTCCAGTTCATCCAGCGTGGCGAACTTCTCGTGGGGGCGGCCTTGCGGGGAGCCATGACTTTCCAGGCGTAAAGCGACATTTATTTAAGCGTGCCATCGGTACGCATGCGGGCATCGTCATCTTCACCGATACGCAGGGCGAACTAGCAGAGCCGGAAATTGTGTCCACGTTTTCTTTTAAGCTCCCAATAGACTTGGCCAGCCCGAACGCCGCCGGGCGAGCGGGAAGTGGCTCGCGGCTGGTGGTTCCCGGATCTGGACGAGCTGAGGGTTGCACGGCAGAAGGCCAGATCGAACCGGCGTGCGCAGCAGCGACGGCAGGATGATGAGGGTCGATTGGAGACTCCGTTGAGCGGGTAGACGATGAATGAGATGGAAGGTTTCACGGGCTTCCACCTGTGGAGCCGGGTGAGATGATTGGACTGTGGACGGGGCGGGGTATTCCGTCCGGCAACACTCTGGACGGCGTGCTCGAAAACCTCGGGTGATTTGGCAAACGGTTTTCGGCTCAGATGCGTGCTGATGCGCTATTGTTCCGCGGAGGCGATAAGCGCCTGGTCGCCATCGATCCGGCCCGGATTCGGCTCCGTCTTGCACTCCGTTTCCACAAGCTCGGCAGGACCCGAGCCGCGAGCAACCTGTTTTCCTATCTGTTGCGCAGGCTGAGAGCCAAAGGTCCGGTAGCCTCGTTGAAGGGCGTTCCGTTTCACGGGGTGTTAAGTGCTGCAATGGTCTATGACACCCAGCCCATCGTCGACTATTTCCGTAAGGTCGATGATAATCGCGTCATGGGAGCTATGGTGATCGAAGGCGACGACCGCGTCTATTTCTTCGAACTTGAGCGCGTTAACGAGGTTGATTTCGTGCGATGCCAGCCCTCGTAGAATTAAGCCACGGCAAGGATTACATCATCTGCAGCATACCCTTCCTTTTCAAGCCAAACCGGTCTTTCAGAGCTCGCTGATAGCGGGGTTCGAGTGCGGCTTGGTGCATGGCGGTCGCCATGACCTCCTTGTCACAACCCGCCACACCTCACAATCCCGCATGCTCGATCATTACCGGATCGCTCGTGAACATCGGATGACGACCGTGCGTGACGGGCTCGTGCCGGGGCATCATGTGGTTGAGCGTCTTGCTACTGCAAGGCGTGCCGGCATCGAGGTCATCTGGGATCTCTCGCATTACCATCGCAATCAGGACCCGGTTCGTTGCGCAAGAATTGCTGCCGAGGCGTCCTTGACCGTGAATGGCCCGGGCAGGCTGTGGCTTTGTCCTGTGAATGAGCCATCTCTTTACCCGTCGATCGCTGGGATGCCGCGATACGAAGCAATCGAAATGGCGATCAGCATGGCTCGTGTGGCACGAGATCATCATCCCGATGTCGCCATCCTTACAAACGATCCCATCACCGGTGTGGGCGACCGTCAGTTCGAAGCGACCGACGCGATCGTCTCCGCGGTTCATGTCGATGTTATCGGGGTCAACTACTACCCCACACGGCGCGGACGTCGCTCGTGAAGGTGCTAATGGCGACCTGGCGCCGCTACAGAAAACCAATCATGGTGTCGGAAACCAGCTGGCATGATGGCCATCCCGTCCATCACCACCGCTATCCGGGGTTGAACAAGGGCACTTGGTTGCGGCATGTCAGCGAACAGGTCGATATCGCCAGGTTCCACGGGGCCAACGTGGTTGGTATTTGCTGGTATCCTATTGTCGATTGTCCGCCTTGGCATGCGCCTCAGTCCCGCAACCGCTGGAGTCATGGGCTAATCCGAAAGGATCTGTCGGTGGATCCATGGCTATCGGCGGAACTGGGGCTGGTTGCTATGAGCGACGGTGCCTAGGCTAAAGACCTGCGGAGCGTTTTTGCCGGGGTATGCGAGCTTCGAAACCGACCGTTCCGATGATCCTACCTTCAGGCCGAAGTTGAGTAACGATCCGCGGATATCATTCTCTATGGCAATCGCCTTCTCCTGCAGAAGCTTACTTGCTGTCAGCAAAGCGCGGCGTTTCTGGCTCGTCAACGTCTTCACGTGAACGGGTCGAAACAGATTGACCCGCATCATTTGTGCGATGCCGCGGGCATCGTTGCGATCGGTCTTGTTCACCTGCGCTTTCAAGAAAGCCTTGGTGGGGCGGGTCTCAATACAAACCGCAGGCAACCCAGCTTCAGTCAAACCGCTGAATAACCATTGAGACAGAGGACCAGCTTCAAGCCCTATCCGAACAAGGTTATATGCACGGTTCCTAAGAGACGAAACGAGATCGTCTGGGTGGCTCGTAACCTTCAACTCGCGGCAAATTTTCCCGGTTTCTTCGATAATGCAGATCGCCGTCTCTTTCACAGAAACGTCCAGTCCGGCATCATGCTGCGCTTCCTTTCATGATGCTTGTGGCTGCTCATATAGACCACGTTCCATCATCAGCTCGAAGCGCAGCCCCTCAGTCGCTGTTGCCAAATATAGGGTTCAAGCCGAATATCCCATCTGACTCAGTTTTGAGGCAGTCGTGACGATGCTGCCTTGATGGTTTCCACAAACGAATCAGCCTGATGAGCACCAAGTTTCGCGCATCTGATTTTGTACCGGCAGGTTTCATCGCCGAACGCATCCCCCCATTGAAGATGAGACCTGCATCTTACTTTCCCGAGCCGGCGCTACTGCGTCATGTCCGGCGTGCGGACGAATGTCGCGACGGTTAGAAGCCGCTATTGCCGCCAGGTCGCTGACCTCCCCCTTTCGGGAAGGCGTGTCCGACTTCTTGTCCGCACACGGAGCTTTACCCTTGACGCGGTGCTCTGCGGCAGGCAAATTTTCTCCGAGCGGTTCGTCGATGTGCTGCCTCCCTACGCCAGACGAACCGGGCGTCTCGAACATCTTGTCCACCATTTAGCGCTTGCACTTGGAGGACGCCAGGCAGCGCGGTTTGCCCAGCGGCTGATGCTTCCCGTCAGTAACGACACCTTGCTACGAGTTATCCGCAGGCAAGGGTTACCATCATCGATCCCACCCCGGTGATCGGCATTGATGACTGGGCCTGGCGGCGCAATCATCGCTAGGGCCCGATCGTGTGTGACCTGGAGCGTCGGCGGCCGATCCGTCTGATACCGGACCGTGAGCCAGCGACGGCAGAGGCCGGGTTGCGGGGAAATCCTCAAATCTAGATTATTGCGCGTGACCGTGGCGGCGCTTACGGGGTGGCGGCAGCAAAGGCGTTGCCTAATGCAGTGCAGGTCGCTGATCGATGGCATCTGATGGAAAATGCCAGCCGTGAATTCCTGGACACCGTCCGCAAATCGATGCGGCAAATCCGCAAGACACTCGGCGCAACGCGCGTTAATCCCAAGCTACTGACCGCGGCATGGCGTTCGCAAAGGACGGTGTGACGATAAAGGAAATCGTGCGCCGTACCGGTCAGGCAGTCCGAGCTGCGATCGTCTCACCGTGGTCCAACGGACAAACTGAGGGGCAGATCACTAAGCTCAAGCTGGTGAAGCGCCAGATGTACGGTCGCGGAAAGCTTGATCTGCTTCAAGCCCGCCTGATCGGCGCGACGTGAGAGAATGGCACCATATGCGCGTCAGAGCCCAATTTTTACCCCCCACCTATTTCGTCTGACCATCCGTCTTTTGCTGGCGGACGGAGGGGGAGGTGAAACGAGTGGATATGGTTCAAGGAGCTGAAGGACAATGTTCCTGACTAAAGGGGAACTTCCGATCTTACCGCAGGTTTGTCGGTTTTAATGGAGGAGAAAATGAGGGATATCGGAAAAGGGCGGCAAATCTGCGTGGATGCGCAGCGAATGTTTGCTGAAGATACCCCTTGGCACGTGCCTTGGATGACGCGTGTCCTCCCCCAGCTTGCGGAAGTCTCACACCGATATGCGGAGCGGACGATATTTACCCGTTTCATGACGCCCGCCCGAGCTAACGAAGCGGCCGGGGGTTGGAAAGAGTACTACCGCAAATGTTGGATGATGACCGGTGAGCATCTTCCGCAGGAGCTGTTCGGGTTGGCTCCACCCTTGCAAGCCGTCGTTCCCCCGGCTCGCGTTTTCAACAAATTGACCTATTCCCCATGGGTAGATGGCAGACTGTTGTCTCACCTCGGTAGCGAGGCGGTTCAGACCGTCGTCGTCACTGGCGGTGAGACCGACGTCTGCGTGCTTGCGACCGTGCTTGGCGCCATCGACCGTGGACTTCGCGTGATCATGCTCAGCGATGCCGTCTGTAGCGGCGCTGACGAAACACACGACACCGCCATTGATTTGCTGGGTGACCGCTTTTCTGTCCAGCTCGACCTTATGAAGACCGAGGACTTCCTGTCGGAGGTGCGGGTATAGGGATCGTAGCACCTCGCAAAGCCGATTGCGATCGACCGGATCCTCACGACTAACGCTTTGTCTCTCATCAACTGAAGGAAAATCTGATGCCGCTGAAAGCCCTTGCCTTTAACAGCACCCTGAAATCTTCAAATGCATCGGAAGCGTCCTCGACAGGAAAGTTGCTGGAGCTCATCGCAGAAGAGTTCAAGAACCACGACGTTGAATTTGAAGCCATCCGTCTGGCTGACCACGACATCAGGCCCGGTGTGACCTCGGACGATGGCGAGGGCGATGCCTGACCGGAAATCCGTGAAAAGGTGGTTCAGGCGGACATTCTTCTGATCGGAACACCGATATGGCTCGGCCAGCCGTCGAGCGTATGCAAGCGAGCGCTTGAGCGCATGGATGCGTTTCTCGAAGAGACGGATGATCGGGGGCGGATGGTCTCTTACGGGAAAGTCGCGGCCGTAGCCGTTGTCGGCAATGAAGACGGCGCCCATATGTTTCGGCTGAGGTCTATCAGGCGTTAAACGACGTCGGCTTTACCATCCCGGCCAACGCGGTCGCATACTGGGTGGGTGAGGCGATGGGCTCGACGAACTTTGTCGATCTGGAGCAGACGCCGGAGGCGGTTCAAACAATGATCTCGATGCTCGCGCGCAACACAGCCCATCTGGCAACTCTTTTAAAAAACTCGGAGTACCCCGGCGAAAAGAGCTGAAGCGATCATGCGTGGCCTACCATTTTAAACTGTCGCGGTCAGCCAGATTGCTTCACCTCCGTAAACCTGCAAACTGACGGCATGAACGAAAAGAAAAACGGGTGCGCATGCGACGCAAGCCAGCCACCATCCTCAGGCAACTCGCCGAAACACCCCAGACACTCGCCGCCGAGAAGGCCCTCGTTATGGGGCAACAACACTCTTGGGGTACGTTTTCGTACCAGAGCGCGAAATTGTCAGACGAACCAACGACGATTCACATGGCGTATTTTCGCCGGTCGTTTGCGCTCATGCTGGCTGATTCCCGGACATATTCGACGTGCCGCCCGCTATGATGTCCAATTTGGCAGTCCATTCGTAATGTGTGCCGAACCTCGTTAGAATTGCCTTCGGCTACTTAAAGGCGTATAATCCTTCCGTTGCGCGGGGTAGGAGATATTATGGTCAACAAGCGACCAAGTGAGGCTGTCGTTCGATTGTGGGCTGCGCGTGTAGAAGTCGAGCAGGCGCGGGGAACGTCGCTGCAAGAAACACATGTCATTCTCAGTGAAATGATTGCCGGTTGGGAAGCGGTTGAAGAACGCGCTGCTAAAGCGAAATAACCGTTCATCTTGATCCATTGCATTTCATTCGTTGTATTAGATTAGTTTTTGCTCAAGTGGCGAGACCCCATTTTCGCTGTGAGCATCGGCAGAGTGGCGGCAAACCCTTCCCGTCATTCTGCCGTGTTTTCTTGTAGCCGCTGCGGGAAGCTGGCTGAGACGCCCTCAACTGTGCATTATGTTCTTGAAGGACAGGGTGAAGAGGATGTCGCCGTATTCGTCGGTCACTTCCAAGGTTTGACCGCAAACCGGCACACGGAGCGCGATTTGTTCTGCCAGCATTTCGCGAGCGGCGTCCTTGGCTTCTTTTCGTGCTGTGTCTACATCAGGCAATTCTAAGCCTTCCGTATCTTCATTATAATAGTCACCATTACGCACATTGAAAAAGTAAAGTGGCATAGCGTTTTCGCTCATCGTTTATTAGCGCGTGAAGATACGACAGCCACTCGCTGAAGCCAAGATTTGCTTACCCACAGCGTCTTGATGTATATTAACGATGGCTCATAGCGATGTCTCCCGCTGAGCCATTCGCGGCAGAGCGATATTTCAGCCCGCACCATCGCTCTGCCGTTTCTTTGCTGTTCGGTTCAGGGGTTGCGTTTGAACGCTAAGAGCCTGACTCGAAAAGAACTCAATAACATGGTATCTTGCGAGCCTACGGGTGAGAAGGCGGATGTGGGCGACCAGCATCCAGGCTTCAGCGGACGCGATTGATTTCTCCCGATCCTTGGCCAGTCGTCTGCATCTTCCAAGCCAGGCGAATGTGCGCTCCACGACCCAGCGACGCGGCAGCACCTCGAAGCCCTTTGCCTTGTCTGTTCGTTTGACGATCTGCAACGTGAACTTCGCGACATTGCGCAACGCCGCCCGCAGTTCCGGTCCGGCATAGCCACCGTCAGCAAAGATATGCCTGAGCCACGGCCAGCGTCTGAGGATAGTTTTGAGAGTCGTCGCTGCACCATTGCGGTCCTGAATATCAGCACGGTGAACGACCAGCCCTACCATCAAGCCGAGCGTGTCGACGACGATATGGCGCTTGCGGCCTTTGATCTTCTTGCCCGCGTCATAGCCTGCAATCCCACCGCTTTCAGTGGTTTTCACGCTCTGACTGTCAATCACCCCTGCGGTTGGTGAGGCTTCTTTTCCTTCCAGCTCTCGCGTCTCCATAACGAGATGATGATTGATCCTCAGCCACAAACCAGTCGTGCGCCATTCGTTGAAGTAACCCTGAACGGTTGAAAAGGGTGGAAAATCCTTCGGAAGCATCCGCCATTGGCATCCGGTCGACGCGATATAAAGCATTGCGTTAAGAACCTCGCGCAATTCCGTCTTGCGCGGTCGACCGAGCCTGCGTGGCCTCGGCATAAACGGAGCGACCAGCGACCACACCCTGTCCGTCAGATCACTTGCGTAACGACCTTTCCGTCGGCCATATTGGCGACGGGTGAAATCAGTCCAACCCATTGCGGTCTCCATCGAATCCTAAGAAAATCCGAAGGAATCACAACTGGCTGATTTCACTCAATTCTTTTTCAGCCAGGCTCTAAGACCACAGCCGACTTACGCGAAGCGTTGCGCTTTTCCCAATCTTCGAAAATTTGGTGGTATTCTTCAATCGTCGCGGTAGCCGTTGCGAAGTTCTTTGTTCGCCTGAGACAAATCTTTTTCGACCGCCTTGAGCTTCAAGCGCTTGCCAGGATTGATGCCGTGCCCAAAAGCGGTGCCGAACACGAATGCGGCGATCACAATAGCGCTGACTACCAAAATCATGGGAATACATCGAGTTGACATTTTGAAGCGATACCAAACGTGTTCAGGCGCATTGTGTTCCAACACAGCGAAAAAATCAAAAGAGCAATCGCGCAAACTCTACCTCATTTGAGGGATGCGGTCGCCTTCGGATTGCAAGACGTTTTGTAACGGGGAATTTGTGCAAGGGGAACCGCGATGCAATGGTCCTCGCTCTGCCTGTTCGTCGAAGACGGTCGCGTAGCGGTCGACAGCGATGCTGCCGAGCGGGCTCTGCATCCGATAGGCGTTGGAAGGCGCAACTGGCTATTCGCGGGAACCGACACCGGGGCCGGAGACTTTGGTGCGGGCCATTGCGATAATCGAGACGGCCAAGATGAATGGCCTTGATCCACAGGGATACTTGGCTGATGTGCTTAATCGCATCCACGATCACAAAATCAATCGACTCGACGAGCTGCTGCCGTGGATCTGGTCACCGCTCGTCACAAACTCTGCCGAGGCAGCCTGATGGCAACAGTTACGCACGTCCGTACGATCAAATTTGTTGCAGAAATTCTCGAAGAGGACCCGGAGCTTGTTGAGGCAAACGTCCCCAACGATGATAATCTATGGCAGCATCATCTCCGTCTACACCCTTCCTCGACAGCTTTGTTGACGACGAGCTCCTCGTCGCTCTGCATCAAAGCAAAATCTATGCGGTAGCAATCGGGCGGTTACATTCCATCACATACAGTAGCCTGTGCAAGTGAGAACGGACCCCAGCCTTCGGTAAAATGCCCGAGGTCTTATTGAAGTAGAGTCGTTCCAGTCCGTGGGCGGAAGCGAAGTAGAAAAGGAGGGAGACCCAGCGGGCCTCCCTCCTTCGATGATGCTATCGCTGGCCGCCGCCCTGCTGGCCGCCTTGGCCGCCGCCTTGCTGGCCACCCTGGCCACCGCCCTGCTGGCCGCCTTGGCCGCCGCCTTGCTGGCCACCCTGGCCACCGCCCTGCTGGCCGCCTTGGCCGCCGCCCTGCTGGCCGCCTTGGCCGCCGCCCTGCTGGCCACCCTGGCCACCGCCCTGCTGTTGATTAGTCATCGGGTATTCCTCCTTTTGAGCGTCGCTCCTCGGCGACGTGTGGCCTAACCACGCGATGTCCGCGCGGTTCCCTCACTGAGAAAAAAGTTTTGCCGATGCGAGCCGGTTGTTAGGATCGCGACATACCCGCAGCATGGCGGTGAAGCAGTAAATCCAGAATATCAAACGCTTTTTCTGATCATCCTCGCTCGAACGCGCAAAGGTTTGAACAGCAGGGAATTGCGGACAAAGCTTCCCCTTACTTTGCAACCGGCTGCGAAGAGAGGGAAATTTTGCCAAGGTAGTGTTCCATGCTGAGGCGGTTTGCTGTTTGGTGCTGAGAACGTCCAACAAGTCGTGTAGAGCTGATGCGTTGAGGGTTGGACGTCGGCCGGGCGAACCGTAGTAAAAGTTCGCGGCGTGTGGAACGAGGTCGGCTTGATCTAGTTGTTTTCCGTTGAGGAGAGAAACAATGTCTGATCGCATGACAGGGTTCACCGACGCTGAACTTTTGGAAAATCTGCCGGCCCTGCGCGCGTTCGCGCGTCGCTTTCACAAATCCACGATCGATGTCGATGACCTTGTCCAAGAGACTTTGGCCAAGGCGATCGCACATTCAGGCAGTTACCGACAAGGGACGAAGCTTCGATCATGGCTTTTCACGATCATGCGAAACACGTTTTGTACGAAGTTCAAAGTCGCCAGGAGAGAGCAGGTCGGTGAAGTCGACGACTGCGCTGCGCGCGCGTCTTCACCTCCGACACAAGACTGGGAAATCCAAGGACGCGAGTTGGAGAGAGCAATCACCGCATTGCCCGACAATCACCGGGTCGTCGTCGACCTCGTTCTTATCCAGGGCTTAAGCTACGCAGCCGCTGCGGAGGAATGTGATGTCCCTGTGGGCACCATCAAAAGCAGGGTCAATCGGGCGCGGATCCAGTTGAGCAAGGCACTGGATCCTTAGGAAGTACAGACCTAATGCAATTCGATACCAGAGTTACCAAACAGTGCATTTGCGATATCCTCAAGTTCAGCAGGCTTTTCACACAAGGCAAACCCTGTAAACCTCACGGGAAGGACTGACGGGTCGTATCCCGTTGCGAACACGAACGGGATATCGCGTCGTTCGAGTTCTTCCGCGACAGGAAACACGAGCTCATCGCCCAGATGGATGTCGAGAATCGCGGCATCGACCTGTTCTGTATCAAGTAGCTCGAGCGCAGCGCCAACGGTTGCGACCGGGCCGACCACGATGGCTCCGCTCGCCTCCAGCTTCTGCCGGGTTTCATCAGCTAGGAAGTATTCGTCTTCAACGATAAGTACGTGTTTTCCCGCGAAAAGCGGAATAATTGAGTGTTCCAACGGGGGTGTCCTTCCGTGGCGGAACACCTGCATATAAGGGCTCCTCGCGCTCCGCAAGCTTGAACAGGCTTTGAGCGTTTTTGTTCCAACTGCGGTCATCGGTATAAATCCGCTTGGGACGCGTTATGTTTGCTACAATCTCTGAAGATCGGCGACGATGGTAGAAGCCGCCGGCAAGGTAAGGGAAGCAAGGATGGTTCTTGAGGACCTCGCTTTACGCGCACGAACTTGCTGCCAAAAAAGAGTGCGGAAATGACATTCAATCCTGAAAAATTGGACCGGGGTTATGGATGGAGGCCGAATTCATGCCGCGGTTCGTCGGTCGAGACCGCGGGAACAATAGTGATGGCCGTCAGCATGATCCTCCACGGACTGGGGAACAATGCCGTGAATTACGGCGCTCTCTCAATGCCGGGGGGCGAGATACACGTCGATTAGGCGATCGAGTCCGATGCCAATGGGCGCCCCTTCTCCACTGTGAGTGGCGCGAGATGAATGGGCCACCTGTTTCTCCGCCCGCGCGCAAGGGCTATGGAAGGCAATTCATCGAGGGGGCATCGATACAGGCTGGGGGGCGATGGAACTCGTATACGAGTCCTGAGGTCCAACGGCACGCCTCAAAATTCCAATGTACATGAGGTCTGATGGACCATCCCGCGGTGTTCCACCTCGAACGCGGGAAGCTTGTCCTAATGGTCGAAGACGAAATGTTCGTGCCCTCTTGCGACACCGATTTCGGCGTTCTGGGGCCTGCCGGATCCGTCCGTAACGATTTGATCTCCTTAAGGCCGAATGCCCTGATGCAGCCGTTCTCGATGCCCGCCCGGCGGCCGAACGGTGACGCCGGTCGCCATTGAACATGGGCACTCGGCATCCCCTGTGTTATCGCAAGCGTACGCGATCCCTCCGAGCTTGCGTCCGCACCTGCACCTTCCGACGTAGCTGCCCTCGGCAACCTGACGGACCTTGATCGCCTGGTCGGGTGATTCAGGCTTTTTTGCAGATGACGGGGTGGCGATGAATGCGCTCCCCCTTGTCCATCGCCACGCTTTCACTATCTCAGATCCGTCCTCGAATTTGGAGCCTCGAGATGGAAGACCAGGTTGCGCAATTGATGGCCGTCGCGGAGGTGGAGATAATTCCGCCGCAGCGCGACGAGGGGGGTGATTGTACGGAGCGATGCATTTGCTGTGGACGTCGAACCGTCCTTGACACTGATGGCTGTGGTATCTGCGAGGAATGTCTCGCTTCCTGAAGACCACGAAGGGTAAGAAGTACGGTAACTCCTGCTCCGTCGTTAAAGAATCAGCCAGCGTTGCCCGCCATCTCGGCGACGGACAACCTTTGTGGCTGTGGACGTCCGTGATTCGGGCCCAGATTCTAGGGTCACTACAATCGCTGTGGCTGGTTTTCCGTTTGGAATATTCAGCTATGGAAAGGTCAGCCAAGCTATGGTGCCGCCAACCACTATAAACGTCACTGGCACAGCCAGAAATCTCAACATCCCAAGATTTGTGTTGATGTGGCCGACCCAAGCAAACCACCAAGTTGGTCCCTGCCCTCCATCTGCCATAACGCACACTTCTCCCCGTTAATCGACCCTCGCCCAACCGGCTCCTGTTCAGATTGTTCCACACCATTTGAGCGGGCTCTCGAAGTCGCTTGGACTCCACGGGGTGTCGTTGAAGGTGTACGCTGTTATCCAACGGTCGGCTGCCGCCGAACCGGAAGTTTTGCCATCGCGCTGCCCAATTTTCTCCCGGCGACGGAACTATTAGTGGCTGTGTCGGTTCGCTGCTGTCGAACCGGAATTTGGAGCCGGTGGAGGAGACTGTGAGCCAGGCGAGAGGCGTCCGACACATGAATTGCGAATACAATCGTACCCTTAGTGTGCTGCATGCGTCTGAGGATTGACAATGGTGGACATCAAATACGGCCGGACCTATTGCCCCGATGGACTTAGCAATCAGATCGGGGCGAGAACCCCATCTTCGCTCTGTCAAAACGTTCACCGTTCCTGCAGCAGGTCGGATGCTGTCGTTTCAGGTCTCCTAGCATACGAGCATCATTCATCGGACGCCAACGGGCCAGGAGATGCGCCGCCAAATGTCTTGGTGGCATCGATGTTTTTGTCCGACTCTCTCCAAAGGGGAAGGGGGCGTCGCTTGCGCCTTGCACTCGACGAGCCTAGGTCGGAGCGAAAGTGCGCAATTGGTGACTTTAGAAGTCTTTCGTCCGTTTCTGAATTCCAAGTGCGTTACGGCGCCCACTTTGTCTGCTCAAGCCCACTCAACCCGCCTTTGCTCGTCGCGATCGAGGGGTACCGCGCGGATGGGACATTGAGCAGGCGGTGCTTGAACCCGTTGTATAAGCGTAGGGTCTCGTGTGAAGGCAAGCGGAGGGCTCCGTCATGAGTGGTAGTTCTTCCACGCCGACAGTTCGTACCTATACTGGACCCGCCGGCGGGTGGGGGTCAGCAAAGTCCGTCAAGGAAATCTTGCTACGGGAACATGTGCCCGTGCGAGGCGTCAGACTGTTGCGCCACCAGAACAAACCGGAAGGCTACATGTGCGTCAGTTGCGCTTGGGCCAAGCCCGCAAAAACACATCCGCTGGAGTTCTGTGAGAACGGTGCAAAGGCAACGGCCTGGGAAGTCACCAGCCGCCGTGCCGACCGGGCGTTCTTTGACGCCCATACATTGACCGAGCTGGAAATCTGGCGCGACCACGACCTAGAAGAGCAGGGTCGGCTGACACATCCGATGAAATGGGATGCCGCGTCCGACAAATATGTTCCGGTTCCATGGGGGCAGGCCTTTGCCGAGATCGGTAGGGAGTTACAGGCGCTGGCGCCCGAGCAGGTCGATCTTTACACCTCTGGACGGGCATCGCTGGAAGCCAGCTACATGTATCAGTTGTTTGCTAGAATGTATGGCAGCAACAACCTACCCGACAGTTCCAACATGTGTCACGAGAGTTCGTCAGTGGCTCTGCCCGAAAGCCTCGGCGCGTCCGTTGGGACGGCGATCCTGTCAGATTTCGAGAACACTGACTGCATTTTCTACATCGCCCAGAACGTCGGCACGTCATCTCCTCGGATGCTGCACGATCTTCAGGATGCGGTCGATCGCGGCGCAAAGATCGTCACTTTCAACATGCTGCGTGAGCGGGGGCTTGAGCGCTTCGTCAATCCACAATCTCCGACCCAGATGTTGACCGGGCACGAGACGACGATATCCTCTGACTATTATCAGGTGAGGAACGGCGGCGACATCGCAGCGCTATTCGGCGTTTGCAAGGCTCTAATCGAAGCCGACGATGCGCTCAAGGCATCCAGTCTGTCGCAAGTTGCGGGTGAGGACGACAAGCCAGCCGATCCCAAAAGCGCGGCAATGGTGGCTTTTGCCGCCTCGATGGCCGCCGCCGACAAGAAGCATGTTCTCGATCACGATTTCATCAACGAGCACACCGCCGGCTACGAGGAATTTGCCGCAGCTGCGCGCGGACATCAATGGGAGGAGCTCGAGCGCATTTCCGGCTTGTCCCGAGTGCAAATGGCCGAGGCGGCCGTGACCTATGCGAAGTCAAACGCTGTGCTGACTATTTATGGCATGGGGCTGACCCAACACCTGATGGGCGTTCAGAACGTTCATATGTTGGTGAACCTTGCTCTTCTGCGCGGTAATATCGGCAAGCCCGGTGCGAATATCTGCGCGGTGCGTGGCCACTCGAATGTTCAGGGGCAACGAACGGTCGGCATTACGGAAAAACCGGGCCTAGCACCGCTCGACAAGCTGGCTGAACTCTACGGGTTCGAACCGCCGCGCTGGACGGGCCGCTCGACTGTAGAAACCTGTGAGGCAATCATCGACGGGTCGAGCCGCGCCTTCGTGAGCCTCGGCGGTAATTTCCTGAAGGCAATCCCGGAAACTGAAGCGGTGGAGGCGGCATGGCGGAAATTGCGTCTGACGGTACAAATCGCCACCAAGCTTAACCGCAGCCATGTCCTGCATGGCGAAGTCGCCTACCTTCTGCCTTGTCTCGGCCGGATCGAGGTTGATCAGCAAGCGACGGGTCCCCAAGCCGTCTCGATCGAAAGCTCGATCGCTCACTTCCACGGGTCGCGCGGAAAAACGAAGCCCGCTAGCCCCGATCTCCTGTCCGAGCCCGCGATCGTCGCGGGTATCGCCAAGGCTACGCTCGGTGAAACCCATGTTCCCTGGGATCAATGGGTTGGCGACTACGGGACGATTAGAGATGCGATAGAGGCAACCTATCCTGAGACCTTTAGAGATTTCAACAAGCGGCTGTTCCAGCCCGGCGGTTTTCCGCGGCCCTTGCCGGCGCGGGAGCGCAAATGGGTCACCAGCAGTGGCAAGGCCAATTTCATCACGCCCGACAAGCTGTTTCCTGATCTCTCGACCTCCGGGAGAAGTGACGTGCTACATCTGGCGACCCTGCGTTCAAACGATCAATTCAACACGACTATCTACGGCTATAGCGACCGGTTCCGCGGTGTGGAGGGGACGCGGAAAGTGGTTTTCATGAATGGCGAAGACATAGCCGCAATGGGGCTGACAAATGGCATGAGCGTCGATCTCACCACGGCGATCGAGGAGGAGAGGGTACGAACAGTTACTGGATTCCGCGTCGTCGAATACAACATCCCGAGAAGCTCATGCGGGGCGTATTTCCCTGAAACGAATCCGCTGTTTCCCCTGGGCCATCACGACATCCAATCGAAAACGCCGTCCTACAAGCTTCTTCCCATCCTGATTACACCGTCGTCCGAACTGCCTCACGATTAAAGCTTTCTTGGTCCAGGATTGATGATGTCGTCGCGCACGCGCAAAAGTCGGCTGAGTTTGGTGTTCTGGCAGCTCGCTACGGCTGCGCTGGCTGCAACTCTTGCCGCCACAATAGCTTTGAAAATCTCGACACTAAATCCGATGGTTGGCAGTCGCGCGCTTGTTGGCGTTTCTGGACCGGGCGCCCAGCGTTTCACTTTCGCTCAACCGGTCAATAAAACGCGTCACTGGCTCGGCATCCTTGTGGCTTTCCTATCGTGCATGGGATTAGCTGCTCTCCTTGGCTACATCGGGGAACCCCTGAAATTGCGCCAGGACCCTGCCGTCACCTCGGAGCTGGAAAAGATCCGACTCATGCCAAACGGGATCAGCGGCGCGCCGCCGGATGTCGATTTTGCTCTCGGCCAGCCCTATGAAAACGCTTCCTATAACCTTGCCCAAGGTAAACGTCTGTACTCCTGGTTCGGATGCGCCACTTGTCACGGGGATGGTCAGGGTGGGAAGGGACCCTCATTTCTCGACGGCTGGTGGCTGTATGGGCCGGAAATGGTGTCGATTATATCGTCCATCCGCGACGGGCGGCCGCATGGCATGCCATCTTACAAGGACAAGATCCCGATCGAGCAGATCTGGCAGCTGGCAGGATATGTGCAGTCAATTGGAGCCTATCAGGCCAAGGTCGCAGCGCCTGGCCGCAACGATGCAAGGCAAACCCGCCCCGCTGAAAACCGTGCACCCGCTGCGATCCTGTTTGAGCCAGTCCCGACCCGTGTTCATCCCGACCAGGGACCGAACCCATGAGAGCGGTCGCATTTTTCATTCTGTTTGTCCTGACGAGCGTTGCGGGCTGCAGCGGTTCGCAATCAGCGCTCGATGTGGACGGCGCGCCAGCGATCCATCTCAAGGGCCTGATGACAACGTTTGTCTGGATCTGCGGATTTGTGTGGCTGCTCGTCATCGTTGCGCTAATTTACGCGTTGGTGAGGTCACGCACCGGGGATGCTTCAACCCAACCGGACGGTCCTTGGACGAAGATCGTGGTGTCTTGCGCGGTGGTGGCGACCGCCGTTATCATCACTGGACTGACAATCGCAAGTTTTTACACGACGCGCGCGATCGACGGGAGCCATGGCGAAGCTATCACGATCGCCGTCAAGGGCGAGCAATGGTGGTGGCGCATCCGGTATCCAAACCGGGACCCGGCGCTGGAATTCGAAACTGCCAACGAGATCCATATTCCTGTCGGACGGGACGTGCGCCTGCAGCTGGAAAGCGTCGATGTCATCCATTCCTTCTGGGTCCCAAGTCTTGCCGGAAAACAGGACCTCGTTCCCGGCCGTAGCAATACCCTGCTCATTCGCGCCGAGCGGCCCGGGATCTACCGCGGCCAATGCGCCGAGTTTTGCGGCCTGCAGCACAGCCATATGGGAATCTTGGTCGTGGCCGACGACGAGGCGTCCTATGCGCGATGGCTCGCCTCGCAGCGAAAAGACCAATCACAAACCATGAACGCTGAAGCGTCGGCCGGCGAAAAAGTGTTCTTGGCCAAGCCTTGTGCCGCTTGCCATACTGTCCGAGGCAGGTCCTCCACGGGAACAACCGGCCCCGACCTGACCCACGTCGGGAGCCGCCAGACCATCGGCGCCGGGCTCCTTGAGACGACCCCAGGCTCGCTCGCAGCCTGGATTGCCGACCCTCAAACACTCAAACCCGGCAACAACATGCCGATGGTACCACTCACAAGCAACGAACTGCGCCAGATTTCCCGTTACATGGACAGTCTCAAATGAACGCTATTAGTCCAGATCGGGATACCCGGGACAGCCAACTTACCGAGGCAGAGCTTGAGCGACATCTGAACGCGACATGGGGCTCGCCGGGCGGTTTTTGGGGCGCGTTGTCAAATGTCGATCACAAAGTTATCGGTCGGCGCTACATCGTCACGGCTTTCGTGTTTCTAGCCCTCGGCGGTTTCCTGTCGCTTGCCATGCGGCTGCAGCTATCCCAGCCGGAAGCCCGCTTCATCGGTCCCGATCGTTACAATCAGATTTTTACAATGCATGGGACGAACATGATGTTCCTGTTCGCCGTGCCGGTAATGGAGGCGATGGCGATCTATCTCGTTCCTATAATGGTTGGCACCCGCAATATCGCCTTTCCACGACTGAACGCTTTTTCCTACTGGATGTTTCTGGCCGGAGGGATCCTGCTTTGGGTGGCTTTTGCAATCGACACCGGTCCCGATGTCGGCTGGTTTGCCTATCTGCCACTGGCTGGCCCGCAATACGGGACCGGAAAAAGGGCGGACATCTGGGCGCAGATGATTACCTTTACCGAAATCTCCGCCCTAGCGGTTTCGCTGGAACTAGTTGTCACCATCTTCAAACAGCGGGCTCCCGGCATGTCGCTCAATCGCATCCCACTGTTTGTCTGGTCGATGCTGGTCACATCCTTCCTCGTCATACTTGCCATGCCGGCCGTCATGATCGCCAGCACCTCGCTCATCCTCGACCGACTGGTCGGCACACACTTCTTCAATCCCGCTGAGGGCGGTGACGTGTTGTTGTGGCAGCATCTGTTCTGGTTCTTTGGCCATCCAGAGGTCTACATCATTTTCCTGCCAGCCGTCGGCATGGTCTCGACAATTGTCGCGACCTTCACGCAGCGGCCCGTCTTCGGATATCTGGCGATGGTCATGGCTCTGATTACCACGGGAGTGCTGGCGTTCGGGCTCTGGGTGCATCACATGTTCGTCGCCGGCCTGCCTCGGCTCGGCGAGAGTTTCTTTACAGCATCCAGCATGGCGATCGCGCTTCCCGCCGGCCTGCAGATCTTCTGCTGGCTCGCGACGATCTGGTGGGGCCGTCCGATCTTCAAAACGCCGTTCCTGTTCGTCCTCGGCTTCATCTTTACCTTCGTGATCGGTGGACTGACCGGGGTCATGGTCGCCTCGGTTCCGTTCGATACCCAAGTTCATGACACCTATTTCGTCGTCGCCCATTTCCACTATGTCCTGGTCGGGGGCGCCCTGTTTCCGCTGCTCGGCGCAATCTACTACTGGTTCCCGAAGTTCACAGGCCGGATGATGAGCGAGCGGCTGGGGAGGTGGGTCTTCGGCTTGATTGTCGTTGGCTTCAACCTGACCTTCTTTCCGATGCACATTCTGGGCGTGCAAGGCATGCCGCGAAGGATCTACACCTACCAACCCGAGATGCCCTGGGCCGGGTTGAACATGTTCATCAGTCTGAGCGCCTTGATCTTGACGGCCGGTTTCCTGCTGTTTTTTATTGATGTCATTCGAAGCGCACGTCACGGCCAGTCCGCCGGAGCCAATCCCTGGCGGGCATCGACGCTCGAATGGTCGACCGCGTCACCTCCGCCGTGCTATAATTTTCAGCGCATCCCAGTGGTTAGCGACAGCAGGCCACTCTGGACTGACAGCGAAGTCCTGACCGTTGCAAGCGGTTTGCGGGTCGATCGACGTGAATTATTGGTCACGGGGGTGGTCAATGCGTCGCCAGAAGCCCGCGAGTCTTCACCAGGTCACTCGGTCTGGCCCTTCTGGTCGGCAATCGCCACCACCATCGTACTGATCTGGTCGATCTTTACACCGTGGGCGGTCGTTTGGGGTTCAATCCCGGTCGCCATAGCGTTGACGGGGTGGTTCTGGCCCAAGGGCGAACCGGAGGACGAATCGTGAAAGAGGTCGTAGTTCTGGACGTTTCCGATCTGACGGGACATTGCGACGGCAGCGCGAGCCCTGCATGGTGGGGTACGCTTGCCTTTATGCTCATAGAGGGCACCGGGTTCGCACTGGCTATCGTGATTTATCTTTATCTCATGAGCCTCGCGCCGGTCTGGCCAATCGGGGTCGAACCGCCCGACTTGGGCGCCGGGACAGGCATGACCGCTCTCCTGGCGGCAAGCCTCGTTCCCAACCTCCTCGTCTCCCGGTGGGCCAAGCAGCGGGATATGTTCAAGGTGCGTATTGGTCTAATCTTCATGTCGTTCTTCGGGATTGCACCGCTTGTCGTCCGGATCTTTGAGTTTCCGGCCATGCATATCCAGTGGGACCAAAATGCCTATGGATCGGTGGTGTGGCTGCTGCTCGGACTGCACACGACTCACATCCTGACCGACCTTGTCGAGACCCTCGTTCTCACCTGCCTGATGTTCACCCATCACGGCGATAATCTGCGACGCTTCGGAGATGTCAGCGACAACGCGATGTATTGGAATTTCGTGGTCGCCACCTGGATCCCGATCTACGTCTGCATCTACTGGGTTCCGCGGCTATGAAAACTGGGATCGTCCAATATGCCGCTTTGCTCGTTCCCGTCGGCCTCTGGGGTGTGACCACGCAACTGGGGCAGATCTTGCCCTCGGTCGATTGCAATCGCAACACGGCTTTGACCCTGTCTGCCAGCATCTTGGCCGTGATCGTTTCCCTATCTGCGGTGGGTGCCGGAGCAAGGTCGTCGCAATCGAAAGACGGGTATCAAGAGAGCCAATTCGGGATCCTCTGGTGGTGTGGAGGCCTGCTGTTTAGTTTTGCCGTCTTCCTACAGGGAGCAGCAGCTTTGCTGATAAGCCCATGCGAGAGATGATCATTGTCCTCATGTTCGTCATGGCGATGAGCCCCGCGTCGGCCCATGGCACAGACGCGCATTCCGACGGAGCAACCTGGACCTTCGACCCCTGGATCGTCGCACCTCTCGCGATCATGGCGATTGCCTATGGCATGGGATCGGTGAAGATGGTGCGCCGCGTAGCACATGGCAACGGCGCTTTCGCTTCGCGGCTCGGATTTTTTATAAGTGGATGGGCGACGCTTGCTGCGGCGCTGACATCGCCCCTCCATTGGCTGGGCGAGCACCTCTTCACCTTCCACATGATCGAGCACGAAGTGATCATCGCCGTGTCTGCCCCTCTGCTTGCCTTATCGCGTCCGGTGTCAACCTTTGTTTGGGCCCTGCCGAGGCGCGGGCGTCACATTGCTGGTGCCGCGATGAAGAGCGCAGCGATGCGCAGGATCTGGGACTGGTCGACCCGTGGGTTAAACGCCACGTTGCTGCACGGGGTAGCGATCTGGGCCTGGCATCTGCCTTGGCTGTTCGATGCCTCCGTCACCGATATCAGCCTGCATCGCCTGCAGCATCTGAGTTTCCTGATCACCGCCCTGCTGTTCTGGTGGTCGATTTTTTGGCGCTGCAGCCATGGGGCCGCCGCATGGCACCTGTTAGTGACGATGCTACACACCGGTATTCTCGGAGCCCTGATGGCGCTTGCCCCAAGGGTTCTTTACCTCGCCCAGACCGCGGACGCGCGGGCATGGGGACTGACGCCTCTGGAGGACCAGCAGCTTGCCGGCATGCTGATGTGGGTGCCGGCCGGAACGGTCTATGCGGGCGCGGCGCTGATCATGTTGGCCCTTTGGATCAAAGCGTCTGGCTCGCGGGATTTGAGCCATGTCTGACCTGAAGGCTGCAACCCGGCTGACGTTGCTTTTATCGTTATCTGCAGGCCTGTTTGCGGCTGTCACCGTCTTTGTGGTTGCCGGCATGATTGCCGATCGTCAGGAGCGAACCGGAATTGCGCAGGCTTTGACAAACGGTGGCGCCTCACGGGCATTGCCGCTCTTGCGAAAATTCGGGTGCTCCGGATGTCATACGATCCCAGGCGTACCAGGCGCGGACGGCCAGGTGGGAGGACCTCTTTCCGGACTTTCAGGCCGTGTTTATATTGGTGGTGTGCTCACCAATTCGTCCGATCATATGGTTGAGTGGATCGTTGCTCCACAAAGATTCTCTCCGAACACCGCGATGCCAATCACGGGGATTACCGAGGCCGAGGCGAGGGATGTCGCCGCATACCTGTACCAGCGCTGAATCATGGTTCAGGGGTCGGACGCGCGGGCAGGGATTTGATGTATTGGGCAATCGCTTTGCGGTCATCGTCGGACAACATCGCGGTATTGCTGACAACATCGGCCATCGACGAGCCGACGCGTCCGTGATTGGGTGTGTCACCCGTCTCCAGCATTCTAACAATTTGGGATTCAGTCCAACCGCCGATCCCCACCGGGGTGATGTTCGGAACGAAGCCCGTACCCTGCGGATCGATTCCGCCGGCGAACCGCGCGCTCGACTTGATGGCTCCGAAAACATCACGGGTCGAATGACACTCGGCACAATGCGACAGCGCTTCGACGAGATACCGGCCCCGATCGATACCAACAGTTTCAACGTTGCTCCTCAGCTTCGGCTGTGATGGATCAAAGAAGAGTAGTTTCCATAACCCGACGGATCTGCGGATCGCGAACAAAATATTGGGATGGTGCGGTGGAGCCCGTCCAGAGACCGCTGGCAAGGTCTTCAAATATGCGAACAGGTCGCTGATGTCAGCGGCGGTCATGCCGGTGTAGCTTGTATAGGGAAAAGCCGGATAATAATGACGCCGGTCGGGCGACACTCCTGCTACAAGTGCATTCGCCAGGTCGGAAACGCCCCAGCGCCCAATCCCGTCGACGGGATCCGGAGAGATGTTTGGCGGTCGAAAAGTGCCGAAGGGCGAGGCGAGTGCAAGGCCGCCGCCGAGTTTCAGGCGATCTGGCTGCCCAGGCGTTGCGTGACAAGACGCGCAATGAGCCGCATTGAAGACCTGGCGCCCGCGCTCGGTGTCACCAGCCATAAGGGGGAACGGATTGCTGAGGCCAAACGGGGGGCGAGCTGTCGTGAGCATCCATAGGCTGCCAAGACCAACGATTGCTGCCAAGGGCAGGGCGATTAGGGTAAACCTGACACGCATGACGTTCCTTCCGGTTAGGGATCATTGTATCCGTCCTGCCTTCAGCATCTCTCGCAGCGGTATGGGCGCGTACGACCGATCGACGTCTATTGGTCGTCAGCTATTCCGACGTTTTCGGTTGGCGATCGTCCCTAAATGGATCGGGGTGAAGAAGCTGCTGAGAGATTAGGCGCCCAACGACCAGAACAGTGAAAGCGATTAGCAACATTGTGCTCTTCCGCATCTTCGACTCCCTGTGCTGCCGGCTCAGATCAAACGCTTGCGATTCTTCAAGCTCCACCCGCCTCAATGCGCGCGAGGCGGCGTGACGGCGTTTTAAAGCTATTCCTGATCCGTTAGGTCATGAACCCGAACATTGTGCATGTGCAACGTCCCGAGTGTCTTCTGCGCGAATGTTTTCAGAGCCCCGGCGTTGCCGCTTTTTGCAAAGGTATCGAACAAGGTGACTGTCTCTTCATGGGCCGTGACCTGAGTAGAGAAATATGCCTGGTCGAAATCGGTTTCTGCCGCGCCGACCAACGCGTCGAGTTGCTTTTTTCGCCGTTCATCGAGTTGAGACGTGAAACGAACAGCATCCGTTTTCGCCGCTTCCGCCAAGTCTGTGGCTGCCCTGCCATGGTCACGAACCATATCTTTCGCAAATGACACGGCTCGAGGATCATTGGCGCGCTCAACAGCAAGTTGGGCTGCCTCGAGCTCGAAAGTGTTAGAGATGGCGGCTTCTCGCGCAAAGTCCTGTGGGGACAGGCTTTCGTGGGCCAAGACAGATGATTGTATCATGGCAAAAACAAGCGCGAGGAAAATAGTGTTTTTTGGCATCGGAATTTCCCAACTTTAGCGACGGGATCGAACTTTGATGTCGACCGAAAGTTCCTTGCAGGGAAATTGACCTCAACAAGCCTTGTCCTCGTCGATCAGGCGGACGCTAAGCTGTTTGGTGAGGTAACGCCAGCACGTAGGTTCTTGCAAGAAAGGTTGTGTGTGCTAATTGCTGACGATCACCTGATTTGTTAAAGGGGGACTGACACACCGAGTGACACCACGCTTCCAACGGGCTTAATGCGTCAACTTCCCCTTTAACCTTCGGAAAATCTTGTAGGAGCAGAGGGTTTGCGGACAGCTCGGCGATGTTGCAGGCGAGAGGGCCGCGGTTGCGACGTGATAATGGAGCGACTGAAATGGGTTATGTTGCGTTTGTCGATCACGTTCAAATCTGAAGCCCTGTTGCCGAGCCAGATCGGGCAGGCCAAAGCCGCCAGACCCATCGCCGCTCATCACAACACTTGACGCTGTTTGCTAGGCGGAATGTGAGCAAGGGGTCCATGGTCCGGACAGGGTTGTTCATCAGGCAGCAGCAAGGGCTTTTCCGGACGGGATCGCCATGTGAGTCGGACGCTACGGTGAGCATTGTTGCTCGCCGCTACGGCATTCAGCCGAACCAGTTATTCACCTCGCGTAAGCTTGCCACTCAAGGGGCTCTGACGGCAACTGCTGCCGAGGAAGATGTCGTTCCGGCGTCCGAATACCGTGCCCTTCAGCACCAGGTCAAAGAGTTGCAGCGCCTGCTCGGCAAGAAGACGATGGAAGGCGAGATTCTCAGAGAGCCGCTTGAGATCGCCACCGGCCCAAAAAAACGTCTGTTGCGCTCGCTGTCATTGCCGAAGGGAAGTTCCCGATGACGGCTGTGTGCGAGACTTTTGGTGTTGCCCGGTCAAACATGGCTCAGCGTGTGAAACAGCGTCCCTCCAAAGCCCGTGGTCGGCCGCCGCTCGCCGATGATGATCTCNGCGAGACTTTTGGTGTTGCCCGGTCAAACATGGCTCAGCGTGTGAAACAGCGTCCCTCCAAAGCCCGTGGTCGGCCGCCGCTCGCCGATGATGATCTCATCGATGAAATCAAAGCGATCATCTCCGAGATGCCGACCTATGGATATCGCCGGGTTCATGCGATCTTACGCCGTAAAGCGCGCAGCGAGAACCTCCTATGGCCGAATGCCAAACGCGTTTATCGGGTGATGAAGGTGCGCGGCCTGCAGCCTGGGCTGAAGCGATCAGGCCAGCGTCCAGAGCGACCGAGCCCCTGAACTCCTCCACGATCTCTTCGCCTTCGGCAATGATGCCCGAATGGCCTCGAAGGTCTTGCCGCGGGCCGGCTTGCCAATAAATTCAAACACCTGTTGCAGGCGCTCTCTGGCCCTCGGTTTGTTCCTTGTGCTTGAAGAACGCCGCCTTGCCTTCTTCCGACTACGAGGCGCGTGCCATCTTCGGCAGTGCTTTCAGGATGGGCTTTTCGGCATAATAGATGTCCTTCAGCATATTAAGGAACAGGTCGTCCAAAGTCTGCTCTGCTATGGTTTTCCTTTCCGGTGATTTTGGCGCTGACGAACAGTGACAGCGGGTAAAAGTTCCAGAGGGATCTTCGAGATAATTAAGATCGTAGTCGGCCGAACGAGTGCGCATGATTGAGGTGCGCCGGGTTAGGAACCGAGCTTTGGGACATCATGGATGCTAGGCACGCCAGGAGGATCACGGCCATCGGGATCATCAATGAAATGCAATTCGAGCCCTTTGTCAGCCATTCGCTCGGTCATGATCTCGGCTAGACCTCACCGCCCGGTCTGCGCGATCGATCAAGGGTTCCATGCTCGCACTGGTCGGTGATAAGCCAAGCTTTAAGCAAACAGCAATAAGATTGATTTTCAGCGGATATTTCAAACTTTCCTAGTCCGCAGTTGATGCGAGGTGGCCTGTATGTCGGGAAGCGTTGTACGGCGCTCGAGTCCAGATTTTAGGGGCGCGGATTTCTCCGCGCCCTAAATATCACGCGATTGGCGGTGAGGCCTTGCCGAGCTTTATGGAAGGCTCGCGACCCCACACCCGCAACTTGCCAAGCTCCGCGACGAAAGCTGCAACGTCCTTCGCGCTCGATAATGTAATCGTGCCTTCATCGAGGGCGCCGCCGATACCCGCCTTGTCCAGAAGCGGCAACGCCGACTGGTCGCAACCAATATACTTGCAATGCTGGAACGCGTCGGCCACGAAGTCCCGTGCTGCCGCTTCCTTGACGAGGTCGTCAATCGACTGATGAGACGTCAGGAGCACGACGGCGTCGAACAATACAGAAGGGCCGCCGTCAATCATATACTGCGCCTCAATGAAGCTTCCGTCTGCCGCGGTCACGCCGCCGACTTTCGGTGCGATAATCTCGAAGACCGCCTTTTCCTTTGTCACAGCTGCAATCAGGGCCTTAAGCAGATTTGCATCGGCGCCGTCGGCAACGAGGATCCCGAGCTTGCGACCCTCGAAGCGTTTTGGACCTCGTTCGATGATGCTCAGCGCCGGCGAAGGCTCCAGATCCTGTCGGGTGGGCATTGCGGCGTCGGCCGGCTTCGGCATCGATTGGAAGCCGAGTTTTTGCGCCACGGTGGTAGCCAGCGTCTCATCGATATTCATCAGATGCGACACCATCCGCTCCCGGATCACAGCGGTTTCGACCCTACTAAGCTCGAAGGTCAGCGCCATGGCGATATGGCGTTGCTCGGCTCCCGTCTGGCTGATGTAGAATTGCCGCGCCTGGCTGTAGTGGTCGGCAAAACTTTCTGGACGCATGCGAACCTTCTGCCCCTGTTCCTCGGCAGGGAAGTGGCGATAGCCGCGCGCCGGAGACTCCCGTGGCCCTTCGCCGAAGGAGTTGGGCTGGTAGTTGACCCGTCCGACGGGGTTGCGCATGGCCATATGGCCATCCTGCTGAAAGTGCGCGAAGGGACACTTCGGCGCGTTGATCGGCAAATGCGTGAAGTTCGGTCCGCCTAGTCGCTTCAGCTGTGTATCAAGGTAGGAGAAATTCCGACCCTGCAGCAGAGGATCGTTCGAGAAATCGATGCCCGGCGGGACGTTTTGGGTCATGAAGGCGACCTGCTCGGTCTCGGCGAAAAAATTAACGGGCATGCGATCGAGCACAAGACGACCAATCGGACGAACCGGAAGCACTTCTTCTGGAATGATCTTGGTCGGATCGAGGACGTCGAAATCGAAGCTGTCGGCGAAATCCTGGTCAAACAGCTGTACGCAGAGTTCCCATTCCGGGAAGTTACCAGACTGGATCGACTGCCAGAGATCGCGGCGGTGGAAATCGGGATCTGCGCCGTTGATTTTGACGGCCTCATTCCAGGCGACCGACTGCAGACCGAGCTTGGGCCTCCAGTGGAATTTGACGAAGGTGGATTCCTCGCTAGCATTGACGAAGCGAAACGTGTGAACGCCAAATCCTTCCATAAAGCGGAAGGAGCGCGGGATTGTCCGGTCCGACATGATCCACATCACCATGTGCATGCTTTCGGGCGTCAGGCTGATGAAGTCCCAGAAGTTGTCGTGCGCGGTCTGTGCCTGCGGAAAGGCGCGGTCCGGCTCCTGCTTGGCGGCATGGACCATGTCTGGAAACTTGATCGCGTCCTGGATGAAGAAGACCGGAATGTTGTTGCCGACCAGATCCCAGTTGCCTTCTTGGGTATACATCTTAACGGCGAACCCTCGGACGTCGCGGGCGAGATCGGCAGATCCCTTGTTGCCGGCGACGGTTGAGAACCGCACGAAGACCGGCGTCTTCTCGCCCGGCCGCTGGAATACATCGGCGCGCGTGATATCCGACAGCGATTCGTAGGTTTCGAAGAAACCGTGGGCGCCATAGCCACGCGCATGCACAACGCGCTCGGGAATGCGCTCGTGGTCGAAGTGGAAGATCTTTTCCCGGAAATGAAAGTCGTCGATCAGCGCCGGACCGCGAGCACCCACCCTCAACGTGTTCTGGTCGTCGCCAACAGGACCACCCTGGGCGGTCGTAAGGATGTCTTGCCCGTCCTCAGCGATCTGGTGAAGCTCCCCGCCGGCGCCGCGATGGAGCTGCTGGTCATGAATGGTTACCGTGTCGTTGACAGAAGATGTGGTCGTGGCTTTCGTAGTTTGCTTGGCCATCTGATTTTCCTTGCGATGTTGAAAGGATGCCAAATAAGAAAAGGGCCGCCCGTTAGGACGGCCCTTTGACAACAGACTTAGGCGGCCTTGCCTTTGCCTTTGGCGTTTGCCTGAGCCTTGGCGAGTTGCGTCAGCTTTTTGTCGGTGGCTTCTTCCTCGGCCAGGTTCGCCTGCAACAGCGGTACCGCGTTATTGAGACCAAGCTGCTCGGCCCAGGCGATTAGAGTGCCGTAACGGGCGATTTCATAGTGCTCGACCGCCTGCGCCGACGAGATCAAGCCGGCGTCGAGGGCCGGAGAACCCTTGAATTCCTCCATGATCTCCTCGCCTTCGGCGATAATCCCCTGGATAGCCTCGCAGGTCTTGCCGCGGGCCGGCTTGCCGAGCAGTTCGAACACCTGCTCGAGGCGATCGATCTGCCCTTGGGTTTCGTCGCGGTGTTGGAGAAAGCCTGCCTTGCCTTCTTCGGAGTCGGCGGCACGCGCCATCTTCGGCAAAGCTTTCAGAATCTGCTTTTCCGCGAAATAGATGTCCTTCAACGTGTCGAGAAACAAATCGTCGAGTGTCTTTGTGCTAGCCATGATGTCCTCCTTTATGGCGCCAGTGGTATCTGATGCTCATCCGTTAAGACGAGCGTTCAGGCGCCGTCGCAGGGGCGGCAGCGCGGGCTTCAAACCTGTAGTGGGGTGCAAAGTTCCCGACGATAATGAACTTTAGCGACTGAAATCGACGAGTTCTGTTTGGTAACGAGGCTGGTATTCGCTGACCTAAGAGATCGCGACCTTGATGCGGTGACGCGCTCGATGCATTCTTGAGCGCGCCGATATGGACATGGAGATTCCTGACCGATTCTCAAACTGATCAACGGTAGCATCTGAAACGGTTGCATCTGCTGTCGGCACCGTTGCCGATCCATCCACCAGCCAGAACGCCGCTTGGAGCGCGGAGAACTGGCAGCATTCGGGACATCGATCCATCCATGTCTGGCGCCAGGCGATCTATTGCTACCGCGACTTTGGCATTGCCGAGGCTTCGCTCCTGGCCGCCAGCCGCCCATGTGCAGCACGACCCGCCGATCATATGGAGCGTATGGAGAAGTGCGAGCGGACCATCATTCTTCATCACTCCATACGGAGAGGCTGGAAAATGGCCCACGATCTGAGCACTAGGAGGCCGTCCACGATTTCGTGCGGAAGGGGTGGACGTTCAGGCTTTGATTTGATTCAGTCCATTCATGAGCAAGAGTTTTCTCCCTTGGAATGTTGAGCA
>NZ_LMCZ01000021.1:0-104021 GCF_001424965.1 Rhizobium sp. Root1204
AGCCGAAGCCGAAGAGCGATACTACGCCATGCTGGACGAGCCAGCCATGGCCGCATAACTTAAACGAAATGGCCTCCGGCAAACCCGGTGCGGTTCACACTGAAGTAACCGTCGAATGCCGGAGTTCCCGATAGAGAAGTCTCTATTCTCTCGAACGCGGCATCTGCATCTATGAAGGTGCGAAAGAAGATGGCCATTGGCCCTCCAAATTAGGCGTAATGTCAGGTCAACCTGATTGTGATGGACGGTCATTGAGGGCGAATCGGGTTCACAGGTTTCATGGCGAAGCTTGCCTGGACCTGAAGGAGACGTTCCTGATTGCCGGACGAACCGAAGTCATGCGCGTTGTGGCGATCCTGCTCCTTTAAGAGAGATCATATCTGATCAACCTTTCCACGCCCGAATTTCGCCACCCAAAGCCGGCCCCTTTGATGCGAGACCAAGACCCCACGGGCAGCCAGCAAGCCCTCGACCATTCGCAGGCAGAGAGGTAGGCTGAAATTGAGCCACACGGCGTTGGCAATGATTTCAACGAGAGAGCAATGGTGCCACAGTGAACGGCAGGCTGGCGTGTCTTTCGATCACAATGCAGCAGCGCTTTGCCAAATCACGTAGATGCTGACCGTGAAGATGACCCAACGAAAAATAACGGCTAGTGCGGTCCGATGGCTGGCAAGATGACCGGCCGCAATCGTCCCAACGATCCCCCCGCCCACGCCTCCGGCGATAAAGTATCCGGCCATCAGCCAATCGACATAACCCGACAGGGCGTAGTTCACCGCTGTCGTGAGCCCGAACGTGCCGACGGCGAACAGGGATGTGCCGACCGCGTTGATGAGAGGCATTCGGGTCGATAGCAGCAGCCCAGGCACAATCAGAAACCCGCCTCCGATGCCAAAGAATCCGGACCCGAACCCTGTTGCGAGCGCGACCGCACCAGTTTTGCCCTGCGTTTGTATTGTCAGCGAACGAGCGGTGATGTCCGCTTGGTTCTGCACATTGCGCATTGCAAAGCTGACGAACATCATCAACAGGCCAAAGGCGAACAACAGGCTCTGGCCGTTCACGAATTTACCGAAGCTGGAACCGAGATAGGCGCCGAGGGCGCCGGCAAATGCAAAGATCAGTGCGCAGCGCCACCAGACATGGCCCTTGATCGCATGGCCGATCAGATTGAGGTAGGCGTTAACCGAGACGCAAAGCGCCCCGGTTCCGATCGCCGTATGAACGTCGCGGATGCCAACCACATAGACGAGGAGTGGCGTCGCTAATATCGACCCGCCGCCTCCGATCAGACCCAGCACGCAGCCAATCAGCGATCCGGAAGCGATTGCGAGCAGGACCTGGTGGAGCGAACCGTCCAAGTGGTCAAGCTCCCCATACCGACCCGGGAAGGGCATCAAGCGGAATCTTCAAGTAACGCCGGCCGTTCTCCTCGCAAGCTGGCAATTCTCCGCCGCGAATATTGATCTGCAGCGCATGCAGTATGAGCTTAGGCATTGGCAAGGTTGCATCACGCGCCTCGCGCAGTCCGACAAAGTCCGACATAGACCGGCCTGCGACATGGGGATTGCTAGCCTTCTGCTCGGCGATAGAGCTTTCCCAAAGCGCCTCACGCCCACCTGGCCGATAGTCATGGCCAGTGAACAACCTGGTTTCCTCCGGCAGGTTCAGGATATCGTTGATCGATTTCCAAAGATCGGTGGCGTTGCCGCCGGGGAAATCCGCGCGCGCGGAACCGCTATCGGGCATGAAGAGCGTGTCGTGGATGAAGGCGGCGTCGCCAATCAGATAAGTGATCGAGGCCAGCGTATGCCCCGGCGAATGCATCACTCGAGCGTCGAGATCACCGATCTTGAAGGTTTCGGCGTCGGCAAACAGACGATCCCATTGCGAGCCGTCGCAGGCGAAATCCGGCCAGTTGTAGATCTGCGCCCAGATTGTCTGCACGTCCCTGACATGCTCGCCGATCGCAGTGAGGGCACCGGTCTTAGCCTTCAGGTATCGCGCTGCGGAAAAATGATCCGCATGCGGATGGGTATCCAGGATCCACACGACCTGAAGGCCGTGGCTACGAACGTGGTCGAGGATGGCGTCGGCGTTGGCGGTGGCCGTCGAGCCCGACTTCTCGTCGAAATCGAGAACCGGATCGATGATGGCGCACTGGCGGGTATTCGGACAGGCGACGACATACTGAATACTGCCGGTACGGGCATCGTAGAAGCCTTTGACCTCAGGCTGCAGCATGAACGGAGCCTTTCCTGACTTCTGCTCGCGGAGAGAAGATCGCCCGGCTAGGATCGACATCGTAGTCGGCCTCGAAATCCGTAGCATCCATGGAGATCTGCGCGACCGAATCGAGAATGAACTGCACCTTGTCGTCTGGCAGCAGAACGCTGAAGTTCAGCCGAATGAACCCCGGCTTTTCGATTTCATCACCGGACAGGATGGCCTGACGGATAGTCTCGGACTGTTCGCCGTCGATCGACAGCAGCCGATGCACGTAAGGGCCGGCACAGGCACAGCCGCCGCGGGCCTGGATGCCGAACCGGTCGCTCAGCATGCGGGTCACCAGTTGCTGGTGGACATGGCCCCCCTTGCCGTTCTTCACACGGAACGAAAAGATCGGCAGCCGATCCGGCTCCACGAGACCGAGAATTTCCAGTTGCGGCAGGCCTTTCCAGGCATCGAACGCGCGCTGCGCCAGTTCGCGGTTGCGCGCGGTCATGGCTTCGGCACCGATTGCCTCCTTGACGATGAAGGCAAGTGCTGCACGGATATCGCCGACGACATTCGGCGTGCCTGCCTCTTCGCGGGATTCAACGCTGTCGGAATAATCATGCGTCTGTGGCGAGACGAACTTGACCGTTCCACCGCCCGGCCACGAGGGTTTGTCAGTCACCAGGCTGTCGCGGCGAAGGATCAGGATGCCTGAGGCACCTGGGCCGCCGATGAACTTGTGCGGTGATACAACGATCGCATCGATGTCGGCGCCGGGCGCCGGCGTCATGGAAATCGGCAGGTAGGGACCGGCGCCGGCATAGTCCCAGATCATCCTGGCACCCGCGGCCTTGACCATCGCAGTGATCGCCGCGACATCACTGATGATGCCAGTGATGTTGGAGGCCGCAGACAGGCTGCAGATGGTCAGATCCGCGCCTGTGTCCTCAAGTGCAGCCTTTAGAAGCGACAGATCAGGACCGCCCTGCGGATGCTCGGCGATTTCGATGATCTCCGCGCCGCTTTCGCGCCAGGGCAGGATGTTTGAGTGGTGTTCGTAAGGGCCGATAATGACGCGGGCATGTTTGCCAGCCGCAACCGTCGCGGTGACACCGAACAGTTTGACCAGGCGGTTGATACCCGCGGTCGCGCCGGAGCCGGTGAAGATCACCGCATGCTGGTCCGTCGAACCGCAGAATTCACCGATCAACGCGCGTGCTTGCCGACGCATACGGGTCATGAAGCCACCGCAATAGGACGCTTCCGTATGGCTATTGGCATAATAGGGGAGCACTTCCTCAAGCACGAAGCTCTCGATCTGGTGAAGCGCTCGACCCGATGCGACATAGTCGGCATAGACCAGCGGCTTGTCACCATAAGGCCCGCAAACCCTCGCCTTCGCGCCAACGAGACCATCGCGCAACTCGGCAATAACGTCCGCAACATTCAGGCTTTGACGAAACCTCGTCAGAGGAGAGCTCTGTTTCGGCACGGGTTGAGCAAGGTCCACGGTGATCTCCTGACATCAATCTATTGACGCAGATCGTATCCTGCTCCACGATCAAATAAGTCACCTATTTTTTGCCTATTTTACGAGAGAACGTGTCATATGAGCGGTGAATCATTCAAAATAGATGATTTTGATATGAAGATTTTGTCCGCCATGCAAAGCAATGCCAGCCTGTCGCAGCGTGACCTCGCCGACAAGGTCGGTATGTCCCAAAATGCGTGCTGGCGCCGCCTGCAGCGCCTTCACGCATCCGGTCTCATTCGCGGCACGCATAGTGAGATCGATCTGAAGGCTCTCGGGCTCGACCTGACCGTTTTTGTGATGATCCGCACCCGCCACCATTCAAAGGAATGGATCGATGGTTTTCGCGTTCATGTGGAACGCCTGCCTGAGGTGATCGACTTCTACCGGATCGGCGGTGACTGGGACTACCTGATCAAGGTCGTGACCCGCGGCATGTCAGGATATGACGCTTTTTACCAGAAACTCATCACGAACTTCGATCTTGCCACTGTCACCGGCTTCTTTTCCATGGAAGCGATCATCAATAATCGCCCGGCCGATTTGAGCCGACTTCGTTAAAGGTTGGCGCTGCCTTAACTTGTCGCAATTCGCGGTGAGGATTTATAACCGCGTTTCAGGCAGCGATCGGCCATAAATCCCCGGGAATCAAGCCGATTCCGAGCAGAAACCTTCTGCAATCGACCGCCCGTTGTCAGCGACAAACTCCCTCTGCTCTTCGGGGAAGACTCTCGCTCAGTTCACAAATTTCCGAAACATTCGCAGACGTGACCCGCCGAAATGTTATCTCTGCATTGCCTACGGAGATCCATATTAAAATTTCCTAAAATGTTGATAACGCTGGAAATTTCGTCTCTCTCTCAAATGCTAGGATGGATCGTATGTCGCCACGTATGCACCTGCCCCTCACGTAGATCTCAAAATAAAAACGATTTTATTCTTGTTGAAAACGTTTTTATTGCCTGATACGAGTCCCGTCATCAGGTCGGCGAGCTGGGAGGCATGCATGGCGGAAACTGAATCAGCGCGCCGCACACCGCCGACCATCAAGACGCTGGCCGATCTCACCGGCTATTCCATCGCCACCATTTCCAAAGCACTCAGGGACTCGCCCGTCGTTGCTCAGGCAACCAAGGATGCTATCTTCAAGGCGGCACAGGAGGTCGGCTATCAGGCCAATGCCCGCGGCATGGCGCTTCGAACCGGCAAGACCTATCAGGCGGCGGTGCTGATGCCGGTGACCGCAGTGCGCGACTATGAATGGGACGGTGTCGAATACACCCAGATCCTCAGCGGCATCAGCCAGGCACTGGAAGGGTCCGACTATCGCATCTCCGTTCATGTCATCCGCGACACCCAGGATGGCTGCGACATGGCGCGCCGGATCATGGATCAGGGCCTTGCCGATGGTATCATCTTTTCCGGCATCCTCGCTGACGATCCGCGCATCGATCTTCTGGTCGAAAGCGGTTTTCCCTTCGTGTCACTCGGCCGCTGCCGCAAGCCGCTCACCTACGCGCATGTCGATATCGACAATGAATGGGCAGCCTTTGCCGCCACGGAACGGCTGATTGCCGGCGGTCATCGCCGCATCGCGCTGATCAACCCTCAACGCCCCCTCTCCTATGCCATGGACAGGATCGACGGTTTTTCCCGCGCATTTGCGCAAGCCCGGCTTCAGACACCGGCGGACCTGATCGCCGAAGGGGACCTGTCGACCCGCTTTGGCCGCGAAAGTGCGCTTGACCTGCTGCAGCAGCCGGAACCGCCGACAGCCTTCATCTGCATCAACGAATCCACGACGCTTGGCGTACTCTCGGGGCTTGGCAGCCTCGGGCTACAGGCGGGCACTCATATCGACGTCATCGCTTACGACGATATCAATGTCAGCGCCTATTTCACGCCGCCGATCACGACCTTTTACCAACCCATCGAAGTCCTCGGCAGGACGCTCGGAGAGTTCCTGTTGCAGCGGATGGCGGGAGGAGATCCGCAGACGCTGAGGCAGGTTTTCAGGCCAACCCTGATCGAAAGGCAGCCCGACAATCTCGGCGCGCGCCCGGCCTGACACCCATTCACAAACGGAGGAGAACGAACGTGAAGACATATTTGATTGCCCTTGCCATGGCAGCACTTGCAGCCGGCGCTTCGCATGCAGCCGATCTCGGCGGCAAGCTTCTGAAGGTCGGTTCCGACACCACCTCGCCGCCAATGGAAAGCATCGATCCGGCCAGCGGCCAGATCGTCGGTTTCGACGTCGATGTGGTCAATGCCATCTGCGCCAAGATCAACTGCCAGGCGGAGTTCGTCACCACCGGCTGGGACGGCATCTTCGCGGCACTCGATCAGGGCAGCTTCGATTTGGTCGCCTCCGGCGTTTCGATCACCGACGAACGCAAGAAGGCGATGGACTTTTCCGACCCCTATATCGTCAACAGTCAAGCAGTGCTGATGCGCGTCGCCGACCAAGGAATTTCGCTGGATGACTTCAAGTCGCAGGGCAAGAAGCTCTCGGCGCAGGCCAATACGACAGACGCACAGGTTGCCGAAGGCATCGTGGGCAAGGAAAACGTCGCCGCATACGATAGCTTCTCAGCCTCCGTCATTGCCCTGAAGAACAAGGATGTCGACGGCGTCGTCATCAATGGCGCCAACGCTGCGGCCTATGAGCGCGAGTTTGCCGGCGAACTCGTCGTTGCCATCAAGGATCTGCAGTCCGACCCGCTCGGCCTCGTCTTCCGCAAGGACGACGCCAACATCGCCGCCTTTAATGAAGGCCTGAAGGCAATCAAGGACGATGGCACGCTCGATCAGCTGATCGGCAAATACTGGGGCCTCAAGTAAGCCCGGCGAACCCGGAGCGTTCGCGCTCCGGGAACCGCTTTCAAAATGTTTCCGAACCACTCCTGCGGAGGAATGAATGTCATTCCTGAAACGCGTGCGGCCCAGCAATCTCATCATCCTGACCGCGCTACCCTTCATCATCTACCTGTTCACGTCCTCGGCAGATTATCAGCGCTCGCTGCGCGCCATCCTTGGCGTCGAAAACGGTTCGTCCGCCTTCGTGCCCGGTTTCCTGGCGCTGGCGATCGCCTTTTCGTCCGGCATTGCCCTGCTTGCCTTCTCGCGCGCCAAGTCAAACCGGCCGCAGCTGGCGCTCGGCTGCGCCGCGCTTAATCTGATGGCGGCGGCAACAATTTTTGCCAGCGGCGCCATTCATCCGTTTGCCGCTTCGGTCGTGGCCAATGGCGTGGATTCTTTCACCTCGACACTCGTCGTCAAGGGTGTCACCCCCCGGCAGCTGACCGAGGCCGCCGATCTCACGCTGCGCCAGGTCGAAGCCATCCTTTATCCCGTCTATTTAATCCTGACGCTGATTGGCCTTGGTCTTTTCATCGCGACACGGCACAAAGGCTCCGAGAACGGTCTGCGCCGCACCGGACGCTGGATTGTCGGCCTGATCAATGGCGCTGGCGCGGCAGGTCTGTTCTTCTTTGCCCATATTGCCTTCGCCGCCGGGGTCGCCACGACCATCCGCGCCGCCGTTGCCGCCTATCTTCTCGCGGCCCTGATGGGGCTGGTCTGGGTTGGACTGCTGCAACTGCATTACAAGAAGCGGACGGGCCAGCTGTTCACAGCCGCAACGCTGCTTCTGGCACTGGCAGCCACCTGGTTCCTCACCCAGCCACGCGACAGCTTTGTGCTGACTGGGACACTGACCGGCAAGGTCGCTATCGTCAGCAATACCCCGTCATCGCTGATTGGCGCTGTTCGCTATGGCCAGTATCCGGGCGGACCGGCGACCGAAACGCCGGTGAGAACCTTCCTCGGCCCTGCCGAAGCGATCGCCGCGCTCGCAAAGAAAGAAGATGTCAGCGCGGCCCTTCTACCAACTGCCTCAGTCCCAGCCGGCTGGCCCGTGCTCTGGCAGACAGAAATGCTGAACGACCGTGACCGCTCGACGGGCATCACTATCGCCGTGCTGGCGATCATTCTCGGCCTGCTCACCTTCGGCGGTTTTCTGCACAGAAGGCATCCATTGGCAATCGGCTCGGAATTCATCGTCGATACCATTCGCGGCATCCCGATGCTGGTGATCGTGCTCTATGTCGGCCTGCCGCTCAGTGGTGCGCTGAAGGATGCGACGCAGGGTGTCGTCGATCCGCCGAACCTCGTGCGCGGTATCGTCGCCATGGCGGTCGCCTATTCCGCCTATCTTGCTGAAATCTTCCGCTCCGGCATCAACGCCATTCCCGCAGGCCAGGTGGAGGCCGCGTATAGTATCGGCCTTACCCGCTGGCAGGCGGCCCGTCTCGTCGTCCTGCCGCAGGCGTTCCGGATCATCATCCCGCCGCTCGGCAACGAGCTGATCGCCATTCTCAAGGACACCTCGCTCCTGTCCATCCTGTCAATCCGCGATATCACCCAGCGCATGCGCGAGTTCCAGTCGGCAAGTTTCCTGCCGTTTGCTCCCTACAACTCGGCTGCCATCTTCTACATCGTCCTGACGCTTGCCGCGGCAAGCCTCGTCAACACCATCGAGAGAAAATATGACGTCAAACATCGCTAATGACCGCAAGATTCTTGAAGCACGCGCAGCAGGTCTCGTACTGCCGCAGGGCTTCGTCTTCGGCGCCGCCACCTCCGCCTACCAGATCGAGGGCGCGCCTTTCGAAGACGGCAAGGGCGAAAGCATCTGGGACCGCTTCTGCAAGGTGCCCGGCGTTATCGTCGACGCGTCCAGCGGCGACGTCGCCTGCGATCACTACCATCGCTGGGGCGAAGACATCGCTGTTCTGAAAGCCATCGGGCTTGGCGCCTACCGGTTTTCCTTTGCCTGGGCACGACTGATCCCGGACGGCTCCGGCGCCGTCAACCAGAAGGGCATCGCCTTCTATGACCGGCTGATCGACGATCTGCTCGCTGCCGGTATCGAGCCCTATGCGACCCTCTATCACTGGGATCTGCCACAGGCGCTGCAGGATCGCGGCGGCTGGTACAATCGCGAAACGGCTGAGCATTTCGCCGATTATGCCGCCGTTGCCACCCGCGCCTTCGGCGACCGCGTCAAGAAATGGACGACGCTCAACGAACCCTGGACATTCTGCTGGTCGGGCCATGCCAGCGGCGAGGATGCGCCCGGTCTTTTCGACGGCACCAAGGGCGGCGTCACCGCCAGCCATCATGCGCTGCTCGCCCATGGCCGCGCAGTGCCCGTCATCCGTTCAGAAGTTCCCGACGCCGCGGTCGGCATCGTCTTCGATCTCAACGTGACAGAGCCCGCAACCGGCGACCCGCGCGATATCGCTGCAGCCAGACGCTTCGACGGCGCCCAGAACCGCTGGTTCCTCGATGCGGTGTTCAAGGGCAGCTATCCGCAGGACATGCTCGACCTCTATGGCGATCTGCTGCCCCCGATCCATGCGGACGACAATGCCGTCATTGCCGCCCCGGTCGATTATCTCGGCGTCAATATCTACCGCAGGTCCGTCATGGCCGAGGGCACGGAGCTGGCACCGCTGAATTTCCAGCGCGTACAGCCGGAAGGCACCTATTCCGAGGTAAACTACGAAATCTGGCCGCGCTGCATCTACGATGTGCTGCACTATGTGCATGAGAATTACGCACCGAAGGAAATCTACATTTCGGAAAACGGCGTTGCCACCGCACCGGAAACCGTCTCGGCCGACGGCCATGTCTGGGACGACATTCGCGCCGCCTATTATGTCGACCATCTCGATTATGTCGCCAAGGCCGCCAGCGAAGGCGTGCCGGTCAAGGGGTACTTCGCCTGGACGCTGACCGACAATTTCGAATGGGCCTATGGCTACACGACGCCGTTCGGCATCACCCATGTCGATTTCCATACGCAGGTAAGGACGATCAAATATTCAGGCGAAATCTACGGCCGGATCGCAGCACAGAGCCATTCGGAATCGGCAAGGAGCGCTGGCAGTGGCCGCTGAAGGCATTCAGTCAACGGTGTTGATTACCGGTGCCATGCGCGGCCTCGGCCGCGTGATGGCACAGCAATATGCAGCGGCCGGTTGGCGTGTGATCGCTTGCGGCCGCGCCATGACACCGGCGGCCGAAGACGGCATCGTGCCGGAGACGCTCGATGTGGCCGACCCGGCATCCATTCTCGATCTGGCGCGCCGCCTGGATGGTATGCCGATCGACGTGCTGATCAACAATGCCGGCATCCGTGGCGACACCGGCGGACTTCAATCGCTGGAGCCTGTCGATTTCCTGGAGGTCATGCGCATCAACACACTCGGGCCCCTGCTCGTGACACGCGCGCTTTTGCCGAACCTGCTGTCCGGCAAACGAAAAATTGTTGCCAATATCAGCAGCCGTGCCGGCTCGATCGCCGAGGGCACGCTGGATGACGACGATGGTGATTATGCATATCGCTGCTCAAAGGCGAGCCTAAACATGGCAACCGTCAAACTCGCTCAGGACCTGCGTGCCGACGGCATCACAGTTGTGTCGCTGCATCCGGGATGGGTGAAAACCGACATGGGCGGCGATGACGCCGTCGTGCCCGTCGCAGATAGCGCTACGGGATTGCGCCGTATCATCGATGGAGCCACGCTGGCGGGCAGTGCCAGTTTCCGCGCCTTCGATGGACAAGCCGTTTCCTGGTGAAGATTAGGCTGGCCGGAAGCCCCGGTCAGCCTAGCGCCAATCCTGTCTGCGCGTCGAACAGATAAAGCGCATCCTCGTCAAAGCTGAAGAGCATCGATCAAAATGTGGGATCTGGTGGGATGACCAGATTTACCCGTGATCCTCTTTATCTTCGCCACCGATTGCTCTTGGCAGGGTAGAAGGCGAGAGTGGTCATGCGACCGCTGTGCGCTAATTTTCGAATTTACCCCATGGCTGACATCGTTGGAGCACGTCGAAAGGTTAGGTGGTGAGACGTAACTTAGATCGCACGCGCGGCTGCGCGATTTCGGCGTGGACCGCGCCCCTCTGGCAGTGCTCACGATGCTCAGACTTTCATCGCGCGGGAAGAGGTCGGTCCTTTCAGCATCCTTTCGAATGGAGGTAAGTCACGGCGATCTCGCGCAACCGCTCTCTCCCAAACGCCGGTCCATGCCCTCCGTGAACGAGGTCTGCGTCAAGCTCTGCCAGTCGTTTCATGGTGCCTTTGTAGTGTTCGACGTTGCATCCCGGCAGATCATCCACCAGACCTCCTTCGTATATGGCGTCTCCGCTAAAGAACTCCCCCGTCCTCTGGTCGAGCAGCCCGATGGATCCGGGAGAATGGCCGGGAAGATGCAAAACCGTGTAACAGGCGTTGCCGATGTCGATGGCGTCGTTCTCCGCCAGCACCCTGGTGAGCGGTGCGGGCGTAATTCTGTAGGTTGCCGGCGTCATTCCCCCGGGAGCTGCTGCGATTAAGGCGTCCGGCTGCCTGCGAAAATAGCCGGCGAGCGTGTCGGCATCCGGCATGAGCGCGAAGGCCTCGGCCTCAACTGTGTGGCCAAGCCGGTCTTCGAATTCGTGGAACGAGCCGACATGATCAACGTGAACGTGAGTTGCTACCGCGAGCACCGGCTTGCCATAAGGAATGCCTAACGCGCTCCCCAGATTGGCGAGGCCCACGCCGAAATCGATGACGAGGTCGGCGTCCTTGCCGATGACATGGAATATATTAGCCTGAAAGAACTTATGGACATGAGGCTCCCAGACGCGGGTGAGCCGATCCGAAATCCTCTCCTTTGAAAACCAGTTCGTGTTGGTCAAGATGGCCTCGCTCAATGCAGCAGCTTGCCGAGGAAGCGCTTTGTGCGCTCGTGTGTCGGTGCGGAAAACAGGATGCCGGGCTTGTTGCGCTCGATGATCTGGCCCCCATCCATGAAGACCACTTCACTCGCGACCTCGCGCGCGAAATTCATCTCGTGGGTGACGCAAACCATGGTCATGCCGTCAGCTGCGAGCGAGATCATCGTGTCGAGCACCTCTTTGACCATTTCAGGATCGAGTGCCGAGGTCGGCTCATCGAACAGCATGATGCTTGGGTTCATGCAGAGGGCGCGTGCAATCGCGACCCGCTGCTGCTGGCCGCCGGAAAGCTGGCCCGGATATTTGTCAGCCTTTTCCGGAATGTGCACACGTTCGAGATATTTCATCGCTACCTCGACTGCCTGCTTTTTTGGCAGCTTGCGCACCCAGCGCTGGGCAACCGTGCAGTTTTCCAGAACCGTCAGGTGCGGGAACAGGTTGAAGTGCTGAAAGACCATGCCCACGTCGCTTCGCACGCGATCGATGCGCTTGAGCTGGCTGGTGAGCTCGACGCCATTGACGACAATCGAGCCCTGCTGATGCTCCTCCAGACGGTTCATACAGCGGATCAGCGTCGATTTTCCCGAGCCTGATGGGCCGCAGATGACAATGCGCTCGCCCTTGTTCACGGCCAAATCAATGCCCTTAAGGACCTGGAAAGTTCCGTACCATTTGCTGACGCCAGAAACCTGAATTGCGGTTTGCGTGTTCATATCCACCCCATGGGTTTACGGCAATCAGCGGTAGCCCCGCGAAAGCACATGTTCGATGCGGTTCTGGGCGAGCGTCAGCACAGAAACGATGACAAGATAGTAGACAAGGGCTGCACCGTACCATTCGAGGAAGCGGAAGCTGGTGGCGATCGCGAATTGCGACACGGTCATCAGTTCCTTCAGCGAGATCACGGTCGCAAGCGACGTGGCCTTCAATAGCGAGATGAACTCGTTCATCAGCGCGGGAACCGCGATCCTGAGCGCCTGCGGCATGGTGATGATCAGAAAGATCTGCCAGCGATGCATACCGAGCGCGGCCGCGCCCTCTCGTTGTCCATGCCCCACAGCGGCAAAGGCGCTGCGCAGGATTTCTGCCAGATAGGCGATCTGGATCAACGATAGCGCCAAGAAGGCCGCGAAGAACGGCGTGAACCAGCCTGCCCGAAAGATTTCGGAAATCTGTGGCAGGCCGTTCCACACAAACAGCAGGACGAGGAGTGCGGGTGCGCCGCGAAACAGCCAAACATAGAACGTTGCCAGCCAACGGGCAGAGCGGCGCGGTGAGCCTGCCATGGAGCCAAGTCCCATGCCAAGCGCGAGGGACACAGCCATGACGCAGAGAGAGAGGCCGATCGTTAGGAGTGCCCCCTTTAAAAGGGGGGCACTGAAGATCGCCTGCAGGAAGAGGTCGAGGTCAAACAACGTGGACCACCTATCGTCAGTTCACGTCGTGGGCAACGTCGGTCGAAGCTTCCGGCAGGTTCCACTTCTTGAGAAACGCCTTCATCTCGCCGCTCGCCTGCAGAGCCTCGATCGCGTCCTTCAGCATCTGCCGGTCGCCATCGCTCTTGCGCAGGTAGATGCCGTAGTTTTCGCTTTCATCGTAAGTATAAGGAATGGCCAGTCGACCCGGCACCTGAAGCATACGATATGCAGCTGTCGTATCCTGCGTGATCGTTGCGGTCGCGCGGCCGACCAGGATTTGCTCGATCACGCCGGACGCGGACGGGTAGGTCTGCGCCTGGATTGGCTCCTTGCCGGCAGCTTCCAATTCGGCATTGAGATCGGCCACCGTCTTTTCGTAAGTCGTGCCGGCCTCGATCGCCATGATCTTGCCGCTAACATTGGCCGGGACCCTTGTCTCCGTGTCGTTCGCCGCAGTGACCAGTACGACGTGAGAACCGAAATACGGGATGCCGTCATATTTTTCCAGGCGGGGCGGCGTGATCATGATGCCGCTTGCAACAAGGTCGCAGCGCTTGGAATCGAGCGAAGGAAGCAGGCCCTTGAAGTCGCCGACGATATATTCGGCCTTAGCACCCCAGCGCTTGGCGATCGCGTCCATGACGTCAATCTCGAAGCCAATCAGGTCCTTATCACCGGGATTTTCATAATACTCCATCGGCGGGAATTCGCCGCTGGTGCATATCTTCAAGATGCCGCCCGATACAAAATCGGGCTTTTGGTCGGCGGAAAGAGCTGTACCGGCGCTGAGGAAAGCGGCAAACATTGTGCCTGCCACAAAAGTCAATTTCGTTCCCAGTGTTGCTTTCATCGTGGTCGTGTTCCCTTGTTTTTGGTTTCTTGGATCAGCCTTTAGTGAAGTCGTATACGAGCGCCATTCGCAAACAAGCTAAATGTTTTCATGAAAAATCCGCAGAAAAACTAAACTTTTTCCTAGCCTACGGCATTTAGAATCTGGCCGTATGTCTCTGTGTCGAATGCCGGGAGGATAAGCGGCTCGACATGTCCGTCGCGGCGCGCGGTGAGGACGTATTGCATCATCGCTTCATTGCTCGGCATTTCAAAAACCTGCATGAAATCATAGTTCCCAAGCAGGGCGTAAAAGGCGATCGACCGCCCGCCGAGCGCTGCGACGCGGTCCTCGCTTACCTTCCGGCGTTTCGCGCTGTCGGTCAGTTCGGTGAGCCCCTTTTGCGTGAGGCGCATCAGGGAGACGTATTTTCGGATCTCGCTCATCGTTTGGAACTTTCCAGTCTTTTCAAACCAGCGAGCACCGCTGCGGTATCGGTCAGCGCGCCAAAAATGCCGTTCTCTACTGTGACCATGTGCAAGGCAGCCTCATGCGCATATTGATCACCGCTGGCGCAGGCGTCCGAGATTGTCAGGCACTGGAAATTCCGGTCGCAGGCTTCGCGCAGCGTCGTGTGGACGCAAACGTCGGTGGTGCAGCCTGAAAAAAGCAGGTGTGTAATGCCCTGCGCGCGCAACACATGCTCGAAATCGGTGTAGGTAAAGGCGCTGTTGCAGGTCTTGTCGACAATGATGTCCTGCGGGCGCACGTCAAGTTCAGGAACGATCTGAAAACCGGGGCTGGACCGTAGCAGCGCAGTCGTACCCTCTAGACCCGACCGCTGCCGGCGCCATTTTTCGTAAGGCGTCATATCCGCAAGGTCTTCGCGATACCCCTGCCGGGTATGAATGATCCGGATGCCCGCCTCGCGGCAGGCAGCGATGAGCTGGTTCACCGCGGGAAGGATCGCGCGAAGGGGCGCTGGATCATAACCCTGGCGGGCGAAATAACCCGTGGTGGAAAGGAAATCCTCCTGCAGGTCGATGACAACAAGCGCCGTTTTGCGAGCATCGAGATTGCCGTCATAGGGGTAGTCGAATGGTTTTGCCGAGATCATTAGAAAGCTCCTCTTTGCAGATTGGATAGCACCCTTAACAGTTTTAAAAAATCAATTTAAAATCACCAATATCGTTCTATAATGCTAAACGATCAGCCGGATATCCAGATGAGCCGCCTCCCGCCCTACCTGCAATATCTCCCCGCGTTCGAAGCGACTGCGCGCCTCGGCAGCGTGAGGCAGGCGGCGGCGGAATTGCACCTCAGTCCGAGCGCGATTTCGTTGCAACTCAAGAAGCTGAGCGATGCGACAGGCATTATCCTGTTCCGGAAGTCAGGCCGGAATGTCGCCCTCACCCAGGCGGGCAGGGATTTTTCGCAGACCGTCGCCATATCCCTCGGCCAGCTCGATACGGCCACGCGGGCATCGCGGAAACTGATCTCCGGAGACCATCCCGCATCACTGTCGGTTTCGGTACCGACTGCGCTCGGGATCGCATGGCTGACAGCGACCCTCGTCGATTTTGCTCAGGGGCACGGCATTTCCAACCTCACCATTAACGAGGCGATCACCGCAGCAGAGGTCGACTGGGCGGAAAACGACATGGCGATCGTCTACGATAATCCGCCGTTCACCGGAAAATACTGGCGCTCGCTTAGCGAGGTCCGGCTCTGCGCCGTGTGTTCGCCAACTTTGTTCCCTCGGCTCGACCTGCGCAATCGCGACGGGAAACTAAGCTCCGTCGCGCTATTACATGAAGATGACGGCGGGGAATGGGCGAAATGGTCCGTCGCGGCCCGGATCGCCCTTGAAGGCAATACACGTGTCCGGGTGAACTCGGTAGCGCAGGCGATCGCTTCCGCTGTTCAGGGCCGCGGCGTGGCACTCGTTTCGGATGTGCTGACGCGAAACTTCCTGAACGAAGGGCGGCTTATCCAGCCGTTCTCCACTACGATCAATGCGGCGCGGGAATATTATATTGTCTGCCCGGTTGACCGCGCGAACGACCCCATCCTGCGGACGCTGGCCGATCGTGTGGTCGAGCAGTTGCGTCCAGGACGGGATCAAAATGCTTGATCCGTTGAACGCCGATTGAGGAAGAATTCGATGTCGCTGCCACCCCTTCATGCATTTCGTGTCTTTGAGAGCGTCGCGCGGCTCGGTAATGTCAGTGCGGCGGCAGCGGAGCTGCATGTGACGCCGGGTGCTGTCAGCCAGCAGATCCGGGCCTTGCAAGTGACACTGGGCGTCGACCTCTTCCAGAAACGCGGCAGGCAACTGGCTTTGACCCCGAGCGGAAGCCAACTCCAGCGCTCGGTGGCAAGCGCCATGGACGCCATTCACACCGGCGTGCGCCAGCTCTCGGTGCATAAATATGGCGGAGCACCAAAGCAGGCCCTGACCATCTCCATCCCGCAAGTTCATGGTGTTGCATGGCTTGCCACCCGACTTTTCACTTTTATGGAGGAAAGCCCCAGTTTCCAATTGAAGGTTCTTACTTCCAGCCGCTTCCATGACGTTGACTGGCGCAAGACCGATGTCGCGATCGTTTATGGCATGCCACCGTGGCCGGGTTTCTGGTGGCGCCTGCTCCACGGAATCCGCATGACTCCGGTTTGCAGCCCCCAGCTCCTGCGCGGACCGAACGCCATCCGACAACCCTCCGATCTCGCCTATCATCGACTGCTGCACGAAGACGACGGTTCGCAATGGCGTCGCTGGCAGGCGGAAGCTGGCATTCCCTATGCTGGTGAGGCCGATGTGCACTTCGACGACTTCGGCATCGTGCTCCAAGCCGCCCGAGATGGCTTTGGCGTGGCGCTTAGCGATGAAGTCGTTTCCGCGCGCGATCTCAATGAGGGACGCCTTGTTCAACCGCTTCAACTCAGCGTCCCAGCCCTTCACAATTACTATTGCATCTGCGCGGAAGCGAAACGGGAGACTGCCGAGGTAAACTCGTTCATCGATTGGCTAATCGAGGAGGCGTCAATGCCTTGAATGCCACATGAACATCAATACGCTTGAAATAAAAGACCCGAGGTCTCCGACGGATTTCAGAGTTAGGTGGGAAGCCACTGAGCATTCTTGCTTGAATCCAACGAAACTCGCGTTGGTCGGACAAACAAGCTCTTGAGAGGATCTTCCCGCCGCCCGGACTAAAATGCAGTAGAGCTTTTATTCTCAATTTTCCGAATTTGAGAATGCGCTACAGAAAATCGTCACGACTTGGCGTGAACGTATCGATCAGCAACCCGTCCTCCAGCGCCACGACGCCGTGGACGAGATTTGGTGCGACGATGAAGCTACTGCCGGCCGGCAGTGTCGTAGTCACGCCATCGGCAGTGACCTCGAAACTCCCCTTGGCCACGTAGCTAACCTGCGTATGCGGATGCGAATGGAGAGCGCCGATCGCCCCCTTGTCGAAGCTGAAGGCGACCAGCATCATTTCGGGACGGTGCGCAAGAACCGCCCGGCGGTTACCAGGCGAGGTTTCCGTCCATGTCAGGCTTTCTGGAAGGGTATAGAAATCAGGCATCATAAATAACTCCTTTATCGTGCCAGCCATCCGCCATCGACGGGCAGGATCGTACCATGCACATAGTCCGACGCACGCGACGCGAGGAAAACAGCAGCACCCGCCATATCGTCCGCGCGCGCCCAGCGCCCGGCGGGAATACGTTTCAGGATATCGGCATTGCGTTCGGCATCCGCCCTGAGCGCCGTGGTGTTGTTGGTTTCGACATAGCCCGGGGCAATCGCATTGACATTGATGCCGCGCAACGCCCATTCATTGGCCATCAGCCGTGTCAGTCCGGCCAAACCGCTCTTGGCTGCGGTGTAGGACGGCACGCGAATGCCACCCTGGAAGGACAGGAGCGAGGCAATATTGATGATCTTGGCCGGCATTTGCGCCGCGATCGCCATCTTCGCGAAGGACTGGCAGAGAAAGAACGCCGATTTCAGGTTGGTATCCATGACGGCATCCCAATCTTCCTCGGTAAAATCGATCGTATCGGCGCGGCGGATAATCCCGGCATTGTTGACCAGGATATCCGGGTGTGGCCGCAGGGCGGAGGCACGCTCGATAAGGATACGGACCTCCTCCATCTGCGAGAGATCGGCCAGAAGCGAATGGAAGACGCGGCCCGTTGCCGCCACCTGACCAGCTGTCTCCGCCATCGGCGAACGGCCGACACCGATGATGTCGGCCCCTGCCGCGGCGAGACCGGCGGCAATCGCCTGACCGATACCGGTATTGGCGCCGGTGACGATGGCGCAGCGGCCCGAAAGATCGAACGGGCTCATCGCAGACTGTCCATCGGCACCCTGTCCATGTCGGTAAAGCTCATATTGTCGCCCGCCATCGCCCAGATGAAGGAGTAGCGGCCGGTGCCGGCACCGGAGTGGATGGACCACCCCGGCGACAGCACCGCATCATGGCTCTTCAGCACGAGGTGGCGTGTTTCATGGGGCTCACCCATGAAATGAAAGATCCGTGTTGATTCTTCCATGCCGAAATAGAGATAGACCTCCATTCGCCGGTCGTGGACATGCGCTGGCATCGTATTCCAGACCGAGCCCGGCTCGAACATGGTGAGCCCCACCAGAAGCTGGCAGCTTTCGCAGACATCCGGATGGACATATTGGTTGATCGTGCGGGCATTGGCCTCCTCAGCGGAACCGGTACGCACCTTCTTGGCCATGTCGAGCGTGATGAGCACGGTGGGGCAGCTGCGATGCGCGGGGGCGCTCAGGACATAGAACTCGGCCGGACTGGCTGGATCGTCGCTTCTGAAGGTCAGATCCCCCTCGCCCATGCCGACATAAAGCGCCTCCTGGAAACCAAGGGTATATTCGGTTTCACCGGCAAGAACCCGACCGCGTCCACCGATATTAAGGATCGCGGCCTCACGCCTTTCGAGAAATTGCTCGGTACCGGTTTCCTTAACCTGGCCGATCATCAAGTCTCTATCCGTCGGGACGACACCACCGACGATCATCCGGTCGAGATGGCTGTAAGTGAGATTGATACGGCCCTTGGAAAACAGCCCCTCGATGAGAAACCCGTCGCGCAGGCCGTTCGTATCGCGCTTCGCAGCATCTTCGGGGCCAACAACTTGGCGAACATTTACGGAAATTGTCACGGATTTGCCTCTTGGCGTTGGATGGGATTGTCAGGTGAGAACGACGTATTCTGTCAGCTGACTGATCGTCGTATCGGCCTTCTTGACGTCGAAGACCTTGGTTCCATGGCTCATGATCACGAAGCGGTCGCAGACCTGATAGGCGTGATAGAGATTGTGCGTCACCAGCACGCTCGAGACGCCTTCAGCCTTCAGTTTCAGAACCTGCGACAGCAACGCCTCGGTTTCTCGCACGGAGAGAGCCGAGGTAGGCTCGTCGAGCAAAAGTACCCGCCGCTTGAAGAACACCGCGCGGGCGATGGCGACTGCCTGCTTTTGCCCGCCAGAGAGATCGCCCACAAGCTTGTCGGGAGAATCGATTCCGGAGATATGGACGGCCTTCTTCAGCACCTCCATGGCGATGTCGCGCATCTCGGCCTGCTTCAGGAAGCCGAAGGCATTGGTGCGCTCGCGGCCCATGAAGATATTGCGGGTGATCGACAGCGAATCCACCAGAGCTGTGTTCTGATAGATGGTTTCGATACCGGCATCGGCAGAATCCGAGCGGCAAGTGAAGAGCGTTTTCTGGCCATCGACGCTCAGATGGCCGGAGGTCGGTTTGTGAATGCCGGAGATCAGATTGACCGTGGTCGACTTGCCGGCGCCGTTGTCGCCGAGAAGACCGACGACTTCGCTTGGGCCGATGTGAAACGATAGGTCCCGCAGCGCTGTCAAGGCACCGAAGCTTTTCGAGATATTGTGCAGTTCGAGTAGATTGGACGCGGACATCACGCAGCCCCCCGGCGTTCGATAAGATGGTTGAAGGCGGCAGCAACGACGATCAGGGTTGCAATGAACATGTCGAGGTAGAAGCCGGGTGCGCGCAGGAGCAGAAGCACGTCGGTGATGGTGTGGATCAGCATAACACCGAGGAAGATGCCGATGATCGAGCCACGGCCGCCGCGAAGGGAAAGCCCGCCAATGACGCAAGCCGCGATCGCCTGCAGTTCGAGACCGGCACCCTGCCCCGGCTGGACGCTGCCGACACGCGCCGTGGCAAGGATGCCGGCAACAGCCGCCATGCCGCCGGCGATGGCAAAAGCGACCATCTTGACGCGATCGGTATTGATGCCGATCGCCGTTGCCGCCGCAGGATTGCCGCCGGTGGCGAACACATGGTTGCCGAACTTGTGACGGTGCATCAACAGATAGAAGCCTATAACGAACAGGACAATCCAGATGAAGGCGGCGTTAATGCCAAAAAGTGTACCGGCAAAGAGGCCGGAAAAGGCCGGTTCCGGATCGAAGCGAACCTGCACGGCGCCATTGTAGAGCAGCACCGCACCCCGCCAGAACAGCAGGCCACCGAGCGTGACGATGAAGGATGGCAGGCCGAAGCGCAGCGTGATCGCGCCATTGAGCAGACCGATCATGATACCCAAGAGAATACCGAGCGGCGCGGCAAGAAAAGCGCTCATGCCGCTATCGACAAGGCTCGCCATCAGCACAGCGGTCAAGGTGTAGACAGAGCCGATCGACAGATCGAACTCTCCGGCGATCATGAGCACGCCGGCGCCCAGCGCCAGGCAGCCGAGGACCGGAATGGCCTTCATCAGGATTGTCAGGTTCTGCGGCGAGAGATAACGGAAGCTGTCGGGATAAATGAGCGCACCGGCGATGCAGACGATCTGCAAGGAGACGAAAACCAGGAGAATGGCTCCGGCCGGCATGGTCATGATCTGCTTGAGCAGCGATTGTTTTTTCGTGCGCGATTTCGGCACGGCACTGTCGGTCATGGCGTAGGTCACTGTCGTTACTCTGTTCCAGGGATCGCGGTGACCTTCCGGCTTGTCGCCGGAAGGCCTTCAGGCGTCTCGCTTACCGGTAGCTGCCGATCAACGGTTTGACGGACGAGATGCGCGACTTGTCGAGGAAAGCGCCCTGGCCGGTGTCGACGTCAGTCGGGGTCAGGCCGTACTTTTTCGCCAGCGCGATCTGGGCGATCGGATAGTAGCCCTGCAGGTAAGGCTGCTGGTCCATCGTCGCGAACATGGCACCTGATTCCACCGCGTTGACAATTTCGACCGCGAGGTCGAATCCGCCGAACGGAATGTTGACACCAGCGTCCTTGATGGCGCCCGCTCCCACGGTCGAGGTAACTGAGCCTGTGCCAAACAGAGCCTTGGTGTTGGGGTTGGCGATGAGGAACTGAGCGAGAATGTTCTGCGCTTCGGCCGGATCGAGGCCGGACTTGACCGTCTCCACCTTGATGCCATGCTCCTTCATCGCCTTTTCGATGCCGCCGCCACGGGCGACGGCGAAACTGGCTTCCGGAATTTCGCGCGGATTGAAGACCATGTCGCCTTCCTTCAGGCCGAACTGCTCGACCATCCGATTACCGAGCTCATAACCCGAGGCAAATTCATCCATGCCGACATAGGCTTGGCGGCAATTACCCTTGGCACCGTCGAGATCGTCGTTGTTGAAGCCGATGACGATGATGCCGGCCTTGACCGCCTTGCAGATGCTTTCGTCGAAAGCGTCAGACGAGGAGATAGCGACGGCGATGCCGTCGACTCCGCTCGCCGTGGCGCTCTCGATCAGGTCATTCTGGCGTACCGGATCGTTGTTGGCATATTGAACGTCGAGATCGACGCCGAACTGTGCTGCAGCATCTTGTGCGCCCTTCACGACGGGGTTAAAGAACTGAACACTCGGATCGAGGTAGATGATCATCGTCGCCTTGACATCGGCCGCCATGGCGGACGTTGTGAAAGCCATAGCTGCGCACGCCGCAAGCATTGCGGTTTTCAGTCTGGTCAATTTCATTTTGCGTATCCTCCCTTTGGATGTGCAATCGGGGTCGAAAGACCCATGTCTCGGCTGGCGGGCTCCGACCAAAGATCGCGCCAGCCGAGATTTTCCTCCTCTGCCTCAGTGTCGAATGAGCAATCTCACCCGAACCAAGGATCCGGCCGGCCCAAGGTCACGTGAATGCCCTTGAACTGCGAATATTCATCGAAGCCGTAGCGGCCGAGCTCCCGCCCGAGACCACTCTTCTTGTAGCCGCCGATTGGCAGTTCAGGCGCACCGTCGATGACGCTGTTGATCCAGCAGCGCCCGGCCCGGATACGGCGGATGCTCTGAAGTGCGTTTTCAAGATTGGTGGACCAGACGCTGGCCGAAAGACCGAATTCCGATGCGTTGGCGAGCGCGACAGCCTCATCTGCCGTCTTGAAGGTCAAGGTCGATAGGACCGGCCCGAAAATCTCCTCGCGGGCAATCGACATGTCGGCGGTGACACCGGAAAAGATTGTCGGCGCATAATAGAGCCCGGCGCCCTCGCCGGCCCTCGATCCACCGAGCAGCAGTTCGGCGCCGGCAGCCTGCCCGGCCTCCACATAGGAGTGCACCTTGGCAGCATGCGTTTCCGAGATCATCGCACCGATCTTCGTGCGCTCGTTCAGCGGATCGCCGAAGGTGACTTTGCGGGAAATTTCGAGCAGGCGATCGAGCAACGCGTCGCGGATGCCTTCCTGTACGAGGAGGCGGCTGCCGGAAATGCAGCACTGGCCGGCATTGTGATAGACGCCGTAGGCGATACCATCGGCAGCCGCCTCGAGGTCCGCATCATTGAAAACGATCTGCGGCCCCTTGCCGCCAAGCTCGAGACCGACGCGCTTGACGCTACGAGCGGCGATTTCGCCAAGTTTGACGCCGACGCGGCCAGAACCGGTAAAGGCGATCATGTCCGTGCCCGGGTCCTCGGCGAGGACTTGGCCCGCCGGGTCACCGTATCCCGTGACGACATTGAAAACGCCATCGGGGATACCGGCCTCGCGGGCGAGCTCCGCCATGCGGATCGAGGTGCCGGAGGTAAATTCCGATGGCTTCAACACGACTGTACAGCCACCGCCGATCGCCCACGGCACACGCTCGGATGCAATAATGAATGGGAAATTCCAGGGCGTGATGATACCGACAACACCGACCGGCTCCCGCAGCACGAGGCCAAGACGGTTATCGCCGATATTGTTGTGCGTCTGGCCTTCCAGTGCGCGCGCCTGCCCGGCCGCATAGGACCAGAGATCGGCGCAAAAGGTGATTTCGCCGCGAGCCTGGGCGATCGGTTTTCCAACCTCCAGACTTTCGATCAGGGCGAGTTCTTCGACATTGGCCAGAATGCGTTCCGCCGTCTTGAACATGAGGCGTGAGCGCTCGGCGCCAGACATGCGTGGCCATGGACCGTTGTCGAAGGCGCGGCGGGCAGCAGCAATCGCCAAGCGAACATCATCGGCGGAAGCCTCCGGCCAGGTTCCGACGACGACGCCGGCATGCCCCGGGCTCACACGGTCGATGGTTTTTCCCGATGCCGCATCAACCGACTTGCCGTCGACAAGCATCTTGTAGCGGGATTTACTCTGCAGACGCGGATCACTAGAATCTGGGCTTATGAAATTGGAATGTATCGTCATCAACTGACCGGGATTTTCACGTCCCGGCTCCTCCATCCTGGCTTGGCGCTTCGAGCGCCGCGCTTGTGCTGTCGTCAAGTTGTATGGTACTGTATGGTGGCTAAAAACGAATGTCAACGAGACCGCGGTGGCGAAAAGCATGAACCTTGAAACTTTGAAGATTGATCCGTTGAAGATCGAGACCGGGGAGACGACGGCTGCTCAGGTCGAGCGTGATTTGCGCGAGGCGATCATCCGCCTCGAGCTGGCGCCAGGCTCCCGCCTGTCCGAACAGGAAATCGCCTCCCGTCTCGGCGTGTCCCGGCAGCCCGTGCGCGAGGCACTGATTGCGCTTGGAAAATCAAAGCTGGTCGAAATCCGCCCCAATCGCGGCACCGTTGTCGTTCGTATCTCGGCGCGCCAAATGATGGAGGCCCGTTTCGTCCGCGAGGCAATCGAGGTGGCTGTCGCCCGGCGCGCGAGCGAAAGCTTCGATACGTGGACGCGCCGGAAGATCGACAGCATTCTCGAACGGCAGCGTATGGCCATGTCAGACCATGATCACAACGCCTTCCGCCGGGAAGACGAGCAATTTCATATCGCCATTGCCGAGGGCGCCGGCTGCGGTCTCGCCTGGAATGCGATTTCAGACATCAAGGCGCATATGGATAGGGTGTGCAATCTGCAGCTCCGCAACCCCGCTTCCATGAACAATCTCATCGAACAACACGAAAAGATCGTTGTCGCCATCGACGCTCGAAATGCCGATGCCGCCGCCGACGCCATGCGCGCTCACCTGAACGGCATCCTCAATGATCTGCCGCAGATTGAAGCGGATAACCGCGAATTGTTCGAATAGCGGCGCTATGACTTGGCGTTGCATTAAACCGGCTTAAGGGTGGACTTGGTAGCAGGTTAGCCCCTCGCCCTCAGAGCAAACGTATTGGTTCGGCCAGTTCTCGCAACCCTGACGTTGCTAAATCTGCGTTCGACGTCGCTGACCGTTTATTTCCGCTGTGGTAGCAGCCGGATCGGCATCAACCCGAGGAAAATTGCGCGGTTCAGCGGCCGCGTCCACCGCCACCCCGGCCACCGCCACCCCGTATAACTGCTCCTCCGCCGCCACGGCCGCCGCCGCCGTAAAAGCCACCATTGCCCCTGCCTCCACCTTGAAAGCCACCACGGTCGAAGTTGTGGAAGTTTCCGCCGGTTTGCGGGGAGCGCCGGCCATAGTTGCGGTTAAGTTCGTACTGATTACCGAACTGTCGGCCGTTCCGGTCAAAATTGAGATGGTCGGGGGCGCGCTGCTGATTGCGTCGCACCGCTGGACTGTCGCGCAGGTTCTGCCCACGTTGCGCCGCTTGCGGTCGCTTTATACCGTCACGCTGCCCCGCATTCTTGAGATTTTCTCCATCCGGGCGCTGAACCGGTTTCCAGCCGTCGGGCGAGTGCTTTTGCCATTGTCCGTCCTGGCGGCGATAAACATTGCCATCCCGCCCGGCATAGACATCGCCGCCCTTGCTTCCGACAAGAAAGCCCTTATCGCCTTCCGTGTTGCGCCAGCGCAGGCCGCCTGCACTACCCGTGGAACCGCCGCTGATACGCGCGAATTCGCCACCGTGCTTGACGGAAACACTGCCCCAGGAACCATAGACGTTCTGACCTCCTCGCGCAGCAAAAGCGTTGCCCGTGCGTGGATTGTAGGCCGAAATGAACCCCCGCTGCCCGCTCGGTCCGGCGACCGCACCGGCGCGAACATGGGTTCCGGTTCTCGGATTGTATGCAGAACCGGCAACCAAGCCCCGTTCCGGCCCGTAGGCATAGCCGTAGCGCCCGAAAGTCCCGTAGGCGGGGTTGTAGTAGGCGCCCACTCCATAGCTGATCGGCGGTGGGTAAGGCGTCCAGTTGCCGTCGTAATCATCGTCCCAATAGGGCGGATAATACCAGCCTGATCCCCACACGAGGGTGTCCCAAGCCAGGTAGACGCCGAGATAGCCGAGCGTGTACCCATACCAGATGGCATCCGGTTCTGCTTCGTAAATGCGGACATAGGTGGCGTTGTAGACCGGCGACGACGGGGGAATCGTGTAGATTTCTTCGGCGACGGTATGTGCGACCGCGAAAGGTCCGGTGGGCGCGTCTCCAACAAACCAGATGCCGTCCTTGAGCACAAAGTACTTGTCCGAGACTTTGATCACCTGTTCGTTCGCATTGATTGCATAGAACATGGACGTGCCTTCGATCGGCTCGAATATCGGTTCCCCGCTGTAACTTACCTCTACTTTGACCGATCCGTCGGTCAATACGCGCGCCATTCTGGGAATGCTGGCTTTCAGGCGCGCCTCCGCGCTCTCCGAGGTTCCTGGGATCGAAGCCCGCACCGCCGAATAGGAGGTATCGTCAGGTATGGCTAGGAAGCCGGCGGGCAATTTGGTTGTCGCAAACGCCCACGGACCGTCGAGCGACGTCGCCGAAAACCATCGCCCGGAAAGAAGCGTATACCAGGTCTTGCTTGCCGTGTGATAGAAGATCGCTCCCGTCGAATTCGATACCCATTCGAGACCTGTGCCCGGTACCGCCTCAAGGACTGGCTGCCCCTCGACAATCATCAGTTCTGCCGGCGTGTCTGAATAAAATACCTTTGGCACCGAATTCGCGGAGAAACGGACCGGCGGAAGCGCTGCTCTCGCGTCTTTCCAGTTCTCGTCGGCCGGCAGCTTGGAAATTAGATCCGGAACCGTGTCAGCCTCGACCCAGCCGCTCTCTAGAGCGGTTGATGTCAGCCAGTTCTTCTCGTCCCGGAGGTAGTAGGCGCCAGTCGCGTCGATCTTAAAAAGGTCCCAATTGGTATTGGCAACAAAGGAAAGCCCCTCTACGCCTTTCACCGGGGCCGAAACCGCCTTGCCGTTGGTCTGAACCAGGACTGCCGACGTTTCACTCGTGAAGATCGGCGGTGGATCCGCCTTGATGTCGGGGATGTTGGCCAGCCTTTTGTAATCCGCGATGCTCGCCGTTAACCGCTCCTGCGAAACGACAATCGGGTCCGTCGGCATCAGGGCTCCAACCTGGAGAGTAAGGTCCGATAGCTGCTTGCGGTCCAGCGTTGAAAAATCCAAGCGCGTGGTCTTAATATCGCTCAACGTGACATTCCCGGCGTCATCATCGGCAACCGTATTGGCTGTGACACCAATGATGCCGTAAACTGGCTTCGCTTCAGCTGGCAGCTTGAGTTCGGTGGCAATAAGTGCGGCAAGCCGGCGGAAATCGGCCCATTCGGTTATCTGTGGTTGAAAAAGCGTAACCGTTGCCCCGGATTGCGTGTTGAAGACCCTCGGCCAGGCAGGAGCATCGGATTCCGACTGGTTGAGGTACTTGCCGGCGACAAAACCATTCTCTCCGGAATAGCTTACCGCACACCATGACGCCTGGCTGTCGCACTCCTTGATATCGACTTCCTCGCCCTGCGGAATGATCCGCATCGCGCTAAAGCCGGTACCGGGACCCGTTCTGAAATTCACATTTGCGGTCAGCACCGCGGGATCTGCGAACGCTGAGGTCGAGAAAAATGAGGCAATCGTAAGATAGGCGAAAATTCTACGCATGATTGTCCCCCCAAACGAACCGAGCGGCACGAGAACCCTGGTTTCAGAGTAATCGGTGTCTGTGTGCGTTTGGACGTATGATACCGGATCATACGACTATCTGATTGACACTATGGGCCTTGAGCGTTTCGGCGCCCATCGCGCCTAATCCTATTTTGATGCGCTTTCGACGTTCCACCGGCGCCTTTTGATCAGATGCCGGCACCAAGTGCTGCAGTCGCATGGCGAAGAATACAACGCACACCGGCATCCCCCCAATTGTTTCAATAGTTTTAGACGTTTTTTCGATTTCTGGTGCTCGCAGATCGCAAACGTGTCGGCGTCCTGCCACTCCACGGCGAATATGCAGCGCGCAGCTAAATCCGCGTACTCTGTTCCAATTCTCGGCTAGACTGGGCAAAGTGACCCTATCCCAGCTATACGCGACTCCGCTGAACGGTTGGCCCTACCGACAGGCCACATGTGAAAACAGATTTGGATTACCGTAACATACGTCCTCATTCCCACCACGCCATGTAAATTCTTGCTCATCGACGTAACTCGCTTCCGTGCGAAAACGAGGGCAAAAAGTTGACACGTAAGGTTCTTTTCGCAGCGTTTGTCTTCTCGACACTCAACTTTGCAGCGCCCGCGCTTGCACAGACACTAAGCTACGCAGACGCCGTCACGAAACTCGCGGACGACTGCGGTTCTGATATCAAAAAGCTATGCAGAGGTTTGAACCTTGGCAGCGGTAGAATTGCTGCGTGCCTGCAGCAGAACTCGGACCGGGTTTCGCCGACATGCAAGGGGACGATCGCTGATGTGTTCCAATCGATCACCAAGCGCGAGCATGCCCAAACTTCATATGAAAAAGTGTGTCAGCGGGATATGATCAAGAGTTGCGGCGGTGTCGAGGGAGATGGCTTTATCCTCAATTGCCTGATCAAGAAAAAGCGGGTCAGTGAAGAATGCAGTCAGGTGCTTACCGATGCGGGATGGAGATAAGCCGATGCGCCAGGCTCTTTCAAAAATACTGTTCCTTGTCGCCGCCACATTTCTCACCCCAGCGGCTGCATTGAGCCAGGAGGTATCCCAAGAGCGGATTGTCGAAGGGCTCGGCAAACTGACCATGGCTGCGCCGGCGATAGACCTAGAGATTCTTCGGCAGGAGGCAATCGACGGCCGGGACCAACCAATGTCGGCGCTTCCCAACTGGAGGAAAATCGCCAAACTACCCCAGATGGTCGTCGAAATAAATTTCGAAAACGATTCAGTCGCCATCGATCCAAAATCGTATCGCACGCTTGGGCTCCTTGCCGATGCGCTGCACCATCCGAACTTGTGGGATTACAAGTTCCTCGTTGTCGGTCATGCCAGCTCTACAGGGAATGAGAAACACAATCTCGAACTGAGCGATCAGCGCGCAGCCGCGATAAAGGAAGCATTGGCAACCACATTCGCCGTCGGCCCAAAACGCCTCTATTCCATCGGCGTGGGAGAATACCTTCCTATCCCTGGGTCCGACAATGCCGCCTCAAGCAACAGGCGTGTACAACTTATCAATCTGGGCGTATTCCAGAAGTAGATATGGTTCGGAAGGTGCCGCGTCGCCATAGTAACCCAGATGTAAAACCACTTTGCGGCTGAAGCTTGCTTCAGTGTGCTTTCGGACGGAACAGCTGTTCAATATCACAATGCCTCGGCTTCTGAAGCCAGTACCCTAACGGACCAATGCTGGCGATGCGCGCCGGACGATCGAGGCGCTCGGTATAGCCACCATGCCGACGCACACGGCATCGCCCGGGATATCGTCAGCAGCTTGAACGGCTTATCGCACACTTTTCTGCAAATCCGCCCCATCGGCAAGAATGGCGGCCGCTTCGTTAAGCAGGACATCCTTGGCATTCTTACGGGCGTTTTCGATTGCAATATCGGCGCTCAGGCTGCGTTCATTTGCTTGCAGCCCATCATCTGCATCGAGGTTCACACCATCCTTGATTTCCGGTCTTGCCTTGAAACGCTTTGCCTGAGCAGCCAGTTCGTTCCGGCGTTCGGTTAGGTTGAGGGAAACAACACTTTTCTCGCGCTGGGCTTTCAATTCGGCAATATCTTCAACGAAGCGCTGAAAATCCTGATCGTTGCGAACGCGGGCATCGTGGCGGGTTTGCAGTTGCGGTAGCACAGCTGATAAATTTCCGGCCGGTACATATTTCGCAGGTTTGATCTGCTGCCATGGCAGTGCATTATCGTAGCTTGCTTCACCAAAGCTCTTCGGGTCCGAAAAACCCGGAAGATTGATATCCGGGGTCACGCCGCGCAGCTGGGTTGTCCCGCCGTTTACCCGGAAAAACTGAGCGATCGTTAATTTCATCTCGCCAAATTTCGGTTTGCTGTTGTTCGCCGTCTTGTCAAGATTGACCACAGTTTGCACGGTGCCCTTGCCAAAACTGGGCTCGCCGACGATCACGCCGCGGCCGTAGTCCTGAATCGCTGCGGCGAAAATCTCAGAGGCGGATGCCGAACCGCGATTGATCAAAACACCAACCGGACCTGTCCATGCAGGCTTGGAGAAATTATTGCTCCCCACCTCCACCTTGCCATTGGCACCGCGTTGCTGAACCACCGGACCTTTCCCGACGAAGAGCCCGGTGACTTCAATTGCTTGGGTCAATGACCCGCCGCCATTATTGCGCAGATCGACAACAACGCCATCGACACGGTCCTGCTTCAGTTCGTCAAGAAGCTCTCCAACATCGCGGCTGGCACTTCTAAAATCGGGGTCGCCTTTTCGCCGCGATTCGAAATCCTCATAAAATGCCGGCAGAGTGATCACTCCGATTTTGCGCTGCGTGCCGCCATCCTTTACGAATAAAATGGATTTTCTCGCGGCCTGTTTTTCAAGACTTATCTTATCGCGCGTAAGAGTGATGACGCGATGGCTGCCGTCTGGTCCTGCATCCGCAGGCAATATTTCCAACCGCACGACGGAGTCTTTTTTACCACGTATCATTTGTACGATTTCATCAAGGCGTGTGCCAACCACTTCCTTGATCGGACCATCCTGGCCTTGTCCGACACCAGTGATACGGTCACCGACCAAGAGTTTTCCGGACAATTGCGCCGGACCGCCCGGGACGAGTTCACGGATCGTGGTGTAGTCGTCACGTTCCTGCAACACTGCCCCAATTCCAACAAGCGAAAGCCTCATGGAAATATCGAACTCAGCCGCAGCCCTCGCGCCTAAATAGTCCGTGTGTGGATCAACCGACCCCGTGTAGGCATCCATGAAAAACTGGAAGACATCCTCGCTCTTATATTTGAAAGCGCGCTCAAGGAAGTTCTGATAGCGTTTGTCTAGCGTATCACGAATGGCGACATCTGATTTTCCCGCCAGTTTCAGCCGAAGCCAATCGCTCTTGACACGTTTGCGCCAAAGATCGTCGCTTTCTGCCACCGATTGCGGCCAAGGAGCATCATCGCGCAACACCGAGTAAACTTCCTGCACACCGAAATCGAAGTTCGATTTGAGCAAGGCACGTGCATATTTCATACGCTCGACGATGCGCTGTTCGAACACGTTGAAAATGGAAAACGGGATTCGCAAGTCTTGCCGTTTAATCGCATCGTCAATATTGGCGCTGTCAACCGTGAACCTGTCGATGTCTGCCTGGAGGAACATCATCCGTTCCGGATCCAGAGACTTGATGAATCGAGTCATAATCTTGGCAGATAAGGCGTCATCAAGTGGTATTGGCCTGTAACCGAAACGCGTGAGAAATTGCGCACTTAAGCGAGCAGCTTGCGCCTGTTGCTGCAGCGGCTCCAAAACGGGCGGCAGCCCAGCCTCCAGAGCATATGCCGATGGCGCGATTGCCAGAAAAATTGAAAGCAGGCCATAACGTATGCGCATTCAGCTGTGATCCAGTTCTTGATATGGCGCCATTGATGATCGCCGTATGGGGGGATTTGGCTCTTTGACAACATAAAGAGATGCGCTGCCTTCTTTCACCATCCCTGTTTGCAATCAATTCTGAAGAGCCACATTCCTTCCATCAATTCAATATCTCGTGACGGGCCGGCCATCCAAGACAATCGCGTGGATCGGACCGTGGCGGCAATAGCATGTGCCGCCGCTACACAGGCCATTTGTTACGGCCTGGCGGGGCCAGGATACGGATGGCCCTTGGAACGCACAACCCGCGAACCAACGGTTATCGGCCGGCAAAACTGTGAAACGGGAGTGGACCCCAAAAATAAACATGATAATTACAATCCAGTAATAATGCATATTTCCAGAGCCGATGCTCTTTCGAGCCTGGCAGCAACCAGGATGAACCGATGAGTACCGGTAGAGACGATATGCGCCAATACTCCCATTGGATCGAACCTGACTTGCTTGGACTGGGACCATGATCGACGTTGAAACACGCCACGCGGTCTACATCGCCAACCGAACGGCATTAATTGCCTATGCCATGCGCATTCTCGGATCACGGGAGGTGGCGGAGGACGTCGTACAAGATGCCTTCCTGCGGTTCGCCCCGGCCAACAGAAATACCGGCACTCCAGCAGAAACACTTGCTTATCTCTATAAAATCGTCCGCAATCTTTGCTTCGATTTTCTCAAGCGTCAAAAAATCGAGATCCGCGAAAAGCAGACCGAACCACCGTTTTGGTCGATACCGACCACAGCGCCCACACCGGAAGACTTTGTTGTTGTCGCGGATGAAGTAAAACAGATCGCGCGGGTTCTGAGCGACCTTCCAGCCGATATCCGCATCGCCCTCGAGATGCACCGGTTCGGAGGTTACAATCTGGAAGAAATCGCCGCGTATCTGGACATCTCGGTTGCAACCGCCCATCGCCATGTGCGCACGGCCATGTTGCGGGTGGCAACCATGTTGATGGCGAATGCATCGTAGAATACCGCAATGCGAGTGAAAAAAAATCGGCCGCAGTTCGTCTTTGTAGAATAGGGGATAATTCGGTTAGAAAATGTCCCAAAGGACATGGCCCGAGCGGCGCAGGAAGTATTTTGAACCAGGACAACCACATATCGCCAGGGATACTGGAAGAAGCCATGGGTTGGTTTCTCGATCTCAAGGATCGGCCGAACTGTCCGCAGACGCACCAGGACTTTCAGGTTTGGATTTCCCGTTCGCCGGAGCACGAACGCGCCTTTGAACAGGCGTTGAAGACCTGGAGACTGCTGGGTGAAGGCGCGCCAGCCTATGAGCACCTCTGGAAGCCGAAAGCTCTCACCGCAGCATCCGTGCCGGTACGCCGTACATGGAAAAGGACCGTCGCCGGGGCGACGCTGGCGCTTGCAGCCTGTGCAGTCGCCCTTCTTGCCGGCCCTTCCGTCCTTCTGCGGCTAAGAGCCGATCACGTAACGGAGACAGCCGAGAGCCGAACGCTTAGGCTCGAGGATGGAACCGTCATCCAGATGGGCGGCGACAGCGCCATTACGACCGAGATCACTGCATCCGTCCGGCGCGTGACACTCTTGTCCGGCGAGGCCTTCTTCGATGTCGCCCATGATGAACGCCGCCCCTTTACGGTCGATGCCGGCGGGGTTTCCGTTGCCGTCCTCGGAACGGCTTTCGACGTGCAATTGGGAGGGCATGAAACAACAGTCGAATTGGCGCGCGGCACCGTGGCCGTTTCCTACGGCGAACGGGACCACAAACAGAACTTCGAGATGGCGCCCGGTGAAATGGCGGCGGTCGACCGCGATACAGGCACCGTAACGCGCGGGACCATTGCGCCGGAGGAAATCGGCGCCTGGCGAACTGGAAAGATGTTTATCAACGACGTCACGATCGCCGTCGCGACCGAACGGCTGCAGCGATATCATCCGGCCTGGATCAGCGTGCCTGACGCGGCGCTGGCCGGCCAGAGAGTGACCGGGCTCTACGATCTCGACAATCCCGACAGAGCTCTTGAGGCCATGGTGAAGCCGTTTGGCGGCAGGATTTGGGAGGCAACGCCCTATGGGCGCGTGCTGACCAGATTCTAAGCTGACAAAAATAATCAGCAAAAATGCGGACAGGGTGAAAAAAAATCCGCAGCTGGTCGTCTTTGGTGGGAAGCGCACGCTGGGGCAGTGCGCAGCAAACCGAGACGGGGTCAAGATGGGTTCGCCGAAATGCCGGAATGGAAATGTAATCTCGCAAACAGGAAGCCGTCGTGCCATCGGCTTGCGCCTGCTTGCCACAACGGCGATCGTCGGACTGTCGGCCCTTGCCGTGGGCTCTCTGAATAGCGCGTCCGCTCAAGAGAGAACCGCGCGCATCAGCAACGCCCGTACATTCAACATCCCCTCCCAATCGCTGGCCAGCGCCCTGAATGCCTTCGGCCGGCAATCCGGCCTGCAGGTAACGCTTGCCGCTTCCACCTCACGGGGCGTCCAATCAAACGCCGTCAACGGGACGCTTGAGCCGCGACAAGCGCTGGCGCAGCTCCTATCCGGCACAGGCATAACCTATGAGATTTCCGGTGGGACAGCGGTCATCGGATCGGCAACTTCGACTGCCGGTGGCACGGACGGAGGGGTGAGTGTTGCCGGTGCCACGGCACTCGACCCGATCTCCGTTTTCGGCGGCAACGGCCGTCTTGGGGCCGGCGAAATCCAGATTTCGGCTGAAGACCTTGAGCAGAAGAATCCCGCCAATATCGCCGACGTCTTTGCCGGCGAGCCGGGCATTTCCGTCGGAAGCTCCCTGCCGATGGCACAGAAGGTCTATGTCCATGGCATCGAGGAAACCAATCTCGCGGTAACAGTCGACGGCAGCCGCCAGAACAACAAGGTTTTCCATCATAGCGGAACCAACCTGATCGATCCCAGCCTGCTCAAGGCTGTCGGCGTCGATGCTGGTGTCGCACCGGCAGATGCCGGTCCAGGTGCGCTCGGCGGTGCGATTGCCTATGAGACCAAGGACGCCCGCGACCTCCTGGACGGCGACGGCCTCGGCGGGTTCGTCACCTCGAGCTATAATTTCAACAGCGATACGGTCACCACCGGCCTTGCCGCCTACGGCCTGCACGACGGGCTGGAATTCCTCGGCGCCTTCAATTTTGGCGAAGGCAATGACTTCAAGGCGGGCAACGGCATTGATGTCGAAGGAACCAGCACCGATATCCTGAGCGGCCTCGGAAAGCTGGCCTACGAATTCGAGAGCGGCGACCGGGTGGAAATCAGCCACGAGCGTGTGCACGACGATGCACCGCGGCCCTACCGCGCCAATACCGGGTTCATTGATGGCCGTCCGCCATGGGAACCGCGGGTTCGCGACTATACACTCGACCGCCAGAACACCGTATTTACCTACACGGACAGCACGCCAGAAGGCTGGTGGGATCCGAAGCTCGTGCTTGCCTACAGTAAGACGGAGCTGGAAATTCCGGTCTTTCTGCCCCCACGGTTGGCCCTCCCGCCCTATGACGCCGTGGGCACCACGGAAAGCTTCAATGGCAAGTTCGAAAACAAATTTTCCTTCGACATGGGCAACGTCGTCGCGGGTGTGGATTTCTACAACGACAAGGCGGAACTCGAGGACCAGTTCGATCCGGGCACCGAAAAATCCCGCAATGTCGGCATCTATGCGCAGGCCCGCATCGAACCGTGGGAAAGAACGCGGCTTTCCTTTGGCGGACGCGGCGATACCCAGAAATTCACCGGTACGACCGGCGAGGAATGGAACAACTCTGGCTTCAGCGGTAACGTCTCGGGCGAGTACGATCTCATTGAGGACGTCCTCATCGCAAAAGGCGGCTATTCGCATGTCTGGGGTGGCGTTCCGCTTGCGGAAAACTTCATCGTCAATCCCAACTGGGATTATGGCAGCGGTCCCGAACCTGTGACCGCCGACAACTACAATGTAGGGCTGGAAGCCAACTATAACGACTTCACGATCGAAGGAAGCATCTTCCAGACCAATCTCGATGACGCCCGCTCGCCGCGTTACTCCCTTCCCGCCGGCGACCCGAACCTGCCTGCCATCAGGATGCAGGACGTTCGCTCAAGAGGATTTGAAATTGGCGGCGGGTACAGTTGGGGTGACGGCAATTTCAAGGTGAAGTACGCAAATATCGACGTTGAGATCAACGGCCAGCCGGCTGATTCCGATCTCGGCACCTATCTGGCTGCACCGGCCGGCGAAATCATCACGCTACAGGCGATCCATACGTTTACCGACTGGGGCGTGACGGTTGGGGCCGATGCCGAAATTGCGCTCGATTATGATGACGTCGCGGCCGGCAGCAAACCGTTTGACGGCTACGAGGTCTTCAACGCCTTCGTCGAATACAGGCCGCCGGCCCGGCCGAACCTGACGTTCCGCGCCGATCTGAAAAACATCTTCGACGAAACCTATTCCGATCGCGCCACGTACGGACAGGAATTCGGAACTGTCACCCCGCTCTACGAACAAGGCCGCGCCTTCATCCTGACGGCTAAGGCAACGTTCTGATCATCTCGATCTGAATGCCCGACAACGCGGGCACAGACTACAGGGAGCGGGGTGAGCCCCCGCTTTCTGCGACCAAAAAGCTGAAAACAGGAATTCCGATGCGAGAAGCGACAACCCGTTTTGCGACGGAAAATGGCCAGAAATATCTGACCCAGCTCTGCAAGCATTTCGCCCACAAGATCGACGTCACTCAGTCAGGGGATCAAGGTGAACTCAGGTTTTCATGCGGAACCGGATATCTCAAAGCGAAGTCCGATGGATTGCATATCCGCGTGCTTTCCCCTGACGACACCAACCTGAACGATACGAAATCCGTCATCGAGGATCATCTCCTGCGGTTTGCATTCCGAGAAAATGCCGGCCCGCTCGTTTGGTATCCGGTCGGCTCGGCGACAGTCAATTTCTTGGAAGACAAAGATGATCAGGATTAAAACTACATCCCTCGCAGGACTTCTGGTGTTCGCCTTTGCAGGCAACGCCATCGCCGCCGATCTCGAGACGGCGAAAGGCCCGGTCTCGATCGCGGCGACACCGGCCAAAATAGCCGTGTTCGACATCGCAGCGATCGATACGCTGGATAGCCTCGGCATCAAGATCGCCGGCCTTCCATCCAATCTTTATTTGCCGGAACTGGCGCATCTGAAGGACGGATCGACGGTCGTCGGCGACATTTTCGAACCCAATCTCGAGGCCTTGAGCGAGCTGCAGCCAGATCTCATCATCCTTGGAGGGCGATCCTCGCCACAGGTCGAAGCGACGTCGCAGGTCGCGCCGACAATCGACATGACCATGGATGGCGATGATCTTCTGAAGCAGGCAAAAACGCGGCTGTCGAGCTATGGGGCGCTGTTTGGCAGGCAGGCGGAAGCTGAGACCACCGCAAAGGCGCTGGACGCTGTGGTCGACAAAGCCCGCGCCGCCGTTACCGGCAAGGGCAAGGCGCTAATCATCATGACCAATGGCCCGAAGGTGACTGCCTATGGACCGGGATCGCGCTTCGGCTGGGTGCACGCGGCACTCGGCCTGCCGGCGGCGGTCCCGGATGTCGAGGCGGCAACCCATGGCGAAACGGTATCGTTTGAATTCATCCGCAATGCCAATCCGGACTGGCTTCTCGTTCTCGACCGAGCCGCCGCGATCGGATCGAAAGACCAGAACGCCAAGGCAACGCTGGACAACGAACTGGTGAAAGAAACCACGGCCTGGAAAAAGGGCCAGGTTATCTACCTGCCGGCCGGGGATTTCTACATCGCAGCCGGTGGTATCCAGGCGATGAGCCGGGTATTCACAGTCATCACCGGCGCATACTCCAAGGCGCAATGACCGTAGGACAGACAACAAAACATAATCTGGCAAAACTGGCCGCTTGTGCGGCCTTTGGCGTGCTTGTGACCTTGAGTATCTTCATCGGTGCCGGAGAGTTTTCGCCGTCGCGGGTCTTCGCCGATCCGGACGCGATCCAGCTGCTTTTCGCCAGCCGCCTGCCGAGAACGATTGCGGCAGTGCTGACCGGAGCTGCACTCGCCATTGCCGGCCTCATCATGCAGGCCATGGTGCGCAATCGTTTCGTCGAGCCTTCGACCGCCGGAACGGCGCAGAGTGCCGCCCTCGGCATCCTGATCATGACGCTTGCTTTTCCGGCAGCAACGCTCGCCGTGAAAATGCTGGCCGCCAGCATTCTCGCCCTGCTCGGCACTTCACTGTTCATGATGACCGCCCACCGGCTGCCGCCGACACAGCCCTATCTCGTGCCGCTCTTCGGCCTCGTATACGGCGGCGTGATCGGGTCGGTTGTGACGTTCGTCGGCTGGCAGACGGATCTCTTGCAGTTCGTCGATATCTGGACCAATGGCGAGTTTTCCGGCGTCGTGCGCGGACGCTACGAACTGCTCTGGGGAACTGCGATCATGGTGGCTATCGCCTGGTGGGCCGCCGACCGGCTGACGGTGCTTTCGCTTGGCCGGGATGTGAGCATCGGGCTCGGCCTCAGTTATCAGCGTACGCTGCAGCTGGGGCTGGTCATCGTATCGGTCATCTCGGCGCTGACGGTAGTGATCGTCGGGATCATCCCGTTTGTCGGCCTTGTCGTGCCCAATCTAGTGTCGCGCCTGATGGGTGACAACCTGCGCGGTACGATCCCGTGGGTGGCGCTGAGTGGCGGCACTCTGGTGCTTGGTTGCGACGTGCTCGGGCGCGTGCTGCGTTATCCCTACGAAATCCCTGTCGCAACGGTCATGGGCGTCGTCGGCGCTTTCCTGTTCCTGCGGCTGATGTTCAGCCGGGCGGCACATGTCTGATCGCCGGTTGATTCTGCTCACGGCCATTGCGCTCCTCGCCGTGTTTGCCTTCATGACCGTCGGGCTCAGGGGCAATATCGCGTTTGTGCTGCAATTGCGGGGACTGAAGCTGCTGGCACTGGTGCAGGTTGCCGTTTCGATTTCCCTATCGACGATACTGTTCCAGACGGTGACGGCAAATCGCATCCTGACGCCATCGATCATGGGGCTCGATGCTCTTTATCTTTTCGGTCAGACGGCATTGGTCTTTTCGCTTGGCGGCATCGGTTATATCAGCCTGAACGGCAACATGAAGTTTGGCGCCGAAGTGCTGCTGATGATCGTCCTTGCGATGCTTTTGTTGTGGCCACTGCTGAGATCGCGAATGGATATGAACCTGATGCTGTTGATGGGCGTCACGCTGGGTCTCCTCTTTCGAAGCCTGTCGATCCTTCTGTCCCGGATGCTCGATCCCAATGCCTTTGCCGTGGTGCAGACAGCGAGCTTTGCAAACTTCAACACGCTGCGGCCCGACCTCACCATCCTGGCAACGATTGCGACCCTGAGTGCCGCCGTTCTCTGTTGGCGCGCACGGCATGTGCTCGACATTATCGGGTTGGGGCGTGAGACCGCCATCGGTCTCGGGGTCAACTGGGCGAAGGCCGCCGCCAGCCTGCTGTTGCTCGTTGCCTTGCTTGTCGCCGTCTCGACGGCACTCGTCGGGCCGGTGGCGTTCTTCGGATTACTGGTCGCGGCACTTGCCGAACGCCTGATGCGGACCCAGCGCCACACCCTGCTTCTGCCCACCGCAACTCTGATTGCCATCATCATTCTCGTCGGCGGGCAGGCAATGCTGCAGCACGGCCTCGGCGGCGCCTCGACGCTTGGCGTGGTGATCGAATTCGTCGGCGGCCTTGTCTTTCTGCTATTGCTAGTCACCGGAAGCCGGAAATGATCCAGATTGAGAATGTCTCGCTATCCTATCGTGATGCGCCGATCCTGCGCGATATCAACCTGTCCTTGCCGAAGGGCGGCATCACGGCACTGGTCGGGCCAAACGGCGCCGGAAAATCCAGCCTGTTTTCGCTGATCGCGCGGTTGCAGCCGCTTCAGGCAGGCCGGATCGTGATCGACGGGTTGCCTGTCGATACCACGCCCAGCCGCATCCTTGCGCAGCGCCTCGCCATCCTTCGCCAGGACGGCGCCGTTGCCAGCCGTCTCACCGTCCGCGAAATGGTCGGCTTCGGCCGTTTTCCGCACCATTATGGGCGGCCGGACAACAACGATCTCGCACTGGTCGATGCGGCTCTGGCACAGTTCGAACTCCAATCACTCGCTGATCGGTTCATCGACACGCTATCCGGCGGCCAGAGACAACGTGCCATGGTCGCGATGACCTTCTGCCAGGGAACGGACTATCTTCTGCTAGACGAGCCGTTGAACAACCTCGACATGTTCCATGCCCGGCAATTGATGCGCTCGCTGCGGACGATTGTCGACGAAAAGCAGCGTACCGCCATCATCGTTCTACACGACATCAATCAAGCGGCAGCCTACGCGGATCGCATCGTCGCACTTCGTGATGGACGGGTAATCGCCGACGGCACGCCGGACGAGGTTTTGACCAAAGACAATCTCGAGGCGATTTTTGGTTACCGTATGCAGACAAGGCAGATCAACGGTAAATCGATAATTTTGCATCACCTTTAACAGGCTTAAGTTGCCACTTAGAGGAACAACAGCGTAAATTAGGCGCGTTGATGGCAAAGGCTGTCTTTCATTGCACGCGGATTCATCTCTGCTTTTTCTCCTCAGATGCCAATTTAGGGAGCCCAGCACGACATATTTCTTGCAAAAACTTCTTTAGACCGAAGATAGGAACCTTGTGTGTACGAATGGCCGATTTGGGGCAGTCATCGGACTATCAGCTTTTGGTCTAGGTCCTTATCAAGCGGGCGTTCAAGGCTCGCCGCAAGTCGCGGACTGCAGCCGCATCCGATCTCCAATACGTGCATGCGCTCAGTGGAAGCACATTGATACAGGGGGTCCAGACGCAGCGACAAGTCTTGTCCCGTCAATGCTTCGCCACAGATGCCCGCCGGCGAGAGGTCTTCATTTTCGGCGGCGTATCCGCGGCTGCGAGGCTTGGATCGAGCGTGAACAATTCCTTGGCTTTTCCAACACCTTTCAACGCAAATCGCCCGACGGAAACGAGCTTGTCTCGTTCCTCCCCCAGCAGGAGATCGGCAAACTCTGAGGAGCAGAGCATGTTTCGTCCTGTGGATTGGCACATGTCGCTGATGCGGCTTACTTCATTGACTGGCTGGCCAACCACAGTGAAATCGAGCCGGTCGGGCGTGCCGATGTTGCCGTAGAACACATCGCCCGCATGTAGACCGAGATGGATGTCAGCGACAGGCAGGCCCTCTGTTTTGCGGCGGTGTTCAAGCTGGCCGAGCCGCAGCCGTAGATCGTGCTCCGCGTCAACGGCCGCCCGGCACGCATATTCCGGCCGGGAACTCGTAAACATCGCCAGCACACCGTCGCCGATCAGCTTCAGAACATCACCGCCGGCCGACTTGACCGCCTCAATCACCGCCTCTGCATAGTCGTTGATCAGAGGGATCAACTGATCGGCCTGCACGGACTCGGAGAGATGGGTGTAGCCGGTGATGTCGGAATACCAGAGCACGGCCCGGATACGCCTCACAGCATCATGTCGAATCGCGCCGCTAAGCACACGCCGGCCGGCATCGCGACCAAGATATGCTTCGGCGAGCGTCTTCGTCAGCCGGGTTTGGGCAGCGGACCTGATGGCGAGGCCGAGATGAGGCGTAAGTTGCGCCAGGCAGGCCACATCACCGTCGCTGAAACCGCCCGGCCGAGCCGTGGTGAAACGCGCATAGAAGGCATTGACGTCTTCGACTCGCACTGCCTGCCGCGTGCGGTAGACGAATGCCAGATAGTCAGTCTGGCCAGCGTCACACAATTCCTGGATCGCTGGATAGCCGTGCGTTTCGCCGCGCTCGAGCCGACAGCGCAACGAGGTCTCGCGCCGACGCAGCATTTGCAGGAAGGGGCTACGCGACCACTGACCCGCACCTTCCGGATCATGACTGCCGACTTGGTCTTCTTCTCGGAAAGGGTTTTCGGGATCCTCGTCCCAAAAAAACGCGCGCGCCTCATACATCGGATGAAGCGTGTCGATCATCACGAAGACTCTGCCGAGCGGCACTCCGGCCTCGACGCATCGTTCGCAGAATGCCCGCGTCAGCGAGGCCTCGTCTCGAATGCCCAGCAGGCCGGCTTCGGCCAACCAGGCGGCGATCTCGGTGCAATCACGGGTTTCCATGCCCCGATCATAGCGGCATCATCAGCAGGTAAAAAGCCGAATTGCGCCGCTGGGCTCGTTAATGTTGTCAGGGTCAATGCAGGACGAGAATTTTTAGTTGACACCGACGACGGTCATCGCTTGCCTGCCTAGCCGGATTTCTCATCGAGCGCGGACGATATGCTGGAGATGCTGACGCCGGCTCTCAGCGCTGCGCTCGGCGAACTGGAAGCCTCACCCGACGACCGACATCGAAGAGGTCGCTTGCCTGCTCGGCTATCAGGACACAACTTCTTTCTATCGTGCTTTTCGCGAATGGGAGGGCATGTCACCCAACCGCTGGCGCGAGATGAATACAGCCAGACATGATACCACGGTGCCAGTCGCTCTTCATTGAACGACAACTTTGCATACCAGGGGACCGGCGCCCCGAACCTACCGAGGGAGACACTGCATGAACCAACGCGTCGTTCTTGCCGGCAGCAACGGCCTGGTTGGCGGACTTGTGAAGGCCCGCCTCGCGGGGCAATCAGGCATGGAGCTCACGAACCTGGTCCGGCATGGCTCAGGGGCACCTGGTCATGCGATCAACTATGAAGAACTCTGTAAATCGCCAAAGGATATCCTCGGGAACGTCGCGCCCGGTGGCATCAACACGACGATCTCCTGCCTGGGAACGACCATCCGCACCGCCGGGTCTCAACCCGCTATGTTTCGCATTGACCACGACTACGTTCTTGCCGTCGCGCAAGGCGCTCGCGCGCTTGGGGCACGCCAGTTTATTCTTGTGACATCGGCTGGGGCCGGTGGGCCGGGCTTCTATCTCAAGACGAAGGGTAAGATCGAAGAGTCAGTGAGCAATCTCGGCTTTGAGCGAGTAGACCTGATCCGTCCGGGCTTTCTCATCGGTGGTCGTAGCGAGCGGCGTGTGTGGGAGTCGATCGGTCAAAATATCTTCGCGACGCTCACGCCTATCTTGTTTGGTCCGCTCGCTCGTTACGGTGCGATCCCAGCGGAGACCGTCGCGGATGCGATCGCAGAGCTTATTGGCATGGGATCGCCGGGCAGTTACAGGCACGAAAACACCGATTTGCGCCTCTTGTCCGCTAAACGAACTTCATCAGCCAGTAGGTGAGCCTTCCCCGGCCGTTCACCTGACCGGAACGGAACTCGCCGGTTTCCTCGTTCCAGGCCAGGATCGCCTTGGAGTGCGCGCCGCCCGCCGGGGTGCCGACGCGCAGAATCTCTTCCAGCATCTCCCGGTCGTCGTCCCCTCTGACAACGCCGGCAAGAGCCTCGCGGCTATTGAGAACCTGATTGGCAAGCGCGGTCAGGGCGTCGATGTCGACCCTTTTCGACCTGTGCGACGGCTTTGAACGTGGTCGGGTGAAATTCGACCACGCCCATGCCGCGTGTACCAAAATCGCAAAGGCGTTCGACCGGATTGAAGCTGCTTGCCGCGCATTGAACTTTCGTGAGTTCGAAATGGTAGCGATAAAGGATGTCTGATTTCGTCAGGTCACCCGGGTCGCATGACAGGTGAGCCGGTTAGCCAAATGGTTTATCGATCGACACGGCCGGTTCGGTGAAGAAGACCGGGCCACTTTCCGACATGTAGATGATGTCTTCCAGACGCACGCCGCACTCACCGTAAAGGGCGAGCATTGGTTCGTCAGAAAAAACCATGCCAGGCTGCAGCAGCATTTTGTTGCCTCGGACGATGTAGGGATCTTCGTGCATGTCCATGCCGAGCCCGTGGCCCGTCCGGTGCGGTAGACCGGGCACCTTGTAATCCGGACCGTAACCAGCATCGGTCAGCACCTTGCGAGCTGCAAAATCGACGTCCTCGCAAGGCACACCGAGCGTGGCGGCATCGAAGGCCGCACGATGGGCCTTATGCTCCAGGCTCCAAAGCTCCCGTTGACGATCAGTCGGCTCGCCGAACACATAGGTGCGGGTGATATCCGAGCAATAGCGGTGGATATGGGCGCCAAGGTCGATCAACACCATGTCGCCGGTTTTCAAGATCTGGGGATAAGGCACGCCATGGGGATAGGCGGTCGCCTCGCCGAACTGGGCGGCGGCGAAGATGTGGCGCATGCCGAGCTTGGTATGTGCGGCGGAGATGAAATTGGTCACTTCAGTGGTCGAAACGCCTTCATATAAACCCTGCCAGACGGCCTTGTGGACGCCTAGACTGGCGCTCATCGCGGCCTGGATGATAGCGATCTCGGTCGCCGATTTGATCTGCCGGCATCCAGCGATCATCTCCTTGGCGCCCGTAACCTTTAGGCGGCCGCCGATATGGCTAGTGATCGCGCTCGAAAAGACGAAAGGCGTTGCCGGATCGAAGGCGAGGGTGTCGCCTTCGGCGGAAAGCCCGCAAATCAGATCGGCGACCAAGAGAGCCGGGTCCTCGTGTTCCTCCCATACAGCGATTTCGCCGCGGATGGTGATCAGCGTCTCGGTCTTCGGCTCCTCGAAGGCCGGGCTGATATAGATCGGCGCGCCGGAGGACGGGATGATCGCACCATGCAGGCGTTCGCTGGCACCGAGCGTGATGGCGGTGAAATAGGTGAGGCTGGTCGAGGTGTCGAGATAGACTGCCTTGGCGCCCTGCGCCTTCATCAGGCCCTGCAGCTTCGCGATGCGGGCGCTCAGTTCCTTTATCGAGATCGGCGGGATGGCGGCGGCGATGTTCTCGAATTCCGACAAGGACTGTTCGAAGGACTTGTATTCCGGGGCACTCATAACGGGGCTTCCTCTTCGGGGCGTGCGCTCGTCATCAGGCGGCGCATCGTTGAATTCGATTGGGTCTCTATTCCGAATAATTGCAGCGCTTGGAAATGTACATGCTGCTGGCGACGGTCAGAATCTGGGGCCGGACGAAGGAGAGCGCCGAGAATCTCATCCTCCCATCGGCGCCGTCATGGGAAAATTCAGGCCGCCGGGCAGGACTGGTGTCGCATAGGCGTACATGCTGAGAATGAAGGAAAACACCAAGGCTGCAGCGCCGAGGGCGGCCCGAACTGCAAGTTTACCCACACGATCAGGGCTGAACGAGTGGCTCTGGTCTCGGCTTGACGTGCAATCTGTCGCCCCCCGCCAAAAGCCCCTGTTGTGCCTGTAGATCGAGCCGTTCGGCATCGCGCCGACGGACGTCTTCAGTGACTTCACTCACGTCAAGTGCTGTCATGCCGAGCACCCTCAGCCCCGCACCGCCGAACACGAGTGCCGACTCGAAGGTTTCGCGGATTTCGTAGTCGACCCCTGCACTGCGTAGATTGATTGAATGGCCCCGATCATAAGAGCGCACAAGAAGGCGGCACGATGGAAAGTGCTCAACCACCAACTCGACGATGCGATCCGTAGCTTCTACGTCATTGACACAGACCATAACCATGTCAGCATTCTCAGCGCCGGATTGGCGCAAAATGTCGAGCCGTGCGCCGTCGCCGAAATATACTTTAAAGCCGAACCGTTCAGCGTCCCGGATGCGACCGGGGTCATTATCGATGAGCGCGACTTCAATGCCTTGTGTAAGCATCATCTGCGAGGCGATCTGGCCAAAGCGGCCGAAGCCGATCATCAGCACACGGCCCTTCAGTGCATATGCGGTTTCGATACCATCCATCGAGGCCGCTTTGTCCTTGAGAAAACGATCGGCGGCGATGAGGACCAGTGGCGTGAGTGCCATGGACAGAATAATGACGCTTGAGAAGACGGCGTTCTCCGCCGCTCCAATCACACCACCACCCGTAGCAGCTGAATAGAGCACGAAGGCGAACTCGCCGCCTTGTGCAAACAGCGAGACGCGACGCAGCGCCTGAATGTGTGCGGTACCGAATATCCGCGCTACAGCATAGATTCCGATCGATTTCACAATCACATAGGCGACCAGCAGCGCAAGGATCATCCACCAGTTTCCGGCCACGACGGTCAGATCAAGCGACATCCCGACCGCCAGGAAGAACAAACCCATCAGCAGGCCTTTGAAGGGATCGATATCCGTTTCAATCTGGTGGCGATAGCTGGACCCCGACAACATAACGCCCGCGAGGAAAGCCCCCATTGCCATCGAAAGGCCGCTTACCTCCATCAGCAGGGCCGATCCCAACACCACAAGGAGCGCGCCGGCCGTCAGAACCTCCGTATTGCGTGCCCGGGCGAGGAGCGCAAAGAAGGGGTCGAGTAGCCAGCGCCCGGCGGCAATCACCACCGCAATGGCGCCCAACGCGACAAGGATTGCGATAAAGTCGATGCCGCGTTGGTCTTCTCCACCTGCAGGAACACTCATGAAGGCGACGATTGCCAGGAGCGGCACGATCATCAGGTCCTCGAGCAGCAAAATCGAAACGGCTTGCTGCCCTTGGCTGCTGGCAAGCTCACCGCGCTCCTTGAGAATAGACATGATCACTGCCGTCGATGACAGGACGAAGCCAGATCCTGCGATGAAAGCCGCTGCCGGAGGTAATCCCAGGAAAAGGCCGGCACCGGTCAAGAGCGCAATACAGACCGCGACCTGAGCAAGGCCAAGCCCGAAGATCTGAGCCCTTAACGCCCATAGCTTCTGCGGGCGCATTTCTATTCCGATCAGGAACAGAAACATCACCACGCCCAGTTCGGAGACGTGCAGGATGGTAGAGGGGTCGTTGAATATCCCCAGCACCGATGGACCAACCAGGAGACCGCCGGCGAAGTATCCTAATACTGAACCGAGCCCGATTTTGCGGAACACGGGCACCGCGACCACTGCCGAGGCGAGAAGGACAACCACCGGTCCAAGCGTCTGTGCAATCCCTGCCTCTGCCATATCATTCTCCTGAAAAGCCCCAACTGGGCCAAGCCAATGCAATTCGTAACATGAAAGATAGCTGCGAAAGCAATAGCCGTTGGCTTCATGTCATTCGAGGGGCTCAATCTTACTTCGATTGATGCGTTCCGGTCCTCAAGGAACGGCCGCAGCGTGTGTTGGTCGCCGAGATTCGGGGAAGGTTGCCACATGGTAAAGACCGAAGCGTCGTCCGAGGCTTTGAACAAAATTCCACTCCCGAAATAAAGCCCGTGGAAGTAATTGCGCTCAAGCTCGCCGGCACTTGGACTCGCGATCGCCCGGGCGAGCAGCTCAAGCCATTCAGAAGATGGGGACGCCAAGGATCTGCTTTTGGTTCTACCGCCCCAATAAATTTGGCAGTGCATTCATCCGGTTTATTGGTATCCTTCATCGCATCGATAATCGCCACGATCGTTGTGGCATTGAACAGGTCTACAATTCCAGGCGTCTTCATTCGGCGCTCGGCTATCGATCACCAGAAGAATTTGAAACCCAACTTGCCCAGCAGACGGCTTAGTTTGATGCGCATCACTGGTCCAGCCCGAGGGGTTCACTCCAGACCGTGTTCTGAAATTCCGGGTGAGTGCCTTACCGCGGCCACAATCCGTTAAAGCGACGCCACCCATCCCAGTGGCGCCGTTGTTGCGATTCAGCTTGCCGATCTCTGCATTCAGCATACAAAGGCCGATCGATCCGGTTGCATTCGGGTTGTAAAACTTGCTGGAGGCAATACATGAAGTGCTTATGTAAAGATAATCTAATACGATCCATTACTTGTATGAATAATCCAATTCTGGGGTAATTTGCATTTTTTGGCTATGTATAGTTGCGTATACGCGCGTCAATCACTACGACGATATCAATCGATAATTTATCGGGTTGTATTGGCCTATGCGCGCTGGGGAGCGCGCGGAAAGCCTTTTGGGGGCGAGTTTTAGATGTATCAGTTTATTTCGCAGTGCGGCCGGGCAGGCCGCAGTTTCACTTCTGTGGCAATTTTTGCCGTTGTGCTTTTTTTAACCTTTTTCGACCTGGCTGCGTCATCCGATGCCGCGCCCTCGACGGACGCAAATCTTTCCGCAATCGGGCTTTTGCAGGGTTCGCTGAGCCCGAGCTTTTCTGCGGGTACTTTGAACTACACGGTCTCCGTTCCGAATGGCGTGCCTGCAACCAAGGTATGGACCTATAAATCTGCTGCGAATGCCACCGTAACGGTGAATGGAACGCCAGTGGCGGGCGATGGCTCGTCCGGTGTCATCAGTCTTCCTGTCGGTCTGACCACGATCCTCATAAAGGTGACGGCTGAAGACGCTACGACGACGCAGACCTATAACGTGGTCTACAACCGCGCAGGCCCCCCGGCCAATGCCGATCTCAATAATCTCGTGCTGTCGAGCGGTTCGCTCAGTCCTTCCTTCAACTCAGGTACAGTGAGCTATGTGACGACGGTTGCCAATGCAGTTACATCGGTTACAGTGACGCCGATTGTCGCGGACGCAACCTCCACGGTCAAGGTAAACGGCACTGGCGTAACGTCGGGCTCACCCTCCGGCTCGATCAGCCTTGTCGAAGGCAGCAACACCATCACCGCGGTGGTGACGGCCCAGGACGGCACGACCATTCGAGCGTATACAGTCACGGTCACGCGATCCGCACCGCCACCGCCCTCGTCGGATGCGAGCCTGCGGGCGATCGGTGTGACAAACGCCAGCCTCAGTTCCGCCTTTTCGCCTGGCACGACAAGCTATACGGCCTTTGTCGCCAACAATATCCCATCCATGCGCGTGATCCCTTATGCATCCGAGGCGAATGCAACAATAACGGTGAACGGCAGCCCGGTGGTCTCCGGTGCGACGTCCGGCGCGATCAGTCTTGGTGTCGGCGCCACCCCCGTCACCATCCTGGTGACTGCCGCCGACGGCGTGACAACGCAGACCTATACCATCACCGTCAATCGTGCGTTGTCGTCGAATGCCGACCTGGCAGGCCTGACATTGTCAGGCGTGCCGCTCTCTCCGTCCTTTTCAGCCGGCACGGTAAGTTATACGGCCACTGTCGCCAATAGCGTGTCGTCGATCACCGCAATGCCAACAGTGATGGACCCGACGGCCACGGTCACCGTCAACGGCACACCGGTGACCTCGGGGTCAGCGTCCGGGACGATCAACCTGGCAGTCGGCGCCAACACCATCACAACTGTGGTAACGGCGGCCGACGCGACAACAAAAACCTATACGGCGACAGTTACCCGTTCCGTGCCGCCGCCGGCATCGTCTGATGCGACACTTGTGGGGATCGGCCTTTCAAACAGCCGCCTCAGCCCTGCCTTCTCTTCCGGAACATTGTTCTATAATTCTACAGTCGCAAACAACATCCCCGCGATACGCGTGACACCCTATGCGTCAGACGCCAATGCAACGATAACAGTTAACGGCATTCCGGTGGTCTCCGGTGCAATGTCCGGCGCGATCAATGTTGCCGTTGGCTCCAACCCCGTGACCATCCTAGTAACTGCTGAAGACGGCTTGACCACGAAGACCTATACGGTTGATATCAGCCGCGCGCCGTCTGCAAATGCCGACCTCGGATCCCTCTACTTATCGCGTGGTTCGCTCAGCCCGTCTTTTAGCGTGGGCACGGCAAGCTACACAGCCTCCGTCCCCAACGGTACGTCAACGATCACGGTCACGCTGGCGACCGCCGACCCGACGGCCACGGTAACGATAAACGGTACGATTGTAACCTCAGGTTCCGCCTCTGCAGCCATACCTTTGATTGTCGGCAGCAATACGATCACGATCGTGACAACTGCCCAAGATGGCACGACGACCAAGACCTATACGGTGGCGGTCACGCGCTTGCTTGCGTCGAATGCCGACCTGTCGGGCCTGTCGTTGTCAAGCGGCACGCTTAGTCCATCCTTCACTGCCGGAACGACAAGCTACACGGCGGCGATCGCCAACGGCGTTGCATCGATCACCCTTACGCCAATGGTCGCGGATCCGGCTGCAACGGTAACGGTCAATGGTACGACGGTTGTCTCCGGTTCTGCCTCAGGCGCCATCGCGCTTGCTGTCGGCACCAATACAATCACGACGGTGGCGACGGCTCAGGATGGTGCCACGGCCAAGACCTATACGGTCACGGTTACCCGTGCCAATCACGACGGTGGCGACGGCTCAGGATGGTGCCACGGCCAAGACCTATACGGTCACGGTTACCCGTGCCGCACCCGTATCGGCGAATGCCGACCTGTCAGGCCTTTCGTTGTCAAGCGGCACGCTTAGTCCATCCTTCGCTGCCGGAACGACAAGCTACACGGCGGCGGTCGCCAACAGTGTTGCATCGATCACCCTTACGCCAATGGTCGCGGATCCGGCTGCAACGGTAACCGTCAATGGTACGACGGTTGCCTCCGGTTCTGCCTCAGGCGCCATCGCGCTTGCTGTCGGCACCAATACAATCACGACGGTGGCGACGGCTCAGGATGGTGCCACGGCCAAGACCTATACGGTCACGGTTACCCGTGCNCTCCGGTTCTGCCTCAGGCGCCATCGCGCTTGCTGTCGGCACCAATACAATCACGACGGTGGCGACGGCTCAGGATGGTGCCACGGCCAAGACCTATACGGTCACGGTTACCCGTGCCGCACCCGTATCGGCGAATGCCGACCTGTCGGGCCTTTCGTTGTCAAGCGGCACGCTTAGTCCATCCTTCGCTGCCGGAACGACAAACTACACGGCGGCGGTCGCCAACAGCGTTGCATCGATCACCCTTACGCCAATGGTCGCGGATCCGGCTGCAACGGTAACCGTCAATGGTGCGACGGTTGTCTCCGGTTCTGCCTCAGGCGCCATCGCGCTTGCTGTCGGTACCAATATGATCACGACGGTGGCGAAGGCTCAGGACGGCACTACGGCCAAGACCTATACGGTCACGGTTACCCGTGCTTTTCCTACCGTTGTCATTACCCTATCTCCTGCAGCTGGCGCCATACCAGACGGCTCGGTGGATGCGGGCTACAGCCAAACTGTCAGCGCTTCCGGCGGGACAGGCCCCTACGCGTACAGCGTGACGGCCGGTGCACTTCCGGCCGGTCTGGCTATCGCCGGTTCCACAGGTGCAATCGCCGGCACACCGACTGCGAGCGGTGACTTCACCTTTATCGTCACGGCGGTTGACGCGAACGGCGCAACGGGTTCTGCCGCCTACACCTTGAAGGTAAAGTCATCCAGCGTGAGATTTGTGTTTACGCCTCCGGGCGGCACGTTGACCAAGGCTATGGCCGGAGAAGATTATAGCCAGTTGATTACGGCAAAAGGCGGCGTCGCACCTCTGTTGTACAGAATTGTCTCCGGCACGCTGCCGAAAGGGATGGTGCTGAACATTTCGACGGGTGAACTCCGTGGTCCACTCGGCGCAGACGCTGGTTCCGGCGACTATGATTTCACCATTCAGGTATCCGACCGCAACGGCGCGACCGGAACGGCGACCTTCCTGTTGCAAGTCACACCTCGGGTGGTCACGGTTCCAAACCTGACCATCGAAGTGCCGGCTGGATCTGCGCCGGGCAATGTCTATCTCAATCGCGGCGCGACCGGCGGGCCGTTCACCGGTGCGGAAGCAGTGTCCGTTGATCCCCCCAGTGCGGGCAGCGCAACTATTATCCGCGGAGAGCTGGCACAGGCTGGAGCTTCCGGTGCGCCAGCCGGATGGTATCTGAAGTTCGTGCCCGATCCGGCCTATTCTGGAGACGTGCGCGTTGGATACCGTCTCATCGGAGCGCTTGGGCCCTCAAACATCGGCATCGTCACCTACAGGCTGGCATATGACGCCGACAAGGTCGTCGACGAGATCAACACGCTTGTGCACGATTTCGTAAGGACCCGGCAGAACATGATCTCGTCGTCTATCAGTGTTCCGGGCCTCTTGGAGCGCCGGCAGATGATGGAGGCAACCGATCCCGTCACTGCGCGCATGATGCCGTCGCAAGAAGGAATGACTGCGAGCTTCTCGACCAGCCTCAATCAAATCGAGGCCGCTCGGGACGCGGCCGACGGCGTCAGCGGGGCAATGGCGCCGCCATTCAATATCTGGATTGATGGGGTTTTCCTCGCGCACAATCGGGATGAAAATGACCGCCGCTGGGGCAGCTTCGCCATGATCAATGCGGGGGCGGACTATCTGATAACAGAAAAGGCACTCGTCGGCCTGTCGTTCCACTACGACAGGATGACCGATCCGACGGATGCGGATGCAGAACTAACGGGCAATGGCTGGCTGGCCGGTCCCTACGCCTCGTTCGAAGTTGCCCGAAATATCTTCTGGAACGCCAGCCTACGATACGGCGGTTCGTCCAACGATATCGACACGCGGTACTGGGATGGAACATTCGATACCACTCGCTGGATGGCGGATACTTCGATCGAGGGCCAGTGGAACATCGACGAGAATACGACCTTCACGCCCAATCTGCGCATTGTCTATTTCTCGGAAAGCGTGGATGACTACGCCGTTAAGAACGACGCCGGCGCGGCAATCGATATCGACGGGTTTGATGAGGAGCAGTTCCGTGTCAGCCTCGGTGCCGAGGTCGCCCGGTCCTTTACGCTGGAAAACGGCGCGGCGCTCACCCCGAAGTTAGGCGTGACGGCTGGCTTCTCCGGACTCGACGGAACCGGGGCCTTCGGATCGGTGACCGCCGGTCTGTCCTTGCAGACAACAAACTTCTGGATGCTGGACCTAAGCCTGCTCCTCAATATCGCCGACGGCGGCGAAACATCAGCGGGTGCGGGCGTCAAAGCGGCCAAACAGTTTTGATAAAACCTTTGTGAGATTGGGCAGCAGCGCGGTTGCGCCGCTGTCCGATCTTCAGTGTGTCGAGTCCTAAAACCGTTGTCGACTTTCTGGCCGTGATCAAGGTTTGATGCGATTGGATGTCAGTTTCACCTCGCCAATATCGAGGCTGCGGTGTTGTTGTCCCCGCAGCGCTCAGGATGCGGATAGCTCGATCTTTGGCCATGTCTTTTGGGCGGCCGTGGCGGTTTCGGCCGACGCTGCATGCCGCTCCCTGAAAGTGGCGACAAGGGTCTGCAAGGCCTTTCTCGAGCGTGCATCGGTCAAGCTCGAATGCAAGACGATCTCCGAGGACGGAAGGTCCGGAAGACCGAACCGCTTGCTGACCTCGACCGTATCGGAGGGCGCCAGGCGGCAGGAGAAGGGGGCAACGGCGAGCCCCGCCGAAACGGCCGCGTTGACCGCAGTCGACACGCCGACGAAGACCTCCACCCAAGGGATGCCAACCGCATCAAGCGCACGGGTTGCGATATCCCGTACGCCGCACAATGGCGCAAGCGCTGCCAACCGTAACGGTTCGCCCGGCACACGTTGAAAGCCGGGCGCTGCAAACCAGCCGAAATGCTCCGGTCCGAGGGTTTCACCGTCGCGCCGGTCTTCGTCGCGCCTTATGATCACGGCGTCGAGTTCACCGCGGTCGAAGGCCTCGAGCAGGTTTCGCGATGTTTCCAGCCGCACCTCAATGCACAGTCCCGGATCGTGGGCGTAGAGGCGCGCCAGCAATGTGGGAACTTCCGGCCCGGCGACATGAGCAGCGATGCCAAGGCCGAACCGGCGCCGCGTTGACGAAAGCCCTGCAATGGCCCGATCATGGGCGGCGAGGAATTCGCGAGCGCCCTCGATGAAGACGGCGCCCTGTGCCGAAAGGCGGACCTGCCGTGGCGTACGCTCGAGCAGCCTGACGCCGAGCCGCTCTTCGAGCCGCTTCAACTTGACGCTGATTGCGCCCTGCGTGCTGCCGAGGAATTCCGCCGCCCGGGTAAAACTCTGAAAATCGGCAATCGCCACAAAGGCCTGAACAGCGTCCACATCCAGCGTCGTCATTTGGAACCATCCGATTTTGTTATCTCTGAAATATATAAGCATCCAATTCAGTTATGATCAAGGTCCGGTTATGGTGCCGCGAACCCACGCGAGATCAACTTCGACGGGTACCGTGGAAGACCGGCAACGGAAATCCGCGATGTCCGCCATGGCATCGAAAGTCTACGAAAATGAACCAACCGATAACCCGCCGCAGCGCGCTGGCATTGGCAGCCGTCTGCCTTTCCTCGCTGATGTTCGGTCTTGAGATTTCAAGCATCCCGGCAATCCTGCCGACGCTGGAGAAGGTGCTCGGCGCAGATTTCAAACAGCTGCAATGGATCATGAACGCCTACACCATTGCGGTAACGGCTGTCCTGATGGCGGCCGGCACGTTGGCCGATCGCTACGGCCGCAAGCGCATATTCGTCGCCGGTATCGTCGCATTCGGCATCGCATCGCTAATCTGCGGACTGACAGAGGACGTATCGGTATTGATCGCCGCCCGCTTCATTCAAGGCATGGCCGGCGGGGTAATGCTCATCTGCCAGATCGCCGTCCTTTCGCACCAATTCCAGTCCGGCCGTCAGCGCGGAATCGCGTTCAGCTGGTGGGGTATCATCTTTGGCATCGGCCTTGGTTTTGGCCCGATCGTCGGTGGCGCGATCGTGTCGCTGATGAGCTGGGAGTGGGTATTTCTTGTCCATGTCGTGCTTGCCGGCGTGACGATGGCGCTGGCGCTCGCCGGCGTCGAGGAATCGCGCGATCCGGATGCCGAAAGCCTCGATATCACCGGCATGGTGACCTTGTCTGCCGCCGTCTTCTGCATCTCCTACTTCATCACCCAAGGGCCTGAACTGGGCTTTGCCAGCCCGGCCGCTTTGTCGATCCTCGGAATTGCCGTCATAAGCTTGCTCGCCTTCGTCATCGCTGAAAAAATCAGTACTCGGCCGATGTTCGATTTTTCGGTGTTCCGCGTCCGCGATTTTTCGGGAGCGCTGTTCGGGTCGGTGGGCATGAACATCAGCTTCTGGCCGTTCATGATCTATCTGCCTATCTTGTTTCAGGCCGGCCTTGGTTATGACGGCGTAACCGCAAGCATTGCTCTGCTCGCCTACACGCTTCCCCCCCTCATCGTCCCGCCCCTTGCCGAGCGCCTGATGCTTCACTTTCGCCCAGGCATCGTCATCCCGGCCGGATTGTTCACGATCGGTCTCGGCTTCCTGTCGATGAAAGCCGGCAGTAGTGTTGAAAACGTCAGTTGGCTGACGATGCTGCCGGGATGCCTGTTGGCCGGCATCGGCCTCGGTTTCACCAATACCACCGTCACCAATGTCGCGACCGGCGCCGTTGCCGCCGAGCGCGCCGGCATGGCCTCGGGCATCGACACTAGTGCACGGATGATTTCGCTGGCGATCAACATCGCGCTGATGGGCCTGATTCTGGTCGAAGGCGTGCGGTCATCGCTGGGCACCGTGCTTTCCGGCCAAATGGCCGGCATGGAGCAGCGCATGCTCGCCGAGAAAATCTCGGCCGGCAGCATGCTGTCATCCAACTATGGTTTGTCTCACACCGCTGTCCAGACGGCGCTGCGGAATGGGTTTGGCTGGGTCATGATCTACGGCGCAGCAGGCGTCTGGCTGTCTGCCACCGCAAGCCTGCTCATCTTCGGAGTCCGGCCCAGGACGAAAGCCGCGCTTGCATGCTCGACGGCGAAGCCGTCATGACGCGCGGCTCTGCCCTTGAAGTCATGGCGTTGCATCGGGCCGAGACAGGCTGTCGGTTAGGCCCCATCGTCGTATTGTTGTCGTAAGAATCGACAGTGCCGCGCTCCAACAGCATTTCTTCCACCATCCGCAGGCTTAAAGGAACCCGAAATACAGCCACACCGCGCGGGCGATGATCTGCGGTGGAAACCGGTGGTTCTTGGAACTGATCGGCGGCGGGGTCATCTCAGACGCATTATCCAACAACCTTTAAGCCCAGGACAACATGACATCGCCGCCGAAGTGGCTATTGCTCAGAACAGCGCCACGACCTTGTCCGCAATGGCGTGTCCGAGCTTGATGTTGGTGTCAGCGGAAAAATGGATGCCGTCTACACCGTCGGTCGTGACATGATCACCGGCAGCCAGGAACTCGACTTTGGTGAAGTCGGCGAGCGCTTTGTAGAGGCCGGAGAGCTGTTTCGACTTCTCGTACCCGCCGCCGAACATGCCTTCGAACCAGGGATCGGGCATCGGCGCGAGCGGCGGCGGGGCGACGACCAGCACCCTCGGCGCCGGATAGGGTGTGCCGACGCCGCCGGCCGAGGTCAGCACCTGTCCGACCAGCTTTCCCATGCCGTTGGCGATCTCATAGGGCGTGCGGTGGAAATAGGATTTCGTATCGTTCGTGCCGAGCATGATGATGACGAGATCAAGCGGCAGGTGGCTGGCGAGCGCGGAAGGCAGGTAAGCGCTGCCGTTCAGCCGCGGATCGTTCGGATCGTCGAGGCTGGTGGTGCGGGCGCTGAGGCCCTCTTCGATGATGTGGTAGCCGTCTCCCAGCTGTGCAGCCATGGCGCCGGTCCAGCGCTGTTCGTAGGGATAGCGCAGGGTGGGGGCGGATTCCTTCACGGGAATCCAGCCCCAGGTCAAAGAATCTCCAAAGCACAGGATTGAGCGCTTTTCGGCCATTTGGTCCTCCTTGAATGGCTGTTGATGTCACTTGCCGGCGCGAAGGCCGTAAAAGATGGCCGCAAACAGGATGATCAGGCCCTGGGCGACGAGTTTTCCCGCATCGCCCACGCCGAACATCGTCATCACGACGAAGAGGAAGGCGAAGCAGAGCACGCCGAAGAACGGCCCCCAGACTCCACCCTCGCCCCGCCCGAAAACCACGCCGCCGAGAATGGTCGCGGCGACCGACAGGATCGGCAGGTCGAGCCCGACGCGCACGCTGCCGACCGCGATGGACGCCGTCTGGACGAGGGCTGCGATGGCCGCCATCAGCCCGGCCAACGTGTGGGCGAGGATGACCGTGCGCTCCACCGGCACGCCGGAAAAATGCGCGGCCGGTATGCTTTCCCCGACGGCGGCGACGCAGCGGCCGAAGACAGTCTGCGACAGGAGCAGCGCCATCAGCGCGGTGAGTGCAATCCAGAACAGAACCGGGCTCGGCAGGCCGATGAAGCGGGTGTTGAACAGTTCGGCAAAAATCTTCGGCACGTCGCCCGGCGGCTTGCCGCTCGACAAATATTGCACGAAGCCGACGAGCACGATGGAGAGCGCCAGCGTGACGATGACGGCGGAAACCCGGCGCTTGGCGACCATCATGCCGTTGAACAGGCCGATGGCAAGGCCGATCGCGAGCGCCAGCACGACATAGAAGCCGAGCGAGGCGCCGGGAAAAATGCCGGACGAGATGCAGTAATTGATGAGCAGGATGACGCCGCCGCCCGAAAGGTCGATCGACTTCACCCGCATGACCAGGAGCTGCCCGAGCACGAGAATACCGAGCGGCACGACCTGGCGGACGAAGACGCCGAGCACATTGGCGTTCAGCATCTGCGGGCGGGCGATGAAGAGGATCACCAGCAGCACGACGAGCAGATAATAGGACGGCGGAACCTTGGAAACGCGCCGGAACAGGGTCGAGTTGACGAGAGCCGACATGATCAGAGTCCGATCTTCTTGCGCGACTGGAGGGCAACGACCGCCATGAGCAGAACGCCCTTGATCGCCGTCTGCACGAAAGGCGTGACATTGAGCAGGTTCATGCCGTTCGACAGCAAGGCGAGAACCGCGACCCCAATGACCGTGCCATGCAGGCTGCCGACCCCGCCGGACAGCTGCGTGCCGCCGATGGCAACCGCAGTGATCGCATCGAGCTCCATCAGCAGGCCGACATTCGGATCGCCGGAGACGATGCGTCCGGCAAGGAACAGGCCGGCAAGGGCGGCAAACAGCGAGCAGATCACATAGGCGAGCAAGATGTTGCGGTTGGCGGGAATGCCGAAGTTGCGTGCCGCATCATTCGAGCCCGAGGCGACACCGCCGCCAATGGCAAAGAGATGCAGGCCGTAACGCGAGCCGTAGAGCAGCTTCCAGGCTACGAGGAGCGTGACGACACCCCAGAAGAGCGGTAGCGGCAGGCCGAAAATCGAGCCCTCCACCAGCCAACGCACGCTGTCCGGCACGGTGCCGCCGGAAACCGGGCGCAACACGCGGGTAATGCCGAGCACGACATATTGCATGGAGAGCGTCGCGACGATCGGATGCACGTTGAGCCGGGTGATGCAGTAGCCGTTGGTGGCGCCGATCAGGCCGGCGAACAGGAAGACACCGGGAATGGTGAGATAGCCCGGCAAATCCAGCGCGAGGATGGCCGTCGTGAAGCTGACGACCGAGCCGATCGAGAGATCGAGCCCGCCGACGAGTACGACGAACATTTGCCCGACCGCCGTGATCAGCAACGGCATGCCCTGCGCGACGAGATTGGTAAGGTTGCTCCATTGGCCGAACTGGCTCGTCGTGATGGCAAGCCACAGCGCCATGGCAATCGCAATGATGAAGGGCAAAAGCCACAGGCCCTGCCGGCTGCCGCGGCCGGTGATCAGTTTCCCAAGGGTGGAAGAAGGGGATGTCATCAGGTTTTTCCGTTCGTCATGCGCTCAGCGCCGCATCGAGAATGCCGTGCTCGGTTGCCTCAGCAGCGCGCATTTCCGATACGATCGTGTTGCCGTGGATCACGTAGAGGCGGTCGCAGAGGCCGATCAGCTCGACCGTCTCGCGCGACAGGACGAGCACCGCACCGCCCGCTTTCGCGAAGTCCCGCAGGATCCGGTAGATTTCCGCCTTGGCGCCGACATCGACGCCGCGCGTCGGCTCCTCGATGAGGAGCAGGTCGGCATCGGTGGCGAGATAGCGCCCCAGCAGCACCTTCTGCTGGTTGCCACCGGAGAGCGCGCCGACCGTGTCGGACGGCCCCGACGCCTTGACGTTCAGCCGCCGCATCGTTTCCGCAATCACGGAACTGTAACGCTTTGCCGCCTTCAAAGCCGGGCGGCCACCATGCAAGGCCGCAACAATGTTCTGGCCGACGGAGTGATCGAGAAACAGGCCCTCATCCTTGCGGTCTTCCGGCACGAAGGCCCCGCCGAGCGCCTGCCAGCGCCGCACGCCGCTCTCCTTGGGCACGGGAAGCCGGATGGTGTTTCCACGGCGTGACACCGTTCCTTCGACCGGCGCAAACTGCCCGACCAGCGCCCGCAACGCTTTCTGCTGCCCCTGCCCTTCAAGCCCGGCAAAGCCGACGATCTCGCCCTTCTTCACCATGAAGGAGAAAGGCTTTGCATCCGCCTGAAGCCTGAGGTCGGAGACAGCGAGCGCAGCGGCGCCCTTTCCTTCGCCGCGCTCGGGGAAAAGATCCTCCAGTTCGCGGCCAACCATCATCGCAATCAGTGAGGACGGCGTCATCTCGGAGAGCGGTCGTGTGCCGACCAGCTGGCCGTCCTTCAGCACCGTCACCACGTCGCAGATGGCAAAAATCTCATCCATGCGGTGAGAGATGTAGACGATGGCCTTACCGGCTTCGCGCAGCGTCCGGATATGCCGGTTGAGCACATCAACGTCGGCCGCATTGAGCGCTGCGGTCGGCTCGTCGAGAATGAAGATGTCGGCATCCGCGTCGATACCATGGGCGATCTCGACGAACTGCCGCTCGGCGATGGACAGTTCGGAGACCAGCGTGTCTGGGTCGAGCGCAAGGCCAAGACGCGCCAGCGCGCCCTTCGTCTCCTCGCGCATGCGTCGCCGGTCGATGCCGCCAAGCCGCCCCAGGGGCTCGCGGCCGAGAAACATGTTTTCCGCAATCGTCATGTTGGGAAGCAGCGACAGTTCCTGGAAGACCGTGGATATGCCGGCCTCCAGCGCCGCGCGCGGATTGGCGAAGCTGACGGTGCGACCCGCACGGCGGATCTCGCCGCTATCCGGCTGATGCACGCCGGCCAGGATCTTCATCAGCGTCGATTTGCCGGCGCCGTTTTCGCCCATCAGGGCGTGCACGGTTCCGGGTGCCAGCGCCAGCGAGACGTCTCGAAGCGCGGCGCTACCGCCGAACGCCTTCGATATTCCGGCCATTTCAATAGGATGCGACATGGATTTCCTCTGTCCGGGTGACGGAAGGCAGGCGCATGCCCGCCTCCCGGCGTGGTCCGCCTTACTGCTTGGCGTAGAACTCTTTGAGCTGCTCTTCGGAGAGTTCCGATGGCCACCAGACATTCGCCGACAGGTCGTCGCGGTAGTATTTCTTGACCTTTTCGAGGTCCCAGCCCGGCGGGTTGTAGTCGTAGTGCTTGTGCAGCGCCTTGCCCTCCAGAAGGGCGACCGCAGCGCGGATGCCGGCAGCGCCCTGGGCGGGGCTGTATTCCGACGAGATCGACTTGAAGCCATCGGCGATCCATTGGCCGAAGAAGCCGTTATTGCCTTCGCCCGAGATCGGCGGGATCGGCGCGCCGAACTGTTTGAAGACGTCGACGCAGGCGCGCGTCATATCCGCACCTGACGACCAGATGCCGGCGACATTGGGATCGTTGAGATAAAGCGTCTCGCAAACCTTCTTGGCCTTGTCGTACTGCCAGTCGCCATGTTCCTCGGCGGCGATCTTGATCTCAGTGCCTTCGAGCGACTGCTTCAGGCCGTTGTAGCGGTTAGTATCTTCCGGATGGCCGGCGAGGCCGCGCAGCACCCAGATATTACCCTTGCCGCCAAGCTCCTTGACGAGGAAGTCACCCATCACCTTGCCGAAATGCTCGGCGCCGCCCTGGATTTCCGTCGTATAGGCCTCGGATTCAATGCGGCCGGTGTGCAGCACGACCGGGATGCCCGCTGCAATAGCCTTCTCGATGCTGGCATTGGCCGAAGTCGAGGTGACCGGCTGGACGATGATCGCATCGACCTTCTGGGCGATCAGGTCCTCGATATCGGCGACCTGTTTCTTCTGGTCGAAGCCGGCATCGAGCAACACGAACTTCGTGATGCGCTTGTCGCGGTCGGCGGCGGCCTGCGCCTCATGTGCCACCTGCACTGTCCAGGTGTTGGCATTGACGCCGAAACTGCTCATGCCGATGATCCAGGGCGCGTCCTTCTTGTATTTGCCCTCTTCCACCGTCGGATTGTTGTCCGCACGGGTCGTGACACCGTCGAGCAGGGGCACCTCCTGCGCAAAGCTGTTCGTTGCGAAGACCACGCCGGCCAAAAGAACCGACAGGCCGATTTTCCTGATGATGCTGCTCATACTTCTCCTCCAAAGCAGGCGTCTAACGAGGGGGAAGGCCCGCCGAAAGGCATGCGGCATCGCCAGCCCGCGACACATGTCCGGTGCTCGTGCACAGCCTTTGAAACGACCTGAAACTTTCCTCCGAGCGTCACAAAAGCACTGGCGCTTTCGCCTGTCAATAGTTATTCAGACTGAATGAATAATAGGCCATCCTTGCAAATCGCCCCTGCGGATGCGAAGTCTGAACCCGAAAAGCGGGCACGCAGCCCGGTGGAGGAGACAGTGACGCGGACCGTTCTATGCTTTGGGGATTCCAACACGCACGGCCAAATTCCGGGCGGGGGACCGCTTGAGCGCTACCCCCGCGGGCAGCGCTGGGGCGGCGTGCTGGAAAGCCTGCTCGACCCCGGCTGGCAGGTGATCGAAGAAGGTCTGAGCGGCCGCACGACCGTGCATGACGACCCGATTGAGGGCGTGCTGAAAAACGGCCGCACCTATCTGCGTCCTTGCCTGCAAAGCCACACGCCGCTTGACCTGATCATCATCATGCTCGGCACCAATGACCTGAAGCGGCGCTTCAACATGCCGCCCTCGGAGGTCGCCATGGGCATCGGCTGCCTCGTGCACGATATCCGTGAACTTTCGCCGGGACCGGCCGGCCACGACCCGGAAATCATGATCGTCGCGCCGCCGCCAATGCTCGACGACCTGCGCGAATGGGAATCGATCTTCTCCGGCGCGCAGGAGAAATCCCGCAAGCTGGGGCTGGAATTCGAGATCATGGCGGATTCGCTGGAGGCGCATTTCTTCGATGCCGGCACGGTCTGCCAATGCTCGCCGGCCGATGGTTTCCATATCGACGAGACAGCGCATCGCCAGCTCGGAGAAGCGCTGGCACAGGAAGTTCTGGCCATCGGGTGGGCCGATGCATAAGCCCTGCCCCCTGATCATCGCCCTTTATGGGAAGGAGCGCGCTCTTGCCTGATATGCGTTTCGCGCCGCCCAACCCGCTTCGCATCGCCGATCGCGCCAGCGGCCTCAATTCGCTGAGCGTGCGTAGCCACAATGAGCGCCTGGTCCTCTCGCTGCTCCTGCAGAGCGAGGCGACGACCCGCCTCGAAATCGGTGAAAAGACCGGCCTCTCGGCGCAGACGATTTCCGTCATCGTGCGCTCACTTGAACAGGAAGGCCTCGTCGTGCGCGGCGAAGCGCAAAAGGGCCGCGTCGGCCCACCCACCACACCGCTGATGCTGAATTCCGAAGGCGCCTATTCCGTCGGCGTCAGTGTCGGCTACCGCAATACCCATATCGCCGTCGTCGACTTTATCGGCAATGTGCAGCACCAGCGCGTGATGCCGCACAAAACGGCCGATACGTTCGATGCACCGGAAGCACTTGCAATCGAAATCCACCAGGCCATCGCCGGACTTTCGGAAAGCCGGCAGGCGCGCGTTGCCGGCGTCGGTCTTGCGTTGCCGACCCCGCCGATACGCTCCGGCCCGGACCATGACGTGCTGCACCGCTATCTGGAGGCCGAGCTTCGCCTTCCCGTCTTCGTGCAGAACGACATCACGGCGGCGGCGGGTGGCGAAAGCCTGTTCGGCACGGCGCGGCAATTGCAGGACTTCCTGTTCTTCTATCTCGGCGCCCGCCTGCATGGCCGCCTCGTGCTCAACCACCAGATCTACAATGGAAATTCACCGCTGAGCTACGACGTCGGCGTATTGGCGCTGGAGCGTGCCTTGCCAGCCGGCGACCCGAGTGCAGCAAGGCTCTGGGAACAACATCCGTCCTGGCCGCCGATGGGACCGGCACTGGCCGATTGGCAGCAGGCCTGCGCAGAAAGCCTCATCAAATCGACGCAGGCGCTGTTGCAATTTATCGAGCTCAAAACCGTCCTGCTGTCGTCCTTCGTTCCGCCCGAGATCTGTATCGCGCTGTGCAAGCTCGTCCAGCAGGAGATTCCGTTCGTCAATGCGGTTGTCGGCCGAACGTCCGTCGCACCAAAGGCCGTCGGTGCGGCCAGCCTGCCGTTCAGTTCCCGATTCATGGTGAATTGATTGTAAATTTAGCTCTCGAGTGGAATTGAACGATGCGCGCATGCCTTGTGGCGGCAAGGTTGGAATGTCCGTATGTGCAAAGTTGGAATGTCACACTCCCCGGGCCTGAAAGATGCGTGGGAGTTTGCAGATGGGATTGATAGCGATAAGCGAGCGCGATCTGCAGCGGATCGAGTTTTTATCGAAAGTGATTGCCGACCGCATGAAGCTGGTGCCGGCGGCGCGTGCGCAGCAATCGCATCCTGATCTGGATGTCACGAAGGGAAATTGCTACGATAACTGCATTGCCCGCAATCGGTGGCTTAAACAATCCCACCCGCACGCGACGCTTCACTACATAAGCCCCACACAGTTCGAGAGACGGACCGCCTAATCTAATTTGCCTTTCCACTTTTCCAAAGCAAGTCCAGCCGGCACACCAAAGCCCGGGAGATCTTGATTGCTTTGGTTCGCTGGTGCGATCTGACTTTTGAGGATGCCACCTTAGTAGTGATTGTGCGTTTTATTGGGATATCTCCTGGGAAACCGCACCGCCTGTCGACGTGTAAATAGGATCGATAATGGGTTGCGAATCCCCATCCTTTTCCCAATACGAGGGACGGAATGCGGTTAGCCCCTAAACTCCGGCTTCCCGTTCTTGTTTGGCAGCCTCATTTGCCTGGTCAGTGGAGTGATGCCGGTCCGATCAGCCGGATCTACCAACGGCTACCGGGTGTTTTATCTTCTCCTGATCGGCTTGAACAGCAATGCGGCCCCCTCCCCTTCTAACGCAGTCGGCCGCGCTGAATTTCCGCCATAAGAGCCCTCTGACGCGTTTTCTTTTGCGGATGCGGTTCCTCATCGTCGGCAGTTGCGTTTCGAGTCTGCCGGGCTTCCTTTTGCACCATAAAACATGCTTGCAAAGGATAGTTTTCTCACGCATTTATATGTGTACAAAAACCTCTGGAACACTTGAAAGAAACCGATGGCGGCGACCGCAAATCTTGGCCCCCCTCCCCCGCCGCAAAGGTTAATTGGATATGCCCGGCTTTCGCCGGACAATCAGTTCAATGACACGCAGATCGACGAGTTGCGAGCGGCCGGCTGCGACCGCATCTATCAAGAACAAGGATCCGGCGCTCCAGGCGCAAGGCCCGTGCTTGCGAAGCTTCTCAAAGATCTCGCTGACGGCGATGTCCTTCTCATCGTTAGCTTGGACCGTCTCGCCCACTCGGTCAGCCATTTGCTTGGCGTGCTCGAAGATCTGGAGAATCGCAGAGTGTATTTCCGCTCGCTGCACGATCCCATCGACACGACGACCCCACACGGGGGGCTTTCCTTGCGGGTGCTCGCTGCTGTGGTCCGGCTCGAACGGACACTGATTGTGGAACGAACCCAGTCGGGCATGAAAATTGCCAAGGCCCAAGGCAGGCTCGCGGGCAACCCCGGACTTCGCGAACGCCGCCCGGAGGCAATCCAGGCCGTTTCGGTCGCGCGCCGGCGGGCCTACCTCGATGAACTGATTTCGTCGGCACAGACATGGTTGCCGACCGTGCGGCAACTGCGTCCACGGCACAGTTGGGACGACGTCGTCGGCATTCTCAATCGTCGGGGCCAAGAATGGACAGTCGAGCGCTTGCGGCGCGCGGTCCACCGCATGGTAGACGAGAACCTTGCAGAGGCTGAGTTGCTGAGCCGGTCTCCGCGTCGGCCCCCTGAACATGATCTGATGCGGTTGGTTGCCGGCATCGCGATTGCCGATCCCAGTCGGTCGCTGCGTGATATTGGGGCTGAATTGGATCGGATGCAGGAGAGGCCGCCGCGTGGCGGCCGCAAATGGCAAGCATCTACCGTCAGGGCATTGCTGGACGAAGCCCGCCGCTTCGGTCTCATTCGCGATCGGGGGCCCGGACCATAAGACGATCACCCCCGGTCTCGCGAACGTCTCCTTGTGACGAAAATCCTCCTTCACGTCGGCCTTGTCATGATCAGTTCGATCAACGGACGGCTTGCCATGCACGGAAAAAAATGCGCTTCACAACAGCCGGTCCGCTCCTGCGAAGTTCGGCGAGCGGCCAAACGGTAAGCCAAAGTGCGGGTCGCACAATGAACAGTTTTCCGTCCGGAGCCAGTTTCGTCCCGTGGCGAGGGCGGCAAACGCCCCTTCTCTGCTCTCCGGCATTAACGTCCGCACCGCAATTGCGGTGCTGAAAATCAGGGCCAATTGATCTGGGTCCCGATCGTCTTGATCGCGTCGAATCCCCTTTCCGAGGAGCGCGTCACTTCCGAAATGGAAGATCGTTACGACGACCGACGGCTGCTTCCGTTCGTCATTCATGAGGAATCAAGATCTGGTGAACGAGCACAACCGAGACCTCGATACAGCAATACCTGACACTGTCCTTGAAGTCCCGCAGACAGGACAGTTACCGTCTCCTTGTCGGTAACGTTCAGGGCACCACCAGTCGAATAGCCATGCGTACCAATCGGATCGCGTCCAACGTCTATCCTGTGCGATCACCCGGCTGACCGCAGTCGACCGGCACTCGCTGATGACGGCGCTCAGGCCATTTTGCTCAAGAACCATGACTCCGCTCGGACCTGTAAAGATAACCTGCATTTGGACTAAATGAGGGAGGCCGCCAATCGCAGTACTCTGCTTTAAGACGCCATGCAGCAGGCGCCTGCCTGTCACCCAGCTCGGCAGGCCATAACACGTGACGAAGAGAAGAATGGCCGATCAACACAGTTGATGATACTCGTTCAGCTGGCTCGAGCGAGGGTAAGAAGCGCGCCCCTTCCGTGCGCGTTACGACACAATCTTCATCAAGCTCTGTCCTCCACAGGGCTTCGTCGAGTTGCTGTATCCCGCAACACGATCTCGCTTTCCAACAAGCCCGAGCAATGCATTCTGGCGGTATGGTTTTCGGTGCTTCCTGGATCATCAAGTCGCCGATCACCCGGCCTGCAGACTGCCGTGCCCCAATCAGTTTCAAGCCGTGGGATGGATTTTTACGATCCTTCAGGTGCTGTTCAGTCAAATGACGACGCAGCGGCAACATACGCAAAGTGTATCGTAGCTGACTGCGGTCACTCGGTTGCCCAAAGATGACGACCGAGTGGAAGGAATTGTCAGTTTGGTTCGAACAGCCACCACTACATTTTATGGATTTATCGCCCCTTCATTCGCTTGTGGTCACTCGCCCTTACGGACAGGAGTTACGACGATTTCAGTTCATCTGTTGACCAACGACGGACGTTAGCGGGCCTCATGCTAGGAAAAACGCTGCTACAGCACTTTCGCGCCAACACAGCCGCTTGGATCTCTCGACCTGACCGCTTTGAGGATGAGCTCTCTGAGTTCTGCCCAGGTAGGAACCCAGCCCGCGATCCAGGATCTTGTTAAGCGCTCTGCGGAGATTGCCTCAGCTGCTTTCCGCTGTCTCCTTCGCGAACACCCTGTCGATCAGCATGCCATGTCTTCATTGGCTGTCAGCTAGCTCGTGGAACTCCCTAGCTCATCCACGTGCTGAAGATGAGTAAACACTATGCCGTGCGTTGCGATACAGGTGCCTAGCGGGTGGAATTTCTGGCCGATGCATCCAGTCCACTGTTCTGGTGGTCGTTCGAGAGAACTTTGCGACAATACGATGAAAGTGCGCACAAGCCGATGTTGCCTACGTCTTGATCCAATGCCGCGTCGGTTCTGGCGTTGTCTGTCTGAGTTGGATCAGTCCCTTTTTCATGACCAAGCTTCTGACAGCGTCTTGGTACCTCTTGGTCAAGACGGTGCGAGACTAAGAGCAAGGCAACCACTGAAACTGCCAAATAACTCTGTCACGCTCGTAACCACGACTGCCAATAGCCTGCGCGAAGGCACGCGTAATTGCCCCCGAACAAAACCCTGACAGCTGTCAGGGTTTTGGTACCTGACAGAAACTCATTGGACCAACTATCCCACCCTGCAATTGCTCTCTCCATTAACCCGTAACCGCGCCATAAGCGCTGGACCGAGTGAAAATTCTCCACGTCTTGCCCTAGAGGTAAGACCACGAAGGTATCCGCCAGCCGAATTTATATGGCCGGCTCGCTCAAGAATGCACGCCATGGCTACTGCGGCGTTTTCCGGCCCCATTGCCTCGCAGGCATCTTCATAGGCGGACGGATCAACTCTGAGCATGGAGCGGACAACAACCGCCGCCGCCATCAAGTCACGCCAGCTGTTGACGCCGCCCCCGGGACCGTAAAGGGCTATCTCAGGGCAAGCTCTCAAAACAAACCCCAGCGAGAATGCAGGAATGTTCCGATTCTGCGACCGGATCGGTTCATTCGGTTTTTCTTCAGATCTTTTTCCTAAGCGAGGTTCAGATTCATTATGAGATTCTGTATTTGAATTCTGTATGTGGCGCTCATTCTGAGCATCATAGGTGCTTAAAATATGGTCTTTTCGTTGCATTTCCAGCAAGTTAAGTACTTCTTGCTGGAGCAGGCTCATCTCGGCCAAAATTGACGTCATGTCGCTGAGTGTTGGAGAACGCGGAATTCTGGCAACCAAGTCAATGTAGGCGCCTTCAATTGTGTGCCAGTTGCCGGGTGCACCTTCCTCGACTGCGGCTGTGATAAGCTTCCGGACATCCCGTCGGCAAATTGTCAGCCTCTCCTTGGCTCGGCGAAAGGCAGCGCGATTGGCTGCCACTTGCTGCGCAAGGCCTGCCAATTCTTCAGCGCGGAGAAGGAGAGGTGAAATATCGAAGCCAAATGCGGCTTCGATATCGCCCGCTCGATCCTTTCTGGCGAAGCGCTTGCCATTGGCACTATCCTTCCGCACGATCAGACCCGCCTCCACGAGAGCGGCGAGATGCCTTCGAAGAGTTGCGCCGGCAATGCCATGCGCCCTGACGGTCAGTTGAGCGTTGGACGGGAAGACAACGAGTTGGGCATCCTGGCGGAGTTCCTTGTCCGGATAGAAGCTTAACAGCGCGTCAAGCACTGCCAGGCTGCGATCCTGTAGACCAAGCAATTCCCTGGCTTCGGAGATGTCCCGAAAGATTTTCCACTTGTCAGCCGACTTACCCGGCTTGATCTCGGTCAGAGCGACTTGCCTCGTAACCAAGGCAAGCGACATCGGCCGCCGCCCAAAGGGCGTCGTTACACGACTAATCTGCATTTCCTTCACCTTTTATTCGGCAAAAGAAATCCGCTCACCAAAAAAACGGTGCCAAAACTCTTGACTGGGATTCGAGGAAATGCGATTCTCTAGTTGTCACACAGAGAGAGAGGCTTCCAAGACGGCAACGTTTAGGGGGCCTTTTTCTTTTGCAGCGTTTCCTTTCTTTAACTCCGAAATCCTGACAGCTGTCAGAGTTATCCTTGCTCTCGCAGACGGACAAAGCGCTCGCTGAGCGCCGGGAGTTCCGCCTCAATAAACTTCAAAAATTCGATCCCGACTGAACCTTCGGCGGAAATTCGAACCTCTTTCGAGGAGATCATTAGTGCACCGAGCCGCGTGCCTGCCTTATCTGTGATCGGGCTGGGTTCGCGGCGCGCGCCGGACGCTGGCTTGATGACGTTCAGCACGCGCTGGAACCTCTGATCGGAAGTCTCGGCCTCGCCATCCTTCTTTGCCAACACCGCCCGCATGGCCTCAAGCGTTCCCGAGCCGCCGGCAACCGTCTTGGCAAGTTCAAGCCAGCGCGGCCGTCCGATTTTCGGTGCGCGACCGATGGCCTCGATAATATCTGCCGGAACAATTCTGTAGACATTCCGCATACGAGCGAGTTCGGCATCTTCGATGGAGAGCGCAGCGTAGATGTGACGCGCCTTAATTCCGGCATCATCCATTCGCGATGCAAACAGGGCGCGCTCAATCCAGGTCAGGTCTTGGCGGCCTGCGTTTTCGATACCCTGGGCGAGGACAAGGTCGAGGTCGGAAATTTCGACCTCGATGGCTTGAACTGGCTTGTTGAGCTGCTTGGCCGCGAGCCAGCGCCGATGACCGTAGACAATCTGGTAGCGGCCGGGCGATGATGGGTGTTTTCGGACTTGAACTGGAACCTTCTGCCCCTCGGTCTCTATCGACCGCTTGAACACTTCAAAGCTCGCTCCATCATCATCCGGCAGTCTGTCCGGATAGGGGGAGGGGTCGATATGCGATGGATCCAGCTCGCGAACCGCACCGCCACCGGCCTCAACGAGAGCCTTCAAACGATCCCGCTCTGATCTGATGTCGTCGATCGCACGGTGAGCTGCGCCGATGACACCGGCTCCGACACGATTGCTGGGCGAGGGGGCAGGGGCCGCAGGCTGCTGGTCGTCAGTCAGCTCGTTCTCCAGTGCGGCAGACAGCAGCCCGAAGTTGGCGACGATCGACTTGCGAGGAGATTTACTCATGTCCGCCCCCAGCTGTCGTTGATCAGCCGAACAATTGAGTCATTCACGGCATCCACCGCCTCGCGGGCACGCTTGTGCGTATCGCGCCCGATATGTCCCATCTCAAGCTCGTATATCGACCTTTTTGCCAGGCCAGCGGCCTCAACGGCTGTACTTTCGATGGCCGTCGGCAACAACACGTCTGCACCGAACAGATGCCGGAGCATCGCGACCACTTGCGATTGGGGCGCGTCATTTGGGTTGTGACGTGTGACGAGGTAACGGATGAAGTCCTGGTCCAGCTGGGCACCGTTCTCATTCAGAACGCTAATCAGGTCGCCCATCATGAGAAGGAACTGGCTCATCGACGCCACGTCCAGCATTGCCGGATGGACGGTGATGATCATGCTGGTGGCGGCGTAAATCGCGCTCAAGGTCAGAAAGCCGAGCGACGGCGGAGTATCAAGGATTACAACGTCGTAGTCAGCCTCGACTTCCGACAGGGCAAGTTTCAGCCTCTCGAAGAAGATTGCGCCAGGGTTGGATTTGTTCGCCAGCATGCGCGGCGTTTCGTGCTCATACTCCATGACTTCCAGGTTGCCAGGGATGAGGTCGATGCCATCGAAATATGTCTTTCGAATAATATCGCGGATTGGACGGCGTTCGGCTTCGTCGTAGCGCAAAGCGGCATAGATCGTTTCATTCGATCCAACATCGATCTCCGGCTGGGCGCCGAACAATGCCGACAAGGATGCCTGCGGGTCCAGGTCCAACGCGAGGACGCGGTAGCCATGAAGAGCGAGATAGTGCGCAAGGTGGACACATGTCGTCGTTTTCGCGCTCCCGCCCTTGAAGTTGGCTATCGCAAGCACTTGCAGGTGTTCGCCAGCCTGACGGCGAGGCAGGAACCGCAGCGCATCCAAGGGCTTCTGCTTGGCAAACAGCTCGCGCAATTCATTGATCTGAGGTAGCGTATAGACGCGATGGTTATTCTCTAGACGGCTGGGAACCGGCCCGCGCCCTTCAGTGGACATGAGCTTCAGGGTTGAATCAGGTATTGACGTCAATTTCGACACTTCATTGGTCAAAAATGGACGGAGCGCCTTTTCCGATTTTGGCGGATACATGCGAGTTCTGAGTTGCTGCAATTGCCCGGACAGAAGCCCTGCATGGCGCGTGATTTTGCTGCCAGCATCTTCCTTCAAACCGACACTTGATTCCACTCGATTTGCTATCGCCATCTGTTCCTCTTGTCGGTCTTTCGTCGGTTTGCCGGTTGGTGCCCGCCAAAGGTAGAACACGATTCTGCAAATCCGTCCAGACGTTTAAGGTTAACAGACGGTTAACGGGGGTGGGCACTTTTCACAAGCAATACGGTTTTCTTGTTATGTGGGCAGGAGTTAACCGGACCCGCTGGCACCCTGATCTCGGTTCGTCTGCCGTAATCACTGGTATCTGTCGGCGGGCGAATGCCGGTAACGCATCGATAGGCTCGACCAGGCGCAGTTGAGATAGGCATGTTCATGTCAGAACACGCCACTGTGCGTTATCCCGTATTTTGATAACATTCCAGCGAGTTGGCTTCAGTGTCTCGCTACATCACGAAGGTGCATCGTCATCATTCCGCACCGTTTTAAATGTGGTTAGGGGAGGGGTGAGCGAAGCACAGGCCGTTGGTTCACAAGGAGGAAGTCAGGCCGACCAGTCGGCTTTGGCGCAGTCCTGGGAGATTGTCGATTCGCCACGGTTCTTATGTTTTCAGAACAGCCGCCGGAATCAGAATGGATAACCTTCAGTTCGCGTATTCGACAGATGGCGGCATGCGTAGTCACGGCACCGGTCATTGTGATTACCACGGCATAATCTGCTTTTGTGACCACGGAACCTGACCCGGCGGCCGGAAAAGGCCGAATTTTCTGGGGGAACGGTGGTTATCCCGTTTGCGAGGGCGGATGGAAATTCACTGGGATAAGGCCCGCTGGAAAGAGGTGATTAACCTTTATTTTCTATTGAAAAGGGTGTGCCCATTGCGCGTGAATTTTGAGTGAGCAGGTCCCTATGCGTCTTTCCCGAACCAATTTTTCGAACGGCTTCGATAACACAGGAGATCAGCCCGCAGACCCGGAAAATCGTCTGGGAAAAGCGGAGCCCCAGCGCCGGATCTACGGCGCTCCCGTCGATCTGAAAAGCGACGAGGGTCCATTTGAGCCCGATACGGACGCGATGGCTGAGATCGAAGGGCGGGGGGATGCACCCGTTTGGCAGAGTGCCTTTGTGCTCGGACCGAATGTGCGTTTTACCCGAACACCGGAGAGTGTCTATTCGAAACGGCCCGCGAGTGATGCAAGCAAGGAACCGGAAGGCATTCGCCCGGTTGAACAGGCGGTTTCCGAAGTGGTGGAGACTGTCACTGTAATCGCAGAACAATTGCCGGTCATCGAGCCCGTCGCTGAGGAAGCGATGGTGGTATCCGGCGTTCAATTGCTTTCCCTTCGTCTGAGGCAGGAGCTGGAAACATCGCTGACCGAACCAGCGGTGGCCGAATATACAGGCCTTGCCGATATCGACTTGGCATGCTTTCCGGCGGAGCAGGAGCCGGAGGCTCTAGACGTACCGGAAACGGCGATCAGACATGCCAGTTCCTTCCAGCACGTCTCCGACGAAGTGTTTTGGAACACCCTGGATATGGAAGCTGATATTGCGGCTCTGGCGCCACTCGTGCATTGGCAGCCCCCGGAGGTTCATTCTCCGGCCGGTTCGGTAACTGCGCTCTACCGCGAGATCGGGATCAGGGCGTCCGAGCGCCGCGTTGTTGCGCCAGTCATTAGCCGTCCTGCACCCCTTGTGACTCCCGCGCCGATCGTTGAAGAAATCCGACCGGTTGTGGCCGAGGCCGCAAGTCCTGCCGAAGCCGTACGTGTCACAAAGCCTCCGGTGGCGGTTTCCAGGCCGATCCGGGCCGTCCGTCCCGATACGTTCGTGGCTATCCCGGAAATGACGGCAGAGCCAGGTGCAGCCGAATATGTCTTTCCCCCGATAGACCTCCTGCAGGAGCCGTCCGTCCAGGAAACGGCCGTTATCACCCAGGAAGCGCTGGAGCAGAGTGCTGGCCTGCTCGAAAGTGTGCTTGAGGATTTTGGCGTCCGCGGCGAGATCATCGATGTTCGCCCAGGCCCCGTCGTTACACTTTACGAATTCGAACCGGCACCGGGCGTGAAATCGTCGCGCGTCATCGGTCTTGCCGACGACATTGCCCGGTCGATGTCGGCGCTCTCGGCGCGCGTGGCCGTCGTACCCGGCCGCAATGTGATTGGTATCGAGCTGCCGAACCCTGTGCGCGAAACGGTGTATTTCCGCGAGTTGATCGAGTCTGAAAACTACGAGGAAACACGCTTCAAGCTGGCGCTTTGCCTCGGCAAGACCATCGGCGGCGAACCGGTGATCGCAGAACTCGCCAAGATGCCGCATCTTCTGGTGGCGGGCACCACAGGTTCGGGCAAATCGGTGGCGATCAACACGATGATCCTGTCCTTGCTCTACCGGCTGAAGCCGGAGGAATGCCGGCTGATCATGGTCGATCCGAAGATGCTGGAACTGTCGGTCTATGACGGCATACCGCATCTCCTGACGCCTGTAGTCACCGACCCGAAAAAGGCGGTGATGGCACTGAAATGGGCCGTGCGCGAAATGGAAGACCGTTACCGCAAGATGTCGCGCCTTGGCGTGCGCAATATCGACGGCTACAACGCGCGTGCTGCAATGGCCCGCTCAAAGGGCGAAACAATCCTATGTAGTGTCCAGACGGGCTTTGACCGCTCGACCGGCGAGCCGATCTTCGAACAGGAGGAAATGGATCTCGCCCCGATGCCCTATATCGTGGTCATCGTTGATGAGATGGCTGACTTGATGATGGTCGCCGGCAAGGAGATCGAGGGCGCGATCCAGCGCCTGGCGCAGATGGCCCGTGCCGCCGGTATCCACCTGATCATGGCAACACAACGCCCGTCGGTTGACGTCATCACCGGCACGATCAAGGCAAACTTCCCGACCCGGATTTCTTTCCAGGTCACTTCGAAGATCGACAGCCGCACCATTTTGGGCGAGCAGGGGGCCGAGCATCTGCTGGGGCAGGGCGATATGCTGCACATGGTGGGCGGCGGCCGGATCGCCCGCGTTCACGGGCCGTTCGTCTCCGATGAGGAAGTCGAAAAGGTCGTCGCGCATCTGAAGACGCAAGGCCGTCCGGAATATCTGGGCACCGTGACGGAGGATGCGGAGGAAATGGACGCGACAGCCGAAGAGGACGCTGCGGTGTTCGACAAGGGTGCAATGGCAGAAGAGGATGGCAACGACCTCTACGACAAGGCGGTCAAGGTCGTGCTACGCGACAAGAAGTGCTCCACGTCCTACATCCAGCGCCGTCTACAGATAGGCTACAACAGAGCAGCTTCGCTGGTCGAACGGATGGAGCGGGAAGGACTGGTCGGATCGGCAAACCATGTCGGTAAACGGTCGATCCTGTCGGCAGGCCGCGAAGTCGCGGAAATGCCTACCGGCGATGAGGAATAAGCGGGATGGCGCCCTGCAGTGTACCAAGCAGGGCGCTTCCTGTGGTATGAATGTGTCGAGTTGGGTTGGTTGAAAGGCACGGTCCAGCGGCCGTGCAGTTGCTGGCGCTGTATGTTTAGAGCGCCAAAAGGAGATCAACTCCGATGCAGTTAGCGGGCCGGACAAATCTGAGTTGTCGCTGGAGACTACCGTGATCGATAACGATATTATCGATCCTTTTTACAAGAAAACAGCCGGTGCGGATTTCTATCTTATTGACGACATAAATCGCACATAGCGGTTCGCGTGAACATCATGGCGCTGGCTCGCCCCGGTCAGTCGCGAATGCATGATCACAATGCGCAGCCAAGCCCTAGCAATAGAAAGTTATCTCAGCCTGTGCCGCACACAACTAAGCCAAGTTGAGGCAACCGGTATCCCGGCGATCTGGTTAGTGGTGACTTCCATTGGATCGGCGTCAGTGCCTACGCAGCCGCTTTTCAAACCCATGCGTGTGTTGCTGTATCCAACGATAGATCGTGGAATGATCGGCTGGTATGCCAAGTTCATCTATCAACTGGTCAAGGTCACGCAGGATGTGACGGCATAGCGGAATGGACCGCGCGAACTGAAGAACCTGCAGCGATATCTCGCGTAACAAAAGCACGTCAACGTGATAGGGATCGGCTTACGCGGGAAACATCGGGGCCAGCGGTCACCACACGTCGCGTAAAAAGGCCGGAGACAAGACTGCGCCCGATCCGCAAAGCTTCCATACCGGCCGAAGTCACATTGCCAAACTGGCGCCATCCAGGCATGACGTCACTCGGGCCACCGTTCCATTTATCGTCCGGCGGATTCGTGGAGGCTGCGAAACCTTGCCGCGGCCTCTGTCCTGTTGTGAACTCCCAACTTCCGAATGATGTGGTGTAGGTGGATTTTGACGGTATGCTCGGACAGTCCACACTCGGCAGCAATCAACTTGTTTTGGAGACCGTGAGAAACCATTCCGAGTATCTGCGATTCGCGGGTGGTTAGTTCTGCCATATTGGCAGTTTGGCTCTGGGCAACGCCATCTTTTGCATAAGGGGCATTCTGGCCGCGGAGTTTTGCCTGAAGGATCAATCCGGGAGGCAGGTACTCCCCGCCACACAGCAGCAAGCGTACGATTGACAACCAGACATCGAGCCGGAGGTCCATTGGTAGCACACTGCGAATGAGCGAAGAGGCAAGCACATCGCTCAGGGACGTGACCAAGACTTTATCATAGGGCTCTATAACGGCGGCCAATGCGTGAGGATGCATGCGCAGGAGTTCCGCTGAGGCTGCTTCGGCTTTTCTCATCAAGGTTACATCGACCAGGATGAGCCCGACGGGATGAGCAAAGGCTGCACATGCAGTGTCGACAGTATCAGTCTGTTCGACCCGTACCCACGGGAACTCACGCTCAATCGCGTTGATAAGGGATTTTGAGACGCTCCCGCTGTTCGTCAGGATCAAAATGACGCGTTGTGGCTCAAGATGCCTTCTGGCTCCTGCGGCGTCATGCTCATTCCCGTCCAACAGCATCATATCCTTACCCATCACTCTCAGTTCGCCTGCGCTGGTAATGGCTACAGAGCGAACGGAATCCACGCGTCGGGGCACACTATCTTACGTCGCCAACATCCGCGACGGCCCAAAAGGGTTGAGACTGGACCGGCGATGTTCAATGCGCCCGGAGAGATTGCGGCATGACCCTTATCCAAATGGGCGAAGTGGGTAGCATACCCAGTCTCCCAGCGGTGGTAAGCACTTGTGTTCGTCCTTTACCTCTCGTCTACCGCCGTCCGCCTTTGGATCGGTCTAGATCAATCGATATAAATGCCATCATACCCACTGCGCGCCGTGCATTGCGTTCTCAACCATATTGATGAAGCAAAGCCGCCGCTCTTCCCCCTTCTCAATCTCTGTCCAATCGGCACACTGAAACCAATTCGCTGCATCCCGTCCTGGGACAGTTTTGTGTTTTTAGCTTGGAGAATACATTGATTGTATCTTTCTGGCGGTACGGTGGCTTCCTTCGAACGACGTTCGCTGTGGCCACTTTGAGTGTTCTCGGCGGTGCGTTTTCCCCCGTTCTGGCGGACAGTGATCAATTGCCGCCGCAAACAAAAATTCGCTTAACGGTCGTACAGTGGCTGCCCACAAAGGGCAGTTATGAAAAGTGGGATGCGCTTGGTGGCGATTTCCTGATTTCGCAGGAAAAGACGGTGTCGCTTCCGATCATCGGCACGATGTCAGTCGGACATCTCGATGGCGCCGGTCTTGCTGCGGAAATTGCCAAGCAGCTAAAGACGAAAATCGGGTTGGTGCAGACCCCCGAGGCGACCGTCGAGATTCTCGAACAGCCGCCGATCTATGTGGTTGGTGACGTCAACAAGCCCGGCGAATACAAATTTCATCCAGGGCTGACGGTTCTGCAATCCTTAGCGATGAGCGGCGGGGAATTGAGGTCATCAAACGCGTCGCAGGCGGGCGCAGACAAGACGGGTTATGTCGGTCAACTGCAGGAGATCGGCAACACAATCTTGCGCAGCAAGGTCAAGATTGCCCGGCTGCAGGCTGAAATTTCAGGCGCCAAGGAAATGCGCCTTGCGCCAGAAATGGAGGACAGCCATGGGGTCGCCTCGGCAATTTTCGAGCAGGAAAAGATTATTTTCGCCGCTCGCATGAATGACATGGATCGCCAATCTAAGTCCTACACTGAACTGCGCGATCTATTGACGTTGGAAATAGCCACGATCGGAAAGAAGATCGACAGTACGGATGAGGATATCGCTTCGGTCGAAAAAGAACTGACCAATGTCAAAAGCATGGTCGAGCGGGGCATTGCTCTTCCGACGCGTCAGTCGGACCTTGAACGCACATTGCGCAGCTACCATGGAAATCGGCTGGATCTATCGACCGCCATCATGCGAGCTCGCCAAAACATCGCCGAAACAACACGCAACCTGGATGGCCTTTACGACAAGCAGCGTACGGAAGTCGCTGTTGAACTCCAATCGGAACAGGCCAGCCTCGACCAGCAAAACCTGAAGCGTGAAACAACGCAGAAGCTATTGCTGGAGGCGCTGTCGGGGGACGCAACTTCTCAAGTCGGCGCCGGCGCGATGATGCTGGCGTTCAGCATCATGCGGCAGGAAGGCTCTGGCGTCCGGGAAATTCTAGCCTCGGATTCAACCGTCCTTCTGCCGGGTGATGTCGTGCGGGTTCTTCGCAAAATGTCTCCAACGCCTGCTGATGCAACTGCTCGGACGGGTGAGCAGAACGCGCAATCCGAACAGGCCAGTCAATGAGGAACCGGGCACTTTGCCTGGCGACCGACACGCTGCGTGGACCAGACCAATCGGGGCAACGAGACAAAGAGAGCAAGGCATAAAGATGAAGGGGATCATACTTGCCGGTGGTAGCGGCACACGTCTCTACCCTCTGACAATCGCGGTATCGAAGCAGATGCTGCCAATCTACGACAAACCGATGATTTTCTATCCCTTGAGCGTTTTGATGCTTGCCGGAATCCGCGAGATTCTCATCATTTCCACACCCCGCGATCTGCCCTGCTTTCAAGAGCTGTTTGGTGACGGTTCCGATTTCGGCCTGAATCTCTCCTACGCCGAACAGACCCATCCGAACGGGCTGGCCGAGGCCTTCATCATTGGCCGCGACTTCATCGGCAAGGACAATGTCGCGATGATCCTCGGCGACAACATTTTCTTCGGACACGGGCTTCCGGACGTTTGCCGGCAGGCGACTGCACGGCAAAAAGGTGCCTCCGTCTTTGCCTACCACGTCGAAGATCCGGAACGCTACGGCGTGGTCAGCTTCGACAGGGCAACAGGCAGGGCGATGACGATTGAGGAGAAGCCTACCAAGCCAAAATCCAATTGGGCCGTGACCGGGCTGTACTTCTATGACAACGATGTCATCGAAATTGCCTCCTCCATCAAGCCCTCTGAGCGGGGTGAGCTTGAGATTACCGCCGTCAACAACATCTACCTTGAAAGGGGCGATCTGCATGTCTGCCAGCTCGGCCGCGGCTATGCCTGGCTGGATACCGGCACATACGACAGTTTGCAGGATGCCTCCTCGTTCGTCCGTACTGTCGAGCGCCGGCAAGGTATTCAGATCGCGTGTCCGGAGGAAATTGCCTTGGATATGGGGTGGCTTCAGCCACAGGACGTGCTGCGGCGTGCATGTCTCCTCGGGAAAACAGCTTATGCCACTTATCTCCGCCAGTGTGTGGAGGATTACGCGGCATGAGCCTCCAGATTAAATCCCTCGGGCTCGATGGCGTGATAGAGATCCTTCCGCCGAAATTCGAAGACGACCGGGGCTTCTTTTCCGAGACGTGGAACGCAGAACTTCTTTGCGAGCACGGTGTGAAACTCGGTTTTGTTCAGGACAACCACTCGCGCTCCATTGCAACGGGGGTGCTACGTGGCCTGCATTACCAGCTGCCGCCATACGCGCAGGACAAGCTGGTCCGCGTGATAAAGGGCTCCATCTTCGACGTGGTCGTTGATATCCGGCGCGGTTCTCCCAGCTTCGCGCACTGGACCGCTCTGCGGATTTCTGCTGCCAAATGGAACCAGGTGCTCGTCCCGAGGGGCTTTGCCCACGGTTTTCTGACGCTCGAGCCGGATACCGAGGTGGTTTATAAGGTCACCAATCCCTACTCCGCCAGCCATAGTCGCTCCATACGCTTTGATGATCCCGACATCGGCATCATCTGGCCGATGAACGCCTCAACGTTTCAACTTTCTGAGAATGATCGGCTGGCGCCGTCCCTGGAGACAGCGGAAATCTTCGATATGCACGGGGAGGGCGGGCAATGAACACTCTCGTGACGGGAGGTGCAGGTTTTATCGGTTCAGCACTTTGCAGGCATCTGGTTTCCGCCGGCGAGAATGTCCTCAACGTTGATAAGCTCACCTATGCCGGCAGCTTGGCTTCGCTCCGGTCCATCGAGAATTGCGCGAACTATCGCTTTGTCAACGCCGATATCGGTGACGAAGTGGTGTTGGGCGAGTTGATGAGGCGGGAAAGGATCGACCGCGTCATCCATCTGGCAGCCGAAACCCATGTGGACCGGTCGATCGATGGGCCGGGCCAGTTCATCGAAACCAACATTGTCGGCACGTTCCAGCTGCTCCAGACGACGTTGAAATACTGGCGCCAGCTATCTGGTGCGGTAAGACAACAATTCCGCTTCCATCACGTGTCCACCGACGAGGTCTTCGGTGACCTTCCGTTCGACGGCAGCACCTTCAACGAGCAAACCCCTTATGCGCCGTCATCGCCCTATTCCGCGTCGAAAGCGGCATCGGATCATCTGGTTCGCGCCTGGCACCAGACATTTGGCCTGCCGATCGTGATGTCCAATTGCTCGAACAACTACGGCCCATACCATTTTCCGGAAAAACTGATCCCCCTCGTGATCTTGAACGCCCTCGACGAAAAGCCGTTGCCTATCTATGGCGCAGGCACGAACGTCCGTGATTGGCTCTATGTCGAGGATCATGCGCGCGCACTCGCGCTGATCGCAAGCGAGGGCACGATCGGCGAAAGTTACAACATCGGTGGAAGCTGTGAGCGCAGCAATCTCGCGGTGGTGCAGGCAATTTGCGACATTCTAGACCGCACCAAGCCTCGCGGCCGCCAAAGAAGCTACCGCGATCTTATCTGTTTCGTGGATGACAGGCCCGGCCATGATCGCCGTTACGCGATGAACACAGCGAAAATAGAAAGTCATCTGGGCTGGAAACCACAGGAGACTTTTGAAACCGGACTGGTCAAAACAATTGCCTGGTATCTCGAGAATGAATGGTGGTGGAAGCCTATTCGCGAAGGCACCTATGCTGGCGCCCGCCTCGGTCGATTGGCAGCCGTGCAATGAAAATCCTGGTGACCGGTTTGAAGGGGCAGGTTGTCACCAGCCTTGTCGAAGCTGCCGCGGCTAGGGATGACATAGAGTTGATCACAGTTGGCCGGCCGGATTTCGACCTCACAGATCCTTCGTCGGTCAGGCAGGCAATACTTGCAGCGAAACCTGAAATCGTTGTGTCGGCTGCCGCTTACACAGCGGTCGATCGAGCCGAGGATGAACGCAACCTGGCTTACGCAATCAACGTGACAGGCGCCGCCGCTGTCGCGGAGGCGGCTGCCGCGTTGCGTGTGCCGATCATTCATCTGTCCACTGATTACGTTTTTTCCGGAACGGATCCCTATCCTTACCTGGAGGATGACGAGGCCGAACCGAAGACCGTGTACGGCTATACCAAGCTGCGCAGCGAGCGCGCTGTTGCAAGCGTCAATCCTCGCCACATAATCCTACGGACAAGCTGGGTCTACAGTCCGTTTGGCACCAATTTTGTGCGAACCATGCTGCGTATCGCCCCCGAACGGGAGAGTATTGGCGTTGTTTCCGATCAGTGGGGCAATCCGACATCAGCTCTGGACCTGGCGGAGGCGATCCTTCTCATCGCGACGTATCCGGACAGACATTATACCGGCATCTATCACTTCACAGGGACGGGTGAGATAAATTGGTCAGGTTTTGCCCGGCATGTTTTCGAGGTGAGCCGGGTCCATGGCGGTCCTTTCGCAGACGTGGAAGACATTCTGTCGTCCGCTTACCGCACCCGGGCCAAACGCCCAGCGAACTCATGCCTTTCAACTGACAAGTTCGAAAGAGCGTTCGGCCAGCGAGCGCCAAGCTGGCAATCGAGCGTAGAAACGGTTGTCCGGCGCATTATCGACAGGGACTACCCCCGTTTCTCTTCGCCGGTGCACGGCAGGCATAAGGCTTGAAATCCCATGAATGCACGCGAAACCCCGTCCGAGGGCCAAACTTACACGCAGATTCTCAAGTCGACAGCCTTGATGGGCGGGTCGTCATTGATAACCGTGGGATTTTCCATCATCCGCAACAAGGCGATGGCCCTGATCCTTGGACCTGAAGGTGTGGGGTTGATGGCTATCTACAGCTCGATCGCCGACATCGCCCAGGCCGTTGCAGGCTTGGGGGTTCAGTCGAGTGGCGTGCGTCAAATTGCCGAGGCGGTTGGGACGGGGGATGCTGAAAAGATAGCAGGAACAGCATTCATTCTTCAGCGAATATCCATTGGGCTGGGTATTGCCGGTACGGTCCTGCTTGCTGCCCTCGCATTTCCGGCTGCGCGCCTCACGTTTGGAGATCATCAGCACGCCACCAGCGTTGCGTTCCTCTCGCTTGCGATTTTCTTCCGGCTTGCTTCGGCGGGGCAGACCGCAATGATTCAAGGGATGCGGGAAATCTCAATCCTTGCCCGCATCAACCTTTTGGGCGCATTCTGGTCAACAGTGGTCACCATTCCCCTTATCTACTACTTTGGCTTTGAAGGGGTTGTACCGTCTCTCATCGCCTCCGCCGCGCTGACACTGCTTATTTCCTGGTGGTACAGCAGGAAGATATCGCAAGGTGCAACCAATCTGTCTGCTCCGCAGTTCAAGCAGGAACTGGGGGGGCTTTTGAAACTTGGCCTTGTCTTCATGGCCAGCGGCTTGCTCACTCTTGCGACCGCTTATGTCGTGCGTATCATCGTCCTGCAGCACGGCGGCATTGTCGCGGCCGGGCTGTATCAAGCCGCCTGGGCGCTCGGCAGCCTTTATGCGGGCTTCATCCTTCAGGCGATGGGTACTGATTTCTATCCGCGTCTGACAGCGGTTGCCGGCGATCATGCTGCATGTAACCGCCTCGTCAATGAGCAGGCGCGAGTCAGCATCCTGCTCGCCTTCCCCGGGGTTCTCGCAACGTTGACGTTTGCGCCTATCGTCATGCAGTTGTTTTATTCCCCTGAATTTTATGGCGCTGCAGATCTCCTGCGCTGGATTTGCCTGGGGATGCTGCTTCGCATCATTGCATGGCCCATGGGCTACATCGTGCTGGCGAAAGGCGAACAGGGTGTCTTTTTCTGGACGGAAGTTGCCGCAACGGTGGTACATATTGGTCTGGCTTGGTTGCTGGTGTCGGAATTCGGCCTGATTGGCTCGGCGGCCGCATTTTTTGGGCTTTACCTCTGGCACAGTCTGCTCATTTACTTTTTCGCACGCAAACTCACGGGATTCCGCTGGTCCCCCGCCAATCTCAAAATCGGATTGATCTTCATCGCCGCGTCGGCGCTGATCTTCAGCGCAACGCTTGTCCTGCCGTTCTGGCAAGCCACTGCGCTAGGCTCTCTTGCCGTGGTGTTGAGCGGGCTGTATTCGCTGAAAATGCTGATAGGGCTATTGCCGCCGGAATTGCTTCCGCTGCCGATCAGAAGGTGGGTTCTCCGAACGACTTGAGAGATGGCCCGAGCCGGGGGAAGCCGCCGAACACACCATCCAGCGCAGAGCGCCCCTTGACGAGATGGGCTCGCAAGAGGCGCGCGGTTTTTCAATTAGAAGATTAGATGTGAAGAGGAGATCAAGCGGTCGCCCTTTGCGGTGCCACGCACAGCTTGCGGAGCGCGTCCGCCACGAACAAAACCTCTTCATCGGTCAGCTGCGCAAACAGCGGAAGAATGATCGCCCCCTCCTGTGCTGCCACGCTTCTGGGAAGCTGGCTTGCGGCGACCCGATGCGTGGTGCTGTCCGCATAGGCGTCTTCGCGATGAATGTTCATGATGCCGCGCCGGGTTGAAATTCCCTTGTCGAGCAGCACCTGCATGGTTTCCCTTTGGTCGAGCCAAGGCGGAAGCATGACGCAATAGCTCTGCCAGTTGCTGCGTGCCCAGGAGGGCTCGACGGGTGTTTCAAGCCATGTAATATCGCGAAGCTCCTGTCGATAGAGCTCGGCAAGATGACGCCGTCGCGATATCAGTTCCGGCAGCCGGGTCAATTGTACCCGGCCCATGGCGGCCTGAAGATCGGTCATGCGGTAGTTGTAGCCGAGCTCCGGATATCCTTCATAGATCACCTGGCGCGAGCCGTGGCGGACTGTATCGGGCACGCTCATACCGTGTTGCCGCCACAGACGAAACTTGCGGTCATACTCAGGATTCGCGGTTGTCAGCATGCCTCCGTCGCCGGTCGTGACGACCTTTCGGGGGTGAAACGAAAAACAGGCTATATCGCCACGCGGCCGGCCGATTTTTTCCCACTGGCCGTTCCAGAGTATTTCGCTCCCGGTCGCGCAAGCCGCATCCTCGATGACCGGAATATCATTGCTCCGGCCGATCTCGACGATTGCTGCAAGATTGCAGGGCATGCCGAGTTGATGCACACACAAGATCGCTTTCGTTCGAGGTGTGATTTCCGCCTGGATCAACTCCGGATCAATATTGAATCCGCTGGTTTCGATGTCGATGAAAACGGGAACCCCGCCCAGATACCGGATGGCATTTGCCGTTGCGATGAACGTATGGCTGACAGTTATGACCTCGTCACCCGGGCCGATCCCAACAGCCTTCAACGCAAGGTGCAGAGCCGTCGTGCAGTTTGAAACCGCACAGGCATGTTCGGTTTGAACGTAAGCCGCAAACTCACTCTCGAATGCAGCAACCTCCGGACCTTGTGTGACCCAGCCGGACAACACAACACGGCGGACTGCCTCTACCTCCAATTCATCGAGGAGGGGCTTGGCGACGGGAATCTGCGGAAGCGCCTGGCTCATGCGGCTTGCCCCCCGATTTCCAGCGCTCTTTCCTTGCGCCACCAGTCGACAAGGCCGCGAAGTCCATCTTCAAGTGTGATCTGAGCCTTGAAGTTCAACATGCTCTCCGCCTTGCTCGTGTCGGCAAGCCGGCGCGACACCGCGTTCACTTTGCGCGCCGCCTGATGCTGCGGTTCCATCGACGCGTTCATCACGCCGGTCAACAGCTGCGCGAGTTCCAGCAGACTGGTTTCCGTACCACTCGCGACGTTGAAGACCTCGTCGGTGACATCAGACTGTGCCGCCAGCATGTTTGCGCGCGCAATATCGTGGATGTGGACGAAATCCATCGTCTGGCTGCCATCCCCGTTGATGAGCGGCGGCAGGCCCGCCGATATCCGCTCCATCCACCGGATCAGCACTTCGGTATAGGCGCCGTAGACATCCATGCGCGGGCCGTAGACGTTGAAGTAGCGCAAGGCGACATAGTTCAAGCCGTACATTTCCGCGAAGCTGCGCAGCAGCCCCTCGTTGAAGGTTTTGGCGGCACCGTAGATCGTCCGGTTGTTGTAGGGATGGTGTTCCTCGGTTGTCGGAAAACTGTCCGCAAGCCCCAGAACGGACGCCGAGGAGGCGGCAATCACTTTTTCCACCTTGGCCTTAACCGCCGCTTCAAGAACATTGAATGTTCCCCCTGCCAGAACGTCAAAGGCAAGACGGGGTTCTTCGGCGCACTGCGTGATCCGGATTGCCGCCTGGTGGAAGACGATATCGACACCATCGAAATGTTTTTCCAGCAACGCCCGATCGCGGATATCGCCTTCGATGATTGTCAGTGGAAAGGCCGCGGAAGCCTGCGCGAGGTTTTCGCGCCGTCCGCGCACGAAATTGTCCAGGATCAGGATTTCGCGCGGTTGCTCGAGAGCAACGAGATCAGCAATGTGTGATCCAACGAGACCGGCACCGCCAGTGATGAGTATCCGCTTGTCTTTCATGATCTGTCCCCAACGTTCAGGATGTGGCTACCGTCGTGTCGCTGTCGCTTCGCCAGCGCAGGAATTTTGCCGGAACACCGGCGACGACCGAGAATGGTGCGACATCGGAAACGACAACCGCTCCCGCACCGACGATCGCGCCCTTGCCGATTGTGACACCGGGAAGGATCGTTGCATTGGTTCCGATATCGGCCCATGCGCCGACGCGGACCGGCTTGATTTCGAGGTCCGTGCGGATGATCGGCACGTCGATTGGAATCGCCGTGTGGCTGGAACCAAGCAGCTTGGCGCCTGGCCCCCAGCCGACGTATTCCTCGATCACAAGGTCGCGCGCATCAAGAAACGCCTGCGGACCGATCCAGACATTGTCGCCGATCACGCATGTTCCATCATACCGGCCCTGAACATAAGCCTGCGCTCCAATGAACACGCCGTTGCCGATCTCGAACGTTTCGGGATGCTTGAACCCGGCACCGCTTCCAATATTCAGGCCGCCACCGCACCGGCGCGTGGCTGCCTGCCAGATCGCCTTGCGCATCAAGGCATCGACATACCCATCCACGGCTGAAAAACGGCCATAGAGCTCGACAAGGCCAGCGGCACCATATGAGCGCTTGAGTTCGGCGGCGAGTTCACGCTGGAAATCCGGGTCTTTAGTGATTTCGCGACGGCCGTGAACCGCTTGAACGATCCGGGCAACGGAGGTGATGTCAGCTGACATAGGCGTCTTGCTCCACCGCGCAGACCACCTGTTCGACCTGTCTTGCCGTCATTTCAGGATAGATCGGTAATGACAGAACCGTGCGTGCAGCAGCTTCCGAGACCGGGAAGTCACCCTGCCGGTATCCGAGGTCTTCGTGCGCCTTTTGAAGATGAACCGGAATGGGATAATGCAGCCCGGACTGGATACCCTCGGCTTCCAAAGCGCGATGGAGGCCGTCCCGATCCCGGCAGCGAACGGCATAGATATGATAGACGTGCCGGCGATACGCCACTTCCACGGGTGTTTCCACGGTGTCCAGATTGGAGAGCATCGAAGAATAGCGTGCGGCATGCGTCCGGCGCGCCGCGGTCCAGGCGTCAAGATGCCGAAGCTTTACCCGCAGGATCGCACCTTGGATGCCGTCCATGCGGTAGTTGAACCCTTTCACGAGATGGTGATAGCGCCGTTCCTGGCCCCAATCCCGCAGCATGCGCATGGTCTTGGCGTGGGCATCATTGTTGGTGACAATAATGCCGCCCTCGCCGCAGGCGCCGAGGTTCTTGCCGGGGTAGAAGCTGAAACAACCGGAAGCGCCGATACTACCTGCGCGGCGGCCTTTGTACTCCGCACCGTGAGCCTGGCAGGCATCTTCGATAACGGCGATACCGTGGCGGGCGGCAATTGCCATGATGGCATCCATATCGGCCATCTGGCCGTACAGATGAACAGGGACGATTGCCTTTGTGCGCGGCGTGATCGCCGCTTCAAGTTTGGCGGGATCCATGGTCAGCGTGACAGGTTCGACATCGACGAACACCGGCAATGCGCCGGCATAGCAGATCGCCGATACGGTCGCGACGAAGGTAAATGGAACGGTAATGACCTCATCGCCGGGGCCGACATCTGCGGCGAGCAGGGCCAGGTGGAGTGCACTTGTGCCGGTGTTGACGGCTACGGCGTGTTTCGCGTCGCAGTAAGCCGCGAACTCCTCTTCAAATTGAGCAACCTCCGGACCGAGCACATATTGTGCCGAAGCCAGTACGCAGAGGACCGCAGCGTCGATCTCGTCCTTGATCGAGGCGTATTGTGCTTTGAGATCAAGGGACGGGATCATGCGATCAGCCTCGCTTGTTCCAGCTCGACCACGCGGCCGCGCTGCGCAAGAGACTGGGTTGCCGCTTCCAGAATGCGCACGACACGCAAACCGGCATTGCCATCGACGATCGGCTGCAGGTTTTCTTCCACGCAATCGACGAACTGTTTGAGTTCACGGCCCAACGCCTCGGTCATGTCCAGCTGCGGCGCATACATATCGCCTGTGCGATAGCCGACCAGCATCTGGTACACCTTCTCGCCATTGCGCTGCGGGTTGCCATTGAGGGTAATGCCCTTGTCGTAGATCTTGATCTTCTCGCTGGGCTCGAGGTCGTCATAGACGATCATCTTGTTGCTACCGCCGATCAGTGTCCGGCGCACCTTGACGGGTGCGAGCCAGTTGACGTGGATATGGGCGATCAGTTTGCTTTCGAAAAACAGGTTAAGATAGGCGATATTCTCTGGTTCGCCGGCGACATGGCTCATCCCGGTTGCCGACACCGCGACCGGCTTTTCCTTCAGCACATAATCCATGATGGAGAGATCGTGGACGGCCAGGTCCCAGATGACGCTGACATCATGCTGGAACAGGCCGAGATTAACCCGCACGGAATCGTAGTAATACATGTCGCCAAGGCCGTTTTCGACGACTTCGCGCATCTTGCGGACGGCGCCCGTATGAACGAACGTATGATCGACGGCGAGAACAAGACGGCGGCGCGCAGCTTCATCGACCATCCGGCGCGCCTCATCCACCGTCGAGGCCATCGGCTTTTCGACGAAGACGTGCTTGCCCGCCATCATTGCTTTCATGGCAAGCTTGAAATGGGTCGAAACCGGTGTGGCGATCGCGATCGCGTGAACGCGGGGGTCGCGCAGAACCTCTTGGAAATCGCTGGTGATCTCCACGGCCGGATAGCGCGCCTTAACGGTCGTCAGCCGCTCCGGCATAAGATCACAAACATACAGAAGGCGCGCATTGGGTACCTCCGCTAGGTTTCTGACAAGATTGGGGCCCCAATAGCCGTAACCGATCACCGCTATGCCGATCATTATACTCTCCTGGATAAAGGGGTTTTGGCCGGTGCGCCCTGGACGCGACCGATAATGTTTGCTGGAACACCTGCGACGATGGCCCAGTCTGGAACATCTTTTGTCACCACCGCGCCCGCGCCGATGACCGCACCGATGCCGATCGTCACCCCCGGAAGGATTGTCGCATTGCTGCCAATCGCCGCCTGACTTTTGACCAGTGTGGGAACAACTTCCCATTGGCCGTCAGTCACCAGCTCGCCGTCGGAATTGACGGCACGCGGGTAGAGATCGTTGGTGAACATGACACCATGGCCGATAAAGACGCCGTCTTCGATCTGCACACCTTCGCAGATGAAAGAGTGGCTGGAGATTTTGCAATTCCGGCCGATGACGGCGTTTTTCTGGATTTCGACGAATGTACCTATACGGGAGCCTGCCCCCACTTGGCATCCGTACAGATTGACCAGATCAGGGTGGTGAATGATCACCCCTTCATCCAAAATGACACTCGATGCGATCATGCCGCGAAGACCCCAAGCCGCCAACTATGCTGAATTCAAACGGGTTGGATGCGGCGATTTCTGCCGCTAAACCATCGGTTATTGCCCCGTTGCTTTTGAATTCTTCCGCATTCAGAAGAATTCCTTTCGACCAGCGAGTAAAGGGAACAAAATGCGGTAATCCGCACTTCGAAAGGCGTAGCCGGGCAGAGGGTGTTGATGCTTCCTGCTGCGGGGCTTGCACCTATCGGCTCCAGCCATGGATGCTTCCATCAAAAGGGGGCTTGCAGGGCATCCCTCCCGTGCAGCTATGGCAAGCTGCGTGTGTTAGCCTGGATTCTGGGCAAAGGCGTTCGGCTTGATGGACCAGAGGCAGGAGCAAACGATGCGCTAGGTACCGCGATATATCAGGGCGCCTTACTTTGCTTGAAACGTGCCATTGCGTTGCGGGTTTTTGGTATGGACGGGGAGCGTCCGGTCAACACAGCCTGAGCCAAGTTTTCGACTATGCGATGGGTCGTTGAGGCCGCCGTTTGAACAATTTTCCAACCGCGATAGTGCCGATCAGGTGCATATGGCGGGGATAGTCTCCGAGCGCGGCAGTCAGAAATTTCACGGCGCTCCGCGTTTTTCCCGCGGTATAAAAATAACGGGCGACATCGATCAGCATCAAGGATCTCTGTTCCTTGCGCCCGCACAGCACCTGCCTGTTCTTCTTCAGGATGCGGAGCAAACCGATGATTTCCCGGCGTCGATTTATCGAAATGCTGTCGCGCGAAATGAACCCGAGCACGACCGGTTCTATGTCTTCATAGATTGACGTGTGCTGGGCCAGCCTGATGGCAAAGTCCCAATCTTCATTGGCCCGGGCGCAGACATCGAACCATTCCGCATCCGGAAAGCAGTCCTTTCGAAACAGAGCATTTTGCAGACTGATCCGATTTTGTGTGAGGAGGCGTCCGAGTTGGTCGTCGTCAAGCGACAGGCGCCCTTCGGGAGGAGGGTCGTAAGCCACCCGGCCGGATCCGTAATTTCGTTGATTGTCGCGCCCATAGACAATTTTCGCGCCGATAACGACACCGACGTGGCCGGGCATCTTGGAAAACAATGCAAACTGCTTCTGCAATTTTCCGGGTAACCACAGGTCGTCGCTGTCCTGGAACGCGATATATTCGCCTTTTGCGTGACAAAGTCCGGTGTTTCGTGCAGCGGCGGCACCGCCGTTTCGAGCGCGCCTTACATAGCTTATACGGTGATCGCTGAAACTGCGCACGACACTTTCGACGTCCTCCGTCGATGCATCATCGACGACAATCAGCTCCAAGTCCTGATGGGATTGGGTGAGGACGCTGTTGATCGCTGCAGCGAGGCAATTGCTCCTGTTATAGGTGGGCAGAATAACCGATATCGTCATCAACTAATTTCCACATACTCAAACGACAGAGACATCGTAAATGCGTTGCGGCAGTACGTCTGGCCTCGGCGCGACGTCTGTGCAATGACCGCGGTTCAAGTCCCTGACGAGCGCGATCCAGCTGTTCCGGCGTAAGGGACCGCCCTGACCAGCGCAATCTAGCTTTATTCATAAGCAGGTCGCCAAGAGGGGAGGCGGCGGGATGCAGCGTGGCCGAAGCTCCGTCCTTTGGAGGAGCCTGCGTTCGCCCGATAGGTGATTTTCAGCTGTCGACTGAAACGGCAGGCCGCATAAGAGGTAGCTGTTTCGGCAAAAACCCCGCCCCCTCTCGACCAAAATCCAGGTTCTTATTGCGCAAAGACTTCGACAGAGTGCAGCCTCATTCAAACGGGTTCCGGCGTCACGGAGTGAAGTTGTGTTTAATCTCCTGCAGATTGCAGTTTCCAGCACGGCGTGCCGCGCCTCTAAGGCAAGCCAGAAATCCGGCCATGGCTTGACGCAACCGTCTCGGCTTGGGTTTACCCTTTCAAATCGGGTTCCTCAGTAATGCACACGAAGCGTGTCGCAAGACGGCGGGCGGAGTTCCACGAGCAGCCACGGCAGCCTGGCTCCGACGCTCGGCCTGTCTTTGCGCGCAGCGCGGATCGTGCGGTCGTTGTTCGCGCGCTTGCAGGGTCTGAGAGAATTGCCGAGTCTGCGAGCCAAAATGCCTTGTCTTGGCCGGCCGTTGTATTTTTGATCACCTTGATCATTCCCTGGATCATCGAGCTCGGCTCGTTGCGCCTGTCGGTTTCCCGCCTCATCCTGATTGCTGCGATCATCCCGTGTCTGGTCATGTGGATGAACGGTAAGGCCGGGCGGATCAGGGCGCCTGATATTCTGGTGATTTTGTTCTGCCTCTGGTGCTCGCTCAGTCTTGCCGCAGTCCATGACCTGGCCACTTCAGTCCAGTCCGGCGGGATGATGGCGATTGAAACGATGGGAGCTTATTTTCTTGCGCGCGTGTGTGTCAGGAATGAGAGGCAGTTTTACGGAATGGTTAAGACCATCTTCTTGTTAATATTGCTTCTTCTCCCATTCTCCATCTATGAATCCGTAACAGGCTCGAACGTAGCGCTCAATTCGTTTCGGGCTGTTCTACCCACTCAGATCGATTATGCGATGGCGCCACGATGGGGCCTGCGTCGTGTGCAGTCGGTCTTCGATCATCCGATTTTATACGGGGTATTCTGCACAATCGTTTTTGCCCTGGTGCACAAGGTTCTGGGGCGGAACCTTTCACTGATACGGCGATGGGGTCGATCGGCGTTGGTGTTCGTGGCCACCCTTTTGTCAATGTCGTCTGGCCCATTGAGCGCACTGGTGATGCAGGCCCTTTTGATGTCCTGGGGATGGATTCTACGCGATTTTCCCTATCGATGGCATGTTCTCGCGGGGGGCTTTGCTGCGCTTTACCTGGGGATTTCCCTGCTTTCGAACCAATCCTTTTTTGAGTTCTATGTTCACTATTTTGCCTTTAGCCAAGATACGGGATGGGATCGCATTCGCATCTGGCACTACGGATGGCTTTCGATCTTCAATCATCCAATATTCGGCATCGGCTTTCATGAGTACCAGCGGCCGGAATGGATGGAGCCGAGCATCGATATGTTCTGGCTGATCAATTTCGTGCGTTTCGGATATCCCGGTGGTATCCTGATGTTCCTGGCTTTCGCGTGGGTCTTTTTCAGTACCGCTTTGAAAAAAGGGCTGACCGCGCAGCAAAATGACTACCGGACCGCTTACCTAATTTCCATGATTGGCATCTTTACGGTGGGGTGGACGGTCCATTTCTGGAACGCACCCTATTTGCTGATCATGTTTTATCTGGGAAGCGCATCCTGGATGCAGGATATTAAAGGCGGCGAAGGTCAGCGCATACAAGCCGGCTCAAAGCGTACGGGCCGAACAGTGCGAACACCGTCATGAGATTTTGGATCAAACCTCGGTGGCATGCAATTTCCTGGTTGCTTGCTGCGGCTGTGGTACAGAGCGCGCCTTCAGCGTCGAGTCAGCCAGCGATCCTGACACAGCCATCTGCTGTTGCGATGACGAAGGACGCTTACCCTGATGAAACGAATACTGGTATCCCTGCCAACACCCCCCTCAATAGAGCGGCCACTTTAACTCTGAACGTCCCCGGAGCGACAGTCAGTGGCCTGGATTTTGCCGGAACTGTCTCGATAACCGCACCGAACGTCACGCTTCGCAATTGCAGGATAAGGGCAAACGGCTGGGCTGTGCTGGACATCCGTGCAGATGGCGTGACCGTTGAGAATTGCGAGATCGATGGTCAAGCCGCGCCTGGTATCCGGGGTATCAGCATTTCCGGCAGTAACGTCACGATACGCCACTGCAACATCCATCATACGGAAGACGGCATATACCTCACAGGCTCATCAAAAATAGGTATCGAAAACAACTATATCCATGACCTGCAATCCCAGTGGGACGGTCCTCATTTTGATGGAATTGCCACGGATGGCGGGATCGCCGATGTTCTCATCCAAGGAAATACCATCGTCAATCCGCACTCGCAGACGTCGGCGATCATGCTTAGCAATTATTTCGGGCCGATCGCGCGCGTGCGCGTTGAAGGAAATCGCCTCGTCGGCGGCGGATATACGGTCTATTCGGACGGTCAATTCGGTGGAGGCAAAATACGAAACGTCTCATTCGTCAATAACAGAATGGGAAAAGGTTATTATGGGTACGCATCGATGAACAATAATTCTCCGGATTGGTCCGGAAACTTTGACGATACACTTGGAACAATATTGAACCAATAACAATTGGCACGCATTGGGGGCCCAGACGACATGAAGGACCTAACGATTAGCCGCTTCAGAACTGCTCGCGGGCGCATTCTAAGACGTCAGATTGAGAAACTTGCCGATCACCTGGGGAGGCCTGTCGCTATTCTGGACGTTGGCGGGCGGCCGGACTATTGGGATAACGTTGGACATGAGCGTATTAGCGAAATTCGGCTTTTGAACATAGATGAGAACGAGATCGACCGGCACGGATTGTCGAATCTCTTTACCAGTGAGATCGGCGATGCGCGCAACTTGAAAGGGTATGCCGATAAGTCGGTTGACCTGGTTCATTCCAACTCGGTGATCGAGCATGTCGGTGCGTGGCCCGACATGAGCGCGATGGCATCCGAGATGCAACGTGTAGGCCTTTCCGGGTGGATACAGACGCCAGCCTGGGAGTTTCCCATCGAGCCGCACTTCCGGCTTCCTTTCCTGCACTGGTTTGCTCCACCCATCCGCCGTGCCGCCCTTAAGTTGTCGAGGGACTATGGCGCTTCCGACATCGCCGTGCGGCGTTATCACACGGATCGGATTAACCTCCTGTCCTACAGCGAAGTCAGAGCTCTGTTTCCCAAGGGCGACATATATGTCGAGAGATTTATCTTCTCGAAAAGCTATTCCGCTCGATGGGGACCGGTGGGCGAATGAAGGCGCCGTTCTCACGGGCAGGAGTATAGGCTGCCGGATTGCCACGTTTACCGTGGCGATGAAGGGCGAGTTGTCGGGCAGGCGCGGTGGACAATTTTGCAAACGTTGCGACGTCAGCTGGTGTGCCCGTTGTCCACGGAAAAGCCATTCTGGAAATTTGAGTTTAACCTGCTGCTGCATTTCCTGAAACAGTAATAATACAAATTTAATATTTAAAATACTTCAAAGTTATTCGCATCATTGTGATTTCATTGAATATGCCGGGTCTCTCCAGTCTCGGCGAGATTGCAAAATCCCCCCTTCAGTCTTTGGCCGGCGAGCTTCTTCTGGCAAAACCCGTAGAAAGGTATTGGCCATTTTCGCAAGTAGCCCCCTTCTTCCTTCCCTCCGGAAGCGCTCCCTTTCGCCAGGGAAAACAAATAATTTAAGGAATCATTCAAATACTAGGCAACGCCGGTAATTTGTGTAATATAAGAAACTGCGAATAGATATTTTGATTTTTTAGAAATGTATCACAGGTTGAAGTCATAGTAAGAATCTGGGGCTGGCGCGTGCGTTTTTTAACGACCTTGGCAAAAGGCAAGGGCTGTTGCACGTGCGTTTTAGGAGTGAATATGTATGAGCTCACTATTGATGACAAATGGCAAGGACATATCGAGTAACCTTTTTCATTCTATAGCAGTTGATCCTCCTCATACTGAAAAGGATAAAAGAACCGGTGAGTTGCCACGGGGGCGCTCGCTTTTAATCATTGACGATCGCGCACTTGACCGGCAATGCCTCGCCTACTGCATCTCTGCCCATAAGATGGATATGGATGTGCTCGCTTTCGGTTCTGTGAACGAATGGGAGCGCAAGCGGCATGACTACCCGTCACTGGCTGCCGTCCTGCTGAATATAGGCGGGAAAAAAATTGGTGATCCTGGGGTGTCCGAGGAAATCACCAGGCTTTCTTCAGCCTTTGAAGCGCCCATCATTGTTCTCGCTGATGCTGATGACCTTCCGCAAATAATGAAGGCGTTGGAGTGCGGAGCAAAGGGTTATATTCCATCTTCCGTCAGCATTGACGTCTGTATTGAAGCGATCGCTCTTTCAATGGCAGGCGGTATCTTCGTGCCGGCCAGCAGCGTATTCGCGATGCGACAGGCAATTGAGACCGGAAGTCCGGCTGCGCGTCCGTTGACAGGCATGTTCACGGAACGGCAGGCCGAAGTCGTTGAGGCGCTTCGGCGTGGCAAAGCCAACAAGATCATCGCCTACGAACTCAATTTGCGGGAAAGCACCGTCAAGGTGCACATCCGCAACATCATGAAGAAGGTCAAGGCGACCAACAGGACCGAAGTCGCTTACAAGATCAAGGATCTTTTCCCGCTTTCTTCCGTTTCCGCCAACGAAGGACGGAATGAGACGATGAAGGGAAGTGAGCACTAACATTGATCCGGACTGGTCTTCATGTACTTTGGGAAGATCATTTGGATTTGTTCCGTTCGGTAAATAATCAGCAAAGCACCGGGTCGTCTTGGTGCTTTGCTTTTTTGTGCGGGCCTTTTTTCAAAGACCCGTCCCTTTGAGGACAACCATTGGCGTCAGGAACAGAATCCACAAATCAGCACTGAAGGACATCATGGCCGAATAGCGTGTGTCATGCATCGCGCGCTCGACGAAGGTGCACGCATTGCGCTCACTGATTTGCCATAGGCCAGTCAAGCCGGGGCGCATGTTGAAGTAGGCCGTTCCGGGATAATGCTGCCGCTGTTCGGGAAGCATCGGACGCGGGCCAACCAGACTCATATCTCCAGCAAGGATATTCAGCAGTTGCGGGAGTTCATCAATTGAATATTTGCGCAGATACTTTCCCAGCCACGTAATGCGGGGATCGTTCTCAAGCTTCTGCTTGGTTTCCCATTCGGCCTTCGCCGAGGGGTCGGTATCCAGATATTCTTGCAGCCTCTTCTCCGCATCGACGGCCATCGTCCGAAGCTTCCAAAGATTGAAGATCTTCCCGCCCTTTCCAACGCGTGGTTGCGAGAAGAAGGCCTTTCCGCCCTTCACCTGGATCAGCAGGGCAAAAACAGTGACGATCGCCAAAGCGAACGGTGCCGCCAACAACGTCGCAGTGATGTCAAAAAAACGTTTGGCAGTAAGATAGAGCGATCGGGATTTGGTTTTTCGGTTGTATGTCGGATTATGTGCAACAAACCGTAAGGGATATCTTAGATTGCTTTCCGACATAACGCCTCCAAAATGGCTTCTTTTTGAAAAGAACCGCACAAGGGGCGTGCAATATGTGAGTATAATCTCGAATTTAGAGGATTATGTATTTCCTCATTTTCGTATGTATTGCCCCAATAGCCGTTATTAATAAGATATTAACCATTGGAAGAGAAATCGCAATAAATCTAATCTAAACAATTCGATGTAGGTCAGGTTGTCGTGAGAAATATCCGGATTTGATTAAACGCTCATCCGACAGGTTGCGGCCGGGTGGATGACAGGAAAAGGCACGGTCAACTCACCGGCGGATGGTGCTTGGAACGGCACGCGAGGTGTATTCGACCAAGTTCTGTCAGCTTGAGTGCGTGCCGCATGCGGGTTGCACGGCGATGTGAGTGTGCCTGTTGCAGGCCGATTTCCTGGGAGCATGCAACGTGGAGGTATCTCAAGATCCTTCGCGGTTCCAGTTTTCGACAAAGCGGCCTGCATCGCCATGAAACACCAGGCCGAACATCCGGCGACCTCTATGAAGCCGAATACGGGTTAAGCATGCGAGCGCGAGCATGCGATTTCGGACACCGGATACGCGATCCGTCTTGAAGATTTTGAAGGCTTCCGCCAACGGTGAGCCGACGACAAGGATGCCATCGACAAGCCAGCGCAGCATCGCCCCTCGGTCACCGGCAACTTTGCGGAATTCGTGGGCTACGTGCCGGTCCCAACGGCGCGCCAGATCGGCAAACGACTTGCACGAGGGGGTAAGAACTCTTGCCTCGGGCAGAAAGATAATGCGGTGGCCTCTCGCCGTTGCCCGCTGTCCCCAGTCGGTATCCTCCATCGTCGAGATCCCGCCGAAAGGTCCTACTGACTGAAAAACCTTCTTTCTGACCGCCATGTTGCCTGTTGCGGCAAATCCGTATTGTTCGACGTAAGCGCGTGCGCGGTAGCTATAGATACTTTCATAGGATTCAATCGCGCTCGGATATCGGGGGTCCGTAACCAAAATTCCGATATCGCCGCCGAGAAGAGCGACGTCGGGCTTGTTCGCCATCAGGCTGACGATCTCTTTTACCCAGCCGGGCTGAGCGACGCAGTCACAGTCTATAAAAGCCAGTAGGTCCGCGCGCGCGAGATCGGCGCCACGATTGCGCGCCGGTCCCGGGCCGGGAACAGTCTCACGCTCTAAACGGAGATCCGGAATACCTGCACATGCCGCCGTAGGCATTTCCGCCGAGCCATTGTCCACCACAATGATCTCGAACGGAATGCCATCTGCGCGTTGTGCATCCAAAAAAATAAGGCACTGGCGCAGATCGTCCGGTTCGTTGAGGTGAGGCACAATCACGCTGAGCTGCAAAGGAGGTAGCATAATAGGGGTTTCCTACTGGATTCAGGCCTGGCTTTGATTTCGACAGCGATGCACCCCCGGCCACGGCAATACCTGCCAATTTTCACTGCGGCTGATCGTCAATGTTCTCCTCATAGGATGAACGGAATGACCGAGCGTAGGAAGACGGTCTGGTCTTCGCCTTGAGGCGCATCAAGATTAGTCTCACCATCCACTTTAGGAGGACCCGGTCCTGCGCCAGAAAACCGGATAAGCCCTTCGGTGGGCGGCGGGGCATAAGCGGAGTTTCCGCTTACCTCCTGTCACATGCCGGCAAAGCCTGAATGCGCCGGGCTGCCTGGAGTGAGGCGTTCTGACGCTGATTGGCAGCCACGCAGGCTGAGAGGCTATCTACAGTATAGGTAGATCAGCTACGTCCAAAAGTATTAATTTAGCAGGCAGTGCTCTGCCGCTCACCCTACATTGACCATCTGTTCCGCGATTTCGAACCACTGAACAATGAACATGGCCACAGTACTGGTCTGGCTCAGAAGTTGGGTGTCTGCGTAATGGGTAATATAGACTTAAAATTCTACTTCTCGATCCTGCTGCGAAGGCTGCCTTATCTCATGGCGATTGTGATCGCGGCCGTGGTGTCGGCTATCGCGGCGACGCGTTTCATTTCACCGGTCTACAGTTCGAGTGCCAAAATCCTGTCCGAGGCGCCACAGATTCCGGCTGAACTTGCGCGCTCAACCGTTCCGCTAGGGGCTGTTGAACAATTGCAGATACTCCAGCAGCAAATCACCACCAGAGATGATCTGCTTGCTCTGGCAACCAGGCTGGCAGTCTACGACAGTGCGGAAAACAAGCCTCTCGAGGACGATATCGTCAGAGATATGCGGTCCCGGATAAAGTTTGAGCAGCTGCAGTTTGACACACCGGGCCGCGATCAGGGAGCGACTGTTTTCAGTGTGTCCTTCCTGGCCGGCAAGCCGGATATGGCGGCCAAAGTGGCCAACGAACTGGCAGCAATGATTTTGAACAGAAATCAGCGTCAACGGACGGATCGTGCCGGAAGCACGTTGCAATTCTTCAACCAGACCGTCGCAAGACTATCCTCAGATTTGAACAAGCTCGAAACGGATATCCTCAAATTCAAGACCGAAAACAAAGACACCCTTCCGGAAAGTCTTGATTTTCGCCGTACACAGCAGGCTAGCCTACAGGAAAGGTTGATTTCGCTTGAACGCGAGGAACCCGATCTTCGCATGAAGCGAGGCAACCTGGTCGCGACATATACCAATGCCGGGCAGTTTGTCGGAGCGGTTGCGCTCACGCCGGAACAACAGATTCTTGCGGATCTCAATCGGTCGCTCGCGGAGCAGCTCGCAATCTTTTCGGAGACGAGCCCTAATATACAGGCTTTGCGCGCGAGGATCGCGGCGCTGCAGAATAACCTGTTGTCCGGGCCTTCGCAGGGGAAAAACAGCGAAAATTCGTCTCCTGCCAGACAGGCCGCTCCCTTCGGTCTCGATCTGCAGCTGGCGGATATCGATAATCGTCTCCAGGCCGTGGCCGCAGAAAAGACCTCAGTCATCCGTGGTATCGACGATCTGACCCGTTCGATTGCTGGCACCGCCGCCAGCGAAGCCGCGCTGAATTCAATGGAGCGAAACCGCCAGAATATTCAAATGCAATACAATGCCGCCATAGCCAGGCGCGCAGAGGCCCTGACCGGCGAGCAAATTGAAATGCGTGCAGACGGCGGCCGGTTTTCACTTCTTGAATCGGCGACGCCGCCCGTCAGGGCGATCAGCCCCCAACGCACCCGCATCGTTGCTCTCGGCGGCCTGGGGGGAATTGGGCTTGGGCTGGCCATCGTCGTGTTGCTCGAGCTGCTCAATAAAACAATCCGCAGGCCGGCGGAACTTGCGCAATTGCTGCAGTCGCAACCGCTCGCCACGATTCCCAACATTAGAACTTCGGGCAAGATGCGTTCCCCAAGTCACAAGCGCCGGATAGCGGCAATGCTTGCTGCAGCGCTGATGCCGCTTTCGTTCATTGGGGGCACGGAAAGTTCAATGTGGCGGCCACTCCCCAGCCACGGCACCGTCGAAGCGCAGAGAGAATGGGATGCCGCCCTTTCGAGAGCGGAAACCTTCGTCACAGGCAGAGTTTAAATCATGGATCAAAATAGAGCATCCCTACAAGACAGTCTCAGATTGCAAAGTGGTGATCAACTGGCGGAGCAGGCAATGCAGGCATGCACGCGGCTGGGATTTGAAATCGCATGGGCAAGTCTCGAGGAGCTGGATCCAGCACCGAGTACGACTTTTCGAAGCCGGATCGTCACGATAGATCGGTCCGATCCGGCCCATGCTCCCTTCGACATGATGCGCACAAGGGTTCTGCAAAGTCTGCGTCAAAACAACTGGACGTCGATTGCGATCACCTCGCCGACAGCGTCCTGCGGGAAATCGCTGGTTGCGCTCAATCTGGCATTCAGCCTCGCACACCAACAGGACTGCCGAACGCTGCTGGTCGATCTTAATCTGAAGCGGCCGCAAATCGGCAAGATGCTCGATGTTGATGGCCAGACCTCCATGGAAGACTTCTTGAAGGGCGATGCGCAGATCCACGATGTCTTCCGGCGCTACGGCGATAACCTGGCCGTGGGTACCAACCATCAACCGGTGCAGTTTTCTGCTGAATTGCTGCAGAGTTTGGAGGCTGCAAGGATATTGCAGGACTTGCGCGTGCGCATGGGGCCAGACGTTATTTTGTACGACTTGCCCCCAATGCTCTCTAACGACGACGTGACAGCATTCCTGCCGAATGTGGACTGCGCAATTCTGGTTGCGGCAGCAGAACACAGCACGTTTACCGAGGTCGATCGTTGCGAGCGGTATCTGTCCGAGCGGACGAACATGCTCGGGGTTGTTTTGAACAAGTGCCGATATTGCACCGATTGATGACGAAATCCGAATAGGGGCGAGAGTGTCTCTTGTTCTTACCCGCCAAAGTGATTGCCAACGCTGGATCAAAGGAAATTGGCATGCGCAAAATACTCGTCGTCTATGGCACTCGACCGGAAGCGATCAAGATGGCTCCATTGGTCCATGCACTCGCTTCCTCGCGCCATTGCACGCCCATCGTCGCCGTGACCGGCCAGCACCGTGAAATGCTTGATCAGGTCAATCGGCTGTTCGAAATTCAACCCGACCATGACCTAAACATCATCACGCAGGCTCAAACGCTTGAGAGTGTCACCGCTCGCGTTCTTGCCGGCGTTTCCAATGTCATTGAAATCGAAGCGCCCGACGCGCTTGTGGTCCAAGGTGACACGACAACCTGCTTTGCCGCCGCGTTGGCCGCCTTCTATCGAAAAATTCCCCTGATCCACCTGGAGGCTGGACTGAGAACGGGCGAGCGCGACAACCCCTTTCCAGAGGAAATCAACCGCCGCTTGACCACTCAGCTCGCAGCACTGCATCTGGCCCCCACCAATACCTCGAAGGTTAACCTCCTTAACGATGGCGTCACAGCCGACGATATTGTCGTCACGGGCAATACCGTCATTGATGCTCTGCTACATGTGTCCGGGCGTAACACTCAGACCGAAAATCAGGATCTCCAGCGGATCACGGGCCGGAGGAGCGTTCTGGTCACGGCGCATCGGCGCGAATCCTGGGGCGAGCCGATGGCGCAAACCGCTCGCGCCATCGCGCGGCTAGCACAAAAATTTCCGGAGATTTCCTTTCTGCTTCCTGCTCATCTCAACCCGGCAGTGCGCAGCGTTCTGCTTCCCCCGCTGCAGGGGCTGGAGAATGTTCAGATTACGCAGCCGCTCGATTATGGTGACTTCGTCAAGGCCATGCGCGATTGTTCTATCGTATTGACGGATAGCGGTGGTGTGCAGGAAGAAGCCCCCACCTTTGGTAAGCCGGTTCTCGTCATGCGCGAAACCACTGAGCGGCCTGAAGCCGTTGCCGCCGGCACAGTGCGGCTGGTTGGAACGAATGAGGACCGTATCGTTAGTGAAGTGACCGAATTGCTGACGAACCGGCGGGCCTATCAGGAGATGGCGCGCGCCGTGAATCCCTACGGAGACGGGCAGGCCGCAATGCGGTCAGTCCAAGCGATCGAGCATTTCTTCGCGCTGGGAGAAAGACCGGATGAGTTCGATGCTGGACCGGGTGCCCCTCAAGCGCCAGCCGTTGCACGGACGATGAGCGGTTTTGCTGCTTAATATCAGCCTCTTTTGATAAGCATGTGGTAATGTAGTGGATGCCGGCCCAGCGTTCGTCGCAAGTCAGCCCGCTACGGATAGCTACCGGCCCTGCTGGAGAGCCGCTGGACAACAGTGTTCTGCCCATCGCTGACCAGCCGGTAAAGGCTGGTCTCTCTTGTGTACGCCTTAAAGATATCTGCTCCGAAAATCTCCGTTCAAGAATGCCGGCAAATGTTTGAGTAAGTATCAAATGGAAAGCCCACGCCATGAGCGAAAACGACATGTCAAAATGGGAGGTGGACGCCGATAACAAGCTGAAGGCCTATACCCTCTTGGAATGGGGTGTAGCCGTTGGCGAACCGTATCATGTCATGTTGCGGATTGGATATGCTGTTTCCAAGTGGGAATGGGACACCTACAAGGATACCGACCGCTCGCCGCATCAGTTTCAGACGGCAATGTCTCCGACTGCGGCCAAGGAGCTTGGAGCGCTTCTCATCCTCTACGCAGAGGAGGTGGAAAATCAGGTTCCTTCAAAGGGCGAACAAAACTGACAGTGCCGAAGGCAAACGGCGTTCGCGCAGCCAGGCTCCCGCCTGCGCTCATCATTCGTTGATGGGCCTCAAACCGTTGTTCAAATAGGTAGTTTTTTCAAGTGGCCGCTCCAGAGCGGCTGGTTTGCCTCTTCTTGTCATTCCGTTCTCGGCGGAAGCACTCCACAGACAGCATAATCGGGAAGTACAACCTACTCCAAAGAGACAGGCCGCCTTCACCCCTTGCAGCGATGGCTGCTTCGGCAAGGAGAGAATATGCTGGATGCTTATCTGTTCATCAGGGGCAATTTATCGGGTTTAACCGAAAAGGAGATGACAATGTCGTCAAGCAAAGAGAAACAGACGCAAATCAATGGTGCGCGGCGGAATTTTCTCGGTTTGGCCGCAGCGACTGGGGCGAAAGTTGCGGCACTGAGTGCCTTGGCAGCAACAACAATACTGCCGGCCTCGATTGCCCAGGCGATGGGGACGCCGTGGTGGAAAAAAGGCGGCGACGGAGGCGGAAATCCCATGTGCTTTCTTTGCGGCACGTCGATCATGACTCCGGCAGGTGAAGCCAGCATCGAGAGCCTTCAAGTCGGTGATTTGGTGAAAACCGCGCGTGGCAAGGACATGGCAGTCAAATGGATCGGCCGTCACCTTTACAGGCGAAACGGTACGTCCTGGCAAGCGAGCGTCGTCCCGATCCGCATTGCGCGGCACGCGATTGACGAGCAGACACCACGCCGGGATCTCTATGTCTCTCCGGGACACGCTCTCTTGATTGATGGTGTGCTCATCAGAGCAAAGGATCTTGTCAACGGCATCTCCATTGCACCCGCGCTTCCGGATGATCGGGAGATGATTGAGTATTACCATATCGTTCTTGATACCCACGAGGCGATCCTGGCGGAGGGGGTCGCTGCCGAAACCTTCCTTCTCAATGCCAACAATCACGAAGCGTTCACCAACTTCGGTGAATTCAAGCGCCTCCATCCTGCCGGTGAGACGACAGTCATGACGCCGTTCGCACCAGTCGTGGCGCTTGATTCCGGCCGGGAACACCTGAAGGCGTTGTTGCCGATGCGGATGCGGCGCCTCTTGCATCTGCGTGAAACAGCGCGCAACGCTCGCCAAAGGTTCGCGGTGCGTGCTGAGCAACTCATCAGCTGAGAGCTGACGTATAGGTCGCATCCAGAGGCGGTTTGGGCCGCCTCTGGTTTGTTTGAATGGGGATGAGGCCGCTTTAGCGGCCTCACTGCGTTACAGCACGAAATAACCCTTGGCGAGCGAGACGGCATCATCCAGGTGAATGGCGAAATCGGCCTTCCCGTCACCGTTGACATCACCGTAGACATAGGTGTCGGAGGCAGCCTTGACGTAGCGCAGTTCTCCCGCCTTGCCGGTGAACGCCGCGGTGCCGACGTAGGTGAAGGCCTGATTGCCGGATGCTGCGGTGTTCGCATCGATCGCCGACAGATCGATCCGGTCACCGCCGGTGCCCGAGAAGTCGAAGATCGTGTCGCGGCCACTCACCGCCACTGTCGAGTCGGGTAGCGCCTTGAAGGTAAAGGTATCAGCGCCAGCGCCTCCCGTCTCCCTTGGCGAGCGAGACGGCATCATCCAGGTGAATGGCGAAATCGGCCTTCCCGTCACCGTTGACATCACCGTAGACATAGGTGTCGGAGGCAGCCTTGACGTAGCGCAGTTCTCCGGCCTTGCCGGTGAACGCGGGGGTGCCGACGTAGGTGAAGGCCTGATTGCCGGATGCTGCGGTGTTCGCATCGATCGCCGACAGATCGATCCGGTCACCGCCGGTGCCCGARAAGTCGAAGATCGTGTCGCGGCCACTCACCGCCACTGTCGAGTCGGSYAGCGCCTTGAAGGTAAAGGTATCAGCGCCAGCGCCTCCCGTCAGATCATCGGCCCCAGCTCCGCCATACAGCACGTCATTGCCTGCACCGCCGTCCAGGACATCATTGCCTGCACCGCCGTCGAGGATGTCATTGCCCCCACCACCACTGAGCAGGTTGGCGCCAGCATTGCCGTAAAGCTTGTCNACCGCCGTCCAGGACATCATTGCCTGCACCGCCGTCGAGGATGTCATTGCCCCCACCACCACTGAGCAGGTTGGCGCCAGCATTGCCGTAAAGCTTGTCRGCGTAGTTCGACCCGGTCAGCTGCTCGATCGAYACATAGGTGTCGCCCTTGGCATCGCCCGTGTTGATGGCGGCATTGGCAAGACTGGCGGTCACGCCAGCCGTCGCGCTCGCATAGGACGCCGTATCGGTTCCTGCTCCGCCATCAAGTTTGTCGGCGCCTGCACCGCCGTCCAGGACGTCATTRCCCGCCCCGCCGGTAAGCACATTGGCGCTACCATTGCCGTAGAGCTTGTCGGCAAAGCTTGAACCGGTCAGCTGCTCGATCGACACAAAGGTGTCACCCTTGGCATCGCCGGTGTTGATGGCGGGGTTGACAAGGCTGACGGTCCGCCATCAAGCTTGTCTGCGCCTGCACCACCATCGAGGATGTCGTTGCCCGCCCCGCCCTTGAGCGTGTCGTTGCCAGCAAGGCCGCTGATGGTGTCATTGCCGGCAAGGCCGTCAATCGAGTCGATCCCCGCCGTGCCGGTGAGAATGTCATCCCCGCTTGTCGCGCCAGTAGGAACGGGCGTTGGCCAATTGGTGCCGATTTCGTCATTGTTCGACAGGAGGGGTGTATTGCCCTTGAAGTAATAATAGCCCCAATGGCCCTGACCGAGTTCGTTGTTGGTGATTTCAACACCGGAAATTTTATCGGTGCTGCTGAAACTGCCATCTGAGTAGATGGTATAGCCGCCGCCTGCGAGATAGTTGCCGTCTATCTGAATGTCGGAAACCGGCCCGAAGTCATTGTTGATCATCACGGCCGAGGTTTGGCCATTGTCGTTGATGATCGTGTTGTGTCGAATATCGACGCCTGAAACGCCGCCGTTGATCTCGATGCCATCGTAGTGCGGGCCACCCCAAACTGTGCCGGCACGGACATTAGGAGCATTCATATCGTGGATATAATTATCCTGGATAAGGCTTGCGCCTGTCACATTGATGCCGTTCTCCACGTCGTGGATATCGTTACGCAAGAAGGTACCCGAACCAAAAATGCCGTTCGCGCCATCCTTGCTGCTTCCAACGTTTAGAATCTCGTTGTCTTTAACGATGGTGCCCGTAATGCCTGGCTTGATCCAGATGCCCGTCCAGTCAGTAGAGGTGATGCGGCTATTTTGAATTGTGACGTTCGGGGCCATGACCCAAATCGTTCCCTTGACATCAAGAGCATTGATGACAGTGCCTGCCTTGGTGACGTTTACATCGCCAGATGGGGTCAGGATAACGCCATCCGGAAGACCGGTGTTGGTCGCATTCGGAAATCCCGCGAGCGTTTTGGTTGAGGTAATAGCCATACTTAAGGGCTCCCGTTTAAGTGCTGGAATTTGGGAGGTAACCTCCACAGACGAACCGGGTGCAGATCCCCGCTTCAGGTTCCGGCCAAGTCGTTTTCACTTTGAAGCTGACGCTTGACGCAAGGAACGGGCACAGCAATCCGCCGCAAGATTGCGTCACCGATTGTTGCCGCCAGAGGCGGTTTGGTCCGCCTCTGGTTTGTTTGAATGGGGATGAGGCCGCTTTAGCGGCCTCACTACGTTACAGCACGAAATATCCCTTGGCGAGCGAGACGGCATCATCCAGGTGAATGGCGAAATCGGCCTTCCCGTCACCGTTGACATCACCGTAGACATAGGTGTCGGAGGCAGCCTTG
>NZ_LMCZ01000022.1:0-44706 GCF_001424965.1 Rhizobium sp. Root1204
TTCTGCCATGCAAATCTCCAGTTAGTCCTGGAAACCTTCTCGCACACGCAGCAAGCCTCAAAATATAGCCAATCCAATGGGGCGGAGACGGCGCTTACGTTGATCACGCTTAGTCAGTAATTTTAACATCGTGCCCTCACCGTCAGCGCAGAGTGGTGAGGGTGCCGATGTCTGTCACAATCGACAATCTAACAACTTTGATAGATTGACTGCACGAGCCTTCGTCATTCACGACACGCTAAAAGCGGCGGTCCTGTCTAAGCCTAGCGCACAAAGGTGCTTGGAACGCCGTCGAGTGACGCCATCTAGCGGCGATCCGTCGCGAAATGCCGGATCGCGGCAATGCTTTTCAACACCTAACAACCACAAAGGCATGCCCTGTAGTTCCAAGGTCCTTCATTTGGGCCTGCCTACGTTTTCCAAACGGCCGAGTTGCCGGATATCTCGATCTTAGTACCGACCTTCGCTGAATGCTCTTGAAAGCGCATCAATATTCTCTCAGCATCATCACCACGGGCAAGTTCCGGCGCGAGGCGTTGCTCCAAAGCGTCAGTCCGTGACTGCTCGGCGCCGCCGATAATGATCGGATGAAAGGACATTTCGACGAGCTTGCCATCGTCGCCGAACGAGCATAGCCCGATCACACTCTCCCAGACCTCCCGAGCCATCCAGGGCGATTTCTCGGATCTCACGTGGAAGATGAAATTGCCCAGGCTGTAGAAGATTGGCCGTTGACGGTATATTTCGACCGGTTGGAGAACGGGAGCACCGTGGCTGACGAACATGGCCGCGCCGGCATCGATGCATTTTTTCGCAAACGCGCCCACCCATTCGGGAACCTGATACCAGTCGGAGGCCCAATGGTGGTGATGCAGGTAGGCGATGACGAGGTTCCCTCCCTCCGCCGCAGACGAGATTGCGGCGAGGTGTCGCGCTGTGTCGATCTCATCGACCGTGATGTTTCGTCCGACCTTATCGGAGCGTCTGAAAATAGCGCGGGCGATACTGATTTCCGCTTCGGGATCAACGTGAGGCGTATCGTCGGGTTGGCTGTCGTTGCCGAGATCCATCCGCGTGTAACCGACCTTGTCACGGACCCTTCGCAATTGTTCGAAAGCGTTGTCATCCACGTCGACAACCTTGGTCACCCTCAGCCGGTTCACCCCCGGACGTTCGGGACGACCAGGAGCGGCATCTCCCGCATACATAAAATCCGGTCCCGGACCTCCATCCATGGCCACGAGCGCCACATTCCTGCCGCCAAACGACCCTTTGCCGGGGCGCCCCGCCGCTGTGTGATTGCGCCCGATACCAGCGTGAAGGAAGCCGCGCCTTTCGACCTCTTCCGAAGTTGAGAGAATCCCGGACGGACCGAGATCGAATGCATGATTGTTCGATAACGAAAGTGCCTGGAATCCGAGAGCCTGAAGGGTATCGAGAACAACCGGCTGGCTGCATCCGAAGAACGATCCTTTCATCGGCCATCCGCCATGGCTTCCAAGGATCGTGCTTTCGAAGTTGGTGAACGAGAGATCCGCTTGACCAAGGATCTCACGCGCTTTTCGAAATCCTGGCGTATCAACACCGCGAATGTCGTGTTTGATAAGAGATTGCCCGGTTACGGCGATATTGAATGTATTTGTCATGTCAGACTTTCCTTCGCAGCAGGCAGCCGCCGCCAGAATGTGGATGGTGTTAGGTAAAAATGGTCGCCATCAGTGCGTAAATCGCCTGGGGCGGGCATCGATCAGGCTTCGCGTGTACGGGTTTTGCGAATGTGTGAAGATGAACTCCGACGAGCCCACGTCTTCGACCCTGCCATCCTTGAAAATGTAGATCGAACTGCAGAGCTCCTGCACGAGGGCAAGATCGTGCGAGATGAAGAGCATTGAAATGCCCTGCTCCTTCACATTCTCCCTCAAAAGCTGGACGATCTCTGCCTGTACGGACACGTCAAGGGCTGAGGTCGGTTCGTCGGCAACGACGATGCTCGGGCCCGCGAGAAGCGCGCGCGCGATGCAAATGCGCTGCTTCTGCCCGCCCGAGAGCTGATGGGGATACCGGGGGAGGAGGCTTCGCGCCAACCCGAGCCGATCCATCATTGTCTCCACCATCGACAGTTCATTCTTGGTGGTGGTTTCGCCGAAGCGGACACTTTCTCGCAGTGTCTCACTGATCAACATTCGCGGGTTCAACGACATCGCCGGGTCCTGGAAGATCATCTGCACCTTTCCAAGGAGGCCGCTGCGCGATCCAGACCGCGAGGGATCGAAACAGGTGTCATCGATCTCGATCTCTCCCTCGCCAGCGGTTTCCAGGCCGGCAATGATCCGTCCTATTGTGCTCTTGCCGCTGCCACTTTCACCAACAATTCCGGTGATCATCCCACGTTCCAACTGAACGGAAACATCTTGCAATGCGGGTGTCTGGGACCCCTTGCGCAACAGCGCGAACCCGCGACTGGAAAAGCACTTCGTTATTCCCCGTGCCACGAGGATTGGGTCCCCGCCGGGTTGCGCAGAACTAACGTTCAAGGGCGGGTCGTTCAGATGCTCGGTGGGTTCCTTGCTCTCCCCGGCGCCGGACACCCGCAGTCTTGGGACCGCGGCGAGAAGGCTACGGGTATATTTCCGTTGCGGTGCGTCGAGGAGGGATGACGTGGACCCCTGCTCGACGATCTCCCCATGTCTCATCACGATCACACTGTCCGTAATTTCCGAGACGACGCCCATGTCGTGGGTTACCAGGATGATCGACACATTGGTTTCCTCCACGAGTTCGCGGAGGAGGTAGAGGATTTGCTTTTGAACGGTTGCGTCGAGCGCGGACGTCGGCTCATCTGCAATGATAATATCGGGTCTGCCGGCAAGCGCGATGGCGATGACGGCACGCTGGCGCTGCCCCCCGGAAAACTGATGAGGGTAATGGTGATATCGTTGGTCAACGTCCGGAATGCCGACGCGGGTCAGCAATTGGATAGCCTGGTCGCGTGCTTGCCGACGTGGAATGGTGTCGTCGGTGGCCATGATGGTTTCCTCAAGTTGAGAACCGATGGCCATCAGCGGATCAAGCGATGCGGTATGATCCTGGAAGATAGCTGATATCCTGCGCCCTCGGATCGTGGCCCATTGGCGCTCGTTGTTACCGTCGAGCGGTTTGCCATCGAAGAGGATGGTACCGGTCGTCCGCTCGAAGTCGGGCGAGAGCAGGCCGAGGATGGCATTGCCAAGCGAGGACTTTCCCGCTCCGGATTCGCCGATGATCCCAAGGATTTCTCCGCGCTGAAGGCTCAGGCTGACGTCGCGTAGGATCGGGGTGCTGCCCGTTGTTGCGCGATGCATCAAGGTGAGATTTCTCACCACCAGCAAGGGGGCGTGTGGGCTATCGTGCGTCATAGGATCGGCTCCTTGGATCAAGGCTGCGCCGGACGCCCTCGCCGACGAAATTGATGCTTGCGATGAGGCCGAGCAGGGCGAGGCCGGGGAACAGGCTGATCCAGTATTGACCGGTCATCAGGTACTGGAAGCCGTTTGCAACGGTCGAGCCAAGCGAAGGCTTGTCGACTGGCACGCCCAGCCCGAGAAATGACAGGGTTGCCTCGAGTGCCACGGCGTGCCCCAATTCTATCGGGATCAAGGTAATGGCCGGTGCGATACTGTTGGGAAGCAGGTGGCGAAAGATGACCCTTCTCTTGGGGAGCCGGAGGAGGCGCGCTGCATCCAGATAGGACTTACCGGTTTCGCTCAACGCAACACCTCGAATGACCCTGGCGTAGGTTGCCCACTGCACGATGATTATCGCCAGTATGATCCGATCGATCCCCGGTCCGAGTGTGACAATGGCAATCAGGGCCACCAAGATGGTTGGAAGGCTGAGCTGGAGGTCGACGATCCGCATGATGACGACGTCGACCCACCTGCCGAAATACGCAGCACTGACCCCCGCGGTGAGTCCGATTAGCGCAGCGATAACGGTGCTGGTAATGGAAACGACGAGGCTGATGCGTAGGCCGTACAGGATGGTGCTGAGTATATCGCGTCCGAGACCGTCGGTCCCGAGCAGATAAAAGTACCCGGCACCTCCCATGGTCCCCGGAGGCGACGACGCTTCCCATCCATAGATCTGTAATGGATCGTACGGATTTTGTGGCGCGATGAGAGGCGCTGCCAACGCCAGCAGAACGTAGGCTGCGAGCAGGAGCCCGGGTAGGCTAATGCTCATTCCCCTGTGGCGCTTCCAAAGCGTACGGAGTGTATTGGCTTTCATGGAATTTCCTTTCATGTGGAAAGGCGCACGCGCGGATCGAGCATGGCGTAAATCAGGTCGACGAGCGCATTGAGCCCGACGAAGGCGAGGGAAACGAAGGTCAAGGTTGCCATCACGACTGGCCGGTCGAGCAGTTGGATGGAGTCGATCAACAGTTTGCCGATTCCCGGCCAGGCGAAGATGGTTTCCACCACGACAGCGAAGGCCAGCATTCCGCCGAATTGCATGCCGACGATCGTGACGATGGGAATACTGATATTCGGCAGTGTATGCCGAAACAGGATGCGCCTCGGTGAGAGGCCCTTTGCCCGGCAGAAGCGGACGAAATCCTGGCTTTCCACCTCGATCGTTCCCGCCCGTGCAAGTCGCGCGATCAGCGCAATGTTGGGAATGGCAAGCGCCAATGCGGGCAGTGTCAACCGCCGTACGCCCTCCAGCGTCAGGAAACTCCATTCCTGGCCCACCAAGGAGACCGTTGGTCCGCGGCCACCTGACGGAAACCAGCCCAAAGTGATCGCACCGACCAGGATGAGCACCATGCTCAGCCAGAATGACGGAATGCTGAGTGCAAAGACGCTGGCCTTGAGAATGGCGCGATCGATTGCGCCACCCTGTCTTCGTCCTGCCAGCAGCCCGAGCAAGACGCCGCACGGAGCTGCGATCAACATGGCCATCGAGGCCAGCTCAAGCGTCGCAGGCAGCTTGCTCATCACCAGATCAAAAGCAGGCAGGTGGTAGATGTACGACGTTCCGAAGTTTCCGGTGACGACATTGCCCATGAAGAGAAGATACTGTCGCCAGAGCGGTTGATCCAATCCCAGCGCGATCGTTGCGTTGCGAATATCCTCGAGGGTGGCTGTTTCGATATTGACGATGTTGTAAACGGGGTTGCCGACGCTGTGGATGCCGACAAACCCGATCACCGACATGGCGAGTAGAAGGAGGGCGGCTTGTGAAAGCCTTCCAACGATGGTGGTCATCATGGGCGTGCCCTCACTCTTCCGAGGGAACGGCCTGCATTGCCGTCGTCCATCCGCGCGGATGCACCGCGTAGGAACCCACTTTTTGCCCATGCCCTACGATCAGGTGGAAATGATAAAGAGGAAGCATCGGATAGTCGGCCATGGCCAGTTCCGTTGCGCTGGCGATTGCCGCGCTCCGATCCGGACCATCCTCCATGGACATGGCCTTATCCAGCATCGCGTCAAAGCTTTGGTTCTGGTATTTTCCATAGTTGAGTGATCCGGCCCCCGTTTTCGCATTCGGAGAGCCCAGAACGGCTCGGAGGCAGAAGGTTACTGCCTCGCCGGAGCAGCCGCCGTACCACACAGGGTAGGCGCCATCTGACCTTTGCGTGGCGAAGACCGAAAACGGCGCTACGACCGGTTGGGCGCTGACACCTATTCTCGCCCAGTTCTGCGCGATGGATTGCAAGGATTCGCTGTCGCCGGGATATCGGCCGGCAGGCCCAGCGAGCACGACCTTGAAGCCGTCAGGAAAACCTGCCTTTGCAAGCAGGGCTTTTGCACCCTCATAGTCCGGCGGTGCTACCGTGAGATTGGCCGACGTTCCTGACAAGCCGGTCGGAAAGAGCTGCGCTGCGGGCGTTCCGTAGCCGAGGAGGATCTTCTCGGCGAGGAAGGCACGGTCTGTCGCCATCGTCAGGGCCTGGCGCACGCGCTTGTCCCGGAAGGGGTTTTGAATCGCATTTCCGGATGTGTCGGTTATGCCCGGTGGCTTTTCCCGAGCGATATCAAACTGCAGGAAATTGGACCGGGCAGCGCTCGTACTTTCGACCGCCAATCCGCGGTTCTCAAGCCCTTCGACGTCACGCGCCGGTATGTAATCGGCGAGATCGACATCCCCTGTCGTCAACGCGGCGACGCGCGCAGCAGGACTTTCGATGACTTGGAAAGCCACCTCTGACCAAGCAGGTGGGCTGCCCCAATAGGCATCGTTGCGCGTCAGGCTGAGAATTTCACCGGATTGCCAGCTCTGGAATTTGTAGGGTCCGGTCCCAACGGACTGCTTTCCAGAGTTGACATCCTGAGTGGTCGCAAAGTCTCCCGACTTGTGACCCATGATGAAAATGGAAGTCATAGAAAGCGGGAGGGTCGGGACGTCGATGGCCGTCTCGATGACTACAGTCATTGGATCAGGCGCCGTGATGGATTTGATCGCCTGCGTATAGGTCTGGAACCCGCCGCTCGGCGGCTTCAGGAAGTCCTGGATGCGCTTGATCGAGTAAATGACGTCCTCGGCAGTGAAGGGCGAGCCGTCATGGAAGCGGACGCCGTCGCGCAGCTTGAATTCCCATTGCGTCGTTGACAGACGTCTCCAGGAAGTGGCAAGGCTTGGCTGAGGGTTCAGCTGCCGGTCCTGAACCACGAGGCGTTCGTAGATATGGGATAGCAGCGAGTTGTTCTCATTAAGATCGGCGTAGTGCGGATCGAGAGTCATCAGCTTGAGCTGGGTCCCGATACGCAGTTCCTCCGCAACAGCGGTTGTCCCGAGAAACACCGCGGACACTGCCGTAGCGAGGCTTGCTACGAGTATGGACGTGCGGAGTCGGTGCAGTGATTGCATTATGATGTTCCCTTCTTGTTTTTATGAGGACTGCGTAGTGATTGAACTCCTCAACAACGTGCGCGCTTCGGCGCCCGCGCAGCGAGGGGTCTATCGCTCAGGCGGTGAGGTCTTCCGTACTCGGAAGTTGGGAAGAGTTTCTATGGATGATTGCAGGCAAAGTTCTGCTATTCTCAGAATCAGCCATGATCCGAGCTCCCAACAGCTTGATTGTGGTTAGGTCGAGCGGGTGTTTCCATCACCTACTCGGCCGCATCGTCAATGTTCCCTACAGAATGATAGAAGTCAATCAGAAAGTTTGCCTTGAGTAAAGATCATCTTACCGTTGAGCAGTGCCGTGGGGCACGGGCTATGTTGGGCTGGAGCCAGGCCCAGCTTGCGGAAGCAGCAAATGTGTCTCGCCAGACAATTGCTGACTTTGAACGCGGAGCGCACAAACCCATTGGCAACAATCTGGCAAGTATAATGGCAGCGTTTGTGAAGGCCGGAATTGATTTCATTCCGGAAAACGGCGGCGGCGCGGGCGTTCGCTTCAGGGACTCGAAATAGCGGATCGATGACTTTCGTTCTCAGGCAATACCTCGAGCCAGTCTTAAGCTAGCGACTCACCGCTAACTCTTCTCGAAATCAGTCGGCCACAGCTTCTTTACCGACCCTTACCCGGTCAGATGACGGTACCGTAAGAGCAGAGCAACGCGCGGCGTTGGGCTCCTTCCTCGAAGCTCAGGCGCCGGACCACCGCCACTCATCTGACGCGCGGGTGATCTCGCCCGCGGCGATGTGTCCTGACAACTTCGCCCAGATCGGATCTGTCGTAAAGCTGGCAAGATCGCCACTGGCATGTACCAACGGCATCTCCGCGTAAGTTGCTAAAAGGGGCAAAACGCCATGAGCACGCTCGATTTCTAGAAACGGATAGCCGCCGGATGGTCTCAGGACGCGGTGACCCCATAATCCGGGTCGTTCGTCTTCCCTGAGTGCTTTCAGGAGATTGAGATCGCCTGATCGTTCAATACAGAGTGACGCCAGATACCGCATCAGCGGAAAATAGACCGTCTGGCGGCACCCCCCGAGCACTCTCACCCCCGGTAGGATTGAGGATACCAGAAACGCCGTGAACAAGCTGGGTAGGACCGCGCGCTGACGAAGAGCCGTCGCAAGGCTGCCCGGGTTGAACCCAACTTCGAAGCTATTTGAAGACCCATCAGTTCGCAGTATGCCCGCATGTAGGCGCAAGGGGACAACTCTGTTTTTTTCCAGGCGCCAAAAGAAGTCTGTTGTTCGGCGAACCCAGCCTCCCCACGCGGAAGCGTTCAGGCGGTCGATTTCGCTCAATATAGATTCAGCGGCGTCGCCGTCGCCCATCATATGCGCCGACATCCATGATTCCTCATCACTGAGATGGTCAGCAATTAGGTCAGCAATGTCGAAGTCATCGAGTTGAAGCAGCTTTACCGACGCGGGGAACTTGCGGCGCCAGAGAGTTTGATTGGCCGTCCTGATCGCTTCGGCTGCCGACGGAAATGCAGCGGACGGCAATTCTTCAAGCAGCCGAGCCGCAGAGGTATTCGGTGCGACCTCGCCTCTGGAGTTCGAAAGCGCGAAACGGTAGGTACCGTTCGAGCAAGCAATGCTGCTGCCGTCCATTCTGCTTCGCGGAAGGCCGAAGAGGTTGAGCGCTTCACCCCCGAGATGGAGCCAGCCAGGGCCCTTCTTTGCTTTTTCCTTGAACGCCGATGTCGAGACAAAATAGGTGACATGCCATTGTCGGCCATGGGCCATCAGACCGAGCAGGCTGAACAGATGTGTGTAAAAGGCGTCGGGTTCGAGTATTAGCAGGCAATGCGGGCCGGTCTGCAATACAGGCGATGCGAGTAGCTCAAGACTGGCGCTTCGAGCTTCGTCATCACTAAAGCCGGACCTGCGCGCTGCCCTTTCGATGCAATTGCGAAAGAGATCCATTGCATGGTCCCGCGTATGGCTGCCGGGCCGATAATGCTTGACGTCGTAAAGGGTGGACGCATATGCGCGCAACGGACGCGCCCAGTAGGGGGCAAGGTGCGGCATCAGATAGGATAATGAACGTCGCACTTCGGCCGCGCTAGCGTGCTCGCCTGATTCAGCAGATGGGCCCGTGTTCATTTCATGACGCCGGAGGTCGTTTTGGAGCGAGCACCGTCATCGTCTTGGCCCTGCGCCACGAGAGAGCCGCGGCGAGTGGGTCCGACTCCGTATCGATAAGCACAGTTGGGAGTTTTTCGTAGCAATACGCGGGAGGGATCGCCGGTTTCACCATCAACGATACGAACTCCAGGATCGACGCCCGGGAATTCGATGAGACGATCGTGTAGAAATTACCGCTGTTCCAGGTCAGTGCGCAGTAGCGGAAAAACAATCTGAGAGCGGACACTGTGGTTTTTAAATCGACTTGGCAATTCGCCATCGTACCGAGGATCTCAGCCTTCTTCTCGGATATCTGACTTAAAGTGAAGTACCGGCTCTTGAACAACTCATCCTTCTGGCGTTCGCGCTCGTCGTAGGCATCCTGGTCTTCATTCGCGAGTTTTTGGACCTGCACGAGGATGCCTCCGTGCCGAATGCGTGGCGCGATGAACGCCAGTTGCTGCGCTCGATCATCATCGTACATTTGAAACGTCGTGTCTTCGACCAGGACGTCGAATCCATCGCGAAATGGCAGAAGATCCGGATCGGTCGAGTAGCGGCTGCTGTCCAGATCAAAAAACGGCCCAAGAAAGAAATGCGCGTGTTCGCTTCCCCGTTTGGCGAAAAAAGCCTGCCGATTGGCGGGTGTCGGACTGCAGGCGAGAGTCTGAATCCGTCCGTCGCCAAGAGCCGCGATGGAGCGTGCGAGGCAGCCCGTTCCAGCGCCCAACGTATAAACCGTCGCCGGTAAGCTGGTCCGAGCCCAAGCTTGTAGGGAGAAGGTGAAAATGGCGGCGCCGAGACGGCACGTTTCTTCAAGCCTATAGGGAATGCTGGCGTGATAGTGGCTGTCGAAGTTGCCGAAGAGGCGTGTGTGCGTATCACCATAGGCAGCACAGTCGAGATCGAAATCAAGTAGACTAAGATCCGGTTCAGGTCGTCCGAGGTCCGGGGCCCCTCCCTGTCCGCTCGCAGTTCTTTCGAAGAAAGTGGAGAAAGTTGTTAGCCGCGGGGCGTTACGCCAGCGTTCGATTATTTGCGGGTCAACCATAATAGCGTCCTCCAAAATCGGTGGTAGCGGTTCGTCCGACGATTCATCTGGATGCTTGTGTGTAAATTCCGCCGCACCCGCCAGTCGTAAGATGGGCGCTGCCGAGTGAGCCGACAATCTAGCGATTTTGGCAGCTTGATGCGCCCGTGGAACGGCGTACGAGATAGAGTTAAGCGTGGCTAGGGGTGCGACCGCCATTCCAGATATCGATCAAATCGGGGCGATTTGCCTCGGCAACTGCGATGATTGGTCGTGGCACCGAGCTCTTACGTTGCCAACCGAACGTAGGTGTTCTGTGTTCCGCAAGATCGACCACAACGTAAAATGAATACCTCGCCGACACTGTTCAGGTGCAAACCAAAAGGCATGTGAATCCTCTCAGTTCGCCACGCCCTAGCTGCTACGGGCAGTGTTCCTGAGACACTGCAAGCAAGGGGAGGGGCGAGATGGGCGAAGGACACACGAACCCGCATGCTGCCCTATTTCTCGTTATTGTGGCGGGCCTCGTCAGTATCGCCCGTGCGATGACCTTGTCCTTTCTCGCAATAAAACTCCAGCAGACCTTCGGCCTCGGTCCGGCCACGATCGGCTTTTTGTTGGGCCTCGGCCCTTTGATTGGAGCCGTGGCTGCGCCTTTCGCGGGATCGATTTCGGACAGAGTTGGACGCAGGTTTGTACTCACGCTAACCTTGATCTTGATGGCGTGCGCCATGATCGGCATGGGGCTGGCCGAAACGGTGTTTTCGTTTTGCCTCGCGCAAAGCGGGGCCTATGTCGCGATCTCGGTTTATGGATCAATTTCACGCGCGCTGATGAGCGACATATGCGCCGAACCCGATCGACTGGAATACTTCTCTTGGCGATACACGGCATCGAACATCGGATGGGCGGTTGGTCCGTTGATCGGTGTTTGGGCGGGCATCGCCTCGACCGGCCTCTTTATCGCCGCCGGTACGCTTTACGCGACGCTCGCGATCGGCTTGCAGCTTTTGAGGCTCCCAGGACGTGAACGCGCCGACTGTCAAGCATCGAAACAAGTATCTCTGATCAAAAGCGTTATCGCCGCGATGCGCGACAGACAATTGGCGTTCTTCATTAGTGGCAGCACGTTGCTGATTGCCGTTTATGGTCAATGGACCGCCACGCTGGCTCCATACGTCACGCAGAATGTAACGGGCGGGGTAGAAATTTTCGCCTATCTCGTGTCGATAAACGGTGTGGTTGTCCTGACGGGAAACCCGATCGCGCGGCGTCTCATCGGACGCGCTGGCCCATTGGGCGCGCTTTTGGGCGGCTGCGCTCTTCTTTGCTTCGGCCAGGTGGGTTTCCTGGCGTCCACGGGATTGACGGGGTTCGCGGTTTCGATGGTCATCTTCACGGCCGGCGAGATTCTCGTGGTTCCTTCAGAATACATAATGGTTGATCGGATTTCCTATGCGCAAAATCGGGGCAGCTATTTCGGGGCCCATTCGCTCTCGACTGTCGGCGGTTTCCTTGGGCCGGCCGTGGGCGGTGCCACACTCGGTGTTTTTGGTGGCCCTGCCATGTTCGTCATGTTTGCAGGGGCTGCAGCCTTCGGCGCGTTGTTCTTTATTTTGGGCACAAACATAAAACCGCAGCCTGGTGAAAGCCTCTGCTAGAGTGCTTTGTCGTGGGTGAGTTTCTCGAACTTCTTACCTGGAGTGAGAGATACGTTACTCCTTCACATTTCCGGACGCGCGAACAGGACGAAGTCGAGCTCGTACTCGAGGATCGGAGGGGCCGGATCGTCGGCATCGAGGTTAAATCCGCCGCGACGCTGCGATCGAACGATTCTTCCGGCCTGAAAAAACTTCAAGAAGCGGCGGGCGCCAATATGTTCGAGAAGCCCGTCACGATCCTCTTGGGCCTCGGTATCCCAACCGAGGTCAAATCGGTCATGCGTGCCTACCAAATCCTGATGGATTGGCGGAAGGCGGCAGATCATTCGGGCGAATTGGCGCTCAAGGGTGCAAGGCCGCGATCAACGGTGAAATCGAGGTGCAGACGGCCTGGGCCGTTTTTGTCGCGTTCGCTGAGCGGCACGATCTGCTCGCGCCGGGAATTGACAGTTTGGGCGCCCAAAGCAGCAAGCGCAACAGCTACCCGCATGTTCGATGAGCTATGTAGCTTCATGCGGCAGGTTAAGTCCTGCCGCATCGGTTCACACCTCTTCAACGCGCTCGAGCTCGAAGAAATAGACGCGGTCGTCGCTATCGATCACCATAGCTCCCATGACGCGATTATCATCGACCTTACGGAAATGGTCAACGATGGGCTGGGTGTCATGTGCCATCGCAGCACTTGTCACCCCCTGGAACGGCACGGCCTTCAATGACGCTACCGGACCCTTGGCTCTCAGCCGGCGCAGCAAATAGGAAAACAGGTTGCTCGCGGCTCGGGTCCTGCCGAGCTTGTGGAAACGGAGTGCAAGACGGAGCGGAATCCGGGCCGGATCGATGGCGACCAGGCGTTTATCGCCTCCGTGGAACAACAGCGCATCAGCACGCATCTGAGCCGAGAACCGTTTGCCAAACCACCCGAGGTTTTCGAGCACGCCGTCCAGAGGGTGGCCGGAAGGAATACCCCGCCCCGTCCACAGTCCAATCATCTCACGCGGCTCCACAGGTGGAAGCCTTTGAAACCTTTCCATCTTATCCATCACTTGTCCCCGCTCAACAGGTTCTGCAATCGGACGTCGCCTCCCTGCCGTGTTTGCTCGGCGCGTCGTTTCGATCTGGCTTTCTGCCGGGCAGTCCGCAGTTCTTCGAGATCCGGCACCCACCAGCCGCGAGCCACTTCCCGCTCGCCGGGCGGCGTTCGGGCTGGCCAGGTCGCGACCAGTTCCTCAAGAGACCCCGGCCGCCAAGCCGCCCAGGCGTGTTCCCCGTTTGGCGGCGGTTGAAAATAGAACGCAGACACAATTTGCGGATCTGCCAGCTCGCCATGTGTCTCGGTGAAGATAACGACGCCCGCATGCGTACCGATGGCACGTTCCAATGGGGGCATGTCATCGACCGGTACGGGATACCGTTTCCGGCGGCGCTCACTGGTTCTCGCCTTGGCCGCTTCCTCCTCCTCGGTGCCTTTCAAGGCCTCACGCCGCGCCTTTCGCACATCCGGCTCGTTGCGCTCGGCCGCCGCTTCGATCGCTGGCCATCGTCGGCGTAATTCATCCAGTGATCGGTAAGGAACAGTCCACAGGCGGCGGTCCGCATCCCAGCGCGCCAATGGAATTTCCCGGATTTCGGTGACGATTGCGCGCGAATAGGGCGTCCGGATTTGCAGGCCAGATAGGGCAGCTTCGAGATAGCGGCTTTCGATCGGTTCGAACGCGAACGCATCCCTGCCCTTTTCGTCGGCAAAGGCATCGGCCTCGGCTTCCATTTCCGCTAGCCAGCGTCCGATGCGCTTGCCTGCAGTGCGGCCCGGCACGAACCAGGCATTCAGCCTATCGCTCCACCGGGCACGGGGAAACGTTTCACGAAACCGTTGAACCGTGACGCGATCATGAGGAAGGTCCGTCGTCGCTCCGACGGGTGGCTCGGTCTCTCTATCCATTGCTTAATCGCTTATTGCCATCCTCAAGCCGCAGCTTTTCGTGTTTTTGCAAGCCGCTTGATGGCCTGCTCCAGCGGTCTCTGCCCGTCGCAATAGTCCTGCCACGCGGTGCTCTTCTTCAACAGCTCGGGCACGGTGCGGATGGTGAACCGCTTAGGATCCAGGTCTGTCTTCACCTGGCTCCAGTTGAGCGGCATTGAAACGGTCGCACCTGGACGGGCGCGCGGCGACAATGGCGCAACCGCCGTCGCCATCCGGTCGTTGCGCAAATAATCGAGGAAGATGCGGCCCTCGCGCTGGTTCTTTGCCATCTTGATCAGGTAGAGCTCCGGATTGTCGCGCGCCATATCCTGACAGACGTCGTGCGCGAAACCCTTGGCTTCGTCCCAACTGAGTTTCTTTCCCTTCGGCACGGCCAGGGGCGTGACCACATGCAGGCCTTTGCCGCCGGTTGTCTTGCAGAAGCTGACTAACCCGAGTTCTTCAAGGCGGTCACGGATTTCCCGTGCGGCCTCGACGACAGTCGAGAATTCAACATCCGGGCCTGGATCAAGGTCAAAGACCAATCGTCCGGGCACTTCTGGTTGCTTGGGCTCGCAGTTCCAGGGATGGAGTTCGACGCCGCCGATCTGGGCAATCGCAGCAAGCCCTTCGACACGGTCGATCTGCAAATACGCCTTCTTGTCGCCAAAGACGGTGACAAGTTCGAGCAGGTTCGACGTTCCGGGCATGGCATGGCGCTGGAAGAATTGCTCGCCGCCGATGCCATCGGGGGTGCGAATGATCGAACAAGGTCGCCCCTTGATATGGTCGATCAGCCACGGCCCAACCGCTTCATGATAGCGCGCCAGATCGACCTTGGTAACCGGTTCGCCATCGCCGGCATCCGGCCAGAGTGGCTTTTCGGGACTGGAGATCATCACACCCATGACTTCGGCCTTCGCACCCTTACGGAAACGCTTGGGAGGCGGCTTGGCGGTTTCCGGATGGGGAACCTCGTTTGCGACGGGAGATGCCGGCGTCTCGGCTTCCACCTCGTTGGCTGGTTTATCTTCCCTCAGACCCTTGAAGGCCGCCTGCCGAACCTGGCCGTCACCCGTCCAGCCGGCAAACTCGATTTCAGCCACGAGTTCTGGCTTCAGCCAGACGATGTCGGACGATTTTTTTGGCGCACCGATGCCAGTGAACGGTGACTTCGAGGTTTCCATTTCCTTTAGCTTCGGCAAGAGAGTTTCAACGACCTTTGCGCCATAACCCGTACCGACCCGCCCGACATAGACGAAATGGTTACCACGATTGACACCTACCAGCAGCGAGCGGAACTTGCCATTTGTGGTGGCGTAAGCGCCGATGACCACTTCATGACCGGCGCGACATTTGGATTTCGCCCAAGTCTCCCTCCGGCCGGACCGATAGGGAGCATCAGCCTGTTTCGAGACGATACCTTCCAGAGACAGGCGGCAAGCAGACTTAAGCACCGCATCGCCGCCTGTCTCGAAATGCTCAACGAAGCGGAGCCTGGGATCGTCGCCGGCCTCGGACAAGAATGCAGCGAGCCTGTCCTTTCGCTCGGTGAGCGCCAATTCGCGCAGATCCTCGTCGCCGGAGAACAGGAGATCGAACGCGAAAAAGACCAGGTCGTCCGTCTTGCCTTCCGAGAGCGCTCCCTGCAACGCCGCGAAATCAGGAGCACCGTTTTCGTCGAGTGCGCAGATCTCGCCGTCGATGATGCAGTCGGGAAGCTTAGAGGCCGACGCAGCAATGGCCGACCATTTTGCCGTCCAGTCCAGGCCCTTTCGGGTCTTGAGAGTGACCTCACCGTTCTCGACCCGCATCTGGATCCGATAACCGTCGAACTTGATTTCATGGATCCAGCCATCGGTAGATGGCGGACGCGCCAGGCTCTCGCAAAGCTGCGGCGCGATAAAGTCTGGCATCGAGGATTTTCCACTTTTGGAAACCGTTAGCTTTTTCGCTGTCTTAGCCACTGTCTTTATACCAGCCTTGCGCTCGTCGGCGGCAAGACCGTGATTGCTGTCCCAAACCGCATCGGCTTCGACCGCGCCGCCTTGCAGCATGAACGGTTTCGGCTTCTTGCCTTTGCCGGACGCGATAGCCTCCATCGTCCGGCCGGACGCCACCGAGGTATCGTTCTCTTCAAGCACGGCTGCGCCGCTCTCCTCGACCGAAAACTCGTCGTGGTGCTTGATCAGCAACCAGTTTGTGCGTTTGCCGCCATCGCGATCATTCCGCATGCGGACAAGCACGAAACTGCCATGTAGGCGATCACCCTCAAGCGTGAACTTGAAATCACCCTTCGCAAGAGCCTCTTCCGGCGTCTTCTTCCCCTCAGGCTCCCAATAGCCGCGATCCCAGAGCATGACCGTGCCCCCGCCATATTGGCCTTTGGGAATGGTGCCTTCGAAATCGCCGTAATCCAGCGGATGGTCTTCAACTTCCACCGCGAGGCGTTTGTCGCCAGGATCAAGCGATGGTCCTCTCGTCACCGCCCAGGACTTGAACACACCGTCGAGCTCCAGCCGGAGATCGTAATGCAGCCGGGTCGCATCATGCTTCTGGATCACGAACCGCCGACGGTTGGACGTGGAGACCTTCGCCTCTCCGCTGGGCTCGGCGGTCTTTTTGAAATCGCGTTTGCCGCGGTATTTCGAGAGATTGTCGACCATGGTTTATCATCCTGCCGCCAAGAGAAACGGGGCCAGCGTCAAGGCGGCCCCCGTAAATTGCTATTTGCCCGAAACGCGGATTGCTCCGGCATCTCCGAAGCTTCGCTGGACGGCTGCGATTTGATCGGCGGCGATATCCGCGGAGACTTCAATCTCGCCTTCTATTGCCCCATCGTGGCGAGCGCCGCCTTCATGCGAGGCATCGCCACCGGACGGCCTGGCGCCGGCTGTGTTTTCGCCACTCGCAGACTGAATGAAAATGTCAGGCCTAGAAATGCCATGTTGCTGAACAAGGTGTTCGACCGCGAGGTCAGCCGCCGCACGTGTCTCGAAAATCGCTCGTATTGTCGTGGTGCTGTCGTCTGCCATAGGACCTTCTCCTTTTCTGTCACAGCACAAACGCCGCAAGTACCCCGCTGGTTTCCTCCAATCGTTGTTCGACAGCACGAATGTCGAAATAGCGGATGATCGAACCTGCACGACCGGGGAGCAGGACCGCGCGCTCGGCGGGCAAGGCCCGCCCGCTTGGCCGCTGAGTCTCCAAGATGCCACACCTCGTCATCAGGCAAAACTCGGTCGTTCCGGCTCGAGATCAAGGCAGCATCGTGGTCAGGCATAACTTCGCAACGCCAGGCATTCCGACGTCAAAGAGTTTCGGTGATCATCGACTAATCGGGCCGGCCGCAGGAACAAACCGCGCATGCCAGTGTTGACGGCTTAGAAGACAACTCATCGCTGAAGGACATGGAAAAGGCGAATATCTAGCACGGTTCGTCAGCTAAAAATGGTTCCACGCAGAGATCAAGGGGCACTCTCGGCTATCGACAATTGTGGGAGGCTCTGGCGCAGGAACATTTGCTTGATCGGGACGTTGAGCGGCGTGAACAATGTCCCCCAAAAGGAGAAGATAATGGCCGAGAAAACATTGGACGATCTGTTTCTTGATACACTCAAGGACATTTATTTCGCCGAAAAGCAGATCTTAAAGGCACTGCCGAAAATGGCCCGCGCCGCCCAGTCTGAGGAAGGCAAAGCCGGCTTCCTGCAGCACCGCGACGAAACGCAGGGCCAGATCGAGCGCCTTGAGCAGGTCTTTGAATTGCTTGGCAAGGCTGCGCGCGGGAAAACCTGCGAAGCCATCCAGGGCATCATCGCCGAAGGCGAAGAGATCATGGAAGAATACAAGGGGTCGGTCGCCCTCGACGCGGGCCTGATTTCCTCGGCGCAGGCCGTCGAGCATTACGAGATCGCCCGTTACGGCACGCTGATCGCCTGGGCCAAGCAGCTTGGCCTCGAGGAGGCAACCCCTCTTCTTCAGGCAAATCTTGCAGAAGAAGAGGCAACCGACCAGAAGCTGACGAAGCTTGCTGAAGCTTCCGCAAATCCCAAGGGCACAAAAGCCGCCTGATCATTCCGCAGTGTCCCAAGAGGCCGCCTCACGAGGGCGGCCTTTTCCCTAAATTCCAACAATCAAGAGGATCGACAGATGGTCAAGAAGTCGACACCGTCGAAAGTCGCAGCAACTTCGCCCAAAACGTTAGTGGCGAAGGCCCAAAAACCATCGGTGGCCGACACCGTCACGATCCATGACCAGAAGCTCCATCGCGGAGAAGGCGGTGAGCTCCACCAGTTCGCTGAGGAGGGGCGTGAGGTGTTGACGACCGCCCAGGGTGGTCCAGTGGCCGACGATCAGAACACGCTACGTGTGGGTGCCCGCGGCCCGGCGCTCATCGATGACTTTCACTTCCGTGAAAAGATCTTCCACTTTGACCATGAGCGTATCCCGGAGCGTGTGGTGCACGCGCGCGGTTACGGCGCTCACGGCTTCTTCGAAACCTATGAGTCGCTCGCGGCCTACACAAGGGCCGATTTATTTCAGCGGCCAGGGGAAAAAACACCCGCATTCGTTCGGTTCTCCACGGTCGCCGGCAATAAGGGCTCTGCCGATCTCGCCCGTGACGTCCGTGGTTTCGCCGTCAAGCTTTACACGCAAGAAGGCAACTGGGACCTGGTCGGCAACAACATCCCGGTATTCTTTATTCAGGACGCCATCAAGTTTCCCGATGTGGTCCACGCCGCAAAGCAGGAACCAGACCGCGCCTTCCCACAGGCGCAAACTGCCCATGACAATTTCTGGGACTTCATTTCGCTAACGCCGGAAAGCATGCACATGGTCATGTGGATCATGTCGGACCGCACTATTCCGCGCTCCTTCCGCTTTATGGAAGGGTTTGGCGTACACACCTTCCGGTTTGTCAATGCCAAGGACCAGTCCACATTCGTCAAGTTTCACTGGAAACCGAAGCTCGGTCTGCAATCGGTCGCCTGGAATGAGGCGGTCAAGATCAACGGCGCCGACCCGGACTTTCACCGCCGCGATCTCTGGCAGTCGATCCAGTCCGGGAACTTTCCCGAATGGGAACTGTGCGTCCAGCTGTTCGACCAGGAGTTTGCCGACAGCTTCGACTTCGACATCCTGGATCCGACAAAGATTATTCCTGAGGAAATCTTGCCGGTTCAGCCGATCGGCCGGCTGGTGCTCGACCGCATGCCGGACAACTTTTTTGCCGAAACCGAGCAGGTTGCGTTCATGACCCAGAACGTGCCGCCGGGCATCGACTTCAGCAACGATCCGCTGCTGCAGGGCCGCAATTTCTCCTATCTCGACACGCAGCTGAAGCGCCTCGGCGGACCGAACTTTACACACCTTCCGATCAATGCGCCGAAGTGTCCGTTCCACAATTTTCAACAGGACGGCCATATGGCGATGCGCAACCCGGTCGGCCGAACGAACTATCAGCCGAATTCGCGCGATGAAGGACCGCGTGAGTCGCCAGTGAAAGGCTATCGGCATTTTCCCTCAGAAGAACAGGGGCAGAAGGTTCGGCTCCGTCCAGAAAGCTTCGCCGATCATTACAGTCAGGCTCGACAGTTCTATATCAGCCAGACCCCGCCCGAGCAGCGCCACATCGCCATGGCGCTGACCTTTGAGCTCAGCAAGGTGGAGGCGCCGGTCATCCGGGAACGCATGGTGTCACATCTGATGAACATCGATCAGACACTGGCAACGACCGTTGCGCAGAAGCTTGGCTTCCAGGCCATGCCGAAGCCGGCCGATGCGGCGATGCCGACGCGCCAGGACTTGGCGCCATCGCCGGCACTCAGCATCGTCGAACGCGGGCCTAAGCGTTTCGAAGGTCGCAAGCTTGGCATTCTGATCACTGACGGGGTCGATGCCAAGCTGCTCAAGGACCTGACCACGGCGATCACCAAGGAGAAAGCCGTATTCGAATTGATCGCTCCAAAAGTCGGGGGCGTTACGGCATCCGACGGTTCGTGGATCGAGGCGCATCACATGATCGACGGTGGGCCATCGGTGCTCTTCGATGCCGTGGCCATTCTCACGTCCACCGCCGCGATTGATGATCTGGTCAAAGAAGCGACTGCCCGGGACTTCGTCGCCGACGCTTTTCAACACTGCAAGTTCATCGGTCACGATCAATCGGCCTTGCCGCTGCTCGAAAAAGCCGGGATTGCCGGTGACGTCGACGAGGGTGTTCTCGTATTACCCGGAGAGGATGGCTTGTCCGCATTTGTTTCGGAGCTCGGCAAGTTGCGTGTTTGGGGCCGCGAGCCGTCGGTAAAGCTTGGCAAGGCTTCCCCACCGATCAAGTAGGCTATGGGGGCGCGGTTTTCCGCGCCCCAACTCTTTCAAAACCATCGGATGGCATCAGTCGACAGATCAATTCGCCAGCCGAAGTGCGCAGCGGATGTCGCTCTGCCGATATGGGTCGGCAAAACGGACTTTCATCGATATCGCACGCCCGCGTCTGTCACGATCACATCCATGGGAATGTCGTGGGGGAGGGGGTGGATGGTCCGGATCCTTTGAGTTGCGAACCCGACGCCAATCGTCAAGGGTTTGCGGTCGAAGCTGGCGAGTGTTCTGTCGAAGAACCCGCCACCGTAACCCAGCCGGAAGCAATCGTTATCGAAGCCGACAACGGGCGCGATGACGATATCGGGGACAGCTTGCTTCCCTTCTGCCGGCACTGGGATGTTCCACACACCGCGTACCAGCGGCTCTCCCGTTTTCCACGACCGGAAGATCAGAGGCTCACGTTTGGCAACCACGACAGGCAGCAGGCATGTCGCATCGCGCGCGCTAGCGTTGGCCATCCATTCCCGCAGATCGGGCTCGCCAAGGAAAGGCCAGAACAGGCTGATATGTTTGCCGGCAAGGTCGGTGATCACCTGATCGAGATGGATCGAGATTAATCGGCCGAATTCCTCACGGTGAGCAACCGGTAGGGATTTGCGTTCCTCGATCAATCTTTGGCGTTCTGTCCGCCGCCATGCCGCATTGTCAAAAGTGGCGGCGGTAGCTGCCGGCGGCAACCCCATATATGCAGGATCCACCTCGTGCATCAGGCAGGCAGGCGAAGCCAATTCGCGGGGTCCGTCATCCGCTTCTTGCTCGTCCGACATGACTATCCGCCTTTCCCAGTCAACACCGCGCAGCCAAAGGCTGGTATTCGCTTGAGCGACGTTCGTGATTTTCCTATAAAGAACTATAGGGCCTCTTAATTCAGGAATCGAGATTTTTCGTTGGACCTGTCCTCTGTCGAAATATTCCTCGCTGTTGCCAGCGAACGCAGCGTGACGAAAGCGGCAAAAGCCGTCGGGCGCGTGCCGTCTAATGTGACGACACGGGTCCAGCAGTTGGAGGAGGACCTTGGCGTCGTGTTGTTCAGCCGTGATGGCAAGAAGATGACGCTGACACGGGAGGGCGAGACCTTTCTTGCCTATAGCAACCGTCTCGTGGCGCTCGCCTTGGAAGCGCGGCAGGCGCTGCGGCCTGTTGTGCCATCTGGAACGTTGCGGGTCGGCACCATGGAAAGCACGGCGGCAAGCCGGCTGCCGGCCGCGCTGACGCAATTCAACCAGATGTGGCCGGAGGTTTCTCTTCGCTTGACGATGGGCGCGTCGCGCGATCTCGCGCGTGACGTCCTCAATGGCGCGCTGGATTGTGCGCTCATCGCGCGTCCACCCGCATCGATGCTGGAGCAAGATTTGGCGTTCGATAGCGAACTTCAGTCACTGGAAGCGGAGCGGGTTTTTATTGAAGACCTCCTGATCGTCCTGCCGTCCGGTCACCCGAAGATCAGGTCTGCCGCCGACCTTCGCGTCGGATCGCTGGCCGCACTAGAGCCTGGCTGCACCTATCGCCGGATTGCCGAGCATTGGGCCAGTCAGTCGAGCAGCTTGCCGACAACTGAACTCGGCTCCTATCATGCGATCCTGGCGAGTGTTGCGACAGGAGACGCGGCCGGTGTGATGCCCGGGTCAGTTCTTGACCTCATGCACTGGCCGGCCAACGTTCAGACGCACCCGCTCGGGCCTGTCGAGACGCTTCTGATCTATCGTAAAAATGAACACCCGAGCGCATTCAGCGCATTTCAGGAAGTACTTAGCGCGACCAAGGTCAGGGATCCGAGGTTGGCAACGAATTAGCCAGTGTGCACGCCAACCACATCAAAAACGGGCATCATCATGGCTCCATTTCCAGTCAAAACGCGATGGAGGTTACTTCAAATGGAGCGAGCTGCGTTCGCAGCGTACGGGTGCCGAGTTGCGTCGTGTCTATCGACTGCTCCTCGCCTGTCAGATTGATGATCCAAGTCGTTTCGCCCGCCGCTGTGTCGATCGTAAAGGCCATTACCGTGCCCGGGAGGGAAGATGTGACGTTTCGCCATTTTTGTCCGGCAACGTCTGCCAGCTCTTTGATGATGGCATAGAGCGGACGCTTGCCGCCTTCTGCAACCGGTTCATTGCTGCCGGCATAGAGCCCGAACGGACCGGTCAGCGCCGACAATGTCAGCGTTTCGAGACCGGCATCCAGTACCGACGCGGCATAACCGGCAGCGAAGGCACCTGCAAACTGGCCGTTGTGGCGGGGGTCACAGTCGGCCATCGGGATACGGGCGCCGTCCGGATTGTCCATCGTGCGGCTGCCATAGGGATTTTGACGCATGGAAATGGTCGAGGGACCGATACGGTAGGGCTTGTTGCCGTAAATGGCGCGCACGGAGCGGGTGATGAATGGCAGGGCTTCGAGTGTCTGCATGACGCTGATATCGTCGGCTGCATGGACGATCGGATTGGTACAATGGCTGATAAAGGCGAGGTTTTCGCCCGGCACGCGCTTGCGGTTGAGCTCGGTGAAATAAGACAGCATGCCACCACCGAGACGGACGCCACGAAAGGCGTTTGCCGCTGCCGCATACACGTCTTCGAGCGGCGGGCAATCAGGCCATATGCTGCCGGGCGGGGTGGATTGCCGGTCGATCGACGGGCAAACCATGATGGCATCAGGCGCAAAACCCGCACGACGCATCCATGCGGCGATTTCCTGCAGTTCTTCGTTCAACGGACGCTGGCAGGGGACGGCGATTTCGATCGTGGTGGTGCCCGCGTGAACAGCGGCGATTTCGGCGAAATCCGTAAAAGCCGACCCGTCATGGCCGGCTGCCGGGTCGAAATGGAAAAGTAACTCCTGAACCCTGGGGGCATCCGGTTGCTGGAGAGCCGCGAGGCTGGCCTTGGCTTCCTCAGGCGTAATCAACAGGCCGATGGCGGGCATAATGCCGGCAACTGTTCCGGGAGTGAGCTTGATGATGTCGTCGCTGTCGGCGGAGGCGGGAGGATTGCCCGAGGCGGCACGGGTGTCTGTAATGGTCAGGGTGATCCGCTGGGAGACCGGTTCGTTTGCCGGGATCTGGTAGGGCCATGGCAAGGCGAGCGGGCGAACATAGGTCTTGTAGGAGGCGTCCGACCAGTTGCGCTGGTCTTCCATCTCGAACGTGTCGCCTTCCATGCGGCATTCGATGGTGACGCCGGGAAACGCGGTGTGCGTGATGGCGCGCATGTCCTTGAAGGGTTGCCAGGGTTCGATCAGTTCGGGCAATCTCGTGTCTTCGATGCTACTATCGACGTGCTCGATGGTCACCGGTGTACCGGCAACACCGACGATTGGATGCAGGATGCAAAAGCCGCAGCGATTGGTTTCGAAGCCGTTCGGCGACCGGGCGGTGCCCCCGAACGTAAGCCTGCCATCGGCGTTGCCTTCGATAGAGGCGGACACCTCCAGAAGGGAACCCTCCGGGGCGATGCAGCGGGCGGAGTACGCAATGGCGAAGCCGGTTTCCGTTTCAGTGACGGTGATATCGGACAGCGTGGGGTCGTATGTGCCCCAGTCGCGATCGCGGACCAGGTAGGAGATCGCGCGCAGCACCTCGACGCCGTCATAGGTGATATTGCGCAGATTGCCGCCTGCAAGATGTGCGCTCAGCTTTCCGGCTTTCAATATGCGCGGGGCGGGCTCGGCCTGCCTTGTGCCGTAGAGCGTGAAGGCGAGCTCTGCGTCCATCATGTCAGCAGCGTTCCGATATCGACGGTGGCTTTGGTCGCGGCACTTTCATAGGCGGCCTCGACCAGAGCGAAGGTCTTCAGATTGTCGGTGCCGGAGGTAGAGGTTTCCGTGCCCGCTTTCAGGCTGTCAGCCCAGTGCTGCTGGATGGCGAACACGCTTTCCTGGATATTGTGCCACGGGCGCGATGCCCAGGGGAGAAGTGTCGGCGCGACGTCGGTGTTGACCGTGCCGCCGGCATTGGTGACTTGCAGCTCGTAACCTTGGGACAAGCGGATCGAACCCTCGGTTCCGTCGATCTCGATCAGTGTTTCCGGAAAAGGCTCTATCGACTGTTTTGTCGCATAGCTCACGTCGACGATGGAGGTTGCGCCATTGTCGTGATCGAGCAGGATGGTGGCGACGTCCTCGCCGTTGATCCTGGGGTTAACGCGCTTGATCCGGGCGGTCAGCGAAGTGACGTCGCCGAGAATGTAGCGCGCGATATCCAGCGTGTGGATGCCGAGATCTTCGATGATGAAGCGCTTGCCTTCGGCGAGGTAGGGCTGGCCGGAGAAAACATCGTAACCGGAGCGGAACGAAAAGCGGCCCCAGAAGGGSGAGCCGATGGCACCACTCTCCAGCGCCTTGCGGACGGCCTGGATCGGCGTTTGCCAGCGGAAATTTTCATGGATCATCAGCGGTACGCCGGCAGCCTTGCAGGCCGCGACCATAGCCTTGGCATCGGCAAGCGTCGGAGCAAACGGTTTTTGGCAGATCGCCGGGACTTTGTGCGCGGCGGCCATTTCGACAAGAGCGCGGTGGCTGTTCACGGTCGTGGCGATATCGACGAAATCAAAGCCGCCTTCGGCAAACATCTGGCTTGCATCGGTATATCGCCGTTCGATGCCGAACTGGTCCCCAACTATTTTCAGACGTTCGGGATCACGGTCGCAGATGGCAACGATGGCAGCGCCTTGAACGCCGTTCCAGCCGTGCATCTGGTTGACGGCGAAGAAGCCGCAGCCAATCAGGGCGCCTTTGAGGTCTGACATGTGGTTTCTCCGCATTTCGAAAAAAGAACCCGTCCCGAACCCTCTTCGCAAAGAAAAGGATTGGGGAGGGGATTTAAATCTTAGCCCTTCTTCGCCAGCTGCATCAGTGTCACCTGCTGCTGCAACCTGCGCTGTGCCTGGTCTACCACCACGGCGACGATGATGACGATACCCTTGATGACCATCTGCCAGAAGGAGGAGACGCCCATCATCACCAAGCCGTCGGACAAGATGCCGATGACGAAGGCGCCGATAATGGTTCCACCGATTGTGCCGCGGCCGCCGGACATCGAGGTGCCGCCGAGAACGGCCGCAGCGATCGCATTCAACTCAAACGAATTGCCGGTTGCCGGGTGCGAGGCCATCAATTCGGACGAAATGACGATGCCAACGATGGCTGCGCAGAAACCGGAGAACATGTAGACGAACATCTTGACGCGATCGACGCGGATGCCGGACATCCGGGCGGCACGCTCATTGCCGCCGACGGCAAAGATCTGGCGGCCGATCGGCACGTATTTGGCGACATAGGCAGCAGCGAGCGCCACGACGATCAGGATCCAGATCGATACCGGCAGGCCGATGATACGGCCGGAGCCGAGGAAGCCGAAGCCGGTGGTGGCAAGTTCCGGCTTGCCGACAAGGTTGGGAAAGGTCTGTCCATCAGACGACAGCAACGCAAAACCGCGAGCGACATAAAGCGTGCCGAGCGTGGCGATGAACGGGGCGACGTTGAGCTTGGTGATCAAGAGGCCGTTGACCGCGCCGATGAGGATGCCGACGACAAGCGTGATCAGGCACACTTCAACGACGTTGAAATACATCGTGTAGCCGATCTGCAGATCGATGCCGTTGAGGATCAAGCCACCGGCGACCATGCCGCAGAGGCCGACGATCGAGCCGACCGACAGGTCGATGCCGCCGGTGATGATGACGAAGGTCATTCCCATGGCGAGGAAAGCGTTCAGCGCCACGTGCTTGGACATCAGGATGATGTTTGCGGTCGACAGGAAGTTCGGCGCAAAGATCGAAAAGAAGGCGATGACGGCAAACAGCGCGATGAAGGTCCTAAGCTTCATCAGCGTCAGGAGGATGGAGCCGCTATCGGCCGCCGGGGCTTTTTCGGTCGAGGTTGCAGTCGTCATCACGCAATTTCCCTTGTCGATGTGTGGCCGGCCGATTTGTGTCCCTCGGACGCAGCCTTGACGATGAGTTCTTCAGTAGCGTCAGCCCGGTCCAGGATCGTCGTAATCTTGCCATTGCTCATGACAGCGATCCGGTCTGACAGCGCCATGACCTCTTCGAGGTCGGAGGTGGAAAACAGGATGGCGAGGCCTTCGCCGGCGAGCTTGCGCATGGTGCGAAAGACATCGGCCTTGGCGCCGACATCGATGCCGCGGCTCGGTTCGTCCATCAGCAGAACCTTCGGATTGGTCATCAGCGCCTTGCCGATCACCACCTTCTGCTGATTGCCGCCGGACATCGAGGTGACGTCGAAATCCGGGTTCGGCGCCTTGATCGAGAGATTGCGGACCTGCTCCTTGACGGCCGACTGCTCGCGGTCGCCGGCAATGTGGAAGCCGAATTTTACAAATTTCTCAAGGCTCGCCAATGTCAGATTGGCGGCAATCGACAGGACCTGCACGAGGCCTTCGCGCTGGCGGTCTTCCGGAATAAGGGCGAGGCCCTTGCGAATGCGGGTGGAGGTGTCCTTGGCGGCGATCTCTTCGCCAGCGACAAAGATCTTTCCGGTCGAATGTGCATGCTGGCCGATGACGCATTCGAAGAACTCGCTACGGCCGGCGCCCATCAGGCCATAAATCCCCAATACTTCACCGGCGCGAACCGAGATCGACAGGTGATCGACGGCAAAGCCGCCAGTCTTGCGCGGCAGGCAAATGTCCTCGGCGCGAAAGGCCTCATTGCCCAGTTTGTGATCGAGCGGCTTTGCGAAATCCTTGGCATCGGAGCCGATCATCGAGCGGACGATCCATTTGGTGTCGATATCCTTGACCATCGCCTGGCCGGTAATCTGACCGTCACGCAGGACGGTGATGTAATCGCCGATGCGCATCAATTCTTCGAGGCGATGCGAGATATAGACGATGGCGACACCTTGAGCCTTCAGCTCGCCGATCACCTTGAACAGAATGTCGACTTCGGCAGCCGAAAGCGCTGAAGTCGGCTCATCGAGAATAAGGATTCGGGTATCGAGCGAGATCGCCTTGGCGATTTCGACCAGCTGCTGCTGACCGATCGGCAAGTCTTCCACCATGGTTTCGGCGCTGATGCCGGCATCGAGCTTGTCGAGGAACTGGTTGGCTTTTTGAACCTGCGCCTTGTGGTCAATGCCACGAAGACCGCGGGTAATTTCACGGGTGGCGAAAATGTTTTCGGCGACCGAGAGATTGCCGAACAGGTTGAGTTCCTGGAACACCATGCCGATGCCATGCTTCTGGGCGTCGGCCGGAGAGTTGAACTCGACTTCCTTGCCTTCGAGAAGAATACGGCCAAGTGAAGGCTTTTCGACGCCGGCGATCATGCGCATCAGTGTCGACTTGCCAGCACCGTTTTCGCCAACGAGAACATTGACTGCGCCGCGCCGCAGCTCGAGGCTGGCATGCTTGACGGCGACGATGCCGGAATAGACTTTGGTGACATCGTCAAGCTTCAGAATGGTGTCGTGGGTTTCCTCCGCCATGTCAGCCGCCGATCGTAATGGTGGCGGGTGTCAACAGTGCCGGCTGGCCGCTGGATGGCAATGGGTAGGCGCCGAGCGCCTCGACCTTTTTGCCTTCCAGGCTCTCCCTGGGCAGCTTTTCCAGCGTCAGGCCGTTAATATGGACATTGAAGGCCTTGCCAAATTCGGCCCACTGGATCTGGTTCTTGAAGTCGTTGAAACTGACGAAGTCGAGACTGTCGCGGATGGCCGTGCCCTTGATGACCGGGCCGATCTGGATGCGCACATCCGCCTTGCCGTCACCGTCGATATCGGTGTCGAGATAGGCGGCGCGCGACGCTGTTTCGGCCTTGATAATCGTGCCGGAGACTTTCGCCGCGAAGGTCCAGGGTGCGCTGCCCTCCTTTTCCTTGTGGCCGTATTTTGCCGCGGCGGCATTAAGATCGGATTTTGATAAGGCGTTGACCTCTTGGAACGGGCCTGCACGGGTTTCAAGAAACGGGATGACTTTGCTGTCCCAGATTTCGGCGACCTGGCGCCCGGGATTAAAACCACCGCTTGCAGCTTCGGCAGCTTCTTCGGCTGTCGGAGTCTTGATGATCTTGCAGCCGCTGAGGGCCAGAACGATGGCCAGCGGGATGGCGGCGGCAGCCCGAAAATTTGGCATAAAAGTCACTCCGTCAAATGGCAAAAAACGCACAGGGCAGAGTGTATCTGCCCTGTGCGCATCCTTGGGGAGGATTAGTTTTTGAGCGCGAAGGTTTCGAGCTTGGCGGCGTTGTCAGCGTTGATCAGCACGCAATCCATCAGCTGCTTTTCTTCCGCTGGACCCTTGCCGGTCTTGATGTAGGTGTCAGCCTGTGCGACAGCCATCTGTGCCTGGGCGTAGGCCGGCTGCAGCACGGTTGCCTTGATGCCACCAGCAGTGATCGAGTCGCGCACATCGTTGGAACCGTCGAAGCCGACGACGATGACGTCCTTGCGGCCAGCTGCCTGGAGGGCGGCGATCGCACCCATGGCCATCGTATCATTGCCCGAGATCACGCCCTTGATGTCCGGATTAGCCTGTAGGATGGTTTCCATCTTGGAGTAACCTTCCGTCTGGCTCCAGTTGGCCGACTGCTGGGCGACCATCTTCAACTCAGGATATTCGTCGATGATGTCGTGATAGCCCTTGGAACGAATGCCGGCATTGAGGTCGGCTTCGCGGCCGAGCAGCTCGACATAGTTACCCTTCTCGCCCATCAGCTTGACGAACTCTTCCGCACCAAGCTGCGCGCCCTGATAATTGTTGGAGACGATCTGCGAGACGGCAACGCCGGTGGCGTTGATTTCGCGGTCGATCAGGAAGGAGGGGACGCCTGCATCCTTGGCCTTCTGGACAGCTGCGATCGAGGCTTCCGAGCCCGCATTGTCAAGAATGATTGCCTTGGCGCCGCGGCCAATGGCAGTGTCAATCAACTGGCTCTGCTTGTTGGCGTCATCGTCATGGACGAGAACGAGGGTTTCGTAGCCAAGTTCCTTGGCTTTTGCCTCAGCACCGACGGCTTCCGCCTTGAAGAAGGGGTTGTCGTGCGATGGGGTGATAATGGCGATGAGGTCGGCAGCGAATGCCGGCATGGCGACGCCCAGTGAAAGGGCGCCGGCGAAGGCGGCAAGCGTCAGTCTGCGTGTCAGTTTCATGTGGTTCCTCCCGGTTAAGTTAAGGATGCGGCCCCGTTCCCGGCGGAGCCGCAATGTCATAAGGCAAAGGCCCTATCTTGATCAGGTGATGCGCCGGATGCTTTCGGCGATCTCCTCGGGTTCGAAAACTTTTTTCCAGTCGTCGCGCATCAGCGCGGGGATGCCGAACTCGATGGCCTTGTTGCAGGCATCGGAAAACACGCCCTGGACTTCGCCGAAAATGACGGCGCCGAGCACGTTGAGATGGCCGAGCAGGAAGTCGCGGGCAGCTTCTTCCGGCACGCCGCGCTTCACGCACTCATCCATCGCCTGCTTCATGACAACGAGCAGCGAGGCGGCAACGGTTTCCGACAGTCCCGGTTCCAGCATCGCCATCTGATCGACAGTGACGCGGTGCGAGCGCATGACCGGTGCCCAGATGGTCTTGGCGATCTCTTCGCCGAGACCATAGGCTTCTTCCGGACCCTGCATTAGGGCAGAGACGATGTGCTGCTTGGCAAACAGGCCGCCAAAATGGTCCTTCTTGGCTTGCATATCCGTCTCGTCGTTGAAGATCGGCGGATGGCAAGGATGGGTGACAAAGTAGGTGAGGTCTGCACGCTCGGGAAAATGACCCGCAAAAGGGGCGGCCGCATCAAGCGCCACGACCATGGTGCCGGGTTTCAGCTTGTCCGAAATGCCGGCTGCAACCTTGCCGATGGCCGTGTCGGGCACGGCGAGAATGACCACGTCAGCGCCTGCGAGCGCTGCATCGACATCGACGCAAGACAGCTCAAGATCATTTTGAAGCCGGGCCTTGCCGGCATCGCTTACTTCCACGTGGCGTACGTCGAAACGTGAGCCCTTGAGGTTCTTGGCAAGCCGGTAGCCCATTTTGCCGCCAGCACCGAAGAGTGCGATCGAAGTCATGTTTCCTCACCTGCGTTAGTTTCGCCATTGTTTATGTCAGCTGGTATAATGAGTCAATCAGTATCTCACATAGTGAGGTGAGGTTTTGAAACTCATCTGGCTTGTCGTGCTCCAACCCTTCAGGACCTCAACGCCTGACCAGAAATATCCAGTGGTTTTTGCCAAAAGGATTTTCGACCAGTATCGCTGGTGGACCGTGGGCGGATTTGGCGCTCGCACCAGTCAAGCCGTTGATCTCACTCTCACCAAATGCACCTCGCCCGGAAACGGTCCGGGCACGATGGCTTGCTCGCTTGTAAAGCGAGATATTGTTCGACTTCTCAAACGTCAGCCGGGTGGGTTGCACCCTTTGAACTTCAGCTTTCGCGTCGGGTTTTGATGCGAGATTTTGCGGGCACATGCCGGACCACCTGCAGAAATTGAAAAACTTCTCCTGCGCCGTTGCGTCTCGTTGCGGCTCATTCGGTGGACAAACGTGTCCAGGCGAGCGGCGGTGTCGGGCAGATGACGCCAGGTCTCCTGCCAAAAATGGCTGGAACTGTTTGCCGTGACACTAAACAATATGGCCCGGAATATTGAGGCGAGGACTTGGTTTATGGCGACAGCAGAACGGTTCACGTCAAGCTGGCGCTTGCACTATTCTACCATCTGGCCGGGGACGGCCCGATCGTTAAGCGCTCTTAAACGCGGATGGTCAGGCTCGATTGGTTTTTTTTAAACGCTGGTTCGTATTGCCGTCTTGACGCGTTGAACTTGCTTCTTCCATTAGGAGTTCGAAACATGTCCTGTGGATTGTCCGCCGCGATCATGTCGAGGATCGCCGACGATGGGAGAGTTTATGCCGGGCGCTATTGCCCTGGCCGAGTTACCTCACTGACATGGTATTCACGGTGTTCGCAAACGACGCGCCTTGGGATACAGGCGCGGACCGGCGTTCGGGGCGAACGCCCGAATGATTGCGGCGGGTTCTCGACGATAAATAAACACGGCTCTGGCGTTTGCTTTATCATCGTTCAGGCCACCTACTTTAGCCAGTCCTTGGTTGAGGTATAACTGCGTCTCATCGAATTGTACGGAGGCATTGGCCATAGCCGCCCCGAAGACGGTGAAACTCCGAGGTTGTCGAATAAGCGTGATCACATCGTTGGGCTGAACGTAGACATTCTCGCGAGGATCAGAAATCAGTTGTTCCATTGGGATGGTTTCGGACTTTGTGCCTCGCGTGACCTGCACCGCCAATTGATGCGATTCAATCCGTGGACCTCCGGCATCCGCAATAACGCCAAGCAGACGATTTCCACCAGGTGTGAGCGGAATGCGGCCGCTTGCCGCCACTTCCCCGGTTACTGTTACTGCGTTGGAGTTGTTTTTCACAACACTGACAAGCGCCTGAGGCTGCACGGCGATTCTGGCCAAGGCCTTTTCAATGGTCATTTCACAGCATCGGGGCTTTGGCCCACCACCCTCACATGCCCAGCGAAGCGGACGGAAATGGTTCCACTGTCAGTCACAACTTGCGGGGGGATTTGAGTTGAACTTTGGGTGCCGGTCGAGAAGGGCCCTTCCTTCGAGGCTTCCCAGATGGTCACACTGACGGCATCACCGACCCCAATGCGCGACACACTTTGTCGGCGGGCTGCACCGAATGCAGCCGACAAGGGCTTTTCTTGTTCTCGCGACAGCAGGTCGGTAAGTGCAGGGGTGACAGGAACAAGCTTATAGGGGGTTACAGCCGCTTTTTCACCCGATTGAATTGTCCCCTCCCTGGGGCCGTAACCAGGAAGCCCGCTACAGGACGATAAAGCCAGAACCGATGACGCCGCGGCGGCTAGAAATAGGAATCCCACAACAGGTGGCATTCACCCAACTTTCAACCGACTGCTCCTCAATCCAGAGCGTAGTTCGTTCGATTTAGATGAGCCCTATGACAAATGGTTTAAGCAATGCCAACCGTTCCAAACGTTTTTGATTTTTGTTTGGCCAAAGCTTCAAGTTCTTATTATCCGCAGGCACGGCAACCCATTCCTCGACGCACTTCGGATCAGGCGTCGAGAGTTATGGTGTCGAGTTACTCAGCGATCACCGCGCGCAAACGAGCCCAGAAGCCTCTTTTCCTGTCCACATGCTTTGCCCGCAAGTAACAGGCAGTCACTCCAGCGCTGACAGTCGCGCCAAAATGACAATTGCAGACAATTCTGTGCAAATGCCGGTCGGGCAGCTCGAAAAATCGCCGTGCCTCGCCATAGGTATCGTTTTCCATCCCGGCTGCCCGTAGAACCGGATCGTCGTAGGCGACTGAGATAGCCGAGTTGTCGCAGCGCAAGAGTGCGCGGACCGCGTCCGGTTGATATTCAGTTTGCTGTAGTGTCGATAGGACGCGGTGCGGATCCCGGTCGAGAAGTTCCACCCAGCGTCGAAGGCGTTCGGTGCGAGGCATGATTTCTTGATGCGGGTAAGCTTGGTTGATCTTCGCGAGTGTTTGCAGTCGATTGAATTCGTGGTGCTTCATTTCTGCCTCCATTGAGACGATTGATGCTCCGCAGTTACAATCCTCGTACCCTGGCTCCTACTATGGATAAAGTCCAATCACGATTGAATTGGCGCTTCCACTTCCCCGGGGACGAGGAGAACAGAAAGCGCGTTTGCGAGCCACTTTAAAATCTCGCGATTATGTGGGGCCGACCGATCGGAAGCGCGTCTGGGCGGGCTACTCCATGATCTGGCCGGCGGCGGCAAGGGTTTTCCTCAATTTAATTATATTCACACCGGAGGCATCGCCATTGGTCGCAAGTGCGGCCGCTGCCCCAGCAGCTTGGCCAAGGACCATGTAGGTTGGTTCAACCCTAACCGATGTATACGCGGCGTGGCTGGTTGATAATGCGATCGGTACAATGAGGTTGGTCACCTGGGTCTGCTTCGGGAGCATGGCGCGGTAAGGTATCTGATAGGGGCCGACGCTGATGCTTTCTCGACTTTCGTCGGCGATGTAGCCGGCTTTGACGGTCCGGATCATACCATGCTCATCCATTGGATAGTAACCCAAACCAATGGAATCCGGGAACCGGGTTTTATTCTGCAAATCGTTTTGTGTCAGAACCAGCTGCCCTACCAGCCGGCGCGCCTGCCGAACATATATTTGCCGCGGAAAATTGCCGTTGTCCTGGAATTCGTTTGCACAAAGGCCATACTGGGCAGTCAATTCCCTCACGTGAGCGGGGACGCGCGGGTCTGTTGTTGCAAACCACATAAGGCCGAGAATATGGTCACGTACCATGTTTCTTATGGCGTTGCGTTTCGCTTCATTTCCCACGACATAGCTGTAGCCGATATGCCATACATTGGTGGAGAAATACGGTGTAGAGTTGACATCCTGTTGGCCATTCACGGTTACTCCGCCACCGGTAAAATGGCTTGCAGAGATTTTGACGCCAGCATTTTGAGCAGCACGAAGAAACCGCGCAGTCGTTTCATAGCGCAATGGATCATAGTTTTGCGGTTTGGTGAACGGCACCTTTTGACCTGTCCGGGTGATACAGAAACGATAATTAAACGCCATCAGGCTCTTGTCGGCTGACCCAATTGCCAGTTGTCCCGTGTCAATAACGCCCGGCAAGAGGCCGCTTCGCGGGTCGCCTTGTTTGACATACGGGTCAACCTTAATTTCGATGTCGTTCGGGCCAACAGTGGGGTAGTTGATCCGCTGCACCCCTGCAGCACTCTCTCCATACTTGCTACTGCTTTCCCGCCCGATAATGGTCGAGACGCCTGATCTCGCCATCAAGTCGCCCTCATAGCTCGCATCTATAAAAATATCGGCGCAATATTCTTCGCCAGTCGTCATGCGCACGCGTTTGATTTGTCGTCCGGAGCGCGTCACTGTGGTGATGCGTTGGCCATACCTAACAACCACGCCTGCCCGAGATAATCCCGTTTTGAATGTCTGTTCCGCCCAATGAGATTCAAAATATATTCGCACCGGATCAGAACTTCGATAATGATTGCGCGCCTGCCTGAGAAAAGCGGCGACCAGTCCGCCATAGACATTCGTTCTGGGAGAGGCGTCAGTTTTCGTTAGGCCGTTCGACATCATCCCGCCAACATGGGCAGTTGGTTCGAGCAGGATGACCTTCTTTTTCATCGTTGCTGCTTGTATTGCGGCCATTATGCCACCCGGTGTCCCGCCATACACGAGCACGCTTGAAGCATTGCACAGTGCGTGAGCCTGCCCGAAGCCAAAGCAAACAAATGCCGCGCTCAAGAGAATGGCCCGAGACCGGCCGAAAAATATCTGTCGAAAATTGCGCAAAAATCAATTCTCCCAAAATCTAAACGCGAGCAAAAAGCACCTTCAAACTGCCCAAGAATCGCGGGCGAGTTCGAAATCCAACACGGTTAAAGTGGGCTTGCAAGCCGCAAACGATTGTCTTTGGATCGACGCTCGGCCGAGCTCGACGAACTGATGCCAGCCCACAGATGATGTTTTTCTATTGGCCGTGGAGGTGTGCTCTGCGCCACCTTCACGTGACGAAGCCGCAGACGTCGGCGACTTGCGACGTCTCTAAAGCATTTGCGGCTCAACAGAGCTGGATCCCGCTAGCGATGCATGGGGCTCCGGTCGTGCCGCGACCGGCTGCGCATAGAAGCTCGCTAGAACAAGCAAGTTCATTTTCTCTTAGGTTTTGATTATTTTGAAAAGCTGAAGCCCGGGTCTTAACGCCGATTAAATGGTTCTACCCAAAGATCACGCTTTGGGAGAGTAGCGGCGCCGATAGTGTTGCTGAGTGAAAACGTGAGGCTTTCATTTTTCGTGGGTGAAAGATCAATATTTATACTCGGAAATCGACGGTTTATTGGTGCCACTCCGTTGAGTGCGCGTGATGATTGAGGGAGGCGGTGAAATGCTCAAGCGTATCAAGCGACACCAAGTCCGGGTGGGGATGTTTGTCACCGATATCGAGGATCCCTTGCGGGACGAGGCGGCACCTGTGCGCAGCTTTCTCTTGAAGGATGAAGCAGCGGCGGCGAAGGTCAGAGCCAGCAATATCATCAGTCTTGTTATCGATATCCGCAGGGGAGTCGATGTGGGTTCCGGTCCGGCCCAGCCGGAGGCGCGACAAAGCGAGACATCGTTGTCCAGCCTTTCCCGGGCGTTTACCCAGACCGAGATCAAGGAAGCGCTGCAGACGATCGAGCAAACAAGGCCGCTCCTCGATACGCTGTTTGCCAACGTAAGGCTAAGTGGCACGGCCACATTCGAGCCCGCCGATCGCGCTGTCGAACAGATCGCCAAATCGATGGAGAGCAATCCGGCAGCGCTGATTGGTATTACCCGTCTCAAGACGAAGGATGAATATACGTTCCTGCATTCGCTTGCCGTCAGCGCGCTGATGGTGCATTTCGCGCGCTTTCTCAAATTCGATGAGCAGGCCGTACGGATTCTTGGCGTCAGCGGCCTGCTGCACGATATCGGCAAGATGGTCATGCCTGACGCGCTGCTGTCGAAGAAGGGTGCACTGACCGACGAGGAAATGGCGCAGATCCGCACTCACCCGGTTCGTGGCTACGAATTGCTGTCGCGCCAGGCCGACATGCCGCAAACCGTGCTGGATGTTTGCCTCCACCACCATGAGCGGGTTGACGGCAAGGGCTATCCCTTCGGGCTGTCGGATAAGCAGCTCAGCCCGTCCGCGCGGATAGCGGCCATTTGCGATGTCTATGATGCGATGACCTCGGCGCGACCCTACAAACGCGCATGGACGCCTGCCGAAACACTGAGGATGATGCTGAAATCGGAAGGCCATTTTGACCGGCATCTGCTGACGCAGTTCAATGCCAGTCTGCGTGCGTCGTTTTCACCCGTGCCTCCGAAAGACCGTCGCAATGGGGCTCGGGCAGTTCAGTAGGGTATAGGCATTTTTACCCTTGAAGGCCGTCGCGGATCTGCGCGAAGTAACCGTCTGATCCTACTTGACCGCCCTTGAGCGCAATCTGCAGACCGTTGGTCGCTGCATAAGCGCCGTGGGCCGTGCACAATGGCGATCCCGGGGTTTGTGGCAGTGGCAGCAGCGTGGTCAGCGCCTGCACATGCAACTCCCGAAGCGCATGGCTCGACGTATCTCCGCCGGCAATGACGGCGCGGGTCAGTTGCTGTTCCTCGACCAGGCGGCGCAGGATCGTGCCGAGCAGGCGGCCGAGACGGTGGCGGCTGCCCGGGATGCGATCGATATCGCCACCGCGATCGGCGGATGGACCGAGCGCCGTGTTGAGAACGACGCTGTCGCCGCGCTTGAGGCTGCTAAGACCAGCAGCAATTGCCTGTTCCAGCGCGGCATTGCCATTTTCGCCGAGCAGTTCCAGCGGGTCGAGATTGATACCGGAAAAGCCGTTTTGGGTCGCATGGCGGATTTGCCGTTCGGTGGTCGGTGAGACGCTACCGGAAACGACCGCGATACGGTCCGCTTTGCCGGGCAGAGGGAAGTTCGTCTTGCCTTCCGTCAGGCCGGCCGCACGCCAGGCCGCCAGCAGCGCATATTCGACGCCGGAAGAACCGGCGACAAACCACCCGCCGCCGCGGCGCAGGCGCAAGAGCTGGTGGCCGGCTTGGGACTGGCTCTCAGGGCTGTCGACATCAAAGAGGACCATGCCGTTCGCATCGCGGCAAAGATCATCGATCCGGTTCTCCGCATCAGCAGCGGCAAGCATGGAGAGATCTGCCAGTCTGATGTTCAGGGCCGTTTGTGCGCTCAGATGCAGTCGCAGGTCAGCCTCGGTCATCGGTGTTACCGGATGGCGGCTCATGACGGGGTGTCGGTCAATGCGGTAGACCTCGCCCTGATAGGCGGCGAACAGATGGCCAAAGGCCGTGTAGCGCTTCAGCTGCGGCGCGCCGACAAGAACAGGGACATAAGGCTGCCCGAACATCGTCCTGCCGATTTCGACGGCCTTGCCGATGTTGCCGATATATGGGCTGGAATCGAAAGTCGAGCAGACTTTGTAGTGGCAGATGTCGGCGCCCAGGCTCTTTAGCCAGTGAAAGGCGGGTGTCAGGTTTTCATCCATCCAGTCCGGCGTTTCGCTGCGGCTGGTGCCGGCAAGGCCGATGGCGCGGCAATGGCCGAAACGCTTCAGCAGGGCCGCGTCCGGAACATCCATGAACAGGACAGTATCGACGCCATTGGAGGCCAGCGCTTCCATGACATCGGTTGAGCCCGTCAGGTCGTCGCCATAATAGGAGAGGAGCGGATTGATCTGTGCGTTCATGATGCCTACTCGCTTGCACTGCCGAATTTCTGGATGGAAGCGGCAAGTTCCGGATGATCCTTGGCGTAGGTCTCAAGCGGAATATCGGCCACGGCCGCCTGCCAAGCTTGCTGCACGGCGTGCACACCTGCCGCCGGTCCATTCGGATGGCTGACGATGCCACCGCCACATAGATAAAGCAGATCGGTGGTCCGTCCCGTCCGGCGATAGGTTTCCGGTGCCTGTCCGCCCCATTGTCCCGAGCCGGCAACAGGAAGGGCGCAGTCGGATTGATCGAACAGCGGCGTTGTGACAGCCTTGAAGCTTTCGACGAAACTGTCGTCCGGTTCCCAATATTTGACGCCGATCCCATTGATCTGGAATTGATCGACACCGAGGAGGCGCCAGAACTGTTGCCAGACCTTGAAATCAAAGCCGATACCGGGATGGCGGGTCAGCACATCCCAGCCGTTGCGGTGGGCATGCAGAATGAGACCGGAGCGCTTGCGCAGGAACGCCATTCCCCCCATGCCGATGGAGTTGATATTGACGACGGCGCAATTGCCGCCGGCTTCCAAAACAAGGTCGTGGTTGCGCATCATCTCGTCGGGATCGGTCGCCGAGATGCCGAACGCGTACATCACCTTCTTGCCGGTCTTTTGCTCGTGATCGAGAATTTTCGGCATGATCGCTGCGACGCGTTCGCTAAGCGGCGAATAGGCCGGGCTCATCAGCTTCTCATCGTCCTTGATGAAATCAACGCCGGAACCGATCAGCTCACCAACAAGCTCAGCCGTTTCATGAGGACGCAGGCCTAGCGCCGGCTTGACGATAGTGCCTATTATTGGCCGCTCATAGACACCCGTAAGCTTGCGGCTGCCGGCGAGACCGAATTGCGGGCCGGGATAGGCGGATCTATATTCCTGGGGCAGTTTCAGATCGACGACGCGCAGGCCGGTCATGCCGCGGATCGAGAAGATGCCGCCGACCGCAATGGTCATTAGAGCGGAAAGATCGGTGCCTATGGCATCGAGCGGAAAGGCAATATCGACATCGGCGCGGTGGATCGGGCCGTGGCTTGCTTCAGCCTCTGGCCAGCTCACGGTGGCGGCGTCGTCAAGGGGACGGATGGCAAGGACACGGGCTGCGACACGGGCCTTCAACTCCGGCGTCTCGCCGGGCACGGGTACGAAGGTTCCCGTCGATTGATCGCTGGCGATCTTATCCGCCATGGCCTCGACGCTGCCCGGCGTTTCGATTCTGTAGGTGACGACAATCATGTTCGCGCAAAAGCCTCCCGGTAAGTCAAAGCCCGGCCAGTTTCAGCTGGCGCATCCCTGGCAACTGGTATAATGAGTATATCAATTAAGCAAGAGGAAGCTTGCACACCCGTCAATCAATGTGGACTGTGGTCTCACAATCAGATGCGTGGATTTCCTTCGCGACAGGAGCGGTGCATAACGATGGTAAATGCAAACCAGCGAGACACTATGGGCCACCAGACCGAACAGATCGTTCGCCGCAAACTGTCCGACGAAGTCTTTGCGCGGCTAAAGGCGATGATCACGTCCGGCGAACTCCAGCCGGGCGACGAGATGCCGTCAGAGCGCGAACTGATGGAGCGTTTCGGTGTTGGCCGGCCAGCGATCCGCGAGGCGATGCAGGCACTGGCCGGCATGGGGCTGGTCGTCATCTCGCATGGCGAACGCGCCAAGGTACTGGAACTGACGGCGCAATCGATCTTCCGCCAGATGGACATGACTGCGAAGATCATGCTGGCCAAATCCTCCGATACGCTGGAGCACTTGAAATGCGCCCGGATTTTCTTCGAGCGGGGTATGGCGCGTGAGGCTGCCCTGAAGAGTGATGCCAAGGACATCGCAAGTTTGCGCGAAGTCCTTGAACGGCAGCATGCATCACTTGGCGATGCCGAAGCCTTCATCGCCGCTGACATGGAGTTCCACACGCGGATCGCACGGATTTCACGCAACCCGATCTATATTGCCGTCAGCGAGGCGATGCTTGCCTGGCTGAAGGAATACCATACCGAAATGCTGATCTGGACCGGCAAGGAAAAATTCACCCTGGCCGAACACGAAGAGATCATCACCTGTCTGGAAGCCGGTGACCCCGATGCTGCCGAACAGGCGGTACTGAAGCATCTGGAACGGTCGCGGGCACTTTACGCTGCGAAGTGATCGCCAACTGATACGTGTGGTGCAATGCGTTTGGACTTTGGTTTCGGCATTTCGATACTGTGCAGATAGCCCTGACGCCGTGGCTACCGACTAGTGCCCCGAAAATCAAGTTGCCTTCCGCCAAGAGCTGGAGCATACGATGACGCCCGGACCCTTTGAGGCCCACGACGCATGGGGTGCTACTGTAAAAAAGATCTCACGAATTGTTTTTGGAGTGCTGCGAAACGCGGATTTGTCATCCGTGAGCTAGAACTTTGGTTGTACGCCGACGGTCTCGGCCTGCGGAAATTTAGCGCTAGTAGTGCTTCGATCTGCTATCGGGTTGACTTCGACCAAGGTACTTAGTACCGAAATTGCCTCTCTGACAAGCGTGGAAGACCCCAGCAGGTTCTAGGCTGATCCCAGTTATCGCAAGGCAGAACAGTATGATGAGATTCTAATTAAATGCTCCTCAATTTAAGCAGTTATGGTAAATATCGTGTATAAATTAGATGAATTCCCTCTATTGACGCTTGGTAACAAGGCTATTCTAAAGCGCCATGCAATTTTGCTCGATGGGCCCTTTAAAGGTGACTATAGCCTTGCGATTGTAAATAGGAATCTTGCGCGATCTCTCATCAAGGCCGGTTTCCGGGTCCGTTGCCATTCTAAAGAACTGGACTGGCAGACCGATACCAAGCTCAAGGAGATGCCTGATGTTTACGAGGCTATGCTTGATAGTTACCCGTCTAAAGGCAAATACAAGTTTCACTTAAGAAATCCGTGGCCTCCAGAGACCCGCGATATGGTCGGCGAATTAAACGCTTATGTTTGCTTCGCGTGGGAAGAGACGGAGATCCCAGTTTACATGGTTGATCGGTTCAACCGTGACCTCGATTTCATGATGGTGACGTCAAATTTTGTGAAACAATCGTTCAAAGGATCAGGTGTAACAATTCCAATTGATGTCATAGGCAACGGATGTGATCATATCCTTGCGCTTGCTAAAGACACGGTCGCTCCTTACCAAAAGAACACTAGCAAAAGAATATTGCACGTCTCCTCTTGCTTGCCGCGAAAGGGGGCGGAGTTGTTGGTCGATGCATATTGTCGTACCTTCACAGAAGCTGACGATGTCGAGCTTTTCATAAAGACAACACCCAACCCGCATAACGAGATTGAAAGATATGTCGGCAAGGCAACAAAGGGCATACAATCTGCCCCTAAGATCACGGTGGTAAACAGCCACTGGGAAAACTCTCAAATTGTTTCTCTGTACAAGTCCGCCGACCTTTTGGTCGCGCCAAGTAGAGGTGAGGGATTCGGGCTTCCGTTCGCGGAAGCCATGCTGTTTAACGTGCCAGTTGCGACGACCGCGTTTTCTGGTCAGACGGACTTTTGCACACCCGAAACTTCCTTCCCTATCGAATATACGCTCGCTCCTTCCGAAAGCCACGTCTCGAGCGGCTACAGTATGTGGGCCGAGCCCTCTGTCTCTTCAATTGGGTCTGCAATGCGGCTAGCTCTGAGCGATCCTCAGCAGGCAAAGCAAAGGACGGAAGTCGGCCGACAGTTGATTCTTCGTGAACTCACCTGGGCTCGTGTTGCCGAGCGAATTGAAAAGTGCCTTTTTGCCGCCCTAAATAGAGATCCCTCAAAAGACGACTTGTCACCGCCGTCGCAGATTGACCTGATCACCACATGGCGTCAGCGCTGCGGTATTGCGACGTACTCGGAACATCTCTATTCGACTGAAATATTCGGCGGGCGGATCGCCAATATTTTTAGCCGCATCGTAATAGACGAGGATCGGATTGACACGAGCCATGATCCCGACGATCGTGTTTCCCGTCTATGGAGCTACGATCATCGTGGTATAGACCGGTTGATCGATGCACTACTCTCGGCTGATAGTCCGATTCTGTGGTGGCAGCACCATCCCGGTCATTTTTCATACGATGACATGCTTCGCATTACCGACGCGCTTGCGAGCTCGAGATACAAGGTTCGCGTCATAACAATGCACAACGTAAAGGAGATTGCGCTTAAGGGCGAACTCGACTGGGTCAAAAGCTTTGACTGTGTGTTTGTTCACTCTGCTGGCGACGCCGCATTATTGTCCAACGCCGGTCAGCGCGATGTCGTGGTGATCCCACATGGATTTCAACGGGCAAACGGGGGGCTACGGGTTGAGAACGACGTTTTTACGATTGGTAGCTTTGGGTTCCTCTTTAAACACAAAAATATCGATCTCTTGGTCGCAGCAGTCGGACGCATCCGGTCGATGGTCGCCGATGACGTTCGGCTTGTTCTTCTCAACTGCGTAACTGACGCAGAGCAGTCGCTCGAAGCGCGACGGCAGACCGAAACGGTGATTGATGCTCTTGACCTGAGGGACAACGTCGAAACCGACTACTCGTTCCTGCCGGAAAGCGAGATTGTCTCCCGCTTAAGTCAATGTGACTTGCTTGTGTTTCCATATGGGGATTCAAATGAGACCGCGACTGGGGCGGTGCGAGTAGCTTTGCTTGCGGGCGCTCCGATCCTCTGCTCTTACTCCCCCGTTCTCAACGATCTTAGTCGCGTAAGTCATCGAATAACCGATTTGAATGTTGAAACTTTGGCCGAAGCCATAACAATTTTAATGGGCAACCGGACGCTATTAAATATCTTTGATCTTGATGCACGGCACATGATGGACGCATTCAGCTATGAAAAACTTGCCGGAAGGTATCAATGGTTCATTGACCAAAAAATTGGAGGCGCGATATGACCGACGACAAAATCAGCAATCCCGATGAGCCGAAAACTCTCCGCCTATCGGCAGCGGAATTCGCATCTGAGCCTCGGTCCTTTGTCAGGCATCTAGCTGAGAGAATGGCGGTTGATATAAGTGATTCAACTTTGCATCGCTTGGTAGATCGGGTTAAGCGCGGGGCCACTCGTGAGCAGATTATCCAAAGCTTGTACAACGCGAAAGGGGAACGATATCCGACTGATAAGGCAACAGCTGCGCTCAATTTTTCCCGTGTCAACGTTCCCGCAGCTGCTCTTGTGGTCGAGAACGTCCTGTTGTTTGCGCCCAATGACGAGAAGGCTTTTGTTCTGCATGCCTACAGACAGGTGCTCTCTCGACACCCGGGAGAAGTAGAGCTCGCACGTTTAGTACATCAATTGGAGAGTGAAACGAAATCTCGGCTTGATCTGCTTGCCCTTCTGAACGCGAAAGCAATAGAGGAGGGGCACCTTATCAATTGGGACAGTGCTGCAAGCCTGCAATCGCGAGAGGGTGACATTCCAAAAGTACGCGGCTTAATCGAGACTTCTGGCTTTCGTGTGGTTTCGCATAGCACGTTGGAAACTCTCACATTGTGCCGTTACTTAGACGAGCGATGGGAGCTGGCGCCCTCGATGATTGCGCGCGCGGAAGAATTTCGTTCGGATTCTTGGGTGGTCAAAGACGGTTTTATCCTCAGCGGCCCAAAATGCCATGTTGCGTCAGGGTGCTGGGCGCTGGAACTTGATATAGTTCAGCCTGAATGGGCGACCCTTGCGATCGATGTCGTTGCTAATGTCGGCGCCGATCGCTTGTTCTATGTCTCTGCCCGCGGTAATCTCCGCGGTAGCTTCGTTTTCGAAAAACTCAACACTCACGCGTTTCTAGAGGTACGCCTACAGGTGCAAGACTCGGTACCAGAACAGTGGATCAGCATTCAGAGTGTAAAGCTGAGAAGATTGGACTGATGAAAATGCAACTGGACTATCTCAATTTTGTTGGGCGTAGAACGGCGAAGTCTTTTCTCGATAAGGCCAAGCGCGCGCAACGCTCAGGCCGCTGGTCGGAGGCTTATGAAGCCTATCGTAGGGTTCTAAGGAACGACAACCAGCGCTTCGGCATTTTGGTCCAGATGGGCCATATGAGCAAGGAGTTGGGTAATTTCTCTCAGGCTGAGGCACATTATGCCGAAGCCCTGAAATTGAAGCCTGAGGACTGGGATCTTCACGTCCAGCTCGGCCATCTTTACAATCGCTCCGGCGATCTCCCGAAAGCGAAGGATTGGTACAAAAGGGCTAATGACATTCGACGAACTGCCGAGATTAGCGAGTTGCTGAACACGGTCGGGGATGCCCCGCAGGCAGTGGACACGAGCGAGCTTCGCCGGAAAACTCTCGAACAGATGGATTCCCGGCGGTTCCAACAGGCCCTCCCGAATGCACAGGCTCTCTACGAAATGCATGGATTACGAGATTTCGACGTGATCCTTGGACATGCATTTCGTGAACTCGGCCGTTATGCAGAAGCTAGGGGGATGTATGAGAAATATTTCGAGAGGTGCCTGAGTTCCGATAGCAAGCATCTGAATGACGCGTGTTGGCATCTGCTGAACATTTTAGAAATTTCCGACGAGAACCAAGAAATCCTGGATCTTTTCGCCCGCTTGAAGCGGCATTATTCCAAGGTCGGAAATTTTTCCGATTTCGGCGGTCAGCAGGCTGAACTTCTGCAGAATCATATCGAAAAATTATACGGGGTTTTCCGGATGTGATGTGGTGTGGCTTGCCACGCTGACGGTAGGAGCTTTTCGGCAGCGAGAAGATTCCAAGATTTTTTCGTCGTGTAATACATAAGCATCCGTTAGTCACGCGGAAGAGAGATTCGCGCGATGTTGATCGGAGTTATTATGAAGGAATGTGGATTGAGGCTGCCTGCTGATGAACTGGCGACGACGCTTCCATTCCCATAACACTACTTCTGGGATGCAGCTTCCTATGAAGCTGCCCATTGTTCCAAGATGATCTCGCCCCCTTGAGGCCGGGCTCCTTCTGACTGTGAATATTGTCGGCTCAATCGTGTAGTGAGACAAGATTTCCGGCGCTGATTTTTTTCCGGGAGGCGAGACGCAGGTAGGTCCGCGATTTGAGCAAAGATATCGGCGCGTCAGGCCTCGAGGTCTACGTCATTCAGCCGTGCGGTGATGGTGAGAGTGAGCATGACGGTCGCGCGGTCTGCGTTGCGGTCGGAACCGTCGAAGAGATCAAGCTTTTCTTCCGCAAGCTACATCGCGCGGCGCTCTTTTCGCAGCATTGTTCGTTATGCGGGTTTTGCGTAAGCATCCGGCGAAGCTTGCAATTACCCATAAGTAGCTGACTCGTTTACAAAAAGCTTTCGCTGAAATCTTGAATCGAAAGAATCACTTGTGATTCTGTGTCGAGCACCTGATT
>NZ_LMCZ01000023.1:0-298937 GCF_001424965.1 Rhizobium sp. Root1204
AAATCAAGGCCAAGCTGGTTGCTGCTCGCGAACCGGGCGTTGACAAGCTGAAGATCAACAAGGAACTGACGGAACTGAAGAACCAGCTGGTTTCGACGGCGCAGTCGGCTTCCTTCTCCGGTGAAAACTGGCTCTACAACGACTCGACTGCTGCCCTTGGTACCAAGGAAATGGTCGGCTCCTTCACACGTGACGCTTCTGGCAACGTTGCGGTTGGCGTTCTGAAATTCGATGCTTCGACATCGGTTCTGATCGACACCAAGGATGCCACAAAGGGTCNCTTCACACGTGACGCTTCTGGCAACGTTGCGGTTGGCGTTCTGAAATTCGATGCTTCGACATCGGTTCTGATCGACACCAAGGATGCCACAAAGGGTCAGCTGACCAAGGACATCTCTGTCACCCAGCCGAGCGGCGCAACGACGGCTGCTGCCACATACCGCCTGGTGAGCGCTGGTGGTACAGGTGCGACGGGTACCGTCATTGAACTGACGGCAACAACCAGCGATGACAACATCGAAGGCATGATCAGCGCCGTCGACAAGATGCTGACCAACCTGACGGACTCCGCTGCAACGCTGGGCGCTACCAACAAGCGTATCGGTATGCAGGACGACTTCATGGCCGACCTGATGGACGTGATCGACAAGGGCGTCGGCCGCCTCGTCGATGCCGACATGAACGAAGAGTCGACCCGCCTCAACAGGCTCTCTCGATCGCCAACTCGGACTCGCAGAACATCCTGTCGCTGTTCCGCTAATCGAAAAAAGGTACGGGGCCGCCATCCCCCCCAAACGGCGGATCCCGCGACCTATCGAAAACCGCATCTCGCAAGAGGTGCGGTTTTTTCTTTGCCGCGAAAAAATGTTTTCCGTCTTTAGGTTTTCTTTAACCATGTTGGTGTTTTCTATGCCCATCGAAACAGCGGGTTAACCAAAGAAATTAACGCGTTAGCAGGCATGAGGCTGGCCGCTGTTTCCCGGTAACGACCGGAATGTCCCTTCCATTTTCACCTGTTCAAAAGGGGCAGTATTACCATGACAAGCATTCTCACCAATTCGGCTGCAATGGCAGCACTCTCGACGCTGCGCTCGATCAATTCCGGCATGGAAATGACCCAGGGCCGCGTCTCTTCCGGCCTGCGCGTCGAAACCGCTGCCGACAACGCCGCTTACTGGTCGATCGCAACGACCATGAAGTCGGACAACAAGGCTCTCTCCACGGTTCAGGACGCTCTCGGTCTCGGCGCTGCCAAGACAGACACCGCCTACACCGGTTTGAACGCCGCTATCGACGTCGTTTCGGAAATCAAGGCCAAGCTGGTTGCTTCCCGCGAACCGGGTGTTGACAAGCTGAAGATCAACAAGGAACTGACGGAACTGAAGAACCAGCTGGTTTCGACGGCGCAGTCGGCTTCCTTCTCCGGTGAAAACTGGCTCTACAACGACTCGACCGCTGCCCTCGGTACCAAGGAAATGGTCGGCTCCTTCACACGTGACGCTTCTGGCAACCACCGGTCTTCTGTTTGCTGCGACCGCGGCTGGCCCTCGGTACCAAGGAAATGGTCGGCTCCTTCACACGTGACGCTTCTGGCAACGTTGCGGTTGGCGTTCTGAAATTCGATGCTTCGACATCGGTTCTGATCGACACCAAGGATGCCACAAAGGGTCGGCTGACCCAGGACATTGCTGTCACCCAGCCGAGCGGCGCAACGACGGCTGCTGCTACGTATCGCCTGGTCAGTGCTGGTGGTACCGGCGTAACGGGTACCGTCATCGAACTGACGGCAACAACCAGCGACGACAACATCGAAGGCATGATCAGCGCCGTCGACAAGATGCTGACCAACCTCACGGATGCTGCTGCCACGCTCGGCGCCACGAACACCCGCATCTCGATGCAGGACGACTTCATGGCCGACCTGATGGACGTGATCGACAAGGGCGTCGGCCGCCTCGTCGATGCCGACATGAACGAAGAGTCGACCCGCCTCAACGCTCTCGATCGCCAACTCCAATTCGGAAAACATCCTCTCGCTCTTCCGTTAATCGGAACAGGCAAGACGATAGCGTCGGCGAGCTAAGTTCACCTTTGGCCCGCCGGATAGCCTACAAGCCGCGTCCCACAAGGGGCGCGGCTTTTTCGTGCTTGCTTACCTCGTATCGCGGTCGTTAACGAAATGGCAATTGATCTTTATTTTTGTTCATTTTGATTACGCACTTGCTAACGCGCTTAATGATTTGTTAACCATATGATTGTTAAGTGTTCGTTAAGAGCGATAGGCTGTCCCTGGGCAAAACATGGGGCAGTTTGCATGACGCTGGTCCCGTCGCTGCCGGTCCGATCCGGAATGTTCCGTTTAATTTCGAACTGGGGCAATGACCATGACCAGCATTTTGACCAATTCCGCCGCGATGGCGGCTCTCCAGACATTGCGTTCGATCAATACGAACATGGAAGAAGTGCAGAACCGCATTTCGTCCGGCTATCGCGTCGAGACCGCAGCCGACAACGCTGCATACTGGTCGATCGCGACCACCATGCGCTCCGACAACGCCGCTCTCTCGACCGTTCAGGACGCGCTCGGGCTGGGTGCTGCGAAGGTTGACACATCCTATGCCGGTATGAGTTCCGCCATTGATGTCGTGTCCGAGATCAAGGCCAAGCTGGTCGCCGCACGCGAACCGGGCGTGGACAAGACGAAAATCAACAAGGAACTGACCGAGCTCAAGAACCAGCTGGCATCCGCAGCTGAATCCGCGTCGTTCTCGGGCGAAAACTGGCTGTACAATGACAGCACGACGCCGGCGGGTACCAAGTCCATCGTGGCATCCTTCAACCGCTCGACGAACGGTACGGTGTCGGTGTCGACGTTGGACTACGACACTGCTGCGTCAATCCTGATCGATACCAAGGATGCCTCCAAGGGGCAGTTGACCAAGGGCGTTGTGGTCACGCAGCCGAACGGCACGACGACCGCAACTGCAACTTATAAGCTGCTTGCGTTTAGCGGCGGCACTGCGGCGGCAGGTAATGTCATCGAACTGACGGCTGGCACCAGCTATGATGATATCGAAGGCATGATCAAAGCTGTCGATGCCATTTTCAGTAGCTTGACCGACTCCGCTTCGACGCTCGGTGCCATCACCAGCCGCATCGACATGCAGGAAAACTTTGTCGCCAATCTGATGGATGTGATCGACAAGGGCGTGGGCCGTTTGGTGGATGCCGACATGAACGAGGAATCGACCCGGCTGAAGGCGCTGCAGACGCAACAGCAGCTGGGCATTCAGGCACTGTCGATTGCCAACACCAATTCCGAAAACATCCTGCGTCTGTTCCAACAGTAAGCCTGAACGCGCCGGACCGGCGGGCATGAAACCGGTCTCGGCACCCCTGCCGCCGTTCCCCCTTTCGTGAGGGGACGGCCTCTTTTCCGCCAGGCCGCCGGTCATCGGCAGGTGGAAACGGTTGGACCGCGCCTATTGCCCAGGTGCGGTCCAACACCTTTTGCCGGTTTCGCCTGCCGGAGATTTTCCGCCGGGCTGATATATCTCTGACCTACATTTTCGCACAAGTTTGACCGGATAGTCTCCAATCGCAGCCATCCTCATCCGGGTTGCCAGCCAAGATGATTGTTGTGCTGCCGTTGTATGCTGTCTGTACTGCCGGTCCTTCCGGCGGCAGGCTGGTACGGATTGAAAATGTTCGGGCCTGCGGCACTCCTGCTCCGCTGGGTCCTGAAGGAGACATTCCGGAAGTGTCACAGACTTTTGTTTTCAGGCTTGTTAGCCCAACGCGGTCCGTATGGATGGCTGACCCGGTCTTGACCACGGACTGTGGAGGCCGCCGATGAGCGCGTCCATCTCCCGCTATCTCAAGGATTTCAGCGCGCCGAAGGTCGAGCTGTCCCTGGTTCCGCCAAGGTATTTTCCGGATCTGGACGACGACTTCCCGGCTGATGGTGCTTTTGTCATGAAGCCGCAGGCCCAGCCCCAGATCGATATTGACGCCGAGCGCAGTGAGGCGTTCGCGCAGGGGCGGCGGGAAGCGGAAAAGGAGCAGCTTGCGCTTCACGAGGCTGAAATCAGCGCACTGAATGCGCGCCACGCTGCCGAACTTGAGGCCATGCGCGTGCGCTGCGAAAACGAAATCGCCGCGATGATCTACGATCGCTTTTCCGACATGGGGTCGCAGCTTGCGGCTATGCTGTCAGATCAGACGGCACGGGTGCTGGCGCCCGTCATGGACAGCGTGCTGCTGCAGAAGTCTATCGCCGATCTCGCCCGGATGATCACCTTGTCGATCGGCGCCGGCGAGGGCGTCAAGATCACCGTCAAGGGGCCTGCGCCGCTCTTCGAGGCGCTGAAACGTCACCTCAATGATGAAACCCTGATTTTCCGTCACCTGGAAACCGACGATGTCGATCTTTCGGTCGAATTCGGCGATTCCATTCTGGTGACGCGTATGGCCGCCTGGGCCGATACCGTAGGCAAGGTGCTGGCATGAGCGAGAATGACGGCCACCACCACGGCAAGAACGAAATCATCATCATCAAGCGTCACAGTGGCGGCCACGACGGACATCACGGTGGCGCCTGGAAGATTGCCTATGCCGACTTCATGACGGCGATGATGGCGTTCTTTCTCGTCATGTGGTTGATCAATGCCGCCAACCCGCAGACGAAGGCGGCGCTCGCGTCCTATTTCAACCCCGTGCAACTGACCGACGCAAAGCCGTCCGAAAAAGGCGTCAAGCAGCCGGCCAAGGATGCCAAGGGTGAAGAAGACCAGATGAAGTCGAAGGTCGATGGAACGGAGACGAAGACCGGCGGATCGGCGAAAAGCGGCGATGACATGACTGCGACGTCAGGCGAGGAAACCCAGTATTCCGACGCCGACTTCTTTGAAAATCCCTATTCGGTCATGTCTGAAATCGTCAACGAAGTCGGCCGCAATGCCAATATCAGCGCCAAGGGTGAGGGTGGCGCATCGACGTCTGGACCCGCGACCGGTGCAGATGGTGGCGAAGCCTACCGCGATCCGTTCGACCCTGACTTCTGGACGAAACAGGTCGAGTTGCAGAACGCGGAAAAAGGTGGCGACAGTCTCGAAGCCAAGGCTGGTAACGGTCCGGCGGACGCATCCAAGCAAGAGATTGCAGCCTTGGCAGATCAGTCCGAGGCCGCCAAGAAGGATGCATCGGACAAGTCCGCAATTGATGCGCCTGCTGCCGCCGAAAGCACGACGCCGGTCAAATCCGGTGAAGATGCCGCCAAGTCCCTTAAGGCCGATATCGAAAAGGAAATCGGCGGTTCCGCCGGTAAGCTCGCCGAAGGTCTGTTGGTAACGCCAACGGAGGGAGGGCTTCTGGTGACGATCAGTGAGCAGGCCGACACGCCGATGTTCGGGCTCGGCTCGGCCGTACCTGAAAAGGACATGGTCATCGCCATGGAAAAGATCGGAAAGCTCCTATCGGCTCGCAGCGGCGCCATTGCCATTCGGGGCCATACGGACGCACGGCCGTTCAAGAAGGGCGCCTATGACAATTGGCGGCTGTCGTCCGATCGCGCCCAGAGCGCCTATTATATGCTCATTCGCGGCGGCCTTGCGGAGAGCCGCGTCAGCCAGATCAGCGGCTTTGCCGACAAGCGCCTCCAAGATACCAAGGATCCGCTGGCACCGGCCAATCGTCGTATCGAAATCCTGCTGCAGACGAACCAGGGCTGATGGTTATGCTGAAGGCGATCCGCACCCTCCTTCTTTGTGCATGTGCCGTCGGGACAACCCCGGCGACGGCCGTGCATGCGCAAGGTCCGGAGGACTTGGCGCCCTACAAGATGCTGCGCTCGCTGCAGGCAATCCAGGACGCCATCGTGCTCGGCGATCATTCAGCAGCCGAAATGCAGCGCTTCATGCTGGCGGCGATCGACAAGCGGTTGCGCGAGGCCGATCCCACGGTCTTCGATGATCCGCGCAATGTCGATGCTGCCTTCATCTATGCGATGAGCGGCGGCAATCCGGAAACGTTGTCCTACCTTGCCAACCACGACATCGAAGGCAATTTCGATACCCGCGTCATCGACGCGCTGAGCCATTATCTGGCCGGCAAGGGTGGGCTGATGGTGGAAAGCTTGGCGAAAGCCGTTCCGGAATACCGGAATTCACGGGTCGGCCCCTATCTCTATCTGGTGCTAGGAAATGCGACAGCCCAGCAGAACCCGGCGAAATCGGTGCAATATTACGATTGGGCGCGTCTGACCTCACCGGGTACCAATATCGAGGAAGCTGCCTTGCGGCGTTCGATCGCGCTGGCAACCCGGGGCGGCATGCCGGACAAGGGCTTTGCCTATTCGCTCTCCTATGCCCGGCGCTTCCTGACATCTCCCTATGCCAGCCAGTTCGCCGATGTTTTCGTCGAATTGGCTGTTGCCAACTACAATGAGAAGACGGAAATAAAGATCCAGGAAATTCTTGGCTTCATGGACAAGCCGCGGCAGCGCGAGGTCTATTTGCGCATTGCTCGCCGCGCAGCGATCGGCGGCATGCAGGAACTGGCAACGCTCGCGTCGACGCGGGCGCAAGATCTCTCCGATGCCGCAGATGCAGGTCCCAAGGCCTTGGCCAGCCTCTATTCCGGCCTTGTCGGTATTCCCTCCAAAGGCATTCTTGAAGCGGTCAAGGACATCAGCGCCATTCCCGAAGCGGAACTCTCGCCCAGGGATCGCGCGTTGCGTGAGGCGGCGAGGGTCATCGCGGAGGAAGTGCTGCGTGCACCCAATCCGGAAAGCTTGACGCAAGCATCTGTTTCTAATGTCAAATCCGATATTACCATGGAAGAGAGCGGAGTGGCCACCGGCAGCGGTGACAGCCCGTTTGCAACACCGGCATCGGAAGCGGCTTTGAAAGCGGCTCAACCCAATGCGGTGCCGCAGGCGGCCTCGTCTGAGCAGGGGCCAGTTGATCCGGTTCTCGATGCGTTTCTGAGCACAGGCCGCTCGAAGCTCGACGAGATCGATTCTCTCCTGAAGGGGGAAGACCAGCCATGACATTCGTGGACGATAACCTTTTGGCCGCAAGTCCGGTACGCTCGGGCAAGGCGGGCGCCAACGCGTCAGGCAAGTCGCATGACATGGACGCCGCCAATCAGAAGGCGGCCTTCGAAAGTGCTTTCGCCGATGCCGGCAAGAAGAAGCAGCCGGCCATTGCCGACGATCTCCCATCGAAGCCCGATTCCGCGGCTGAAAAGCTTACTGCGTCGGCCAAGGAGAGCGGCATCGATCCGCTGGCTTCCGACGCCGAAGCGAAGGCTCTTCCGTCGCTGCAGGATCTTGCTACGGAAAGCGATGGCTTCATGAAATCCTCATTCGGCTCTTCCAGCACGGCGGACGCTCACCTCTCAGGCAAGACAATCCCGGCGCAAGGTTCTTTGGCCGCAGCAAAGGGCGATCATGCGCAAAAGTTCTCCCTGATGCAGGCAAACTTTGCAGGAATTGGTGAGGACGCGGGCAAAACCGTTGATGGGCCGATCGGGGAAAAGAGTGCCAGCCTGTTGAAGAATGCTGAAGTAGGCGCCACCAAGACCGGCGATAAAACTGCAAAACCCGATGAGGCATCGGCGGAGAACCCGCAGAATGAAGCGATGGACGCGGTGACGGGCGATGTCAGTCAACTGCTCAGTCTTCTGGATGCAGCCCAGAAACCGGTTGTTGCAAACCAGCCTGCTGGAGCAGAAGCGACGCGGGGAATGTCTGAATTCCAGGCGCTGGCCGAACGGGCCGGCAAGGCGAAGCCTGCCGGGAAGGATGCGGTCAAGGCCGAGGCGCAGATGGCTGGCGATGCGAACGCGGTCAAGAACGCCACTGAGGCCGGAACCGATCAAGTGTTCCGCTTCGCCCGCGCCGATGGCAAGGGGCAGGCGGTGTCCATGAGCCTGGCGTCGGACGGAGACAGGACTGTCGCCAAGAACGACGTGTCTGCCGCTACTGCCAAGGCTGAAAACGTCACCGTGCTGGAAGCGCGCCGGTATCTCGGCTTAGCACCTTCCAGCAATGCGGCGGCCGTAACCAACCAGATCGCTGGCAATCCGGAATGGGCCCGTGCGCTACAGCCGGGTGGCACTGGGGCCGAGACACCGTTGACGCAGGCCTCCACCGGCAAAGTTCTCAACACCTTGAAGATCCAGATGCACCCGATCGACCTCGGCATGGTGACCGCGACGCTCAGGCTCAAGGATGACGAGCTGCAGGTTGAGATCAAGGTGGAAACCGGTGATGCGTTCCGGCAATTGAGCGACGATCAGTCCGCCATGGTCAGGGCCTTGCGCGCGCAGGGTTTCGCCGTCGATCAGGTCAACATCGTTTTCAATGCCTCGGATACCTCCAGCAGCAACAACGCGCAGCAGCAGGCACAGCCTCAGGCGGGGCAGCAGGGCCGCGAGGCGGCTGGGGATGGCTCGAGAGGGCAGCGCAATGACAATGGCGGTCAGGAACAAGGTCGCGGAAGGTGGACGGGCAATGAAGGGACGGGCGATGCGTCTTCTGGGGCTGAGCTTAACCGCACTGGTGACGTCTACATGTAGCGTATTCGCGAGCGCCGGTGTCTGCGAAAGCGAGATCACGGCGGCGGCGGCGAAGTATCAGATACCGGCGGGCATTCTCTATTCTGTCGGTTTGACGGAGACCGGCAGGAAGGGATCGCTTCAGCCGTTTGCGATGAATATCGAGGGCAAGGCTTACTTTGAAAACAGCGCCGGAGACGTTCTGCAGCGCTTTGCGGCGGCGCGGGCGCAGGGTGCCAAACTGATCGATCTTGGTTGCATGCAGATCAATTACTATTTCCACGGAGAAAATTTCAGCTCGCCGGACGAGATGCTCAACCCGCGAAAGAATGTCGAATATGCCGCTCAGTTTCTCTCCAGGCTTCACGCGCGGCATGAGACCTGGACGATGGCAGTCGCCCGTTATCATGCAGGCCCCAACAATGATCCCGCACAGAAGAAATATGTCTGCCGGGTGATCGCCAATCTGGTTGCTACGGGCTATGGGAAATGGACAACGAACGCGTCGAACTTCTGTCAATAACTCAATCACTGCGTGAATTAGCAAAATAATTTCCGCTTCGGACGATTGCGTCAACATTGAGTTAGAAAAATGACCACAAGCGATTTCTTAATATGCCGTTAACGTTTCCACATGAAAATTAGTGCCATATTCGCCTGGTGCCACTATATCTAGTTCAAATCGGTACACAAATCTTAATCTAGTATTAATTTCAGCCACTAACATTCCATAGTTGTTCATGAATCCCCCGATTCGTACCTCTTAACCATAGTGGTGCCATGCTGATTCGGAGGCGGACGAATGATCGTAGTGGTTGATGAGCGTGAGCTCGTGAAAGACGGATATACTTCACTGTTTGGACGGGAGGGCGTGCCTTCCCAAGGGTTCGATCCAAGCGAATTCGGTGATTGGGTTTCAAAGGCGGCCGATAGCGATATCGACGCCGTCGAGGCGTTCCTGATTGGCCAGGGCGAAAGGGCGATGAGCCTTCCACGCGCTATCCGGGATCGTTCCACGGCGCCGGTCATTGCAATCAGCGATAGTCCTTCATTGGAAACGACACTGGCGTTTTTCGACTGTGGCGTCGATGATGTGGTGCGCAAGCCGGTCCATCCGCGCGAGATCCTGGCGCGGGCAGCAGCAATCCGCCGCCGCCTGAAGGCTCTGGTGAATTTCACCGACATCGGCCCGATCCGGGTCTTTTCTGACGGCCGTGATCCGGAAGTCCAGGGCGAGGTTTTTGCCTTGCCGCGCCGCGAGCGCCGTATTCTCGAATATCTGGTCGCAAACCGGGGGCGTCGCGTTTCCAAGTCGCAGATATTCAACGCGATTTACGGCATTTTCGATGAGGATGTCGAAGAAAACGTCGTCGAAAGCCATATCAGCAAGCTGCGCAAGAAGCTGCGCAAGCGGCTGGGTTTCGATCCGATCGATTCCAAGCGTTTCCTTGGCTACTGCATCGACTGGAGCTGATCCTGCAATTGGGTTTTGGAGCCGCGCACCTGGCATCCCAAGACAGGTTCACGCAAGGCCCACCCCATAGTCTCGCCATAACGACGAAAACGAGGATCGGACATGAGTCTTTACGGAATGATGCGAACCGGTGGTTCCGGCATGAATGCTCAGGCAAACCGCCTGGGGACGGTCGCTGAAAACATCGCCAACGCCAACACCACCGGCTACAAGCGCGCTTCGACGGAGTTCTCTTCGCTGATCCTGCCAACGAGCAACGGTTCGTACAATTCCGGCGGTGTCGAAACCAAGGTGCGTTACAGCATTTCGGAGCAAGGCCCGACCAGCTACACGACATCAGGCACAGACATGGCCATCAACGGCGGTGGTTTCTTCATCGTTTCGGGTGCCAATGGGGCCAATGCCCTCACACGTGCCGGCGCTTTCACGCAGAACGGCGATGGCGACCTGGTAAACTCCGCCGGCTACACGCTGATGGGCTACGAATACAAGGCGGGCGTCGATCCGACGGTAGTGGTCAACGGCTTTGACGGCCTGACGAAGGTCAATCTCTCCTCTGATGGTCTCGTTGCCAAGGGCTCGACAGCTGGCGCCATGGGCGCAAATTTGAATTCCGGCGATGCGATCGGTGACGAATCGAAGACGTCACTTAGCGTGTTCGACAGCCAGGGGAACTCGCGCCTACTCGACTTTACTTATACCAAGACAGCTGCCAACGCTTGGAGCGTTAAGGTGGTTGACCGGACATCAGGCACCACGATCGGCACTTCGGCTCTCAGCTTCAATGCTGACGGGAGTTTGGCTACTTCGCCGGCGACCCTAACAACCTCGGCTCAGGGGCCTTTTGCTGGCACCGGCGCGACGCTAGCGCCCTTGGCGATCGATCTCACCAAAACGACGCAGCTCGGCTACAAGTTTAACCCCGATGGTGGCTCCATCGATGGCAATGCCCCGAGCAAGGTTGCTGGCTACCAGATCGACAAGGAAGGTATCGTTTACGTCAAGTACGAAAACGGCAAGCTCGATCCGCGCTACCGCGTGGCGCTGGCCACCGTTCAGAGCCCGGACAACCTCGTTCCGCAGTCCGGCAACGTTTATTCGCAGGGGGTCGATTCGGGCGTCATCGTCACCGGTTTTGCTGGCTCCGGCGATTTCGGCAGCATCCAGTCGGGCGCCCTTGAAGGCTCCAACGTCGATATCGCCAACGAACTGACGGCGATGATCGAATCCCAGCGCAGCTACACGGCAAACTCGAAGGTCTTCCAGACGGGCGCCGACCTGCTGGACGTTCTTGTGAACCTGAAGCGATAATTGAAAAGGTACGGTCTGCGTCATGTCGCTGTCATCAGCCATCAACACCGCACAGACGATATTCAACAACACGGCCGCCCAAACGGCGCTCGTTTCGAAGAATATCCAGAATGTCAGCAATGCGGATTATTCGCGCCGCATGGCAATGCTGGGCACGAGTGGCAACGGCGCGCAGATCGTATCCATTCAGCGTGCCCAGAACGACGCGCTGATGAAACAGCATTCCATCAGCATTTCGCAAGCTTCCGCCCAGGATGCGCTTCTGACGGGTCTGGAAGCGGTGAAGGCGGCGCTCGGCGGCAACGGTTATGAAACCTCGCCGTCGAACTACCTCAAATCCTTCCGTGACAGCCTGCAAACCTTTGCGGCGACACCCGGTAATACGTCCATTGCGGCGACGACGGTGTCGAGCGCAGCGGATCTTGCCAAGTCGCTGAACAAGACGTCTTCCGCCGTCCAGGACGTACGCTATGATGCGGACAAGGAAATCGACGCGTCTGTCAAAAAGTTGAACGGGCTGCTGGCCGAATTCGAAAAAGCCAACAGTGCGGTGCAGGGCGCGGCGGCCAGTGGTTCGGATGCAAGCGATGCGCTCGACCAGCGCGACAAGCTGCTTCGCCAGATTTCCGAGGTCGTTGGTATTTCGACGGTCACGCGCGCCAACAACGATACGGTCATCTTTACGTCCGATGGTACGGTCCTGTTTGAAAACACCGCGCGCACTGTGACGTTTCAGCCGACCCCCGGTTTCGGCGCAACCACAGTCGGCAACGCGATTTACGTCGATGGCGTGGCGCTGAAGGCCGGCAAGGGGGCCGATACGTCTGGCGAAGGCAAGCTCGCCAGCCTGCTTCAGCTGCGCGACGAGACAGCGCCGAAATTTCAGTCGCAGCTCGACGAGATCGCACGCGGTCTGGTCACATTGTTTCAGGAAAACACGACGCCTGCCACGACAGCACTGCCCGGTCTTTTCACCTGGGCAGGCGGCACTGTGCCGGCAGCTGGCACGGCAGTCCCCGGTATGGCGGCGTCGCTCACAATCAATCCGCTGGCTACAAGCAACCCGACATATGTCCGTGACGGTGGCTTCAACGGTCCTACCTACAAGTCAAATACCACCGGAAACTCCGGCTATACAGCGCTTCTCGACGGGTTCGTGACATCGCTTAGCGCCGACATGCAGTTCGATCCGGCCACGGGGCTCGACGGTTCAAGCAGCATCCTGGATTTTTCGGCTTCCTCGATCGGCTGGCTGGAAGAATTGAGGAGCGGTGCCTCAACTGCCAACGACAACAAGATGGCCATGCTGTCGCGCACGCAAGATGCGTTGAGCAACGTCACAGGCGTTAGCCTTGACGAGGAACTGTCGCAATTGCTGGACCTTGAGCAGTCTTACAAAGCATCGGCGAAATTGGTCAGTACGGTGGACGCCATGATGACGTCCCTTCTGCAAGCTGTAGGATAAAATCATGAAAACGTCTTTCGTTTCCAATCTGGCTGTTCAAAACGCCATGCGCCTGACCATCCAAAGAGGTCAGGTGGAAATGATGAAGCTGAACGACGAGGTGTCGACCGGCGTTCATGCCGATTACGGTCTGGCACTTGGGGCCTCCACCTCGAAATCCGTCAACATCTCATCGCAGCTTGACCGGTTGGCGACGTTGAAGAGCACCAATTCCATCGTCACGCAAAGACTTGCCGGTTCTCAGGAAGCCTTGAAGACGATGCAGGATGCGGCCCAGAAGTCGCTGTCGTCGCTGATGGCCTTCCGAGACAACAGCACTGCCGATCTTCTGAAAATCGCGCAGGACCAGAACGCTGCGGCGATGACGACGTTCACGTCGGCTGCCAACACATCCTTGAATGGGGAATACCTGTTCTCGGGCATCAACACCGATGTCCAGCCTTTCACGGAATACACACCCACCTCCGCTGCCAAGGCTTCCTACGATGCGGCATTGTCGACCTTTATCGCGGCACAGCCGGTTCAGGTTCCGCCGCTGAACTCAGTGAACCAGTTCACCAAGGCGCAGATGACCGACTTCATCGACAACTCGCTGGCGCCGATGTACGCGGATCCGTCGGTTGCCGGATCGAAGTGGACGGATTGGTCGGACGCTTCCAGCCAGAACATGACGAGCCGCATCAGCGCCAATGAAGTCATTCAAAGTTCCGCAAACCTCAATGCCGAGGGTGCACGGAAGTTCGCCCTGGCCAGCCTCATCTCGACTGAACTTCTCAGCGTCGGCTTGAGCGACGACGTTCGTGGCGCGGTCACCGGCAAGGCTATCGAGTTCATGGGTGAAGCTGTCACCGGTTTGATCAGCATGCAAAGCAATCTTGGTCTGTCGCAGGAGCGCGTCAAGAAAGCCAACACCTCGATCGAGGCGCAAACCAAGATCATCAAGGCCAATCAGCTTGATCTTGAGGGCATCGATACCTTCGCAGCATCGACCATGCTCAAGACTTTGCAGAGCCAGCTTGAGACCTCCTACACGCTGACCGCGCGGCTTCAGCAGTTGAGTTTGATTAATTTCCTCTGATGCGGTGAGGACCAGGACAAACATGAAGGATGTCTGAATGTATCAGTTTTCATATGCCGAGATCATGGAGGATGGCGTTGCCGACTCCAAGGATCGGGAACGGCAAGTGCTCGACCGATCGATCACGCTGCTCGCGGCCGCAAAGCGACAGCAGGGCTACTCAAGAGAGGCCATCGAGGCGATCTACTATACCAGGCGGGTCTGGATTCGGTTCATCGAGGATCTTCGTGCTTCGGACAATCAGCTGAACGACGAACTGCGCGCCAACCTTATTTCCATTGCCATCTGGATTCTCGGTGAGACAGAGAAGATCCGCAAGCGCGAATCCTCGAACTTCCAGGGCATTATCGATATCACAACCATCATCAGGGATGGACTCAAATGAAAAGCACACTGCGTATTTCGCTGAAGTCTGGCGAACGGATTTTTGTCAACGGGGCCGTGCTGCGTGTCGACCGCAAGGTTGCCGTCGAATTCCTGAACGACGTGACGTTCCTGCTTGAAAACCATGTCCTGCAGCCGGAAGATGCGACGACCCCGCTGAAGCAGCTCTATTTCATCGCACAGATGATCCTGATCAATCCGGAAGGCGCCGAGCAGTCGACGAACATGTTCCGCAAGTCGGTCGTCATGCTTTTGAATTGCTTCAAGAACGAAGAGATCGTTTCCGAGCTGAAGAAAATCGACGGAATGGTGACGCAAGGCCGCGCCTTCGATGCTTTGAAGGCGATCCGTGGTCTCTACGCCCTGGAAGACCGGATCCTGAACAACCAGGAAATCACCCCTGCAACGATCGAGCAGATTCGCAAGGAGATCGCACCATGGCGGTAAGTGGCGTCAATTCGGCGAACAGTTATGTGCCGACCGCGTCGGGAACGGAATCCGGAAACGATTCCGCCAAGGCCAGCCTGAACTATGACAGCTTCCTCAAGCTGCTCGTGGCCCAGATGAAGAACCAGGATCCCACCCAGCCGATGGATTCGACCCAGCAGATCGCCCAGCTGGCGACCTTCTCGCAGGTTGAACAGACGATCAAGACGAACACCAATCTGGAAAGCCTGCTGCAGCGCACGTCGCTCAGTGAGGCCAATGCCGTGATCGGCAAGACAGTGACCAGCGCCGATGGCAAGACAACTGGTGTCGTCAAGGAAGTAAAGCTATACTCGGATGGAATCATCGCGGTGCTCGATACCGGCAAGGAACTTGTCGTAGGCCCGGGTGTTACCATAAAGTGATAGCCAATGAATGAGGCGGATGCCCTCGATATCGTGCAAGCGGCGATCTGGACAGTGGTCGTCGCTTCCGGGCCCGCCGTTCTCGCCGCCATGATTGTCGGCGTCGTCATCGCTTTCATTCAGGCGCTGACCCAGGTTCAGGAAATGACCCTGACCTTCGTTCCTAAAATCCTTGCTGTGCTTGTCACCATCGCGCTTTCCGCCTCTTTTGTCGGTGCGCAGATTTCGATTTTCACCGACGTGGTGTTTTCCCGCATTCAAACCGGGTTCTGACCTTCCGGCGAAATTGAAACGGATGATGCTGAGAAAAGCGTGTCATCCCCTTCCTTTCGACATCGATGCCACCTTCGCGCAAGTTTGGTGCGTTAGGCCTGCTGCTTAGTATGGGCAGCAGGTATGAATGCTGTCCGCCTCTCATGAAGAGACGGAATTTCCGATGGCACAACCTCCTGCTCTGATCATTCCGAAAGTCGCGCCCAAAGGCCGCGACGTCGGCTTCGCGCTCGGCATCGTAGCGATCCTGTCGATCCTCTTCCTGCCGATACCGCCATTTCTGATCGACGTCGGGCTGGCTTTCTCCATCGCATTCTCCGTGCTCATCCTGATGGTATCGCTCTGGATTCAGAAGCCGCTGGATTTCTCGTCCTTTCCGGTCATCCTGCTGATCTCCACCATGACTCGGCTGGCGCTCAACATTGCGACAACGCGCGTCATCCTTTCGCATGGTCATCAAGGACATGATGCGGCCGGCGGTGTCATCGCCGGTTTTGCCGAACTGGTCATGGGTGGCGATTTTGTCATCGGTCTGATCGTCTTCCTGATCCTCATCACGGTGAACTTCATCGTCATCACCAAGGGCGCCACCCGTATCGCCGAAGTCGGCGCGCGGTTTACCCTCGATGCCATTCCCGGCAAGCAGATGTCGATCGATGCCGATCTGTCCGCCGGCCTGATCGACGAGAAGGAAGCGCAACGCCGTCGGCGCGAACTGGAGGAGGAAAGCTCCTTCTACGGTTCAATGGATGGTGCGTCCAAGTTCGTGCGCGGCGATGCGATCGCCGGCCTTCTCATCACCGCCATCAACGTTTTTGGCGGCATCATCATCGGTTACGCGCGCCACGACATGTCGATCGGCGAAGCTGCCGACGTCTTCGTCAAGCTGTCCGTCGGCGACGGCCTGGTTTCCCAGATTCCGGCTTTGATCGTATCGCTCGCTGCCGGCTTGCTCGTATCGCGTGGCGGCACCTCCGGTTCCACCGATCAGGCCGTCATCAATCAGCTTGCCGGTTATCCGCGCGCGCTGATGGTCGCATCAGGCCTGATCCTGATGCTGGCGCTGATGCCGGGTCTCCCGTTCATTCCGTTCGCTGTTCTCGGCGGCGGTATGGCCTTCCTCAGCTGGGTCATTCCCCGTCAGCTGGCTGCGGCCAACAAGCTCAAGCATGATCAGGACCAGCAGACGGCGCAGCTGAAGACGGACAGCGAAAAGGACTCGGTCAAGTCGGTCTTGAAGACAGCCGAGATCGAATTGCTGCTCGGCAAGCAGGTCTCCACACGCCTGCTCGGCGCTCATCAGGAACTGGCTTTCCGTGTCGGCAAGATGCGCCGAAAGTTCGCAGGCCAATACGGGCTCATCGTCCCGGAGATCAAGGTTTCCGACGATATCAGCATCCCGGACAAGGCCTATCACGTCCGTATCCACGGCACGACGATCGCGTCGAACACGGTGCGCGTCGGCGAGGTCATCGTCGTTACCGGCGGCGGCCGCAAGCCCAGCGTTCCAGGCGACGATATTCGCGAACCCGCATTCGGCATGCCCGCCGTGTCGATCCTTGAAACCTTTACCGAGGATCTGAAGCGCGAAGGCTTCCACCCGATCGACAACGTGTCGGTGGTACTGACGCATCTCTCCGAAGTGATCCGTAACAACCTGCCGCAGCTTCTGTCCTACAAGGACGTCAAGATCCTGATCGAGCGGCTGGACCCGGAATACCGCAAGCTCGCTGACGAAATCTGCACCTCGCACATGTCCTATTCGGGCCTGCAGGCCGTGCTGAAGCTGCTTCTGGCCGAGCGCGTCTCGATCCGCAACCTGCATCTGATCCTCGAAGCGGTCGCCGAACTCGCGCCGCATGTCAGGAAAACCGAGCAGATCGTCGAGCATGTCCGGGTGCGTATGTCGCAGCAACTCTGCGGCGATCTCGCCGACAACGGCACACTGCGCGTTCTGCGTCTCGGCAGCAAATGGGACATGGTCTTCCATCAGGCGCTGAAGCGCGACGCCAAGGGCGATATCGTCGAATTCGACATCGATCCGCGCCATCTGGAGGAGTTCAGCGAGCAAGCGACCAAGGTTATCCGTGAACATCTTGACCGCGGCATGCCGTTCGTACTGGTAAGTTCGCCCGAATCCCGCTCTTATGTCCGCATGATCATCGAGCGTCTTTTTGCAACATTGCCGGTTCTCTCGCATGTCGAGCTCGCCAAGGGCCTCGAGATAAAGATCATCGGCTCGATTTCATGATCACCGATCCGGAAGGCACAGTGCTGGCGCTCTTCGCCGCATTCTGCCGGATCGGCGCCTGCATCATGGTCATGCCCGGATTTTCCACCGCCCGCGTTTCGGTGCAGATCCGGCTCTTCGTGGCCGTGGCAATCTCGATGGCGATCCTGCCGATCATGTGGAACGAGATCTATCCGCAGATTTCCGGCAAGGGTCATACCTATATCTACATCGTCGCGACCGAAACCGTTGTTGGCGGCGTGATAGGACTGATCGCACGCTATTATGTGCTTGGTCTGCAGTTTGCCGGCACGGTGATCACGATGATGATGGGGTTCAATGCTCCTCCGGCCAACGACGTGTTGGAAGACACGGCGGAAAACCAGCTGACCAACCTGATCAGCTTTGCCGGTCTCATGGTTCTGTTCATGCTGGATTTCCACCATGTCATCCTGTCGAGCCTTGTCGATTCCTACAAGGTGATGCCGCTCGGCGTCGGCTTTGATCCGCAGGGCGTGCTGATCACGCTGACCAATGCGCTGGAGACCACGTTTTATATCATGCTGCGGCTGGCGAGCCCTTTCATCATCTACGGCCTGCTGTTCAACGTCGCGATCGGCATGGTCAACAAGCTTGCGCCGCAGATGCCGCTCTACTTCATCTCGCTGCCCTATCTCATCATGGGCGGCATGTTCCTGCTCTATCTTGGTATCGCCGCGATGCTGAAACTGTTTGCCGATGGCTTCGGTTCGATGATGCAAGGGATCTAGCCAGATGAAGAGCCGATCCGAAAAACTCAAGCGCCTCGTGGCCGTCCAGCGGCACCTGGAACAGATGGCGGAAAACGATCTTGCCGAAACCGCAAGGAAGCGCCGCGATCTTGCCGATACAATCGACGTGGTCGTCGATGCCATGGGATCGGCAAGTCCGCTGCACGCGATGTTTTCCGGACACTACGCCTCGCAGCTCGGCCGCCTTGCGATGAAGGACCAGATGCTTCTGGATATCCAGCAAGGGCATGAGGCCAGGGTTCTGAAAGAACGGGCCAAGGGCGACCGGCTTGAGGAAAACATGAAGGACGCTCGCGTCCTGGAAGACCGGACCGAAGCCGACGACGCCATTTATGACCTCGTCGATCAGCACGTGATGAGCGGATCACCAGCTTCCGGTAAGGTTGGCCGGTCATAGTACCGGCAGGAATGGTGGCATATTACGGCCGATCCGTTCTTTAAGATATTGATTTTATGGAGTTACCGCTGGCCTTGACAGAGGCGCTTGCAGCAGGCTTCGTAACCGAGAGGATACCGCATGGCCATTTCTCCTCCAAGCGACCTGGTGCTGGATGTCGTGCGCGCCGCGGATCCAGCTCAAGTGCAGGAAGCGCAGGCGCGGCTGAAGGCCAATCGGGCGGCGTTCCAGGCGACCAGCCTCGCCGAGAACGGGAACGGGTTTGCCAACACGGTTGCGGTCCTCAACCAGGACAGCCCGACTAACAGTCTTGGCGACGTCACCAACCGCGCCGAGGCCAAGAAGATTCCGGAAAGCTACCGCAAGTTCGAAGCCATGGTGCTGCAGAACTTCGTCAAGTCGATGCTCCCCACCGAAAGCGAAGAGGTTTACGGCAAGGGTACGTCTGGCGACATGTGGAAGAGCATGATGGCCGAGCAGATCGGTAACGTCATGGCGCAGGGCGATGGTGTCGGCATAGCCGAGCGCATGGTCACGGACCGCATCGTCGGTGAAGGCCCCGACCGGGTCAATGCATCGCTCGATGGGAATAGCAGCAATGTCGCGCTGAGCATGGTTCAGGAATACGAGCGCAAGGCGGTCGCCAATTTCACGGGCACGCAGGACAATAACGATCAAGCCTGAGGCGGGGCCGGTCATCGGCCGGGCTGATTTTAAAGAAGTTTCGCGCACTCATCACGCCAAGGGTTTGGGCCCTGCGTGCCGAAAGCGCCAATGGGAGCCAAATGATGGAAGTTGCAGCATCGAGTGACGTACGTATCCAGAATGTACTGGGGCGGCTTGAAATGATCCTCGACAATGAGAATACCCGGATCGGCGTCGATCCGAGCTTCGATCTGAAGACGTCGAACGCCCGCAAGAGCCGGTGCCTCTATGAACTGACAATGCTGCATCGCGACGCTTCGCCGGACGAAATTTCGCCGGCATTCGTATCGCAGACCCGGCACATCAAGACCAAGCTGATGACCAATTCGCAGAAGGTCAACGCCCATATGGAAGCCTGCCGTTCGGTGGTCGACCTGCTGAAGGCGGCTGTTCAGGACGCCGACGCGGATGGCATCTACACCGAACAGCAGTTCCGCTACGGCGATTTCTGATGCTGAAGCTTGTTTTCACCGGTGTGTGGATTTGCGCCGTATCGCTCGGATCCGTCTATTTTTCGATCCAGCATGCGTCGGCACCGGTGGAATCGGATGCGGAGGCTGAGCGCCGCGCATTGCAGGAATACATACCGGGCGAGTTGATCACCGTACCGGTCATCACCGATGGCGCGGTGCAGGGCTACTTTCTGACAAAACTCTCGTTCTCGGTCGACAAGGCCAAGGCCAAGACCATGGAAGTGCCGTTCAAGCAATCGGTGACCAATGCGTTGTTCGACATTCTGGTCGGCCAGAAACTGATCAACGTCGCGGATACCAGCAATTTCGATCTCGCCAGCTTCAAGACGATCGTCAAGGACCAGCTCAACAAGCAGCTGCGTGAAGAGGTGATTTTCCAGGTTCTGGTCGAGCAGCTCGAATATCTGTCGAAAGCAGACGTTGCCCGCGTCGCCAATGCGGCGAACGAAAAACAGCGCAAGCCCGTGCCGATCGTCGACAAGAATGGTCAGGTGGCCAACGACGAGATGCCGGAAAGCGAAAAGCGCGCGGCTGCCGCAGGCCACTGAACGGACACGGCGTACGGCTCAGTTTTTCTCCGGGTTGCGATATTGCTCGTTGACGAAGCCGAACTCCATCATCAGCCGCCCGCACGCCACATAAAAATGGTAGAGGCCGGCCGAAGGCAGGCCGGATGATTTCCAGAGCGAAATGCCGCGAAACGGCGAGGCGGCCAAAAGGGCCAGGGATCTGGCGATCGTCCTCACCCGTCCGGCAAAGCCGGGGGTAGCGCGATGTTCGAGCAAGGCGGAAATTGCCCCGTTTCGCAGGCTTCGTGATCTGATCCAGGACAGTTCTGTCCGCCGCGCCGGAATGGTTTCGGCCACCCAGGCTTCCGCTGCCCAGCCAAAGCAAAAGCCTTTCTCCTTGCACCGGCGATAGAAATCGCTGTCTCCGCCACCGATGAAATTGAACAACGGGTCGAGGAACGGCCGCGGCATGGCATCGAGAACAGGGCGCGTAATCAGGACATTGCCTGAAGAGTATAGGATCGGGACGGGGCCGGTCGTGTCATAGTGGGGCATGAAGACCGGGTGCCGCTTGCGGTCATTGCGGGTCTTGTCCTCCAAATCTGGAAGCTGCGGTCCGCCAACAAGATCCGCACGCGTCTGCCGGTGTACTGAAACGAGACTGTCGAGCCAATCGGGTGCCGCCAGTTCATCATCGTCGATCACGGCGATAGCCTGCAGATTGGGGTAGACGTCAAGCGCCATCGACCAGCCGGCATTGTAGGCATGGCAGTTGCCGCGCTGATGCGCGATCACCACCAGCGCGTTGACCCGGTGGTCGGCGAAGAACATTTTTGCGGCATTCGCGCCTTCCAGCCCATCCGCGTCATTTTCCATGACCACGATCGCAAAAGGGCAGCCTGGAGCCTGCGAAATAACGGTTTTCAGGGTCTTGAGCAGATGCTCAGGACGCCGGAATGTCGGCAGTGTGACGACGAGTTCAATACTGTCACGGCTATCGACCGCCGTCCGGTAGAATTCGGTCACATCCTGGGCGGGCGGGGTCATGGCGGCTACCTGTTGAAGGCGAAGAACTGGCAAGCACTAAAGCAAATGTTCCTAAACAGATGCTGAATTTCCAAATTCGCTTTCGAATGAATGGTTTAAAGCTCGCTTCACGCCGTGTTGCTACAGTCCGGGCAGTTGTTCTCAAGTCTCACGTGGCAGCATGCATCTGGTCTTCGTTTCCTCGCTGGTGCCGGTGGAGAACCCTTCATCGGGGTTCGACATCGCAAACCGCGCCGTCTTCGACGGTCTTCGCGCGCTTGGCCACAAGGTGAGCGTCATCGGCTATCTGCAGCCGGGACAGGCCGCTGCTTCGCACGAAGATGTTCATCTGCTGGGCCAACTGGAAGTCACCAATGCAAAGGTCGGCGCTGCCGCCAAGCTGCGTTGGCTGGCAAAGGCATGCCTTCATCGCACTACGCTGTCTTCGGCGAAGATGCTCGAGGTTAGCCGCGCGCATGTCGAGGCCCTGTTGCAGCGCCTGCAGCCGTTCGACGGCATCGTCCTCAACTCCGTGCAATTGCCCGGCGCCTTTGCCGCCGCATTCCAGAAACACAAGACGATCTACATCGCGCATAATGTCGAAGCAGGCTCGGCGCGTGAAAACGCTGCCACCGCCTCCAGTCTTTTGCAGCGCTGGCTGTTCAGGCGCGAAGCGTACTATCTCGAACGGCTTGAGCGGACGCTGACACAGGCGGCTTCGGTGATCTGGACATTTGCGGAAGCCGATCGCCTTGGCTTTGGCCATGCCGTCTCCAGCCGCGCAACCGTCCTGCCGCTTGTCACTCGATGGGACCTTGCTCAAGGCGGCCCGGAAAAACTGCCGCAATACGATCTGGCGCTGATTGGAACCTGGAGTTGGCAGTCCAATAGGCTCGGCCTGGATTGGTTTCTGTCAAAGGTCGTGCCGCTGCTGTCGGCCGAGATGACGATCGGCATTGCTGGCCAGCTGCCGGATGCACCCGTGATTGCCCATCCCGGCGTGCGCCTGCTTGGCAGGGTGCCTGATGCCCGCGCCTTCGTCTGCTCCGGCGCCGTTCTGCCGCTGATCAGCCGTGGTGGCACCGGTGTGCAACTGAAGACCATCGAGACTTTCGAACTTGGCATGCCGAGCGTTGCCACGCGCGCATCCCTGCGCGGCATCGGCGCGTTACCCGGCAACTGCTCGGTCGCCGACGATCCTGCCGAATTCGCGAAACTGTTGATCGACAAGGTCGCGCAAGTGCGGGCGGGCAACCATCAGCGCCTATCGGGCGCGATTTTTCATCAGGCTCAGAAAACAAAGCTGCTTGAGACGCTGGATGAGGGGTTGTCGTGGTTCGGCAAAACGACTGCCGCATCTGACCCGGCTTTTACGAGAGATGAAGCGCGTCCGCGGGCAACCAAAGTTGTCAGCGCATCTTACAGTCTTGCAGTGCATGAGGGGGGCAAATCTCGATGAACGTTTTTCCGGGTACATCGATCGTTGCCTCGCAGCGCATGATCCTCGACATGCCGGTCTGCGATTTCGGTTGGGCGGACGCTTTCGCATTTGCCGACGAAGTCGCCTCGCTGCCGATCGGGCAGACAGTCATATCGTTCCTCAATGCCCACAATGCCAATTTGATGATGCATGATCCGGAATACCGGGCCGTGCTCGGTCGGCACATTGTCCTGCCGGATGGGCATGGCGTCGATCTTGCTTCCTGGCTGTTCCACGGAAAGACCTTTCCAGCCAACCTGAATGGTACCGACTTCGTCCCGGCACTGATGACCTACATGACGGCGCCGAAGCGCATTGCCATGGTCGGTGCGCGAGCGGACGTGCTGAAACGCGCCGCCGAAAATTTCCAGAAACACGCGCCATGGCACCAGTTCATTGCTGTTTCCGATGGCTTTTTCGACCCAGTGCAATCCGATGAGATCATGGCCAAGGTCCGCGCTGTGAAGCCGGATATCCTGTTGATTGCGATGGGCAGTCCGAAGCAGGAGAAATGGATCGACCGCCATGTCGGCCCCGGACACGCCCGATTGGTGATCAGCGTTGGTGCGCTCTTCGACTTCATGGCCGAGGAGGTGCCGCGCGCTTCACCCACCGTCCGGCGCCTGCGGCTGGAGTGGCTGCATCGGCTGGTGCATGAGCCGCGCCGTTTGTGGCGGCGTTACCTGCTCGGCAATCCGTTGTTCATATATTATATTCTCCGCCATAAGCTGAGCGGGCGAGAGCCGCCATCGCGAGTGGACGGGCATCGTGCCGGGTCACGATCGTTCTAACGGAAACCATCATGCGCACTGCTGTCGCTACAGCCTCCTACGCCAATGATTTCGAGCGCTGCCGGCTGCTGTGTGAAAGCATGGATATGCGGCTGAAGGGCGACTGGGTTCATTATCTGCTCGTGGCGCCCTTCGACGTGGCATTGTTCCGGCAGCTGGAAGGCTCACGGCGCCAGGTCATCAGCGAGAGCGATCTTTTGCCGTGGTGGCTGCGGGCCATTCCCGATCCGCTTTCAGCCGGTAGGCGCAAGCTCTGGATCAGCCCATACAGTTTGCCGCTGCGAGGCTGGCATGCCCAGCAACTGCGCCGTCTGGCACTGTCACGGCATATCGGCGAGGCAACGATGTTTGCCGTCGATTCCGACGTGGTGCTGTTGCGCGATTTCGATCCGGCCGACCTCTGGCAGGGCGGCCSCCTGACGCTCTATCGCCAGGATGGGGCTATCGGCGAGCGCATGCGCTCCAATCATCTCGAGTGGCTTGCTCATTCCGACCGGCTGCTGGGCATCGGTCCCTTCAGCCTGCCTGCCAACGATTACATCAATACGCTGATTGCGTGGCGTACCGACACCTGCCGGGCTCTGCTCGATCATGTCGAGGCCCTCCATGGCTGCAACTGGGTACGCGCCATCGTTCGTTCGCGCCAGTTTTCAGAATGCCTGATCTATGGCCGCTTTGTCGATGAGGTGCTGATGGGGGAGGGCCATGTCGCGTCTGCCGAAGGGCTTTGCCACGTGCTTTGGTTCGACGATAGCTATGCGCGCGATATCAGCGGGCTCAGGCATTTCATGCGGGATATGGGACCGCATCAGATCGGGATCGGCGTCCAATCCTTCGTCGGCCATGATCTCACCGACATCCGGAACGTTGTTCTCGAACGCGCCGCCTGATCCTGTCAGATGACCCGGCCGGTTTGGCTGCGCAGAGCGGAATAGGTGAGGGTAAAGGATGCGGCGTAAAGGGCCAGGTAGACAGCATTGATAAGCGGCGCCCAATAGGCAACATCCGTGCTGGTCTTGAAAACGGCGGCGAGCAGCGCGACCTTGATGATGCCTGCAATCACCAGATTGGCCATCCTGCGTACCGTTCGGCCGGTCGCGTAGAGCAATTCGGAGTGATATTCGACAAGATTGCGGAAGGATGGCACCAATAGCACCGCCATCATATAGGGCGCAGCCTCGGCGACGTTGTTTCCCAGGCCGCTCGGGAAGATCCAGAGATATCCCGCCATCGCTGCAATTGCCAGGAAGGATATGGCAGCTACCAGTGTCTCGATCGTCAGCCGGGTGCGCCAGGACGAGATCGTTGCGGGCGTGCGCATGATCTTCTGCACCAGGAGCGTATTGAACGAGCGCACCGGCAGCGCCGTCAGGTCGGCAAGCCGCATGATGATCGCATATATGCCGGAAACCTCCGGCCCGCCGATTGCAAGAACCGCGATCTTGTCGAATTCCGACTGGATATAGAACAGCACTTCGGCGCCAGCCACCGTGACCGAATCCGCCCAACGGCGAATATAGAGCGCCGGGCGAAAACGAAGCCGGACTTTCGGAAAAAACCACACCAGCGCGATCACGAGAGCAGCAAAGTTGGCGCCAAGATAGAAAAACGACCAGGTATCGAGCGATGCCGAGTGCGACAGCGAAAAGGCGAGCGCGGCAACGGTGCGGATGCCTGTACCGATCACCACCAGAAGGGCGGCGCGGCCGAAGCGCCCGAGACCGTTGAGAACGATAACAACGACCTCAAGCCCCCGCCAGCAAAGGATTTCGGCGGCCATCAAGGCACTGAAAACCACAAGCGCAACATCGCCTGCAAAAACGGCATAATAGACCGCAAGACAAAGGACAGCGATCAAGGGCAGCGACAGAAGCGCGCCGGCGGCGAAGCCGGCGCTATAGATGCCGACCAGCAAGGGCTTGACGGTTGCCACCCGGTAAAGCGGCGACATGAAACCAAAGGCAAGCACGCGGGAGATCATGATGCCTGCGGCCGATGCCGTGGCAAACAAGCCGAACTCGGCAATCGAAAGCCCGTTGGCAATGCAGATGAAATAGACCAGCGACAGCACAAGCCTGCCCGCAGACCCGCTCGTCATCGAGATATAGGCGTGAATGACGCTTTTATGGCGTGCGTAGAGGGTCTTTGCGAAATCGATCACGAGGATGGTCCGGATGTGCTGGCCCGTTCTAGCCGGGAAAGCTTAATGAGGGGTGTGGCCCTGCGGTTTCGTGGTCTCCCCGGAGATGAATTTGCAGTCTGTTAACGGTTTGTTTTCCATAAAAACTTAAGCTTCGTTCACAATTCGTCACTTTGCCCAATTGCGGGCGTTTGCAGGCATCGATGTTCGATCCGGAAGACAACAAAAGGACTGTGGTGCATCGCTCCCCGGCCGGCCCTGGATCGAGGGAGGCGGGGTCGTCTTTGCGTTCGCGCATGTCGGCGCGTGGCGGAGCGCCGGTGGCGCGGACCGCCAGCGAGTTGCTGGACCGTCTTGGCAGTCCTGCCGTGAAGCTGAAAATACCGGGCAATGATCAGCAGCCTGCCAAAGCATCAGTGGAAAAGCCGCCCGGGCGTTTCTCCGGCTGGTTCAAGGCAGGAAAAGCAACACTGGCCAGCCCAGTGCAAGCCGATGCTGTCCTCTCCCAGCCTGCCGTGAGCGCTGAAGTTTATTATGGAGAGCCGCAGGACCGGCCATTGATCGATATCGCCACCATCATGTCTTCCGTCTGGCAGCTGCGAAAGACCATCGTGGTGCTGACGGTGGCGGGTGCCGTCGGCGGTGTGTTGATCGCCATGTCGACCCCGAGTGTCTACGTTTCCCAAAGCAAGCTTTATGTCGATCCGCGCGAAGTCCGATTGACGGATTCCGATCTATCCAAGGAAAGCCTGGCAACTGAAGCGATCCTGGCGCTTGTCGACAGCCAGCTCGAAGTGTTGCGCTCGCGGACCGTTCTGGAAAAGGTTGCCATTGATCTGGGGCTGGACCGCGATGCCGAATTCGGCGGCGTATCGAGCGGCAAGGGCGGCATTTCCGACGGCATCGGCGTCATTCGCGACATCGTTTCCCCCGGCAAGGCGCAACCGGCGCCAGCGTCCGGCGTCAACCCGCGCACACTGGAAAAATTGAGCGACGCCGTTTCCGTATCGCGAGATCCGAAAACCTTCATCGTGACCATCGAGGTCAAGAGCCGGGATCCGGCCAAATCGGCACTGATCGCCAATCGCCTCGTGTCGACATTCCTCAGCGAGGAGCAGGCTGCCCAATCCGGTTTCTTCCAGCGGACGACGCAGGCGCTCGACAGCCGGTTGGCCGATCTGCGCACGGAACTGGACGCGGCTGAAAATGCGGTGGAGAAATACAAGGCCGACCACGACATTGTCGGTGCCGCCGGCGAGTTGATCTTCGACAAGCAGTTGCTGGCCCTCAATGATCAGGTCGGTGCCGTCCGCAATCGCATCGCCGATGCGCAGGCGAAGGTCGACCTGGCGGCCAGGATCAGCTTGAACGACGTCTTGAGCGGTGCATTTCCCGAAGAGGTGAGTTCCGTGACGCTTCAGGATCTGCGCAAGCAGTATTCCGAGGCGCGCGCCCAGCTGGGTGCGCTGGATGCGAGCCTTGGGCCGCGGCACCCGCAGCGCCTGGCTGCTGTCCAGTCGCTTGAGGTCGCACGCTCCGAAATTGGCAACGCGCTTCGCCGCATCGCCGCAACGGCGAAGACCGAACTCGACCGCGCGGTGCGGACGGAAAAGGATCTCGTCCAGCAACTGGCGGTGCAGAAGGCACAGCAGATGAACTCCTCCACCGGCTTCATCGAGCTGCGGGAGCTGGAGCGCAAGGCCACCGCAACCCGGACGATCTACGAATCCTTCCTCAAGCGGGCGAGTGAAACCGGCCAGGAGGAGAAACTGACCTCGAAGAATATCCGGGTGATCGCCTCGGCGCAGCCGCCGCTTCAGGCTACCGGGCCGTCCCGCAAGCTGATTGCGATCGGCGGCATGATGGCCGGCTTCATCGCCGGGGTCGGGCTGGGCATCGCGCTCGGCGCCTACCGCAGCCTCAAGGATCTGCTCCAGCGTTCGAGCCGGCCGGTTGCCGTGGCTCCACAGCGTGATCCTCCCGGAAGGGACGATCATCACCCGGATGGTCCGGGAACACGGCAGGAGATCGAGGATCCATTGCCCGCACCTGTGGCCTACCGGGCGCGGATGCCATCGGCGCATCACGTAGCCGCGTCCGCCGCAGCACTGTCAGCGTTTCCTCCGCGAAACGACGAGGCAGATGCGGCCAGTCTGCGGGACTATTTGCGTGAAATGCAGGATAGCACCACGGACAACGGCGATATCGCCGAAGTGCAGGAAAACCTGCGCGCGCTGCGATCGCGTGTCGAGCACTATGCGAAACAGCGGGCCGGCGGCCGGCGGTATTAGCGCTCTGTATCCATAGAGGCTGACTTGCCCCAGGCAGAAATCCCTCATGAATGATAGGAATGCAAATCGTCGTGATGTTTATGCTGGACCTGGCGCGGATCAGTGGTGAATTTATTCGATCTGAACAGCATAGGACGCATTGAGGCGAGCGCTGTTTTTTGCTGAAACTAGACTGAACAGAACAAACGAGAATCTGGGAGAACTCCGTGACGACCGTGATTGATGGCAAGCAAGTTGCAGCGTCGGTGATCGATGCCGTGAAAACCGCATCGCAGGCATTGACCGAACAGACCGGCGTCAAGACCGGTCTCGCCGTCGTCATCGTCGGAAATGATCCGGCAAGCCACGCCTATGTCTCCTCCAAGAGCAAGATGGCCAAGGAATGCGGCTTTACCTCGGTTCAGCATACGCTGCCGGAGGAAACGACGCAGGAAGAACTGGCTACTCTCGTTCAGACACTTAACAGGGATGAGAGCCTGCACGGCATTCTCGTCCAGCTTCCGCTGCCAAAACATTTGAATTCCGAACCGATCATTCAGTCCATTCTGCCGGAAAAGGATGTCGATGGTCTGCATGTCGTCAATGCCGGCAAATTGGCGACGGGCGATCTCGATGGCGGTCTCGTCTCCTGCACGCCTGCTGGCGCCATGGTGTTCGTCAAGCGCACGCATGGAGAGGACCTCTCGGGGCTGAATGCCGTCGTCATCGGCCGTTCCAACCTGTTCGGCAAACCGATGGCGCAGCTGCTGCTTGCCGCCAATGCGACGGTGACCATCGCCCATTCGCGCACCAAGGATCTACCGGGTGTCTGCCGCAATGCCGATATTCTGGTCGCCGCTGTCGGCCGCCCGGAGATGGTCAAGGCCGATTGGGTGAAGCCCGGCGCCACCGTCATCGATGTCGGCATCAACCGTATTGCTGCGCCTGAAAAAGGTGAAGGAAAGTCGCGTCTGGTCGGTGATGTTGCCTTCCAGGAATGCGCAAAGGTAGCCGCTGTCATTACGCCTGTGCCTGGAGGCGTCGGCCCGATGACCATCGCGATGCTGATGGCCAACACGGTCATCGCCGCCTACCGCAAGGCCGGTAAGACCGCACCAAAGTTCTGATCCGGAAAAAGCGGACGATCTTACGATTTCGGAGCAGGGCCGGTCGAGGCCCTGACGATCAGTTCCGTTCGCCACAGCTCCTGTTCCGGATAATCTCCCGTCTTCAAGATGCGCGAGATTAGCCGGGTGGCGATCCGTGATCCTGCCGCCCGAAGTGATGAACGCGTGGTCGTCAGCGGTACGCTGAAGTTTTCCGGTTTCAGCATCGGCAGCACGTCGTCATGGGCAATCAGCGAAATATCCTCGCCCATCTGCAGCCCGGCCCGATGGATTGCCCTGACTGCGCCAAGCGCGATCACGGTGCTGGAGCAAAGAACGGCGGTCGGCGGCTCACCCTGTTCAAGAAACTGTTGCATGGCGCGGTGACCATATTCGTCGGTCATCAGTGAATTCTGAACCAGCCTTTCATCGAACTGCAGCCCGTTCTCCTCGAGTGCGCGGCGCATTCCCTTCAGGCGGCGAATGGAGAAGGTCAGGTTTCCCGGGCCGTTGATCAGCGCAATCCGCCGGTGCCCCAACTGAATGAGCAATCGCGTCGCATCATAAAAGGCACCGGTATTGTCGATATCGAGAAACGGATAGTCGGCGGGCTGGCCGACCGCCCGGCCATGGACAACGAAGGGGATCGACAGGGATTTCAGCATGGCGATGCGCGGATCGTTGGCCCGCACATAGGCGAGAAACAGGGCATCGACATTGCCGCTGGCGGCCAGCCGCTTGAAGGTCGCCTCCTCGTCGTCGGGCGCGCTCGGATTGATGACGAAATGGAAATCGTGCCGGACGGATTCTTCGCCAAGCCCGGCAAGGAATTCGCCGAAATGCACATCGGAATCGATGCCTTGCGCGATCGGCATGACCAGCCCGATCGAGCCTGCGCGCCCTGTTGCCAGTCTTTGAGCCGCACGGTTTGGCCGGTAGCCCGTTTCGCGGACCGCGCTCAAGACACGCTGGCGTGTTTCGGCGTTGACTTCCGGATAGCCGTTGAGTGCCCGGCTGACTGTCGTTTGCGACAGGCCCAACATCTCCGCCAGCTGTTTCAAATTCACGTTCATGGCAAGCGCGCACTCCCAAAGCGCTTTGATTTGTATTTTGTTTTTGCTTTCAAACTCCAACGCGCGACGGATTTTGTATCATCGGCTTTACGCATCAACCAGAAAAATCAGCTGCATTGCATTGCAAACCTTCGCTGCACTGCAGGAAGTGGGCCTTAATTCGACCTTTAAGGGAAAGCTCTTGACTTGGTGCCTGTCGCAATGGTTTGTTAGCAAACTCAAAGCGCTTTGAATTTTGGCGGCGCTGCGGTGTTCGCCCGGCATCAATGGGTCGGGTCTTTCTTGGGAGGAAATGACGTGAAGAGAACATTCTTGTTGGGAGTGGCGGCGCTTGCGCTTGTGGCGGGTGCCACCAACGCCGCCGAGCTGAAATTCAAGCCGGGCGAAGATTCAAAATTCAACTGGGCAAGCTTCGAAGAGTTCAAGAAGGGTCATGACCTGAAGGGTCAGACGCTGACCATCTTCGGTCCCTGGCGTGGCGAAGACGAAGCCTTGGCGCAGTCCATGCTCGATTACTTCCGCGATGCGACCGGCGTCGATGTAAAATATTCCTCGTCCGAGAATTATGAACAGCAGATCGTTATCGACACGCAGGCCGGCAGCCCGCCGGATGTCGCCATCCTACCGCAGCCGGGCCTGATCGCCGATCTCGCTTCGAAGGGCTATCTGACGCCGCTCGGCGACGAGACCCAGAAGTGGCTGCTCGACAATTATGCTGCCGGTCAGTCGTGGGTCGATCTTTCGACCTATGCCGGCAAGGACGGCAAGAAGGCTCTTTACGCGTTTCCTTACAAGATCGACGTGAAGTCGCTGGTCTGGTACGTGCCGGAAAATTTTGAGGATTCGGGCTATGAAGTTCCGAAGACGATGGAAGACTTGAAGGCGCTGACCGAAAAGATCGTTGCCGATGGCGGCACGCCGTGGTGCATTGGTCTCGGTTCCGGCGGTGCGACCGGCTGGCCGGCCACCGACTGGGTCGAAGACATGATGCTGCGCACGCAGCCGGCCGACGTCTATGACAAGTGGGTCACCAATGCCATTCCGTTCAACGACCCGGCTGTCGTCGGCGCCATTGATGAATTCGGCTGGTTCGCCAAGAACGACAAGAACGTTGATGGTGGCGCCGCTGCGGTTGCCTCCGCCGACTTCCGCGACAGCCCGAAGGGCCTGTTTGCGTCGCCGCCGAAGTGCTACCTGCATCATCAGGCATCGTTCATCCCGTCCTTCTTCCCGGAAGGTACCAAGGTTGGCGAAGACGCAGACTTCTTCTATATGCCGCCTTACGCAAGCAAGCCCGAACTCGGAAATCCGGTTCTCGGTGCTGGCACGCTGGCCATGATCACCAAGGATACGCCGGCAGCACGCGCCTTCATCGAGTTCCTTGAAACGCCGATCGCGCATGAAGTCTGGATGGCCCAGACCAGTTTCCTGACACCGCTGAAGAGTGCGAACAAGGATGTTTATGCCAACGGCCCGATGAAGAAGCAGGGAGAAATCCTGCTCAACGCCACGACCTTCCGTTTTGACGGTTCCGACCTGATGCCTGGCAAGATTGGCGCCGGCGCATTCTGGACCGGTATGGTCGATTACGTTGGCGGCAAGTCGGCCAAGGATGTCGCGGACGGCGTCCAGAAGGCTTGGGATTCGATCAAGTAGGATCGCTTGATACGCAGCGGCTCCCGGCGAAAACCCCGGAGCCGCACTTCAAAAGACTGCGAAGCCTGAAGTGCTGTTCGCCAAGCCGCCCGGTAGAGTTGGTACGGCGGAACGGCTTGGGGAAAGCTGACAAAAGAAGCCCGTTGAAATGAACACGTCCTTGCCGGCCGCCGTTTAGGTTCGGGCATGCGAGTGACGTGATCATTCTGGCCGCACATGATCTCCCGAAAAGCCGGGAGCCATAGGCCAAGGGGCGGGCAGGCCGTTGATCCGGCCTTATTCCTGGGGAGGACGTTGCCATGCAGCAGTTGATTTTTGCCATTGCCACGATGGCCGCCGGCGTTCTTGGCTGCGCCGCCTATTTCTTCGGCACGAACTGGATACTCGACAAGCTGTTTCCTTCGAAAGGCCTGACGGGGCCGGTCGCCTCACGCAATCTGCGCATCACCAATGCCATCCGGCCATGGCTCTTCCTCGGTCCGGCGTTGTTGTCGCTGACCATTTATCTCATCTATCCGGTGATCGCTTCCGTCTGGCTCAGTCTGCATGACAGGGCGGGCGAGAATTTCGTCGGTCTGAACAACTTCATCTGGATGTTCAACGACGGCGAATTCCGCCAGTCGATCTATAACAACTTCCTCTGGCTGCTGGTCGTGCCCGCTGCCGCGACGTTCTTCGGCCTGATCATCGCAGCGCTGACCGATCGCATCTGGTGGGGCAATATCGCCAAGACGCTGATCTTCATGCCGATGGCGATCTCCTTCGTCGGTGCCTCGGTCATCTGGAAATTCATCTACGATTATCGTGCCGAAGGCACGGCGCAGATCGGTCTCCTGAATGCTGTCGTCGTCTATTTCGGCGGCACGCCTGAAGCCTGGGTGACGTTACCCTTCTGGAACAATTTCTTCCTGATGGTGATCCTCATCTGGATCCAGACCGGCTTCGCCATGGTGATCCTGTCGGCCGCTTTGCGCGGTATTCCGGAGGAGACAATCGAGGCCGCTGTCATCGACGGCGCCAATGGCCTGCAGATTTTCTTCAAGATCATGATCCCGCAGATGTGGGGCACGATCGCCGTTGTCTGGACCACCATCACCATTCTGGTGCTGAAGGTCTTCGACATCGTTCTCGCCATGACCAACGGGCAGTGGCAAAGCCAGGTTCTCGCCAATCTGATGTTCGACTGGATGTTCCGCGGGGGCGGTGACTTCGGCCGCGGCGCTGCGATCGCCGTCATCATCATGGTGCTGGTGATCCCGATCATGATCTGGAACATCCGCAACGCAGCCAAGGAAATGGAGGGCCATTGAGATGATTGCTTCTTCCCGCTCCCCCCTCATCTGGGTCGTCCATCTTTCCGTGATCCTGCTTGTCACTCTGTGGACCCTGCCGACCGCCGGCCTTTTGATCTCGTCGTTGCGCGACAAGGATCAGCTTGCCGTTTCCGGTTGGTGGACGGCTCTGTCGACCTCATCACAGAACATGACCGGCCGCGCGGCTTCCCCCGAAACGCAGATAGAACGTGACGGCAAGTTCGTTATCGCCGGCAATCTGCTGGAGGGCAGCGATGCCAAGGTCTCGGCCTTCGGCTTCCGGCCGCTGCAGCCCACCGCCTTTGAGGTTGGCGCCGTCGCTGATATCGGCGACGGACAGACGCTGACCGTCAAGGACGATGGCAGCTATGAAATCGTCTCGCCTACGCGCATGGAAGGCACCCGCGGCCAGCGTATTTTCTATACTGCTGCCGTTCCGCCGCGCTTCACCTTCGATAATTACCGCGAAGTGATGCGGGCTGCCGGCATCGGGGCGTCGTTCATCAACTCGCTGACCGTCGCCATTCCGGCAACGGTCATCCCGATCCTGGTCGCTGCCTTCGCTGCCTATGCGCTGGCCTGGATGAAGTTTCCCGGCCGGGCGATCCTGATCGCCGTCGTTGTCGGCCTGCTGGTTGTGCCGCTGCAGATGTCGCTGATCCCGCTGTTGAAATTGTACAATGGTGTCGGCGCGTTCTTCGGTGTTCCGGCCAAGACCTATGTCGGCATCTGGCTGGCACATATGGGCTTCGGCTTGCCGCTCGCCATTTACCTCCTGCGCAACTACATGGCCGGCCTGCCGCGCGAGATCATGGAATCGGCCCGCGTCGATGGCGCCAGCGATTTCGACATTTTTATCAAGATCATCCTGCCGCTGTCGTTCCCCGCTCTCGCATCCTTCTCGATCTTCCAGTTCCTGTGGACCTGGAACGATCTTCTGGTCGCCATGGTTTTCCTTGGAACCGGTAATGACGAGCTGGTCCTCACGGGTCGCCTGGTCAACCTGCTTGGTTCGCGCGGCGGCAACTGGGAAATCCTGACGGCCTCGGCCTTCATCACCATCATCGTACCCCTGATCGTCTTCTTCACCCTGCAGCGCTACCTCGTGCGCGGCCTGCTGGCGGGATCGGTCAAGGGCGGCTGAGACTTCACAAACAAAGACTTCTACAGGAATGACTATGAGTATGACCCAGACAAGTGGCTCCACATTGCAGGCCGACCGGGACTGGTGGCGGGGTGCGGTGATCTACCAGATCTATCCGCGATCCTACCAGGACTCGAACGGTGACGGCATCGGTGACCTGAAAGGCATCACCGCCCGCCTGCCGCACGTTGCCTCGCTGGGCGTCGATGCAATCTGGATCTCGCCGTTCTTCACCTCGCCGATGAAGGATTTCGGCTATGACGTGTCGAACTATACGGGCGTCGATCCGATCTTCGGTCTGCTTGCCGATTTCGATGCGCTGATCGCCGAAGCCCACCACCTCGGGATCCGCGTGATGATCGATCTGGTGTTGTCCCATACCTCCGATCAGCACCCGTGGTTTGCCGAAAGCCGGTCGAGCCGCTTCAATCCCAAGGCGGACTGGTATGTCTGGGCCGATTCCAGGCCAGACGGCACGCCGCCGAACAACTGGATGTCGATCTTCGGCGGCTCGGCATGGCAGTGGGATTCCACGCGTCTGCAATATTACATGCACAACTTCCTGACCTCGCAGCCGGACCTCAATCTGCACAATCCCGAAGTGCAGGACGCGCTGCTGGCGGTCGAGCGCTTCTGGCTGGAACGGGGCGTCGATGGCTTCCGGCTGGATACGATCAACTTCTACTTCCACGACCTGGAACTGCGCGACAACCCGGCGCTGGCGCCTGAGCGCCGCAATGCCAATACGGCACCGGCGGTCAACCCATACAATTATCAGGAACATCTCTACGACAAGAACCGCCCGGAAAACCTCGAATTCCTCAAGCGCTTCCGCGCCGTCATGGACGAGTTCCCGGCGATTGCCGCCGTCGGCGAAGTCGGGGACAGCCAGATCGGTCTTGAGATCGCCGGGCAGTATACGTCCGGCAATGACAAGATGCACATGTGCTACGCCTTCGAATTCTTGGCGCCCGATCCGTTGACCCCGGCCGGCGTCGCGCAGGTGCTGCACGATTTTGCCCGCGCAGCCCCGGAAGGCTGGGCCTGCTGGGCGTTTTCCAATCACGACGTTGTTCGCCATGTCAGCCGCTGGGGCAAGGGCATCGCCGATCAGGATGCGCATGCAAAATTCCTGGCCAGTCTGCTGATGACCCTGCGCGGCTCGGTCTGCATCTATCAGGGCGAAGAGCTTGGCCTGACCGAAGCCGAGCTCGCCTTTGAAGATCTGCAGGACCCCTACGGCATTCAGTTCTGGCCGGATTTCAAGGGCCGCGACGGCTGCCGCACGCCGATGGTCTGGGACAAGAATGCCGTCAACGGTGGCTTTGGCGAGGGCAAGCCGTGGCTGCCGGTGCCGAAAGAACATCTCGCCCGCGCCGTTTCAGAACAGCAGACGGACCCGAATTCGGTTCTCAACCACTACCGGCGGTTTCTCGCATTCCGCAAGCAGCATCCGGCCTTTGCCAAGGGCGACATCGAGTTTCGCGCCTACGAAGCGCCGCTGCTCGGCTTTGAACGCAAGTCCGGCAACGAGACGATTTTGTGCCTGTTCAACATGAGCAACGAAGCGGTGACCATCGAACGGCCGGTTGAAAAGCTCGATGTGCTCGAAGGCCATGGATTCGGATCGGCATTGACCGGCGACACCATCACACTACCGGCCTGGAGCGGCTTTTTTGCCCGGGTCGACTGAATGGGATCAACCGGTTCGGATGAATGGAGAACCGGTCAGAAACGAGAGAATGAAGGGGAGGATGACATGGCAGGTTTGCAACTGAAGAATATCCGCAAGTCCTATGGCGCGGTGGATGTCATCCATGGCATCGATCTGGATATCACGCAGGGCGAATTCGTCGTCTTCGTCGGCCCCTCCGGCTGCGGAAAATCGACGCTGCTACGGATGATCGCCGGCCTTGAGGAAATCTCTGGTGGCGAAATGTATATCGCTGGCCGTCAGGTCAACGATGTGCCGCCATCGCAGCGTGGCATTGCCATGGTCTTCCAGTCCTATGCGCTGTATCCGCACATGACGGTCTACGACAACATGGCCTTCGGTATGCGGATCGCCAAGGAATCCAAAGAAGAGATCGACCGCCGCGTGCGCTCGGCCGCCGATATCCTGCAACTCACCAAGTATCTCGATCGCCTCCCCAAGGCGCTCTCCGGCGGTCAGCGGCAGCGCGTCGCCATCGGTCGTGCCATTTGCCGCAACCCGAAGGTCTTCCTGTTTGATGAGCCACTGTCGAACCTCGATGCTGCGTTGCGTGTCGCAACCCGTATCGAGATCGCCAAATTGAGCGAGTCCATGCCGGATACGACGATGATCTACGTTACGCACGATCAGGTGGAGGCGATGACGCTCGCCGATCGCATTGTCGTACTCTCGGCGGGGCACATCGAGCAGGTCGGCCCGCCTCTGGAACTCTATGAACGCCCGGCCAACCTTTTCGTGGCCCGCTTCATCGGCTCTCCCGCGATGAACATCATTCCGGCCAAGATTGTTGGAACCGGCGCTGAAACCACCGTCGAACTGCCGGGCGGCAAGAAGGACGTGCTTGATATCGCAACGGCCGCCTCTGAAAACGGCAAGGCGGCAAGTTTCGGCGTGCGGCCAGAAGACCTGCGTGTTTCGACTGGCGACAGCTTCCTGTTCGAAGGCACGGTCGCCATCATCGAAGCTTTGGGTGAAGTGACGCTTCTCTATATCGAAGGGCTGGTTGCCAACGAGCCGATCATCGCCAAGGTGCCTGGTATCCTCGACATCAAGCGGGGCGAGAAGGTACGCTTTACGGCCGACAAGGCAAAGCTGCATCTGTTTGATGAGAATGGAAAAAGCTACCGGGCATAGAGCGGTCCAGTATCCTCAAGACCCGCCTGGGCGTGTGATTCCGGGCGGGCTTTTTTACGCGCGGTGTGCCACAATCGGACGCTGACTCACGCTCTGTTAAATCTCCAGCGCTAAAGTTCAAAAAAAACAAAGGTGCATGGAGAAAAAGATGCGGGGACAGACATCAGATAAACCGACATATCTCAGCCGGGAAGAGTCGTTCATGTACGACCGGGAAGCCAACTTCCCGATGGAGGACACACGCAACGATGCCCGGATCGAGTACACTGAAAACGGTATGCTCAATCTCACCTCCCGCCGCTGTGAACTGCTGAAAATATCGAAAAGCAGTGCGGTTCTGGGCATCGCCACGCAGTTCAAGCTGCCGCAGAATTTCTATCTCGATATTCCCAGCGCCCGCATCGGCATGGTCGGCTGCATCGTCAAGCGCGTGCATGCCAACAACATCATCGAAGCCCGGTTCCTGCGGCTTATGTCCGAGCGCGATCTCAATCGGATCTTCGTCTATTCGACACACCCCAATCATCGTAATCGCGTGCTCGATATCTATAGCTGATCTTCCTGCTGCATCGCTCTGTGGTTGGGCTGGCATTTCTCCTCCGTCTCGGAGAGGAGGGTGCCGGCTTTCCCATGCGCGCAAGCGCTTGACTTCATCTGCGGGAGGCGGATTGATAGATGCCGAGTGATTGAAGCGAGACGATGACCGATGAAACGACCCTATCGCCTTTCCTGTCATTGCGGCGATATCTGCTTTGAAATCGATGCCGAGATTTCCGAGGTGGTCGAATGCAACTGCTCGACATGTCGCCGCTCGGGCTTCCTGCACTGGAAGGTTCCGGCAAGCAAGATCACACTCGTCAACGAAAAACGCCGGATTTCTACCTATGTCTGGCGTAGCATCACCGAAGGCCACCATTTCTGCGCGACATGCGGCGTTGCCCTGATGCGCAGCGGCTATCCGGGTGAACGCGTGTCTGTGAACGCGCGCTGTATTGAAGGCATCGATATTTTCGAACTGAACATCGAACGTTACGATGGCCGGAGTGACATGCATCCCGGGCCGCTACCGTAAAACTTTAAGTTTGCTAAGCCCTCGATTTTCCGTCGAGGGCGTAGCTTTCAGTGAAAGAAGACGCTCGCGCCGTGTTCTGCGGCGCCGACGGCCGAGCGGAAAGGCGCAAACATTTCACGGCCCATGCCAAAGTCATTCTCTGACAGATCGGCTTCGGCCGGCGCCCGGCTGGCCAACTCGGCAGCATCGACCAGCACCTGGATCGTGCCGTGAATGGCATCCAGCCGGATGATGTCGCCTTCGCGGATTTTCGAAATCGGTCCGCCATCCTTGGCCTCGGGCGTCATGTGGATGGCCGACGGCACCTTGCCGGAGGCGCCGGACATGCGGCCGTCGGTGACCAGCGCCACCGTCTGGCCGCGGTCCTGCAGGATGCCGAGCACAGTGGTGAGCTTGTGCAATTCCGGCATGCCATTGGCTTTCGGCCCCTGGAAGCGGACGACAGCAACGAAGTCACCCTCCAGCTTGCCGTCCTTGAAGGCCGCCTGCAGTTCCGACTGATCGTGGAAGATTTTTGCTGGTGCTTCGATGACGTGACGCTCCGGCTTGACCGCCGAAATCTTGATGACAGCCTTGCCCAGATTGCCGGTCAGCATCTTCAAGCCGCCGGAATGCTGGAAGGGATGTTCGACGGTCGAAAGCACCTTTGGATCGTGGCTGACCTCCGGTGCCGGTTCGCGGGCGACGGTACCGTTAGCGCCAAGCTTGACGTCGATCGCATAGGCATCCAGCCCCTGGCCGAAGACGGTGCGCACGTCGTCATGCAACAGGCCATGCTTCAAGAGTTGGCTGATCAGGTAACCCATGCCGCCCGCGGCGTGGAAGTGGTTCACGTCTGCCAGGCCATTCGGATAGACGCGGGCGAGCAGCGGGATGATGTCGGAAAGCTCGGAAATATCCTGCCATGTCAGCGCGATACCGGCCGAACGGGCCATGGCGACGAGGTGCATCGTGTGGTTGGTCGAGCCGCCAGTCGCATGTAGGCCGATAACGCCGTTGACGATCGACCGCTCGTCGATCATTTCGCCGGCAGGGGTGTATTCGTTGCCGAGCGCGGTAATGGCTAGCGCCCGCTTGGTGGCTTCCTTCGTCAGCGCGTCGCGCAGCGGCGTGCCTGGATTGATGAAGGAAGCGCCGGGCAGGTGGAAGCCCATGATCTCCATCAGCATCTGGTTGGAATTGGCCGTGCCGTAGAACGTGCAGGTGCCGGGGCCGTGGTAGGATTTGGATTCTGCTTCCAGAAGTTCCTCGCGGCCGACCTTGCCTTCGGCAAACAGTTGGCGAACACGCGATTTTTCGTCGTTCGGCAAGCCTGTTGTCATCGGACCGGCCGGAATGAACACGGCGGGCAGATGGCCGAAGGTCATGGCGGCAATCATCAGGCCGGGCACGATCTTGTCGCAGACGCCGAGATAGACGGTCGAATCGAACATGTTGTGCGACAGGCCGACGCCTGCCGCCATGGCGATCAGGTCGCGGGAAAACAGCGAAAGCTCCATGCCCGGCTGTCCTTGGGTGACGCCATCGCACATGGCCGGAACTCCGCCAGCCACCTGCGCCACACCACCGGCTTCATGGGCCGCCTGGCGGATCAGGGCCGGATAGGTTTCGAACGGCTGATGGGCAGACAGCATGTCGTTATAGGAGGTGATGATCCCGAGATTGGGTACTTCGTCGCCCGAGAGCGCCACTTTCTCGGAGGGGGAACAGACGGCGAAGCCATGAGCCAGGTTACCACAGCCGAGAACCGAACGGGTGACACGCTTGGATGCAGCCGAACGCACGCGAGCAAGATAGGGCTCGCGGTAGGGCTTCGAGCGTTCAACGATGCGGGCGGTAATCGCAGCAATACGGCTGTCGGCGGACATGGCAATCCTGTTCCGGAGTGGTCGGCACTCCTGTGGTCGGCATGGTTGCGGTTATCCGGGTCTTGGGTCCCCGGATTGCGGGCTTAAAGCGTGTCGCGCAAAAGTGGTCAGCGGTTTTGCGATAACGACATGCGTAAAATCAAAGGCCCAAAGCGCAGGAAGCGATCCTCAGAGATCGCGCCCCGCTTTAGGGTGCCCAGTAAATCTGAAGCGGGGAGGCGGCCCGGCGCAATATCGCCCGGATCGGCATCTCCGCCTCGTCACCGGGCGCTTCAGCCTTGGCAAGAACGTCCTTCTTGGCCGCTCCCTCAATATGGAGCACCAGAAGTCGGGCATCCTGAAGGCTGGAGAATGTAAATGTCAGACGCGGCTCGCCGGCTCCTTCGGCTTCCATCGTCATCACGCCGCGGGGCGTTGCCGGATCAAGTGCTTCCGCAAGGCGCGAACCACCCGGAAAGAACGAGGCCGTGTGTCCATCGCCGCCCATGCCGAGAATGGCGACATCGAAGGGACAGCCGAGCGTGGCAGTCTGTTTCACCGCGGCGGCCGCTGCTTCTTCAGCCGTCGCCGCCGGATAATAAAGCGGCTGGAAGCGCGCTGCGGCTGCAGCATTGGTGAGCAGGTTGTCCTTGACGAGCTTCTCGTTCGAGCGGTCGCTGTCGGGTGCGACGAAGCGCTCATCGATCAGGGTCACGGTGACCTTGGCCCAGTCGATGGCCTTGCCGGACAGCGCCTTGAAAAACGCCTTTGGCGTCGAGCCGCCGGAGACGGCGATGCACGCTTCTCCGCGCGTTGCAACAGCGGATGACAGGGCTGCAGCCACTGCTTCCGCAAGGCCCTCAGCCAGATCAGCACCATTGTCGAATACATGCATCGCAGCCGTCATGGCTTTCGTCCTCAGATCACTTCATGCCAGGTGCGGCCGTCCCGCTCGATCAGCGCGATGGCCTGGCTCGGTCCCCAGGTGCCGGCTGTGTAGGCCTGGACCTGCTGGTTGACGGCTTCCCAGGACTTCAGGATCGGATCGACCCAGCGCCATGCGGCTTCGACTTCGTCGCGGCGCATGAACAGGGTCTGGTTGTTGCGCACCACGTCGAGCAGCAGGCGCTCATAGGCGTCGGCGCTGCGGGCATTGAAGGCTTCGGCAAACGTCATGTCGAGCGAGACGTTGCGCAGGCGCATGCCGCCCGGGCCCGGGTCCTTGATCATCAGCGACTGCTTGACGCCTTCATCGGGCTGCAAGCGGATAATCAACTGGTTGGCCTCGATGCGGCCTGCGGCCTCGTCGAAGATCGAATGCGGGATCGGCTTGAAGGTGATGACGATTTCCGACATACGGCCGGCCATGCGCTTGCCGGTCCGGATGTAGAAGGGAACGCCGGCCCAACGCCAATTGTTGATTTCGGCCTTGATGGCAACGAAGGTCTCGGTGTTGGAGACGCCGCCTTCGAGCTCCTCGAGGTAGCCCTTGACCGCGCCACCTGCCGAAGCGCCAGCCTTGTACTGGCCACGCACCGTCATCTTCTCGACATTGCCCGGATTGATCGGCTTCAGCGCGCGCAGGACCTTCAGCTTTTCGTCGCGTACGGCTTCGGCGTTCATCGACGGCGGAACTTCCATGGCGACCAGGCAGAGGAGCTGAAGGATATGGTTCTGCACCATGTCGCGAAGGGCGCCAGCCTTGTCATAGTAGCCGGCACGGCTTTCAAGCCCGACCGACTCGGCAACCGTGATCTGGATGTGATCGATGTAGGACGAGTTCCACAGCGGCTCGTACAATGCGTTGGCAAAGCGCAGCGCCATCAGGTTCTGCACAGTTTCCTTGCCGAGATAATGGTCGATACGGAAGATCTGCTCTTCCTTGAAGACCTTGCCGATCGTGTCGTTGAGTTCCAGCGCCGAGGCAAGGTCGCGGCCGATCGGCTTTTCGACGACGATGCGCGTCGTCTTGGTGATCAGCTTGTGGTCGCGGATCTTTTCCGAGATGTCGCCGAAGATTGCGGGTGCTACCGCAAGATAGAATGCGCGGACGCGGTCCTTGCCTTCATCGAGAAGCGCCTTCAGCTGATCCCAGCCACCATCGGATTTGGCATCGACCGGCACGTAGAACAGGCGGTCGGTGAAGATCTTGACCTGCGCCTCGTCATACTCGCCTGTCTTCAGGTGCTCCTTGAGGGCATCAGCGGCAAATTTGCGGTATTCTTCATGGCTGAGCACGCTGCGCGAAGCGCCGATGATGCGTGTCGGATCGCTCAGTTGGCCATCCAGCTGACGATGATAAAGGGCTGGAAGCAATTTGCGCTCGGCAAGGTCGCCGGTGCCTCCAAAAACCACATAGTCAAAGGGTTCCACAGGAATGATCTGGCTGCTCATGAGAAATCTCGATCTCGTTCTGGTCTGAGGAGTGTATAATCTAATCGATTTAAAAGCGCTAGGGTGCGACGCAACAAATTGCGTTTCACCCGCTTTTCAGATGCGGCTTTTAAAATTTGTCGCGCAAGGCATACCAGCTGAGTGCAACGAACAAAAGCACGGAACGGAACCGCGTGCCGCCGGGAAATGCTGGAATGTTCAGCTCCCGGAACAGGTCGAGGTCCGAGCGGTTGCCAGTGACCATGTCGGAATAGAGCTTGCCGCAATAGTTTGACAGCATGACGCCATGGCCGGAATAGCCGCCAATCGAGGTAACGCCGGGCATGACTTCGCGCACGAAAGGCTGGCGCGGCAACGTGATGCCGACCGAACCGCCCCAGGCATGGGTCATTTCCACATTGGCGAGCGACGGGTAGATTTCGCTGATCTGCCGGCGGATATGCTCGGAAATCTCACGGGGATTGTCGGCCGTATAGGCCTCGCGGCCACCGAACAGCAGGCGTCCGTCTTTGGATTTGCGGAAATAGCGCACGACGAAGCGCGAATCGGCAACGGCCTCGCCCCCTGGCAGCACATCCGGAAAGTCGCTGAGCACCTTGGTGGCGCCGATGAACGAGCGGATCGGCATGACATGGCGCGCCGTCACCGGCTCGAGATTGCCGATATAGCCGTTGCAGGCAATCAAAGCGCGGTCGGCACTGATCGTGCCCTTGTCCGTCTCGATGCTGACGCGGCCGCCGGCCTGATTGATCTTCAACGCCTTGGTCTGCTCATGCAGCGAGGCACCGGCCAGTACCGCTTGCTTTGCCAGCCCGACCAGCAGTTTCATCGGCTGGATATGGCCGGTGCCGGTATCGCGGATGCCGAACAGGTAACGCTTCGAGCCCAGCCGCGTCACGGTTTCGTCGCGGCCCATGAAGCTCTGATGCGGATAGCCATAACGCGTTGCGGCGATCTCGACGCTGTCGCGATACTCCTTTTCTGAACGTGATTTATGACAGACGTTCATCTGCCCCTCGACATATTCAATGTCGATGTCATGCGCGGATGCAAAGTCGAGAAGATGTTTCTTCGCGTCCTCGGCAAGATCAAACAGCGCCTTGGACCGCTCAAAGCCGAGCGTGCCTTCCATCTCTTCGGGAGACCAGCGCTGGCCGGTACCGAGCTGGCCGCCATTGCGGCCGGAGGCGCCATCGCCAAAACGATAGGCATCGATCAACGTGACGCGAACACCCTTTTTCGCCAGATTGTAGGCCGCCTGCAGCCCGGTGAAGCCGCCGCCGACGATGGCGACATCAGTTTCCACCGAGCCTGAGAGAGCCGGGTATTCCGGCCGCTCGGCGACGTTGGACTCATACCAGGAAATCCCCGGTGAGATCGGGCTTTGCCAGGGCATGGCTGTGCCTTTCATATCAGACATTGAGAAGCAGGAATTCGCGCTCCCAGGGGCTGATCACCTGCATGAAGGTTTCAAACTCACCCCGCTTCACCCCGCCATAGATGGCGATGAATTCCGGGCTGAAGATCTCGGCGAAAGCCGGCTCTGCCTCGAGCAGCGATACCGCTTCGAGCAGGCCCCGGGGCAGGTCAATCGTCCCTTTATCTGCCGACGCATCTGCCGGTGCCGATGGCTCTAGTCCCTGAACAATGCCGAGATAGCCGCAGCCGAGGGACGCGGCGAGCGCCAGATAGGGATTGGCATCCGAACTCGGCAGGCGGTTTTCGACACGCCGGGCGACAGGTTCTGAGACGGGAATGCGAAACGCCGTCGTCCGGTTGTCGTAACCCCAGGCATTGTTGACCGGTGCCGACATGTCTGGCGTCAGCCGCCGGTACGAGTTCACATAAGGGGCCATCATCGACAGCGCCTTCGGGACAAATTTCTGCATGCCGCCGATGAAGGAGAAAAACTCTTTGGACGGCGAGCCGTCAGCATTCGAAAACAGGTTGCGGCCTGTGTTCACTTCGATGACGGACTGGTGGATGTGCATCGCTGACCCGGCCTGCGCCTGCATCGGCTTGGCCATGAAGGTGGCGTAGATGCCGTGCTTCAGCGCCGCCTCGCGGATGGTCCGCTTGAACAGGAAGACCTGGTCGGCAAGCTCGATCGGATCGCCGTGGCGAAGGTTGATTTCCAGCTGTGCCGGACCTTCCTCATGGATCAGCGTGTCGATCTCGAGACCCTGCTTTTCCGAGAAATGGTAGATGTCGTCGATCAGTTCGTCGAATTCGTTGACGCCGGCAATCGAGTAACCCTGTCCGCCTTGGATGGCGCGTCCGGAGCGGCCTTTCGGCGGATGCAGCGGATAATCCGGGTCCTCGTTCTTGGCGACCAGATAGAATTCGATTTCCGGTGCGACCACCGGCTTCCAGCCTCTTTGATGATAGAGGTCGAGCACATGCTTCAGAACGTTGCGCGGCGTGTAGGGAACTTTTTCGCCCTGTGAACCTGCAATGTCGCAGATCACCTGCGCCGTCGGGTCACTTTCCCAGGGGACGACCGAGAGGGTCGAAAGGTCGGGCACCAGCTTGATGTCGCTGTCCCGGCTGTCATAGCGGAAATTGCCCGTCTCTTCGGGATATTCGCCGGAAATCGTATGGCGGTAGATCGCCGACGGAAGGGCAAGGGATGTGTTGGACGTAAATTTCGAAGACGGCATCATCTTGCCGCGCGGAACGCCGGCGATATCGGGCGTGATGCATTCGATATCTTCGATACCGCGGATCTTCAGCCAGTCGGCGGCTTCTTTCCAGGTTTTTACCCCACGTGGAGCTTGTAGTGCGGCGGGTATTTTCGAGCTCTTGACAGTCCTTGCAGTTGGTTGGGCAGCATTTCTTCTGACGGGCATAAATCACCGGTTTTGGGTTCGGATGAGGCATCATAACCACAGTTTGGCAATTGGCTAGGGTGAAAGCTGGGACTTTTTCTGCCGCACAGGCTGTATTCTCACGCATCACAGCAACAGCGATTGACTTTGGCGTCCTTGCCTTCGAAAGGAAACTGAAACAGGAATGGATGTCTTGGCTGAACAGTTTGACGTGGTGATAATCGGGGCAGGGGCAGCCGGCATGATGGCGGCGATCGAGGCGGGCAAGCGCGGCCGCCGCGTCATCGTGCTCGACCATGCCAAGGCGCCGGGCGAGAAGATCCGCATCTCCGGCGGCGGGCGCTGCAACTTCACCAATATCCATGCGAGCCCGAAGAATTTCTTGTCAGCCAACCCGCATTTCTGCAAGTCGGCTTTGGCGCGCTACACGCCACATGATTTCATCAGCCTGGTCGATCGCTACAATATTGCCTGGCATGAAAAGACGCTCGGCCAGCTGTTTTGCGACGATACGGCCAAGGACATCATCCGCATGCTGCTGACGGAGATGAAGGAGGCCAGCGCGGTGCTGCGGTTGGGCGCAGAAATCCGGACGATCGACAAAGCCGTTTCAGGATTTCGCATCGTGACGGCGGATGGGGCGATCGATTGTTCCTCGCTGATCGTTGCCAGCGGCGGCAAGTCTATCCCTAAAATGGGCGCGACGGGTTTTGCCTATAGGATTGCCGAGCAGTTCGGCCTGCCGCTGGTCGAAACGCGTCCGGGGCTGGTGCCGCTGACGCTCGATCCCGTCCAACTTGAAAGCTTGAGTGCGCTTGCCGGTGTTGCCGTCGATGCACAGGCGCGCTGCGGCAAGACGATGTTCGAGGAAGCTCTGCTGATCACCCATCGGGGCTTGAGCGGACCTGCCATCCTGCAGATCTCCTCCTACTGGCGCGAGGGTGGCGATATCCGCCTCAACCTTCTGCCGCATGTCGATATCGCTGCTGTGCTGAAGGCGGCGCGCAAGGAGAATGGCCGTCAGGCGCTGCAGACGGCGCTGGCCGAACCTCTACCGAAAAGGCTGGCGCAGTTTTTTGCCGAGGCCGCCGGGCTGAGCAACCGGCCGCTCGCCGATCTCTCCGACAAGGCCATCGATGCTTTCTGCTTGACGATCAAGGACTGGGCCATCACGCCGGCCGGCTCGGAAGGTTACCGCACGGCCGAAGTGACGCTGGGCGGTGTCGATACAAGGGTGCTCGATTCCCGCACCATGCGGGCACGCGACGTTCCCGGCCTCTATTTCATCGGTGAATGTGTTGATGTCACCGGTTGGCTCGGCGGCTACAATTTCCAGTGGGCCTGGGCATCGGGCTTTTCGGCGGGACAGGCGGCATGACCGGACAAAGCGCAGGCCGCTTCAGCCATTGTTAAGATATCTGGCGGAACCTGTTTGAAACGCTGGCTCCACGGCTTTGCGGCGCGGCAAGGATGCAGTTTTCAGGAATTGTTTCAGAAACGTGACATTTTTGCTCTTTCGTGAGCTGTTGCAACAGGAAGTGGGCTGGCGGTCCGGATCATCCGGGTCTATTGTTGCTTAGGTCGAAAGGAAATGATGCCATGAATCAGTCACGCAGCCGTTCCACAGCCCGCGCAATCGCAATTGCGAAAGCCGACGAAAGCGCAGCGCGCAAGACTTTGCTGATCCGCGCTTCAGTGATCGCCGTGTTCGCTCTTGCAGCGCTCGTGGCCCTGCCGTCTTTCTGGTCCTTCTAAGCATTCGATCCGGCTTCCGGCCTCGGAATGATAGCGATCAAAGTGCGCTATGCGTCATGCTGTCATGTTGTGACGATCCTGTGCCGCGCTCCCTGCGGATATGCGGTAGAGTCAATCTGAAACGATTTAGACCGCATTTATTCAAATATTAATTGTTGCCGTTGAAGAATGTTTCGCAACGGAGCCTGCCGTGATCTTAGCCCCGGGAGGCGGCCGATCATGCAATGAATGCCTGGCAGGCTGGCGGCGATGCGCCGTATGATTTTTCAATTAAATCACCAGCTTGTTGGCGCACCGGGGAAGCCTCTCACGGCTTGGGGAGCGGACGCAGGCTGCGAGCCAAGGTGCGTTCATGTTCATCGACAAGATTCTTGCCCGCTTCAAAATCCAGACCAAGGTGCTGCTGTTCATTCTGCCCTTCGTCGTCAGCATTTGCGCTGTCGGTATTACCGGGCTTTATGCGTCCGGCCTGCTGCAGGGGCGCATGGAGATTTCCAATAGCGTCCTGCAGTCGCTGAGCGGCTTCAAGGACGTTTATGCGGGTATGAACAGCTTCCTGAAGAATACGACCGAAGAGTCTCGCCAGGCCGTGCTTGAGAAGATTACGGCCCAGCGTGCGGTTCTCGAAGGGACGCTTGAACAGGTTGATGACGAGAACGGTCGCGACCAGCTTCAGCAGGCCTTGAACGGTAGTACGACGATAGGCGAGCGGGTTGATGGCCTGTGGAGGCTCTACGAGCAGGAAGTGGCCTTGCGCCAGTCCATCAACGGAAGCCTCCGCCTGCTGCTCGCTGCACAGATGAAAATCCTCGACGAAGCAACCACCATGGAGCAGGGCGTCCGTCAGGACGAGGAGGCGGCAAAGTCGCTGCTGCGCGAGGCGGAACGCCTGACCTCATCCAGCGACACGCTCGCTGCATTCAACACGAGTTTTGCCAAGGCTGCCACTGCCGAAGACAAGATAAAGGTCGCGGCCGATTCCCATGGTGCGTTGACCAAGGTCCTGCGCAAGATCAGTTCGGGGCTGCCGCAAAGCCAGAAGGCGGTTTCTGAAACCTTCAAGACCACCATCGGTGAGATCAAGACACTGCTGGACAGTGGCGACAAGTCCGACGAAGCCGCCGTTGCGATCGGCAGGCTGATGGCCCGCTTCCGCCAGACGAGCATCCAGCTGAACGGCGCCGCGACTTTGAAAATGCGTGATGCAACAGCAACGTTCGGCAGGCTGGATGCAGCGCTCGTCAAGGCAAATTCTGTCCTTTCCGGCACCCGCTCGATCGTCAACTCCGTCTACTCGATCCGCATCGCAGCCGCGAGCTTTCTGGAAAAGACGGATGCCGACGGTAAAGAACGGTTGATGCGCGAGTTCAGTCTCATGAAACAGGAAATCCAGAGCCTGGCCCAGTCGGCTGGCGATTTGCCGTTCTTCAACAATCTCGTCGCTGCTGTGAAGCCGGTGACGGAGAAAATGCAGGCTGACAGTGCCGCGCTCGTTGACAGTAGCGCCGCCCGCCAAGCCGAATTCACCGCCGCAGCAGCGGAAATCGATAATATCTGGGGACAGCTGACGGCGTTTGCCGAAGGCCAGAAAACCACCGCTTCGGTCGAGCGCGACAAGGCCAACCAGGTTTCCGTCTTCGCGACGGTCGTGGGTATCCTGATCGCGCTTCTCGCTGGCGGTGCACTGGTGCTGACGCTGAAGGGCCCGATCGGCCAGATCACCGCCGCCATGCGCCGTTTGGCTGATGGTGCGCTCGATACCTCGATCGATGGCGGGGCTCGCCGTGACGAAATCGGCGACATGGCCCGGGCGCTCGGCATCTTCAAGGAAAACGCCCTTTCCAAGGTCCGCATCGAAGCCGAAAGCGAAGAGCAGCGTGCGCAGGCCGATGCCGAACGCACCCGCAATGATACGGAAAAGCGTACGCTCGACAGCCAGATCGATTTCGCCGTCAGCCAGCTTGCCGCCGGCCTTGGCCGCCTGGCGCAGGGCGACCTTTCGCAGCAAATCGACACGCCGTTCACCGGGCGCCTCGAGCAGTTGCGTATGGACTTCAACGGATCGCTGATCCGCCTGCAGGACACCCTCCTGCAGATCCGCAACAATGCCCTGTCGATCCAGCGTAGCGGCAATGACATGCATGCATCGGCGGATTCCTTGTCGAAGCGCACCGAGGCGCAGGCCGCGTCACTGGAAGAAACGGCTGCCGCCGTCGACCAGATCACCGTCACTGTCCGCTCATCGGCCGAACGGGCGCACGAGGCCAATGTTGCCGTCACACATACCAAGAAGAGCGCGGACAGCTCGGCTGTTGTCGTCAGCAATGCGATTGCAGCAATGGGGCGGATCGAAGATGCCTCGCACCAGATCGAGCAGATCATCGATGTCATCGACGAGATCGCCTTCCAGACAAACCTTCTTGCACTCAATGCCGGTATCGAGGCCGCACGGGCGGGCGATGCGGGCAAGGGTTTCGCGGTGGTTGCGCAGGAAGTCCGCGAGCTTGCGCAGCGTTCGGCGGGAGCCGCCCGCGAGATCAAGGGGCTGATCAACAAGTCTGCCAGCGAGGTGAATTCCGGGTCGCAGCTGGTTCAGGAAACCGGCGCCGTGCTTGCCTCGATCAGCCAGCAGATCGTCTCGGTCAGCAGCCATGTCGAAATGATCGCCACAGCCAGCCGCGATCAAGCGGCAGCCCTGCATGAGGTCAATGGCTCCGTCAACCAGATGGACCAGATGACCCAGCAGAACGCCACCATGGTCGATCAGGCGACCAGCGCCAGCCGCGAACTCGCTAATCAGGCCGATACGCTGATGATGCTGGTCGAACAGTTCCGCCTGGAGCCTGTCAGTACGGGTCATCAGATCGGCCGCGCGGCCTGATCAAACGGACAATTGAACGAGGAAAAGCCCGGCGTTTAATCGTCGGGCTTTCTGTTTGCCGCCTTACCGCACCCAGCGCAGGCAAAGCAGGCGCAACGCGCTGGACATCCTGTTAGGCAGGCGGTTCCGGTTGATCACTTCTTGGAATTCGTGCTGTTTGCGCCCGTCTTTCGCCAGCATATCCGCCAACAAAACTACTCCCATCATTTCTGGCATCGCAGGTCTCCTTCGGCAATGGAAAGCCGTTGCCGGACAAGGTGTCCTGCAGCCAACTTTCTTCAATCTGGGTGGGGAGGCGGTTCAGCCGCACTCCGTTTACGCCTCGAACCTATGATTCAAAAATCAGTTTATAAACGCAAGAAAACGGAGTATGTTTTTCAATTATGAAAGACATAAATTGGGATGCCTATCAGATATTTCTGGCTGTGGCGCGTCATGGCGGACTGACCGGCGCTGCGCAGGCCAATGGTTTGAGCCCGGCGACGGTTGGTCGTCGCATTCTTGATCTTGAACAGGGAATTGGGCGGCAGTTGTTTGTCCGCAGCCAGACCGGCTACCGCTTGACCGCCGATGGCCAGGCTCTTTTCGAGCAGTTGCAAGCAATGGATGCTGTTGTCCGTAAGGTCGATGGCTGGCGGCAGGAGGCGCATGGCGCGTCGGTGGTGCGGTTGATGGCCGGAACCTGGGTGACCTGGCTGGTCTGCGAAAACATCCAGGCCATCTGGAGCGAGCGCGATGGTTTTCGCCTCGATATGTCCGTCTCCGAGCGCCGGGCAACGCTGGCGCACCGGGAAAGCGATGTCGGTGTGCGCGCGGTGGCGCCGGAAGAGCCAAATCTGGCTAGCCGTCATACCGGCGATGTCGCCTATGCTGCCTACCGTCAGCGTAATGCGCCGGAAGGGCTTTCATCGGCCTGGCTTGCAGTATCCGAAGAGGATGCCATCTCGCCCTATCTACGCTTTCCGCATGAGCAGGCAGCAGCCTCGATCGCTGTCATCGTCAGCCGCCCGCGCTCGCTGCTCGATCTTGCAAAGGCCGGGGCGGGGCAGGCTGTGTTGCCCTGTTTCGTCGGCGATCTCGATCCCGGCCTGGAGCGGGCGGGTGAAGAGCTGAAACAGCTGCGACACGGCCAATGGATCGTCACCAATAGCGAAGATCGTCACCGGCGCGAAATCCGCACGGTCTCGGACCGATTGTTCCGGCTGCTGAAAAGCCACGCCGATCTGTTTGCCGGAAAGAGGCCAAGCCGAAGCCTGTAGAACTGTATGAAAATGCAAGATTCCGGCGAGAAAAGTCCCGCCGGAATCTTTGTGGACAGAGCGCCATGCCTCAGCCTCGGCCTTGCGTCACGATGACGGGGATCAGCAGGTCGCCCCAGTTGCCTTCGCCACCATGATGACGGGCGGAACGGACGAGTTCGACGGAAACGCCGGCATCCACGGCCTTCATGACAGCCTGGTTGAGCCTGTGCAGGTCGTTGGCGACCATGCGGATCATTGCCTGCTGTTCCGGTGTCATGGCCGAGGATTGCTCCTCCGCCCGTTCCTTGACATGTGTCTTGATAGTGGCCTGGACTGTCATCGCATTTCTCCTCTTATGTGGGGTTCTTGAAGGGACGTTTTGGTTGCCCTCCCCACCTCCAGAATGGCGGGGAGCGGAGTTCCTCTATTCCGCAGCCGGGCGGAATTGCTCGTGTTCGGTCGATTCATGCATGGCTGTGGTCGAGGACTTGCCGCCGGTGATGGCCATCGAAACAGCGTCGAAATAACCGGTGCCGACTTCGCGCTGATGCTTGGTCGCGGTGTAGCCGTTGACCTCGGCGGCGAACTCCGCCTCCTGAAGCTCCGAATAGGCAGCCATCTGCCGGTCCTTGTAACCGCGGGCCAGCTCAAACATGCCGAAGTTCAGCTGGTGGAAGCCGGCAAGCGTGATGAACTGGAACTTGTAGCCCATGGCGCCGAGCTCGCGCTGGAACTTGGCGATCGTCGCGTCATCGAGGTTTTTCTTCCAGTTGAATGACGGCGAGCAATTATAGGCAAGCTTCTTGCCCGGATGCACCTTGTGCACGGCTTCGGCAAACTTGCGGGCCTGTTCGAGATCCGGCTTGCCGGTCTCCATCCAGATCAGGTCGCAATAGGGTGCATAGGCAATGGCGCGGGCAATGCAGGGCTCGATACCGTTCTTGACCTGATAGAAGCCTTCCGTGGTGCGGCCGGCATCGTAATCGACGAAGGGCTGGTCGCGCTCGTCGATATCGGAGGTGAGCAGCTTGGCGGCCTCGGCGTCCGTGCGGGCGATGACCAGCGTCGGCGTACCCATGACGTCGGCAGCAAGCCGCGCGGCATTGAGATTGCGGATATGGGCCGCCGTCGGGATCAGAACCTTGCCGCCAAGATGGCCGCACTTCTTTTCCGATGCCAGCTGGTCTTCATAGTGGACGCCGGCAGCACCGGCCTCGATGAAGGCCTTCATGATCTCGAAGGCGTTGAGCGATCCGCCGAAACCGGCTTCGGCGTCGGCAACGATCGGTGCGAACCAGGTGTCGACCGAAAGACCCTTGCCCTCGGACGTTTCAATCTGGTCGGCGCGTTGCAACGTCCTGTTGATGCGCCGCGCCAGCTCCGGTGCCGCGTTGACTGGATAAAGCGACTGGTCGGGATACATCGATGACGCGGTATTGCTGTCGGCGGCAACCTGCCAGCCGGAGAGGTATATTGCCTTCAAGCCAGCGCGGACCTGCTGCATGGCCTGGTTGCCGGTCATTGCACCGAGCGCATTGACGAAATCTTCCTCGTGGATCAGTTGCCACAGCCGGTTGGCCCCCATTTCGGCCAGTGTATGGCGGATCTGGACGGAGCCGCGCAGTCGCTTGACGTCTTCGGCGGTGTAAGGGCGGTCCAGCCCGTCGAAGCGGCCCTGCGGTGCGCCGGGAATGAGATTGTAAAAATCAGTCATAGATTTCCTCCTGCAAACTTCAGAGTGTCATTCGACTTTGGTTGAATGACCGTCCGATCCACGAATTTGATGTGACGAGTTTTACAGTGCGCCGCACAAAACGGCGAGAACAAAAGGATTGTCGCGGCGTTGAAAAGGGTTATCATGTCTTGCCTTTTACAAAAGGCGTTTGTCATTTTGTAAATGATGTAAAGATTTCGAATGTCCGCGATTTTGTAACAGGTGTGACAAATGGCTGAGAACAAGATTTTTGCCGGTGCCCGCGTCCGGCGCATCCGCAATGGTTTGTCGCTGACGCAAACGGCGATGGCCGAGGCGCTCGGCATCTCGCCGTCCTACCTCAACCTGATCGAGCGCAATCAACGGCCGTTGACGGTGCAGCTGCTGTTGAAGCTCTCTTCGGTGTACAAGGTTGATCTCGACGAGTTGCAGGGCGAGGCAACGAGCAGCGTCACGCAATTGCGGGAAGTCTTTGCCGATCCGCTGCTCTCCGGCGAGCTGCCGGGTGACCAGGAGCTGATCGAAGTTGCGGAAGCTGCCCCCAATGCAGCAATGGGCGTTCTCAAGCTCTATCGTGCCTATCGGGAGCAATCGCTGCGGCTGAAGGATCTGAGTGCGCTCCTGTCCGATCAGGGGCATATGGCGGCTCTGTCGGATGCGCGGTTGCCGATGGACGAGGTGCGCGACATCTTCGAAAACCGCCCGCATTATTTTGCCGGGATAGACGAGGCCGCCGAAGCCTTTCATTCACAGCTCTCTCCCGGCGACGATCTTGCCGGTGCCTTGAAAGGCTTTCTGCGCAGGGAGCATGGTCTGACCGTCCGGGTGCTGCCGGTGCATGTCATGCCGGATTTGCGCCGCCGCTTCGATCGTCATTCGATGCGGCTGTTCCTGTCCGAGCGGCTGTCGGCACAGGATCAGCTGCGGGAAATCGCCATGGAGGCGGCGCAGATCGCCTTTCCGGAAGCGATCGCCGCCGATCTCCAGCAGCTGGCATTCTCGACGGGTGAGGCGCGCCGCATCGGGCGCTTCGAGCTTGCCCGCTATGCGGCACATGCGATCATGATGCCGTATGCGGGATTTCTCACCGTAGCACAGCGGACGAAATACGATATTGATGTCCTCAGCGCCCGGTTCCAGGTGTCGTTCGAACAAGTCGCAAGCCGGTTGGTGACGTTGCAGCGGCCCGGTGCTGCAGGGGTACCGTTCTTTATGATGGAGATCGATCATGCCGGGAACCGGCTGCGCAAGGCTGGTGCATCAGGCTTTCCGCAGGCGCGTTTCGGTGGCGACTGTCCCAAGCTCAATGTCCACACGGCATTTGCGCAAGCCGGGCAGGTTCTGGCTGACAAGGTGGAGATTTTCGGAGGCGGGGAGTTTTTGACCATCGCCCGGACTGTCGAGGGACCGCGGGCGAATTTTCAGGAGCGCGTTCGCCGCACCGCGATCCTGATCGGCTGCGATGCCGCCCATGCGCCGGACACCGTTTATGGCGGCGCGCCACTTGCGATCGTCGCCGGTGGTACCGCCTGCCGCCTCTGCGAGCGGCAGGGCTGTCTTGCCCGTGCCGAACCGCCGGTCACCCGGCCACTTGGGCTCGATGAAATGGTGACGGGTTTGAGCGCCTTCGATTTCCAGTAATCAGTAGCTGACCGGATGATGCGCGGGCAGCAGCGGCGCATCTGGCGCAAAGCATTCTGCCGGCAGGCCTGTCGTATAGCCACGGGTGATGTGCGCCTTGGCGGCATAGGTGGGGTTCTTCATCAGGATCGCATGCAGTTCCGGCAGGTTGTAATAAGGCACGCCGGGATAAAGATGGTGTTCCAGATGGTAGTTGATGTTGTGGGGCGCGAAAAACAGCTTTTCCCACACGTAGGGATAGACCGTGCGCGAGCTGCCCAGTTCATCGGAGTAGTCCATGCTGCCGAAATGTTCGGCAACGCTGCGGACGTAGAGGAACAGGCAGAAGAACGTGAAGAACGGCACCAGCCAATACAGCAGGAAGTCTGTCCAGAGCCCGAAGACCGAGAAGACAATGGCAGCAACGGCGTAGAAGCCAATGCGCAGCAGCTTGTAGGTCCGCGTCGAGCGGTCGTGTTTGGCGATGCGCTTGGCCATGTGCAGGATATCGCGAACGGAATTCACTGCGACGAGATAGCCGAGCAGTTGCACGACGCCGCGCCAGACTTTTTGCGGGAAGGTGAACTGTGCCATGCCGAGCTTGGCAGCCCAGTCCGGGTCATCATCGGTATTGGTGTGCTGATGATGAGCAAGATGGTTCATGCGATAGCCGTCCACCGTCGCCATGATCGGCCATGCCAGCAAAAGGTCGCTCATCCAGTCGCTGACTTTGCGGTTCTTGATGATGCGGTAATGGGCTGCCTCATGCATCAGGCAGCCGAACGCGTGCATGCGTCCGGCAATGACCAGCACGGCGGCGAGATAAACAAGCGGATGTTGCATATATTTGCTGACGGCGATGGCGCCGGCGATCAACACCCAGTCGAAGCCGATGGCAAGAAGCGTACTGTGGGACTGCAACACTGACAGCCGCTTCAACTCCCGTGGGTCGATCCGCTGCGACTTCACACTCATGATGGCCAACTCCGAAACGCACAACCGTTGCGGCGCAAAATCGCATTCCGGGCATGGTTAAGCAATCGTAAACGCCGCGGTTCGAGCTCGATCTGAGCTTATGGTTAATCTGCGTGCGCCGTCCGGCCATTCCGGTCTCAGGCCTGTCATGCCGCACTGAAAAGATTCGGCTTTTGCCAGTGAGTGCTAAAATTGCGCTGCCTCTGGATGGTTCGCGTGGGACCAGTAAAAGCGCTTGTGGTTGTTTGAAAACATGCCTACCTTCCAAACGCGCATACGGAGGGGCAGACAGGCAGGCGACGGCAGCAGGCCTATACTGACCCGATAAAACCAAGGGGAATTCTATGTCGCGTACGATTGCCACCGCCTTTGCCGCGTTGATCCTCGCAGGGTCCGCAACGATTGCCACCGCGCAGGAGCGCGTGGTCAATGTCTACAACTGGTCCGATTATATCGATGCCAGCATTCTGGAAGATTTCACCAAGGAAACCGGCATCAAGGTCGTCTACGACGTCTTCGATAGCAATGAAATCCTTGAAACCAAGCTGCTGGCAGGCGGCACCGGCTATGACGTCGTCGTGCCGACGGCAAGCTTCCTGCAGCGCCAGATCGCAGCCGGTGTCTTCCAGAAGCTCGACAAGTCGAAGCTGCCGAACCTCTCCAACATGTGGGACGTGATTTCCGAACGCATCCAGAAATACGACCCTGGCAATGAATATGCTGTCGACTATATGTGGGGCACGACCGGCATCGGCTACAATGTCGAGAAGGTGAAGCAGATTCTCGGTACCGACGATGCGCCGACCTGGGACGTGATCTTCAAGCCCGAAGTTGCTGCCAAGTTCAAGGATTGCGGTATTCACATCCTCGATTCTGCTTCAGATGTCCTGCCGTCCGCCTTGTCCTATCTCGGCCTCGATCCCGATAGCCGCACCCCGGACGATCTGAAGAAGGCGGAAGAGCTTCTGACGTCCATTCGTCCTTACGTTCGCAAGTTCCATTCGTCGGAATACATCAATGCGCTGGCCAATGGCGATATCTGCCTGGCTGTCGGCTATTCGGGTGACGTCTTCCAGGCACGCGACCGCGCTGCCGAAGCCAATGCCGGTGTGACGGTCAACTATGTCATCCCGCCGACCGGGGCGCAGATGTGGTTCGACGTCATGGCCATTCCGGCCGATGCGCCGCATGTCGCCGAAGCACATGAATTCTTGAACTACATGATGAAGCCGGAAGTCGTCGCCAAGGCCTCGAACGTGGTGTTCTACGCCAACGGCAACAAGGCCTCGCAACAGTTCGTCGATAAGGAAGTGCTTGACGACACCGCGATCTATCCGACACCGGAGGTGCTTGCCAAGCTCTTCACGGTCACACCCTATGACGCCAAATCGCAGCGTCTGGTGACGCGGCTCTGGACCAAAGTGGTCACCGGCCAGTAAGTCGAAAAGAATTGCCCGGACCTGAAAATCCGGGCAATTTTCTTTTATGGCGCTGGGGAAGGCGCCGTTTGTGCATGTCATTTGGGGATAGATGATGAAGTCACTTGGCAGTATCCGGCGCTCCTTTGCTCCCTGGGCCGATCCGAAATCCGTACCGTTCATCGCCGTCAAGAACGTCACCAAGAAATTCGGCGACTTCACCGCGGTCGATGATCTCTCGCTCAACATCTACCCGCGCGAATTCTTCGCACTGCTCGGCGCATCCGGTTGCGGCAAGTCCACGCTGCTGCGCATGCTGGCCGGCTTCGAGCAACCGACGTCGGGTGAAATCATCCTTGATGGACAGAGCCTCGCGGGCATCCCGCCCTACAAGCGGCCGGTCAACATGATGTTCCAGTCCTACGCGCTGTTTCCGCATATGACGGTGGAAAACAACATTGCCTTCGGCCTCAAGCAGGACGGCATGCCGAAGGCCGATATCGCCGCCCGCGTCGATCAGATGCTGAAGCTGGTGAAGCTCGACAAGTTTGCCAAGCGCAAGCCGCACCAGCTTTCGGGTGGTCAGCGCCAGCGCGTGGCGCTCGCCCGTTCGTTGGCCAAGCGCCCCAAGGTGCTGCTGCTGGATGAGCCGCTCGGCGCGCTCGACAAGAAGCTGCGCGAGGAAACCCAGTTCGAACTGATGGACCTGCAGCAGGAACTCGGCCTGACTTTTGTCGTCGTCACCCACGACCAGGAAGAGGCGATGACCATGGCCGACCGCATCGCCGTCATGGCACATGGCAAGGTGGTGCAGGTCGCAACCCCGCCGGAAATCTACGAAGCGCCCAACTCCCGTTTTGTCGCCGATTTCATCGGTGACGTGAACATTTTCGACGGCACGGTCTCATCCGCCGGTAACGGCACTGTCGAGATCGCCACGCAAAGTGGTTTTACCGTCCGCGTCGCCTCCGCCGAACTACCCGCAGTCGGCGCCAATGCCGGTTTTGCCGTGCGTCCGGAGAAGATTCGCGTCGGCCGCGACCGGCCCGCCTGTGCCCCCCTCAATGCCGTCCAGGGGGAAATCTGGGATATTGGCTATCTCGGTGACATGACGGTGTTCCACGTCAAGCTAAAGGACGGCAAGGTCATCAAGGCATCCTCGCTGAACGCCGTTCGCGCGGTCGAGGATCCGATCGGCTATGACCAGGAGGTCTGGATATCGTTCGATGAAAATGCCGGCGTCGTGCTGAAGGATTGAGGCCATGGCAAAACTCGGATCGGCTTTGTTCAACCGGCTGGTGATCATCATCCCCTATGCCTGGTTGCTATTCTTCTTCCTGATACCGTTTTTCATCGTCATCCGCATTTCATTGTCGGAAACCGCCGTGGCGATGCCGCCCTATCTGCCGGTTTTCGATCTCGCATCCGGCATTGGCGGCATTATCGATAACATCAAGCAGTTTTCGATCGATAACTATATCTGGCTGACCGAAGACGCGCTGTATGCCAAGGCCTATATATCCAGCCTCTGGATTGCTTTGGTTTCAACATTCCTGACCCTGTTGATCGCCTATCCGGTCGCCTACGGCATGGCGCAGGCGCCCAACACCATTCGCCCGACGCTGCTGATGCTGGTCATCCTGCCGTTCTGGACAAGCTTTCTGATTCGCGTTTACGCCTGGATCGCCATCCTGAAGCCGGAAGGGCTGCTCAACCAACTGCTCCTGACGCTCGGGGTGATCGATCAGCCGCTGATCATCCTCAACACCAACTGGGCGATCTATATCGGTATCGTTTATTCCTACCTGCCGTTCATGGTGCTGCCGATCTATTCGTCGCTGGAAAAGATGGATCACAGCCTGACGGAGGCTGCCCAGGATCTCGGCTGCACGCCGATCCGGGCGTTCTGGCGCGTGACGTTTCCTTTGTCGATGCCCGGCGTTGTCGCCGGCTGCATGCTGGTCTTCATTCCGGCCGTCGGCGAATTCGTCATCCCCGATCTGCTCGGTGGCTCCGAAACGTTGATGATTGGCAAGACCTTGTGGAACGAGTTCAATGCCAACCGCGACTGGCCGGTGTCGGCTGCTGTTGCAACCATCCTCCTGCTCATCCTCGTGGTGCCGATCATGTTCTTCCAGCACGCGCAATCCAAAGCCGATAGCGAGGGGAGATAGTCATGCAGCGCTGGTCCCGTTTCAACATCGCCTCGATCGTCATCGGCTTCGCTTTCCTCTATCTGCCGATCGTTCTGCTGGTGATCTTCTCTTTCAACGAATCCAAACTGGTCACCGTCTGGGCGGGCTTCTCGACCAAGTGGTATGTGCAGTTGCTCCACAATCAGGCGCTTCTCGATGCCGCCTGGGTGACCGTCCGGGTCGGCCTGATCTCGGCAACGGTGGCAACGGTTCTCGGTACGATGGCGGCACTTGCCATGACGCGCTACACGCGCTTTCGCGGCCGCATGCTGTTTTCCGGAATGATCTACGCGCCCCTCGTCATGCCGGAAGTCATCACCGGCCTGTCGATGCTGCTTCTGTTCGTTGCCATCGGCTTTGATCGCGGCTTCTGGACGCTGACATTGGCGCATATCACTTTCACCATGTGCTTTGTCGCCGTCGTCGTGCAATCCCGGCTTCTGAGCTTCGACCGTTCGATCGAGGAGGCGGCGATGGATCTCGGCGCCACGCCGGTCGCAACCTTCCTGCAGGTGACCCTGCCGGTGATCGCGCCGGCCGTGTTTTCCGGTTGGGTGCTCGCTTTCACGCTGTCGCTGGACGATCTGGTGATTTCCAGCTTCACCTCCGGCCCCGGCGCCACCACGCTGCCGATGCGGATCTACAGTCAGGTGCGGTTGGGCGTGACGCCGGAAATCAACGCTGTCTGCACCATCCTGATCGGCATTGTCGCGATGGGTGTGCTGATCGCCTCGGTGGTTTCCCGCCGCCGGGAAATCCAGCGTGTCAAGGACGAGCAGGCCGCTTTCGCACACTGAGGGGAAGACAGCGGGCGCGTCAGCCGCGTTCGCATTCTCTCTCGTGCGGCAGGAATACAGTGCAAGGATATTTGCGCGCACGTTTGCTCGCTGGTGATCTCATAAATGCCGCGAATGGCTTACCGATCTGCGCCGGTCATGGCTGTGTGATAATCGCAGGCAGCGGTGAAATGAGTGGGTTCGGCCAGGAGCCATCGACAAAGAAACGCGTCGCAGGCGTTGGGTCATCGCCAGCCCGGACGCCGCCGACCAGCGCAAGCGTTCCACTGCTGACGGGAATGGTCCCGGCAAGCGACAGCGTCCGGCCTTCGCCCGTGATATCCGCGCTCGTCAGTTCGACAACGCCCTTGCGCAAGGTCGCGGCGATATCCGCTGTCATAAAGGGGAAGGAGCCATTGGTGGCGTGGCTGATGCTGAAGGCGCGGCCCTGCGCGGCAAGACGCTCAAACTCCGGCAGATCGAAATTCACCACGGTGCCATTGTTTGCTGAGTAGTGAATTTCGCCGGAAATGCCGTCTTTGGTCAGTGTCTGCAAGGGACGGTCGGCGGATAGATCGACACTCAGAATACCTCGGCCCAGCGGCAGCGGCCCTGTCAGTCCAAGGCTGGCCGCAACGGGGGCGAGGTCGGCATTCTTCAGGGCGAATTGCATCTGACCACCTTCGGTGCCACCGTTGGCCAAAACGATGCGGCCGCTGATCGTGCCTCCGGCAAAAGTGCCGTCGCCGACATCGATGGACGCGCGGCCATTTTCCACCATGACGCCGGCGGCAACATCCGTCAGGGCGGCCGTGTCATAGCTGACCTCCTGCGCCGACAGGCGGAGATCAAGGTTGAACTGTTGGAGTAGCGTCCTGTCGAGGGGGAGTACAGAGCCGGATTGTGCGGACGAAATAATCTGCGCCAGGTCAAGCTGATCGAAGGCCAACGTTCCATCGATGCGTGGCCCGCGCGTCTCGTTCCAGGCGATGCCAAGAACGCCGGTAGCGTTGGATTCATCAAGGGACAGCGAAAGATTGTCCATTTTCCAGGCCTGCGCCGACATCGTCACGCTGGTATTGACGGCAATGGCACCGGTGCCAGCGGGTGGCAATGGCTGGCCTTTGAACCAGGCTTCCAGCGTGCTGGTCGATCTTGCTTTGAGCTGAAGCTGGCCGATGGCGAAGGGGTGGTTTGAAATATTGCCGTTGCCGTCGAAACTGAAGGTGAGCGGTATGGAGCTGAACGCCGTCTGGAGTGTGCCGTTCTGGCCCGATAGCAGCATCAGCGGTTCGTCGCAGGTGATGGACCATTGAACAGGCTGGCCGTTCATCACAGCTGAAAGGCTGGCATTCAGTCGCGCGGTCGGCGTCCGCCATTGCACGGCACCGGTTATCGCCGTGACGCGATGGGCGCTGGACGTGACACGATCTGTCAATTCGAGTGTGCCGTTGATGATTTCGATATCGCCGAGCGGCGTGTTGCGGGCGGGCGACGGCGTCTTGCCCGAGGCATCGGCGATCGCATCAGCCATCCAGCCGGCACGGCGCCAGTTGAACGTTCCGTCGAGCCGGCGTTCCACCTTGAAAACCGGATTGACCAGATGAAAGTCGTAAAAGAGGGGCGTGCCGCGCAGGGCAGCGAGAATGTCGAAACCGGCGGCAATCGCGTCAGCCTTCGCCAGCAGTTCCGGGGCGGCCGCATCGCCGCCTTCGAAAGTGACATTGCGCAGCGTCAGGACCGGATGCGGCCAGAAGCTGATCTGCGGGTCGCCCACAATATTTGCCCGCGCGCCCGTCCATGACGACAGAACATTCTCCATGTTCGTTTTGACGCTGGCGGTGGAGACGAACAGCGGCAGGGCGATCTTGAAAAGGGCGGTGAGGATAACCGCACCGACAAGCAGCCAGGCGATGGTTCGCGATAGAAAGAACTCTTTCCATCCGATTTTTCTGCTAGCGATGGTGAAGAATTGCCTCATGGCCGTCCGGGGCACTTTCAATCGTTTTGAAGGCCTCTGGATAGGCTTTCATCGCTCGGAAATCAAACGGTTGACACGCGAAATGTCGCAACTGCCACAGCCTTCATTTGCCCGGCCTGTTTATCTTGCGTCGCAGCATGATATAGAGGCTGGCTTGGGAAGCGGAGGAAAAAATGCAGTCAGATCGGCCCCTGTGGATACCGTCGGCAGAATTCATCGAACAGACGCCGATGAAGGCGTTCATCGATTGGTGCGGACAACGCTTTTCGAAGACTTTTGCGGACTATGATGGGTTCCATCAGTGGTCGATCACCGAGCGTGCCGACTTCTGGACGGCGGTCTGGGACCATTGCGGCGTCATCGGCAATCGCGGCGAACGAGTTTTGATCAACGGCGACGTCATGCTCGACGCGCGGTTTTTTCCGGACGCCACGCTCAATTTCGCCGAAAATCTCCTGCGCCATACCGGCAGCGGTGATGCTCTGGTTTTCCGGGGCGAGGACAAGGTGCAGTCGCGCATGTCCTTCGATGAACTGCGGGCGCTGGTCTCAAGACTGCAGCAGGCCTTGAAGGCAGAGGGTATCGGCAAGGGTGACCGCGTCGCCGCGATGATGCCGAACATGCCGGAAACCATTGCGCTGATGCTGGCAACGGCGTCCATCGGTGCCATCTGGTCGTCCTGTTCTCCGGATTTCGGCGAGCAGGGCGTGCTCGACCGGTTCGGCCAGATCGAGCCGAAACTGTTCATCGCCTGTGACGGCTACTGGTATGCCGGCAAGCTGCAGGACGTGTCGGCGAAGGCCCAGGCGGTTACCCGGAAACTCGGCGTGCCTGCCCTGATCATCCCCTATGCCGGTCATGCCGAAACGCTCGCTGCTTCGCTCGACAATGGCAGGACACTGGCTGGCTTCATCAAGCCCTTTACTGCAGGCGAGCTTGAATTCGCTGCACTGCCATTCGGGCATCCGCTCTATATTCTCTTCTCTTCCGGCACGACCGGCGTTCCGAAATGTATTGTCCATTCGGCCGGTGGCACATTGCTGCAGCATCTCAAGGAGCATCGTTTCCATTGCGGGCTGCGCGAGGGCGAAAAGCTGTTCTACTTTACTACCTGCGGGTGGATGATGTGGAACTGGCTGGTCTCCGGGCTGGCTCTCGGCGCAACGCTCTGCCTGTTCGACGGTTCGCCGTTCCATCCCGATGGCAACGTGCTGTTCGATTATGCCCGCGACGAGCAGTTCGCCATCTTCGGCACCTCGGCAAAATATATCGACGCCGTGCGCAAGGGCGGGTTCACGCCGGTCTCCACCCATGATCTGTCGTCGCTGCGGCTGATGACCTCGACCGGTTCGCCGCTGTCGCCCGAAGGCTTCTCCTTCGTCTACGAAGGCATAAAGCCGGATGTCCAGCTGGCGTCGATTTCCGGCGGCACGGATATCGTCTCCTGCTTCGTGCTCGGCAATCCGCTGAAGCCGGTCTGGCGTGGCGAAATCCAGGGGCCGGGTCTGGGCCTCGCTATGGATGTCTGGGATGATGACGGCCAGCCGGTGCGCCAGGAAAAGGGCGAACTTGTCTGCACCAAAGCGTTTCCCTCGATGCCGGTGATGTTCTGGAACGACCCGGAGGGCGCCAAGTACAAGGCTGCCTATTTCGAGCGCTTCGACAATATCTGGTGCCACGGCGATTTTGCCGAGTGGACCGAACATGGCGGCATCGTCATTCATGGCCGCTCCGACGCGACGCTCAATCCGGGCGGGGTGCGCATCGGCACGGCCGAAATCTACAATCAGGTCGAGCAGATGGACGAAGTGGCGGAAGCTATCTGCATCGGCCAGGACTGGGACGACGACGTGCGCGTCATCCTGTTCGTTCGGTTGGCGAAAGGGATCGTCTTGAGCGACGATCTGGTCAAGGCGATCAAGGCCAGAATCCGCAGCGGAGCTTCGCCGCGACACGTGCCGGCCAAGATCATCGCCGTCACCGATATTCCGCGGACCAAATCCGGAAAGATCGTCGAGCTTGCAGTACGTGAAGTCGTGCACGGCCGCCCCGTCAAGAACAAGGAAGCACTGGCCAATCCGGAAGCGCTCGATCTCTACGCCAACCTCGCCGAGCTTGGAAATTGAGCGGCGGCGTTAACGATTTCAAGTTCGCCGAATTAACCAAAGCTTAGGTCTTCCGGGCCGATACTTAAAATTTGCGGGTCAGCTGGAAAGGTTTTGTTTACGAATGGCAGCGCATGTTGATCTCAACTTGAGGCCACCCGATGTGGGGTTGGCTTTGGCAGAGATGCCAGCGCAGACATGATGTCATTACCTCTCGAGCACCTGTTTTAGCATTCAACTTATCGAGGCAGCTTTTAAGCTGCCTCTTTTTTTCGTTGCTCGACGGTACAGATGCCGTGTTAGGGGCGATCCTTGAGCGTCTTCCGCAAGGCCTCTCGGATCAGCCCCGTCAGTTCGGTATGGATATCCGCCCGCGAGCGGGTGCCGCTATCGGTGCAAATTGGATCGACCTCGCCAAACGTCACCAGCTTTTCCGCTCCACCCGGCTTGCATTCCGGCAGGAAGCTGAAATGGTCGGCGCCGGCCACCGTCGCGTAGGAACCTTGTGGAGGCAGCTTCGCCAACCGGTCGGCGATCACGGCTGCGGGGATCGTGCCGCTGCTGCCCAGATTGATGAAGCTCATCGGGATCACGATCTCTTTCAGGCTTTCCGCTTCATAAGCCTGCGCTAGGCCCGGATCGACGAGAACGGCGGCTTGAACACGGCGATCAAGGTTTGACTGGTCGAAACGGGCCTTGTCGATGGTCCGCAGATCGACTTTATCGACCTTGACCGGCTCGTCGTTCACATAGCCCTTTTCGCCTGAAAACCAGGCGCAATCCCATTTCGTGTAGGTGTCGCAATAGCGCGCATAGGCATCCAGGCTGGCCCGGGCGCCTGCGATCTCCATGGCGGTGGCCCCGCCAAGCGAGAAGCCGACGACCCCGATGCGGGCAGCGTCGATAGCGCCGCTCCAATGCGTGTCCGTCGTGAGGGCGTCGATCACTGCGGACAGGTCCTGCGTGCGCTCCCAGAGTTTTGGCGTGTCGGCCGGGGTCGAGTCGCCGCTGGTCGTGCCGGGATGATTGGGGCCTGCAACGACAAAGCCTGCCTTGGCGAGTTCGGTCGCAAGCCAGGTCATGGCTTCGATACGGCCACCCGAGCCATGCGACATCACTACGAGCGGAAAGTTCCTTTTGATGAGCGGCGCATCGCGAAAGGCGAGTGCGCCCTTGAAGATCTTGTTGTCGCCGACAAGGACAGGCTCGCCGCCGGCCTCTGCAGGATACCAGACAGTAACGGTAAGATCGCGCTCGCGCTCAGGCGCGGCTACACTGATTTGGCGCATGCCGACTTCGGCTGCATGGCAGGGAACGGCGAATGTGATGGGAAGGATGAGGGAACAAAAGGCTTGAAAAAGGTTCATGAGGATCTCGCTTGGTTTGGTCGAACATCCGCATGATCACGGTTGCTTGGCCTGACCGCTTCCTAGATCACGATCCAGGTCGTCTCGAATCGCGATATGGGCCAACATTGACGCATTGAATGCCACGCAAAGGACGTCCCTTGATCTTCGTGCCCCTGCCGTTTGTCGTCGCCTTGCTGCTCCTCATCCTGCTGGCCGCGATCTTGCGCAGCACGGAACCTTCCAAGGGAAACCGGCCATTCCTGGCTCTGGTCGCCGTCTGTGCGGTTCAGTCGATTATTGTCGGCTTGCGATGGGGCTACGGCATCGAGACGCTGCAATTCATCCTTCCAATCTTGCCGAGCGCTGTACCGCCTCTCGTATGGGCAAGTTTCCGCAGTTTGGTTCATCATGAGGGATCGGCAACTGGCAGGATGAGCTGGATGCATGCTGCGCCGCCATTCGCGATGGTCGCGTTGCTGCTTCTGGCGCCCGAATTGATCGATATTGCCCTGATCGCTCTGTTCGTCGGATATGCGCTCGCGCTACTGGATCTTGCCCGCGGCGGTGCCGACGGATTGGACGATGCGCGCTTCGAAGGCGCTATTGCCGCGCATCGCGCCCTGTTTTTGGCCGCTGCCTGGCTTTGCCTTTCAGCCTTGTTCGACCTGGTAATCCTGCTGGAATTCGAGTGGAGCAAGGGGAAGAATATGGCGCTGCTCATCGGCAATGCCAATCTTTTGGGGTTGTTCCTGCTGGGCGTCACCGCTCTTGTCGCCGCCCGTGAGCGTGCGGCTCCCGTGCCGGTCCCGAGCGGCGACCACCTCCTGTCTCTGGTTGCACAGGACCGCGACATCCTTGATAAGATCGATCGTCTGCTGGTGGATCAGAAATTATCACGCGACGAAAACCTGACCCTGTCGCGGCTGGCCCGGCGCGCAGGCGTCCCGGCCCGCCAGATTTCCGGCGCGGTCAACCGGCTCGCGGGCAAGAACGTCTCTCAGTACATCAATGATTTTCGAATTGCCGAGGCCTGCCGGCTGCTCCGCGAGACCGGCATGCCGGTGACTGCCGTCATGTTCGAATGCGGCTTCCAGACGAAATCGAACTTCAACCGCGAGTTCCGGCGGGTCACGTCCCTCAGTCCCGTCTCCTGGCGCGAGCAGAACCGGCAACCGCCACCATCTGGCACGTGACTGCCGCCGTCTCCCATTCCTCCTTGGCTAGTTCGCCAGCACCCGCTGCGACGGGAAGGAAATCTCCACCAGCGTGCCTTCGTTGGGGGCCGAGTTGATTGAGAAATGCGCGCGGTTTGCCTCCGCCATCGCCTTGGTCAGCGGTAGCCCAAGGCCGGTGCCGTCGCCGCGCTTGCGGGCGCCGGTGGTCACCTGGCGGAACGGCTTCATGGCCTGCTCAAGCTCGGTGCGTGTCATGCCGACGCCGGTGTCGCGGATCCGTAGGATGACACTGCCATTCGCCTCATAGGCGGTCGACACGACGATCTGGCCGCCGGACGGGGTGAAGCGGATGGCATTGGACAGGATGTTGAGCGCGATCTGCTTGATCGAACGGTTGTCGGCAACCACGTTCGGAACCGATCCCGACAGGGAGGTGCGGATGATCACCCGCTGGCTGTTGGCCTGCGGCTGAACCAGGGACACGGCTTCCGAGACGGCATCGTTGATCTCGACGGCGGTAAAGTCGAGGTCCATCTCGCCGGCTTCGATCTTCGAGATATCCAGCAGATCATTGACGATATCGAGCACATGACGGCCGGAGCGGCCGATGTCACCGGCATATTCGACGTAACGTGGATTGCCGATCGGGCCGAAATGCTCGCTTGCCATCATGTCGGAAAAGCCGATGATCGCGTTGAGCGGCGTGCGGATTTCGTGGCTGACGCGGGCGAGGAAATCGCTTTTGTGGGCGTTGGCGGTTTCGGCGGCCCGCTTGGCGTTGCGCAATTCTTCCTCCGTCCGCTTCCACTGCGTGATGTCGCGGATGACGGCGCAGAAACCATTGGAGGAGGACAGGCGGCCCATGGTCATGAACAGCGGGATGAAGCCGCCGGACGCTTCGCGGCCGATCACTTCCCGGCCATCGTTCAGCACGCTGGCGACGCCATGGCCGGAAAGCCCGGCGAGGTAATCGAGCACGGCCTTTTGGCTCTCATGGGCAAACAGCATGGCAAAAGGTTTGCCGCGGACTTCGCCGTCATCATAATTGAACAGGGCGCTGGCTGACCGGTTGACCGAGCGGATCTCACCCTCGGCACCGACGACGACAACGCCATCGGTTGCCGTCTCAAGAATGGAGTGGAGTTCTTCCGCTTCCATGCGGAGCGCCTGAAGTTCCAGCACTTCGGCAGGCTCTTCGGCTGCGTCGGCCGGCTGGATTTCGGCAGCGAGAGGCGCAGCCGCCGTCTGCGTTGCCGAAAGCGCCATCATCAGCGCGTTCTTGTCCTCCCAGCGGATCGACTGGAGCCGTGCCGAGACTGGCACGAGTTGGCCGTCATTGCGGATCAGCATCATCGTGCCATCCGGCAAGTCGAACAGGTCATCCTCGTCGCCAGCGAAAAGGGCGTCGATCCCACCTTCCTCGCGCAGCTCGTCCAGATCGGAATAGCCCGTGAGCGCCAGGAATTCGGAATTGGCGTGAAACAGGTCGTCGCCGCTATGGACCAGAAGGGCGAGCGGAAGATTGTCGAGGATTTCCGGCGTCAGGCTGCTGTTGCCGCTGGTACGGGCAGGCACGATCGGAGCGGGTGGCTGGACCTCTTCGGCAGGCGGCTCGACGATCTCGTTGCCGCCTGCGCGATCCTCGCTTCCGTTCCGGCCATCCTCGACGGCCGCCTCGATGTTCGGCGAAGCATCTTCGCGTACCGGCGTTTGAACGGTCGTCCCGTCTGTGGCAGCCACAGCCTCGTTCGGACGTTTGCCGAAATTCTCGCCGAGTTGACGGGCGATCTCGCGAAAGGCGGCCTGTTCGCTGCGGCTCAAGGGTTCGGTGCCCGGGCGGTGATTGTCGAGTTGGACCACCTTGTCGGATATGCGGCGTCCCGCTGTCTCGACGAGCTTCAGCGCCGGGCGTTCGCCGCGGAAAGGGTCTTCCTGGTCGTCAACTGCCGCCGGTTCGTTGGTCGGCTCGGCAGGTTGGCTCGCGCTATCCTCCTCAGATGCGGCCGGTTCGGATGCCGCGCTGTCCGCCGGTTCGCTCAGAGCCTCACTATGCTCCGCTGACGGGGCATGTTCTTCCGCCTCGTGCGGGGCTTCTGCCACCACGTCGTGATCTGCGGGCAGCAGAACTTCCGCCGCGCCATCCACTTCGTCTGCAACAGTCTCTTCGGCAGTAGCCGGCGGGCTGAACGTCAGGCCCATGGCCTGATCGTCATTAATCGTATCGGCCACGCGTACGATGCCGAAGCCGCGGAAACCGTCGAATTCGCGGTTGCGCGAATAGGTCGGAAGGGCGGCAAGATCGACCGGTACCTGCAGGCGCGTACCCTCAACCGGCCAGTAGATCGTCTTGCCCGACCAGGTGTCGCGCCGCTTCAAAAGCTCGCTGATCGTATTGCCGGGATCAAGGTTATAACGGTCCGCCAGATCGCTAAAGCTCTGGCCGGTAATATCGGCCGCGTTCGGCCCGACGGCGGTTGCGAATTCCTCGGAAATCTCGCTGAATCGCCCGTCTGCATCAATCTTCCAGACGAAGCGGACGGCGCGGCTGTTCGGGTTGAAGACGAAACCCTGCACAGGCCCGGTTACGCCAGCGTCTTCTCCAAGGGTTTCATCTGGTGCGCTATCGGCAGGAGGGAGGGGAACATCGTCTGCCACGCCATCCGCGGCGATTTCGCCATCCGCGGTGTCTCTCGCGCTCTGGGCCGCCATCGTCTCATCCGGCGCAACGCTGCCCTGGACGGGCTCTTCCGGAGTTTCTGCCGGTGGTGTTTCGCCACGCTCGATCTCGCCGGCCGCCTTTTCATCGGCTTCCGGTAGAATGGTGGCTTCGTCAAGCACCTGAGCTTCGGACGTCTCCTCCGGCCCGGCTGTCTCAGAAACGATGTGTTCCGGCTGTGATTGAGATGGCGCCGGCAGATGCGGGGCTGCCTCTTCGGTCACAGGGTCAGCAGGAGCCGCGGTATCTTCAGCGGAAGGCTGCTCTGTTTCTGCGGCTGAATCACTGTCATCACCGGCATCGATGAAGCCATCGTCTTCCGGCGTGATTTCCTCGATCTGCCCGATCTCGTCGATCACATCGGCAGGCAGCGCGACTGGTGACAGAAGTGGAGCGGCGGTCTGGCTTGCATCTGGTTCTGGCACGGCCGGCGTACCATCGGCATCTGCAATCTCCTGAAAATCCGTTCCAGGATCGAGATTACCCAAAATGGTCTCGACCGCAAACAGCAGATGCAGGGCAGGGCGCTCGGAGAGCTTGCCGATTGCCGCCGGCAGATGGCCCTTGCCCGTCGGGATCGGCCGCTTGAGCAGCCAGTCGCTGTCGCGGCTGACAGCCGTCACCAGCGAGCGGCATGTCTGCGGTGTCATGGCCAAAGCCCTGAACCCCGGCGAGGCGGCCAGCACGGCGCCGTCGCCGTCCAGCACAGCCATATGCGTGTCCGGGTCGTCGAAGCCCGAGATCATCCGTGCTGCACGATCCTGAATGGCAAGCAGTTTGCCGCCGCGAGGAGCTGCAAAGAGGATGGCCGTCTCGCCAGGCCGCACGGTGATCATCTCGACGGATGCGCTGACCGAGGCGCGCTGGAAGCCGGAAGCGATCCGCATCAGGAATGTCCGGCTGTCGCCGCTGCGCTTCAGCTGACGGGCAGCCGCCTCCATCTGGCGGTAGGCGGCATCGTTGCGGTTGGCGCCGCTATCGATGAAATCGTAGATCGACGGCAGCCCGAACAGGAAGGCACCTTCGCCATTCGACCACAGCACCTGGCTCATGTCGGGCGAAAACAGGACGGCGGCATCGCCCCTGGCAAAATGCTCCCGCACCCGTTCATGAACGGCGATGTCGATAAAGGGATACGATTTTGCGGGCATCGGCAGACCTGGTTTGCGCAACCGCCATAGGGGCGGGATTGTTAACAGTCTATTAATAGACGCCGGGGGGGCAGGGGTCCAGCTTGCTGACCATGGCGCACAGGCCTTTCGCCGCGCAAGGTTAATGTCGGTGATTTTAATGAATGCTGCATTGCACAAATATATTGCAATGCACAACGAAATCGCCTATATAGACATCACTGAACAACGGGTGCCTCATGAGAGGGCCTGAAACCAAGGAGCGCAGATCATGGCTACCAAGAAAACCGACGACGTCTTTTCGCTTGCCTCGTTCGACCCGGCAAAGGTCACCGAAACTTTCCGCGATTTCGCTGAAAAGGGTGCTGCCCAGTCCAAGGAAGCCTATTCCAAGATGAAGACCGCCGCCGAAGATGCGACGAAGACTGTTGAAGCGACCATCGAAAGCGCGCAGTCCGGCACCGTCGAACTCGGCCTGAAGGCGATCGACGCCCTGCGCACCAATGCAGAAAACTCGCTGTCGCACATGGAAGCGCTGCTCGGCGTCAAGTCGGTTTCGGAACTGTTCGAACTGCAGACGGCCTTCATCCGCAAGCAGGCCGAGCTTGCCATGGAACAGGCAAAGTCGATGCAGGAAGCCACCCGCAAAGTTGCCGAAACCGTGACCAAGCCTGGCAAGGATGCCGCCGAAAAGGCCATCTCCGGCTTCAAGAAGAACTGATTTCTGCGGGCGCGGACTTTGTTCGCGCAGCACGATAAAAAGAACCGGGTGATTGTTTACCCGGTTTTTTCACATCTACGGGCAAGTTATGGCTTGCAAAAAATCCGGACTGCCCGTATTTGACCCGGAAAGCGCGGCGCGACTTTGTTTCGTCAGCTTTGTTTTGTGCGGTTGTAGCTCAGTTGGTTAGAGCGCAGGTTTGTGGCACCTGAGGTCGGAGGTTCGAGACCCCCCAACCGTACCATTCTTTCCACAGTCAAATATCCGACGACACTGCGGTTTTGCTGATCTTGGCTGAACGCATTGAAATTCCCTTCACGTTTGACATTGCGTCTCCCTGCTGTCTGCAAGTCATGCTTTCCCGGCTATTTGGTGATCTTGGGCAGTCTTCCCTATCGTAAGCTATCAATAAATGGCCTACTGGGGACCGGAAGTGATTCACTACCGAGGTGACCAATCGGGGAACAGATGACTGACGATGCTCTCGAAATCACAACGCTAAGCACCAAGATTGTTTATCAGAACCGCTGGATGAAAGTTCGCGAGGATAGAGTCGAGCGCCGTGACGGTTCGCAGGGCATCTACGGGGTTGTCGAGAAGAACGACTTTTCTCTCATCGTCCCCATCGATGCGGCTGGGATTGTCTATCTGGTCGAACAATTTCGCTATCCGGTCGGAAAGCGCTTTTGGGAGTTGCCGCAGGGCTCCTGGGAGGAGCACGAGGATGTCGATCCCCTGGAGTTGGCCCATGGTGAACTGCGAGAAGAAACCGGTCTTGCCGCCGATGAAATGACATATGTCGGCCAGCTCTTCGAAGCGTATGGCTATTCGACTCAGAGGTGCCATATTTTCCTCGCGCGCGGTCTGCGCCCGCTTTCAACGAACTTGGATCCGGAAGAACAAGGGCTGATCAGCCGCGGCTTTGCAATTGAAGAGGTCATTGACATGATCGTTCGTGGTGAACTCAAGGATGCTGCCACAGTGGCGGCGTTTGGGCTTCTGCACCTCAAAGGGCTGCTTTAACGCGGCCATTCGTTGACCGCCGTCGATCTGTGATCAGCGCAAAGTTGCATAAACGCCGCACTGCCATGTTTTCTATTTCCGAATAGGCCGCAGGCCTCCACGCCGCGCAAATCATTTGCTAACCTGACGACCAAGAGCGTTGGCGCACAGAGGTTGCAGTTTGCCTAAGTAATACCGGTCTCAATCCAGTTTCACCCCGTACTGCGCGATGGCGATGCCGTCGGCGTACAGATGTGTTCATCGGGTGGTGGCGAGAGACCGGTCTGGCATTGTTTCAATGTGCCGTGTGCAGCTCTGCGCTCTCAGCTCTTCAGCCGCCCCAAACATCGCCACGCCGCGCCCGCAAAGGGTTTCTCCTGCACCATCTTGGTGGACTTCCGAACGGAAGACCAAGACGATATGTGCAATCTACTTCGGGTCCGATGGACCATTACACCGCAAACGGCGCCCCAACCCTGGATCGCCTGCAGCGGATGCGGAATGCAAAGGCCATTCCAGAGCAGCGGCAAAATCCGCCTCAACGCCAACGGCCGCAGGCTTGATGCCTGGCTGATTTATAGATGCCTGGCCTGCGAAAAGACCTGGAACCGGCCGATCTTCGAACGGCGGGGCGTCGGCGATATCGATCCTAAGGTCCTTGAAGCATTACAGTCCAACGATGCGGATTGGATCCGGGCCGAAACGTTCAACATCGAGGCGCTGCGGCGCAAGTCGCAACGCATCGAGGAGTTTCCCGGCTTCGAAATCGGCAAGGAACTTCTGGAGGAACCCTCCGGTTGGACGGTGCTCGACATCGAACTGAACGTGCCGTTTCCGGTCAGCCTGCGGCTTGACCGCCTGCTGGCCGGAGAGTTGCCGGTATCGCGCTCGCGGTTGCAGGCGCTTCACGACGGTGACGTGCTTCGGGCCGGACCGGGCGGTGCCGATGCATTGCGCCGGCGGATCAGGAATGGCACCCGTATCACGATCGATCTCGCCGCCGAGGGGAACCGGGAGCAGGTGTGGAGGCCTGTTGCAGCGGGTGGTGCTGCATAGGCTCCAAACGACAGCACAAGGGCCTGGATTGCTGGGCCTTTGTGGTTTTGTGCAAAGGTGAGGGGGATTTACCGCCTGGTCTGCATTCTTGATCGGGCAATGTCAGCAGTGTCCCACCTGTTGCGGCGGTTCCGGATTTTCGTCCGGATTGGGCAAGGGGTCCTCGTCCGGCAGCCGGTCGGGCTCCGGCTCCCTGACGGGTGGCGGCTGCTCAATGGGGGGAATAGGGCCTGGAATGGGATCGGCGGGAAGCGTCATCTCTGTCTCCTGTTTTCAGAAATATCAACGCGATGACGGCCCGCATGTTCCTTCCGGCTGCCAAAAGCCGCCCCTCCTCATATCTTGGCGCGCCGCGTAAACCTTGTGTTTACCTAGTCCTGTACCGTTTCCATCCACCACGCCTCAAATTAGGATTCTGTTGACCCTTCGCCGCTTAGGTTCCGGCTGTTCGATGTAGAACCGGCACGCATGATGCGCCGCTGAAGATGACGATGGGGTTGGTGGCACATGACGTGCGGAAAATATCTGGCACTTCCGGCCGGGGCAGTCGGCTTGTCTCTTATTCTGCTGCCGATGAGCCTGCAGGCGCAGCTTATGCTCAGCTTCGCAGTTCTGGGCATCATGTTCATCGGGATGACGCGTCCCGACAACAGCGCGTTTCGTGTGGTCACCCTCGTCTTCGCCGGCATCATTGCTTTGCGCTACGGTTTCTGGCGCACAACCGAGACGCTGCCTGACATCACCGAGCCGCTGAATTTCATCCCCGGCTTCCTGCTCTATCTCGCCGAGATGTATTGCCTGGCAATGCTGGCGATCAGCTTTTTCATGGTCATCGATCCGATCAAGCGCAAGACGCCGGACATGGGCGCTACCCCCGATCTGCCGACGGTCGATGTGTTCATCCCGAGCTATAATGAAGATGCCGAACTTCTGGCGGTGACGCTGGCCGCCGCCAAGTCGATGGCGTATCCGAAGGACAAGCTGAACATCTATCTGCTCGATGACGGCGGCACGGATGCCAAGCGCAACCACAAGAACCCGCATGTCTCGGTCGCCGCCATTCGCCGTCATGAACAGCTGAAGGCGCTCTGCGCCGCCATGGGCGTGCACTACCATGCTCGCAAGCAGAACGATCACGCCAAGGCCGGTAATCTCAATGAAGGCCTGAAGGTTTCTAACGGTGAACTGGTCGTGGTGTTCGATGCCGACCACGCGCCGGTGCGCGACTTCCTGCGTGAGACGGTCGGCTTCTTCAAGGAAGATGAAAAGCTCTTCCTCGTCCAGACCCCGCATTATTTCCTCAATCCAGACCCGCTGGAAAAGAACCTCCAGACCTTTGCCCGTATGCCGTCGGAAAACGAGATGTTCTACTCGATCCTGCAGCGCGGGCTCGACAAGTGGAACGCCTCGTTCTTCTGCGGTTCAGCGGCCGTGCTGCGCCGCAAGGCGCTGGAGACCACCGATGGTTTCTCCGGCCAGTCGATCACCGAGGATTGCGAAACGGCGCTGTCGCTGCATTGCCAGGGCTGGCACTCGGTCTATGTCGACAAACCGCTGATCGCCGGGCTGCAGCCGGAGACGTTCGTCTCGTTCATCGGCCAGCGTGCCCGCTGGTGCCAGGGCATGCTGCAGATCCTCATCCTCAAGCGGCCTTTCCTCGCCAAGGGCCTCTCGATCCCGCAGCGCATCTGCTATGCCGGCATCAACATGTTCTGGTTGTTCCCGCTGTCGCGGCTGGCCTTCATGTTCTCGCCGCTGCTCTACATCTTCTTCTCTCTCGAGATCTATAAGGCCAACATCCTCGAGTTCGCCTCCTATGCGGTCACCTATCTGATCAGCTCGTTTGCGATGCAGAGCTATCTCTATGGCCGTGTCCGCTGGCCGTGGATTTCTGAGCTTTACGAATATGTCCAGGCCGTCTTCCTGTTTGGCAGTATCGTCAGCGTCGTGCGCAATCCGCGCAAGCCGACGTTCAATGTGACAGCCAAGGGCCAGACTCTGGACAAGAGCAAGCTGTCGCCGTTGGCAACGCCGTATTTTGCCATCTTCTTCCTGCTGCTCGCTGCAGCCCTTTATTCCGGATATCGCGTCCTGACCGAGCCGGTCGCCAGCGAGCTACTGTTGATCGTTGCGATGTGGAACCTGATCAATCTCGGTCTCGCCGGTGCGGCCCTCGGGGCGATTGCGGAACGCCGTGAACTGCGCCGCAACCAGCGCCTGCCGGTCAAGCGCCACGCCCTGATGCATGTCGATGATATCATCCACCATGTCATCATCCAGGATGCTTCAAGCGGCGGCGTGTCGATCGAATTTGTCGACAAGGAACCGAAGCTGGACCTCGTCACTCCAACGATGGCCAAGGTCGAAGTCCGCCGTGGTGGCCAGACGATCAACTTCAACGTCGTCTATCGCTCGCGGCGCATGCTCGACCAGACGGCGATCTGCGGCTTTGCCTATTCCGAAAGGACGCCGGAAACGGTGATGGCGATTGCCGAGCTGATGTATTCCGACCAGTCCGTGCTGCAGGATCGCCTGGAGCGCCGCCAGACGCGGAAAAACTTCTTCTGGGGCACCAGCCGCTTTGCGCTCTGGAGCTTGACGGAATCGCTCCGTGCCATCCGTTACAGCGCTGGCCTGATCCGCGAGAGCGTCGTCCAGTCCTTCGACGATGCGCCGATGGTGTTGAACGACAACAAGATCGTTCCGGTGCCTTTGCCTGTCAAAACAGCCGACCATGCCCCGGTTCTCAAGGGAGAGCAGCTCTATGGCTAAGCCTTTTCGCACCCGGACAGTCGGCCTGTCGCTCGCCCTCATCATGGCCCAGACGCTGCCGCTTTCCGCCCAGAGCCTGCTGGATGCAGCCCCGTCTGCGGCCCGCATCCTGCCTGGAGACAGCGAGAGCATCCTGTCGACCCGGCCGGTTCCGGCGGAAGCCGCGGCTGCCAAGGTCAGCGGTCTGGTTCCGTTCGAACAGGCGCTGCCGGCCTATCACCTCTCCGGCGAAGATGCCGTCGCACGGCTGAGCTTCAATCTCGCCGCCGATCAGGCCGCAAGCGGCGGGCAGCTGACACTGTCTTACCGAAATGCTGTCTCGGTTTTGCCCGATACGTCCGTGATGGATGTGGAGGTCAACGGCAAATCGGCCGGGACATTCAAGATCGCCTCGCCGAATGGCTTTAAACAAGAAGCGCTGGCGATCGGCGCGGACTTTCTAAGACCCGGCCGCAATCAGGTGGTTCTGCGGGCGCGCCAGTTCCATCGGGTCGATTGCTCGCTGGAGGCTACCTATGAGCTGTGGAGCGAGTTTGATCCTTCTGCAAGCGGTTTTGCCGCAACCCGGCAGCATGGGTTTCAGTCGTTCGCTGATCTCCTCACCGTCGCGCGCACCGAAGCCAATGTCACTGACATCCGGCTGATCCTGCCGCAGGCGGCGACTGCCGAAATGCTGAATGATGCGGCTCCCGTTCTACAGACGCTGGCGCTATTCATGAATCGGGACGATCTCGCGGTCACGGTCGGCGAAAAGCCTGGCACCGGCCCTGGCGTCGATCTCTATGTGTCTTCGGACAAGACGCGGGCGCAGGCGCGTGGTGCCGATGGACAGGCGGCACCCTATGGCCTTTCCGTCCGCGACGCAGGACCAGAGGGCCGTGCAATGGTCAGCCTGCGAGGCGCCACCCGCGCCGATATGAGCAGCCAGCTGCTTCAAGCCATCCAGGGGCCACTGAAGGAAAGCCTCGATAGCGGCATTTTTTCACGCCAGTCGGGGACGATTATTGCCGACGCATCAACGAGCTTTACACTGGCCGACACCGGATATGAGACCCGCGTCTTTTCCGGTCGCCTGTCGCGCACCGGTTTCAACATGGTCATGCCGGCGGATTTCTACCCGGCCGACTATGCAACGATCGGCTTGAAGCTCAGCGCCGCCACGTCACCGGGCCTGAAGCGTACGGCGCAGTTTCTGGTGCGGGTCAATGACCGCGTCGTAACCAGCTATCCTTTCCGCAATACCGCTGGAGAACAGTTTGACGGCAAGCTGATCGAACTGCCGCTGCGGGCGTTCCGTCCGGGCAATAACAAGGTCGAGCTTCTGGCCGAATTGCCTGTCGATGCCGACGAGACCTGCGCGCCCGAGGCCCGCGACGATACCGCGCCGCGGTTCATTCTCCTGAAGGAGACGAAGATCGAAATCCCGGCGCTCGCCCGGATCGGCCGTCTTCCGGATATCGGCGGTCTCGCCGGTACCGCCTATCCCTATGCCGATGGCAGACCGTTCGACATATTCATCGAACGCCCGGATGCCCAGTCCACAAGTGCCGCCCTGACCATGTTGTCCCGCCTGGCGCTTGCCGCCCGCAATCCGCTGAATGCCGATATTCGCTTGAGCGGCGCCGCTCCATCCGGAGAGCGCAATGCGCTGGTGATCACCACGCAGAATGCCTTTGCCGAGCTGGGCAATGCCGGTAAGAGCGCTTTTCCTGTGAATGCCTTCCAGCCGATGACCGTATCCACCGCAGACGTCGATCCCATCAGAACAGCGACCATCGGCAATATGTTCGAAGCCGGCCCGGAGCAAAACAATGACGACGATTCGACCGCATTGCTGGATGCGTTCCGCAAATCGACCACGAGGCCGCAGGACGAATTGTCCGTAACATCGAAGATGCAGGACTGGTTTTCAGGTGCGGGCACACGTTTTGGCAAATGGCTGAATTACCAGGATGGGTCTGGTTCCACCGCCAAGCTCCGGCCGGGACACTCGCTTCTGACCTTGACGCAAACTCCGTCACCCTCCGGCGATGCAGTCTGGACTGTGGTCCATGCGGCATCGCCCGCCGATATCGCGCTTGGCGTTCGTCGGCTCGTCGAGCCTGCCGTCTGGCAGGGACTGAATGGTGGGTCTGCCGAGATCGAAACTGCCAGCCTCGCCGTTAATACGGTGCCGGCCGGAGCGCATTTCATCGCCGGGATGACCGACCAGAGCCCCAGCAACCTGCGCCGCCTGGCGGCCGCCTGGTTCTCGGACAATTTCCAATTCTACGTTGTGCTTATCGTCGGGTTGATGGGCGTCTTCGCCGTGTGGCTCGGGTTTGCCATTCCGCGCAAGGGTGTGAGGTCGGATCAATGATCGTCATGAAGAAACACTGGCTCGCCCTTCTGGCCGCTTCCAACCTGCTTGTGCCGGCAACGGCTTTTTCCGAGGATTCGGCAAAGCTTCTAACGCAGGCGGCCGGCTCCTTCCGCATCATCGATCAGGCGATGACCTCGGCGATCGCGGGACAGGCTGACCCTGCGGTAGTGAACAATGCAGAATCCGCCAAGACACTGCCGGCCGCGAACAAGCCCGATGATGTCGAAATGGCAGCGCTCTATTATTATGCCGGGCAGAAGCAGGATGATCGCGTTGCCGCCGAGGCTGCGCGCCTGCGGCTGAAATTCCCGCAATTCGAAATGCCGCAGGACCTGTACCTGCCGCAATCGGCGCGTGGTATCGATGAGACCTTGCTCTGGCAACTCTATGATCGAAGCGATTTCACAGGCATCGACGCCGAAATCATCCGCCGCAAGAGCGAGACGCCGGACTGGCAGCCGACAGCCGATTTCGCCGAGAAGCTGGCGCGCCGCAAACAGCGGGTGTTGATGACGGAGGCGGCGAAGGACAACGACTGGACGGATGTCATCCAGGCTGGCGGCAGTATCGATCCCGCGACCGAAACAGAGGTCGACCTGCTTTGGACTCTGATCGATGCCTATGCGCAGACAGGCATGAAACAACCGCTCGCAGACATCTATCGCGGCATCCTGCTGCGTGACGGTGACAAGCGTCTGCCCGACGCGGTGCTGGTGACAACACTGCAGAAGGCCATCCGCGATTTTCCGGCCGCTGAAGTCCAGGCCGTGATGCAAAAGCTTGCGGTGACGCCCGCGATGCAGGCGGGCCTGCAGCCGGTGTCCTTCGATCTGATGCGCAAGACGGTGGCCGATTTCAATGCCGATGAAAAGCAGACGGTGCCGCTGTCGGACGATCAGCTCGCCCCGCTCAAGGCAACAAATCCTCCGAAGGTCGAGGATATGGCTTTGCTCGGCTGGTATTACCTGAAGGTCAAGCAGCCGGCCGTCAGTGCGCAGTGGTTCGGCAAGGCGCTGGCAGTCCAGGCGGATGCATCGAATGCGAAGGGACTGTATCTCAGCCTCGCCGCACAGAACCTCGAGGAGGAAGCCTATAAGGTGGCGGCCACCTACCTGCAGGACCTGTCCGGCGATCCGGAATTCCTGATGAACGCGCTGTCGCTGCGCTTTGCCAAGCCCGATATGGCCGTCATCGACGAAAGGATCGTTGCGTCCTATTCGACGACGATCCTGCAGACGTTGAATGCCGACCACGCCGAAATTCTCGCCTGGTATGCCTATAATTCCAAGCAGTACGAAGCGTCTTCCGCCTGGTTCCAGAAGGCCGTCGACTGGAAAGTGGCGCCCGCACGCGTCAAGGGGTTGGCACTGTCCTACCTGCGGCTATCGCAAAAGCCGGAATTTGCCGCGCTGCAGGAAAGATATGGCCAAACCTATCCTGACATCTGGGATGAAATCCGCACCGCATCGCCGCCGAAGGGGAGGGCGGCTGCATCGGTCGTCAAGCCGCGCGGGATAATCCAGGCCAACTATTTCCGCAATTTTCAGGCCAAGCGTTATGCCGCCTGCATCAACGATCTCACTGATTTGCGCAGCCGGGGACAACTGTCTGCGGACGCGGCGCAGATCGGTGGCTGGTGCTATCTCGGCCTTGGCCGTCTTGCCGAGGCGCGCGCCGCCTTTGCGGATGGTCTGAGCGCCGGGGGACAGGTGCGCGCCGATGCTGCCTATGGGACGGCATTGACCCTGTTGCGCGGACGGCTGACGGATGACGCCGAAGCGATCATCCGGGCCTATCCGCTCAGCGCCGAACGGGACCGGGAAATCCGGGCGGAAATCTATTTCCAGCGCGCCCGGGCAAGTTTCGATCGCAAGCAGTACCAAAAGACGCTCGACGCGCTGAATGCGCGGGCAAGCCTGGTCGCGGAGCCTGCCGATCTCAGCCAGCTGCGTGGCTGGGCCTACTATCATCTCGGGAACAAGCAGATCGCCAAGCAGGTGTTCCAGCGCCTTAACGATCACCTCTCGGATGCAGGCGTGAGACGCGGTCTTGTTGCCACAAGTTGGACGGATACACGCCGATGAAAAAAATTTTCTCCGCAATCGCTCTGGCCTTGATGCTTGCCTCTTGCACGTCGGTGGTCGACGATCCTTTCCTGCGTACAGGTGCTGTCGAAGGCAACTGGCCGTCGCTGGCCACCACGGTTTCTCCCGAATATGCAGCCGCCACTCTTCCCGGGCTCCCAGCGACGACGGTAAGGCAGACGGGAGCCAAGGGAAAAATCGAACAGACGATCGTTTATGCCAACGCAACGGACCTTGCCGGCGAGAACATGCTGAGCATCACGATCGATCCGTCCGCAAAGATCACCCGCAGCAACGGCGCACCATCACGCTCGCAGGTTCAGGCGGAAATGCGAAGCGCGTTGTCCGGCGTTAAGATGCAGATCAGCCCTGTGATTGCCGATAACGCCTATGGCGTCTTCGGTTACGCGACCGGTTCCATCGGCAAGAGCGGTAGCTGCGTTTACGCATGGCAGTTTGCAAAGAACATCCGGCCCTATGATGGCGGGCAGTTCGCCACGGCAGGTGGCGCAGCGCAGATCCGGTTGCGCTATTGCAGTCCGTCGATTGCAGCCGACCGGATCGTCGCGCTGATGCAGGGATTGCGGCTCCATCCGGCCTCGTCGCAAAACGCTCAGGCTCTGGGATATGCAGTGGGGCCGGGCGCTTTTGCGCCGGTGCCTTTCGTGGAACAGGAAGCCCGGCCCATTGCGGCGGAGACCGCCATTGCGGCACCTGTACGCCGGGTGAAGCGGCCAGCAGTTCTTGAAAATCCATCGGTGGAAACGACGGCGGCCGAACCAGCAGGGAAGGTTGAAAAAACGATCACCAACGCCGTCAAGGTGCCGATGCCGGGAGAGGCGGCCGTGATGGCTGCGGCAGAGCCTGTGCCGGTTGTTGTGCAGCCGGAAGTGTCCAAGGTGGCGGCGAAGCCATCCTTCGTGCCGCTTCCGGAAGCTGTTGCCTCCGTGGCGCAATAGATCGTCTCAAATGAAAATGCCGTGCTCCTCCGTCACCAGTTCCTGAAGGAAATCGACGACGGTGCGGACGCGAACGAGCTCGCGGGCGCTTTCGTGATAGGTGGTCCAATAGCCCCGCCGTATCGTGGTCTCCGGCAGGATGCGGATCAGCTCGGGATATTGGCGGGCGATGTAATTATGCAGGATGCCGATCCCAGCGCTTGAGCGCACGGCTTCGGTCTGGCCCGTGGCGCTGGAGATTTCGAACGAGGCATCCCAGCTGCGCATGATCTCGCCAGTGAAATTCAGCGATGCCGTAAAGATCAGATCTTCCACATAGCCGATGCGGCGATGGTTCTTCAGATCATCGACCGTGTCGGGAGCACCATAGGACGACAGGTAGTCCTGTGAGGCGTAGAGCCCGAGTGTGTAATCGGTGAGCTTCGACGAAATCAGCCGTCCCTGTTCCGGCCGCTCAAGGGTGATGGCGATATCAGCCTCGCGCTGCGACAGCGAAAAGGAGCGGGGGATCGGGACCAGTTGGATGCGCAACTCCGGAAACCGGGCAGTCAGCTTGCCAAGCCGCGGGGCCAGGAACGAGACTCCAAATCCGTCCGGCGCACCGACACGCACGGTCCCCGCAACGGCAGTGTCGATGCGGCCGATCTGCGCCTGTGCCGCCAGCATCTCGGTTTCCATCCGCTCTGCCGCATGCAGGAAGATCTCACCCTCGGCCGTCAGATCGCAACCATTGGTGCGGCGGATCAAAAGCCGGGTCTTCAGGGATTCTTCCAGCGCCGTGACGCGCCGGCTCAAGGTGGCATGGTTGACCCCCAGCCGCTTGGAGGCCGACAGGATCTGGCCGCTACGGGCAACCGCCAGAAACATGCGGACATCATCCCAGTTCATCGAGCAATCCTCATTTGGCCGAAAGCACGATGGGATCGACATCGACAAGGTTGAGCGACAGCACCATGCCAGCCGTCAGCGTCTTGTATTTGAGGAAATGCGGCGTCTGGATATGCGCTTCGTAAGCCTGCCTATTGGCATAGACTTCGAGGATACGAACCTTCTCAGGCGCGCCTTTCACCGAGACGGCATGCAGCATCAGCACGCCCGGTTCCTTCTCCACGGATGCTTCGATCTCTTCGGCCAGAAGGGCGAGATAAGCCTCAAGCTGGGCAGGATCGATCTCCAGCTCCGCCATTCTCACGATCTTTTCAGAACCGGTTTTCATCAAAGAGCCTCCACAGATACCAGTGGCATCAATTTTTGCACAACGGTTCCTGAATATCCCGCGTTGATTTGTGCATATTGTAGTGCGACACTCCGGCCATAATCAAGATCAGGAGGATCACCCATGTACGAGATTGGTCATTTCATTGGCGGCAAGAAGGTTGCCGGCACCAGCGGCCGCACCAGCAATGTCTTTAATCCGGCAACCGGCGAAGTTCAGGCCACGGTGGCACTGGCCAGCGACGCGGAAATGGACGCAGCGGTTCAGAATGCCAAGGCTGCACAGCCGAAGTGGGCTGCCACCAACCCGCAGCGCCGTGCCCGCGTCTTCATGAAGTTCGTCCAGCTCCTCAACGACAACATGGATGAACTGGCCGAAATGCTGTCGCGCGAGCATGGCAAGACCATCGAGGATGCCAAGGGCGACGTCATCCGCGGCCTCGAAGTCTGTGAGTTCGTCATCGGCATTCCGCACCTCTCCAAGAGCGAATTCACCGAAGGCGCTGGCCCGAACATCGACATGTATTCGATCCGCCAGGCTGTCGGCGTCGGCGCAGGTATCACGCCGTTCAACTTCCCGGCCATGATCCCGATGTGGATGTTTGCTCCTGCCATCGCCTGCGGCAACGCCTTCATCCTGAAGCCTTCCGAGCGCGATCCGTCTGTTCCGATCCGCCTTGCCGAACTGATGATCGAGGCAGGCCTGCCGGCCGGCATCCTCAACGTCGTCAACGGTGACAAGGGCGCGGTTGATGCGATCCTGACGCATCCGGATATCTCGGCCGTCTCCTTCGTCGGCTCGACGCCGATCGCCCGCTATGTCTATGGCACGGCTGCAACGAACGGCAAGCGCGCCCAGTGCTTCGGCGGCGCCAAGAACCACATGATCATCATGCCGGATGCCGATCTTGACCAGGCCGCCAACGCCCTGATGGGCGCCGGTTACGGTTCGGCCGGCGAGCGCTGCATGGCGATCTCGGTTGCCGTTCCGGTCGGCAAGGAAACCGCCGATCGCCTGATCGCAAAGCTGACCCCGATGGTCGAAAGCCTGCGCATTGGCCCGTACACTGACGAAAAGGCCGATATGGGTCCGGTCGTCACCAAGGAAGCCAAGGAACGCATTCTCGGCCTGATCAACAAGGGTGTCGAAGAAGGCGCAAACCTCGTCGTCGATGGCCGCGATTTCAAGCTGCAGGGTTATGAAAACGGTAATTTCATCGGCGGTTGCCTGTTCGACAACGTCACCCCGGACATGGACATCTACAAGCAGGAGATCTTCGGACCGGTTCTCTCCGTGGTTCGTGCCAAGAATTACGAGGAAGCCCTCGATCTGCCGATGAAGCATGAATATGGCAACGGCGTCGCGATCTACACCCGCGATGGTGATGCGGCCCGCGATTTCGCTTCGCGTATCAACATCGGCATGGTCGGCGTCAACGTGCCGATCCCGGTTCCGCTGGCCTATCATTCCTTTGGCGGCTGGAAGTCCTCGTCCTTCGGCGACCTGAACCAGCACGGCACGGACTCGATCAGGTTCTGGACCAAGACCAAGACGATCACCTCGCGCTGGCCGTCCGGTATCAAGGATGGTGCCGAGTTCTCCATCCCGACGATGAAATAATTGGTATCCTCGGATACTCCTCGATTGGGCCTCCTCACGGAGGCCCTTTTTGTTGTGGCCTGCCGGTGCGGTTGACCTGCGGGGGTGACAGTTTAAGACTTGGCCCGAGCGGCCGAATATCGGGGGATTGCCGGCCGTTCTTGAATTGCATCTGATGATACGCAAGAGGGGCAACGATGAGCGCAACCGACACGGCACCATTACCGGCTGCATCGCAGGATTTTCACCGGCTGTCGTTCACTGGTAATGCCGCAGAATATTTCGGCATCTGGATCGTCAATATCCTTTTGACCATCATTACGCTCGGCATCTATTCGGCCTGGGCGAAGGTGCGCCGCAACCGCTATTTCTACGGCAATACGATACTGCTTGGCCGCGCTTTCGAATATCACGCCAAGGGCAAGCAAATCCTCATCGGCCGGTTGATCGTCCTTGGATATCTTGTGGTTTACAATATCATCCTGGCGGTGTTGCCAGTTGCCGGTCTTGTCGTGGGTCTTGTTGTCCTGTGCTTCTTTCCCTGGCTGATCATGCGCGGCTTGCGCTTCAGCGCCCGCGTCACCAGTTACCGCAACGTCCGGTTCGATTTCGTCGGCAAGATGGGTGGTGCGTTCATCGCCTTCATGGCTGCTCCGGTGATGGCCGTCCTGTCGCTCGGCATCCTGGCGCCGCTCGCCAGCCGCTGGATGTATCGCTATCTCGGCAACAATCTGCGCTATGGCGGCCGGTCGTTTGCGACGGATCCGAAGCTCGGGTCGATCTACCAGACCTGGTTCTTCTCGGCGCTGATCATCGTTCTTGGCTTGCTGATCGTTGCGGTCGTCGCCTTTGCCAATATGTCGCTGCTGATTGCCCTGATCGATCACCCCAATGCACTGCCGCCCGAATTCCAGGCATCGATGTTTGTTTTCGGCGTCGTCGGCTATCTGGCCGTGCTCTTGTCCTTCGGCATCGCGGCGCTGTTTTACCGTGCGGGTGTGCGCAACATCGCCTGGTCGGCAACGCGCTTTGACGGCAAGCATGAGCTGAAAAGCGATCTGTCGCGGTTCCGCTATGTCTGGATTGCCCTGTCGAATGTGGTCGTGACCGTTCTGACGCTGGGCCTGATGCGTCCCTGGGCCGCGGTTCGCATGGCACGTTACGTCAACGAGCACACGGCGGTCCGCTTCGACGGAGATGTCGGCGAAGTTCTGGCCACGGCTGGCCGGGAAGGCTCTGCGGTCGGGGCGGAGTTCATGGAATTCGAGGGTTTCGATTTTGGCTTCTGACGAAAACACGGTCTGCCGGGGCGATTGGCATCCGCGTGATTCCAGCCGTTCAGTCCCATCCCGCCTGGTCGAGAGGGAAGGGCAGATCCTTGCTGTTGCGGAAGACGGCAGTGAATTCGCCTCCGCAGTCTTTTCACACCTCGGCATCTCTCCCCGCGTCGGCTCGATCCCGCGCCGTATCGAATTTCCTGATGGCTCGCTGTTTGAAACGACGGACAATGCGGCGATCGACGGTCTGCACGTGGCGAACGGGCGCAAGCGGGCAGGGTTTATCCACGGGCTCGAGCGGTTTCATCCGCGCCTCCTCGCCTTTGTCGTTGCGGTGTTCCTACTGTCCGGGCTGGTCTACCGCTATGCCCTGCCGGTGCTGGTTGAAGTCGCCGTTGCGGTCACCCCGCCGGTCGTGCCGCGTCTGATGTCCGCCAGTACGCTGGAAACACTGGATCACACCGTTCTCGGCGAGACCAAGCTGGACGACGCAAAGCGTCGGGCGGTATCGGACGGTTTTGCCCGCATCGCGCTCAAGTCGGCCCGTGGTCTGTCCGCCTATACGCTGAATTTCCGCGAGGGTGGATCGATCGGCCCGAATGCATTCGCACTGCCGGACGGCACGTTGATTATCACCGATGAGCTGGTCGGCCTTGCGGACGGTGATACGGAGATGCTCATCGGCGTTCTGGCGCATGAAATCGGTCATGTCGAACTGGAACACAGTCTTCGCCAGATTTACCGCGCGGCGGGGATGGCCGGCCTGATCATGCTGATCGCGGGCGATATCGGCGATAGCGTCGAGGATCTGCTTGTCCAGGGGAGTGGTCTTCTGGCGCTCTCCTATTCCAGGGATGCGGAGGCGGCAGCAGACCGGCACTCGGTCGAATTAATGCAAAAGGCGGGTTACGATCCCACGGCGCTCGCACGCTTCTTTGAGGTCGTCGAGAAGGAAATCGGCGATACATCCGATGCCAGCATTCTGTCGACGCATCCAGGCACGCCCGGGCGCCGGAAGGCGATCCGGGAATATGGGGCCGAGTTGCGTGAGAAACGGGCGGAAAACTAGATTCTCAGGGTGGTAATCCACCTAAACTTGAGATGACATGTCAGCTTTTCCCGTTTGGAGGGTGGACAGACCGCTGGAAGCTGATCATGATCACTTCAATCAAGATTTTCTGCTTTTTGGAATTGTTCCAAACTATCATCCGTCCTATATGGGAAGCAGAATGTGGGATGCCGGTCGAATCGGCCATGTGACCACGAAATCTTGAGTGCCTCTGATGGGCTCGCAGGTTCATTCGAACCGGGGGCGCCGAATGATCGAAGCCTGGAGTTAATGATGCGTCTGACGAAGCAAACGAACTACGCAGTCCGCATGCTCATGTATTGCGCTGCCAATGACGGCCATCTCAGCCGCATTCCGGAAATTGCCAAGGCCTATGGGGTGTCCGAGCTTTTCCTCTTCAAGATTCTTCAGCCGCTCAACAAGGCCGGCCTCGTCGAGACGGTGCGCGGCCGCAATGGTGGCGTGCGCCTGCCGAAGCCTGCGGCCGAAATCAGCCTGTTCGATATCGTCAAGGTTACCGAAGACAGTTTTGCCATGGCGGAATGTTTCGAGGCTGGCGAGATCGATTGTCCGCTGGTTGACAGCTGCGGCCTCAACGCTGCCCTGCGCAAAGCGCTGAATGCGTTCTTCGAAGTCCTGCAGCAGTATTCGATCGATGATCTGGTGAAGGCCCGGCCGCAGATCAACTTCCTGCTTGGCCTTGACCAGCTCACCCATCCGAAAACAGCGGCCTGATACTGTTTCCAGTCCAGCAGAAAGCCCGGCTCGTCCGGGCTTTTTGTTGTTTATGCTCTGGTCACATATTCACGCAGGATGAATTCGATCGCGGTCGGATCGAGCTCGCCTTTGTCGATCCGGAAATCGGCGCCATATTCTTCAAACTTCTGGAAATAGGGGTCGGCGAGCGATGAGGAAATCACCCCGATCGGACCGATATAGCCTTGCTGGCGTAGCGCCGGAACCGTCTCGCGAAAATCACATTGCTGAAGTCGGTTGTCCATCAAGACCATCGAGACAGATGTTCCCGAGGCGATGAAGGCCAGCGCCTCGCCGATCGTCTGGCAATAGTGTAGGTGAATCTCCACGCTTGAGACCTTTTTCATCACGCCGCGCATGATCAGGTTTTCCGCCGGATCGTCGTCGACAAGCAGGATATGGATCGTGTGGGTCATCTGGCGGTTTCACTTGGTGAATGGCTTAGAGTACGGCGTGTGATTATGCGGACGCCCACCGGCGTCATTGAATGATCTGTTCCCGGATCGCTTTCGCCACCATCTGGGTTCTGTTGACGACATCGAGCTTCTTGAGGATCGTCGCCGTGTGCGAATTGACCGTGTGTTCCGAGACGGAGACGATCAGTGCGATTTCGCTCGCCGTCTTGCCATGGGAAATCCAGCGCAGGATTTCCGTCTCGCGCGGCGTCAGCCCAAGTCCCGCCTTGTTGGATAAAACCAGCCGGTAAAAATAATCGAAGGCGCAAATGGCGTCGTAGCACAGGGCGAAATGGGCTTGCCGTTCCATACCTTCGCCATCGCCGAGAAACAGCACGGCATAACGCGCACCGGTGATGCCGGCAACCGGCACGCATATCAGCACGTCGAAACCGAGCTGGTCGAGAAGATTGCCGCCCGGATGGAGATCGCCGGCCTTCCAGGTGGACGGAATGGATGATGTATGAAGGCTTTTGAAAACGACTGAATCACCAAATCGGTGGCGCTTGTCATAGGCGTCGGAAAGTCCGGAGGGGAGGTCGTGTAGAGCCAGCCGGTTGGTCAGCGTGCAGGCGTCGCCTTCGTTTCCGAGTTGAAGGATACCGAAATGGTCGAAACCATAGCGGAGCGCCATTGTATGGAAGATCCGAAAGAAATCGACACGATTGAGAGCCTTCTCCAAATCGCTGTCACAATAGTATTGCCGGTGGTTTTTCAAATCGGTCGTCACGTCGCGGCCGTCCCCCCACGTATTCCGCGAACACCATTTTAACGTGCGATTCACGATAAGCAACCGCATCGGAATGGAAAAGGGGAGTTGTCGGCAGTTTTGAAAGCAGACGTTGTTAGCCCGGGTGGCAGTGGCGAGGGGGAGGGCTGAATATAGTTGCTTTCATCTCATCCCCGCCTGGCAGATAAAAGCTGAACAGTCCTCCCCGCCCCGCGTGTGCCTTATGCCATGGCAGCTCTTCCCAAGCTATCAGTGCAATTTGGGATTGACTTTAACGGTAAAACGAAATCGATTCGGGTGGCGATGCTGGTGACGGAAAGAAAGTCGTGTATAGCCTCACGCTTTGTCGCATATGGGAGAATTTTCCAATTGGACAAATTTTTCGGGTCGCTTATTGCATTGCCCGATCAAATGTCGTTCCATCCGGCCTTGACCGGAACAACGGCTTCTGCGTCAGAAAAATACGAGAACAAGAACAAAGCTGGGAAGCAAATTCATGAAAAAGCTCTCTACTCTCCTTGCTGCAACCGCAATCGCCACTTTGATGGCCGGTTCTGCTTGGTCAAAGACCTTCGTTTACTGCTCGGAAGCGTCGCCGGAAGGCTTCGATCCCGGCATGTATACCGGCGGCCAGACCTTCGATGCTGCCGCACATACGGTTTACAACCGTCTGGTGGAATTCAAGCGCGGCACGACGGAAATCGAACCTGCGCTGGCCGAAAGCTGGGAAATTTCTGCTGACGGCAAGGAATACACGTTCAAGCTGCGTCCGGGCGTAAAGTTCCAGACGACCGAATACTTCACGCCGACGCGCGAACTGAACGCCGATGACGTGGTCTTCTCCTTCGAGCGCCAGTACAAGGCCGACAATGCATGGAACAAGTACGTTCCGGGCGCCTCATGGGAATACTTTTCCGGCATGGGTCTGCCGGACCTCCTTGAAAAGGTCGAGAAGGTCGATGACCTGACGGTCAAGATCGTGCTGAAGCGTCCGGAAGCGCCGTTGCTGGCCAACCTCGGCATGCCTTTCATCTCGATCCTATCGAAGGAATATGCCGACAAGCTTCAGGCTGAAGGCAAGATGGAACTGATGAACCAGCAGCCGCTTGGCACCGGTCCGTTCACGTTCGTCGCCTACCAGCCGGATGCGGCCATCCGCTACAAGGCCAACCCTGATTACTGGGGTGGCAAGCAGAAGATCGATGACCTCGTCTTCGCGATCACCACGGACGCCGCTGTTCGCGCCCAGAAGCTGAAGGCCGGCGAATGCCACCTGATGTCCTATCCCAACGCAGCTGACGTTGCCGAACTGAAGGCCGACCCGAACCTGAACATCTCCGAGCAGGCCGGTCTGAACGTTTCCTACCTCGCCTACAACACGCTCGTTCCGCCGTTCGACAAGGTTGAAGTCCGCAAGGCCCTCAACATGGCGGTCAATCGTCAGGCCATCGTCGATGCCGTGTTCCAGGGTGCCGCAACGGTAGCCAAGAACCCGATCCCGCCGACAATGTGGTCGTATAACGACAAGGTCGAAGACGACAAGTACGATCCGGAAGCTGCCAAGAAGATGCTTGAAGACGCTGGCGTCAAGGATCTGAAGATGAAGATCTGGGCAATGCCGGTTGCTCGTCCGTACATGCTGAACGCCCGCCGTGCAGCTGAACTGATGCAGGCTGACCTGGCCAAGATCGGCGTCACCGTCGAAATCGTCTCCTACGAATGGGCTGAATACCTGAAGCTCTCGTCCGCCAAGGACCGCGATGGTGCGGCTATCCTCGGCTGGACCGGTGACAATGGTGATCCGGACAACTTCCTCGACACCCTGCTCGGTTGCGACGCTGTCGGCGGTAACAACCGCGCTCAGTGGTGCAACAAGGAGTTCGACGACCTGGTAACGAAGGCGAAGGAAACGTCCGACGTTGCCGAGCGCACCAAGCTCTATGAAGAGGCGCAGGTCGTCTTCAAGAAGGAAGCCCCTTGGAACACGCTCGACCACTCGCTCGCCGTTGTTCCGATGAGCAAGAAGGTTTCTGGCTTCGTCCAGTCTCCGCTCGGTGACTTCGTCTTCGAAGGCGTCGACATCGCCGAGTAAGATCGGCTAAAACAAAAGAAAGGCACGCCGCAAAGAGCGTGCAATGGCCGGCGGCTCGAAGACATTCGGGCCGTCGGTTTTTCAAAGAAAGAAGGGATAGGCTCCCATGTTGCGCTTTATTTTCGGGCGGCTTGCCGTCCTGATACCCACGTTCCTCGGGGTATCCTTGATCGCGTTCTCCTTCATTCGACTGTTGCCGGGCGATCCGGTCATGTTGATGTCGGGTGAGCGCGTCATGGCTCCGGAACGGCATGCTGAACTCATGCACCAGCTCGGTCTCGACCGGCCGATGTATGTTCAGTATTTCGATTATCTCGGCGGTCTTGTGACGGGCGATTTCGGTTCGTCCATCGTCACCAAGCGGCCGGTTCTCGATGATTTCATGAACCTCTTCCCGGCAACGCTGGAACTGTCGCTCTGCGCCATCATCGTTGCGGTGCTGCTCGGCATTCCAGCTGGCGTGATCGCTGCGGTGAAACGGGGGACCTGGCTCGACCAATCGCTCATGGGCGTCGCCCTCGTCGGCTACTCGATGCCGATCTTCTGGTGGGGCTTGCTGCTTATCATCTTCTTCTCAGGCTATCTCGGCTGGACGCCGGTCTCGGGTCGCATCTCGATGATGTATTTCTTCCCGCAGGTCACTGGCTTCATGTTGATCGACAGTCTAATCTCGGGGCAGGCGGGCGCCTTCAAATCGGCGGTCAGCTACCTGATCCTGCCGACCGTCGTGCTGGCGACCATCCCGCTCGCCGTCATCGCCAGGCAGACGCGCTCGGCCATGCTGGAAGTGCTCGGCGAGGATTATGTCCGTACCGCCCGCTCCAAGGGCCTGACGCCATTCCGCGTCATTGGCGTGCACGCGCTGCGGAACGCGCTTATTCCGGTTATCACCACAATCGGCCTTCAGGTCGGCGTGCTGCTGGCCGGTGCGATCCTGACGGAAACAATCTTCTCCTGGCCGGGCATCGGCAAATGGATGGTCGATTCCGTGTTCAAGCGTGACTATCAGGTCGTGCAGGGCGGGCTGATGCTGATCGCCGCCATGATCATGATCATCAACCTCATCGTTGATGTGCTTTACGGCTTCATCAACCCGCGTATCCGGCATTAGGAGGGTCTGATGGCTGTCGCTGAAATCAAAACTACCAAGCCGCAGACCGGCTTTGCCGAATTCTGGTTCTATTTCTCGCGCAACAAGGGCGCGGTCATGGGGCTTGCTATCTTCCTGATCATTCTGGTTCTGGCAATCTTTGCGCCGTTCGTGGCGCCGCATAGCCCCAGCATCCAGAATCGTGACGTTCTTCTCTTGCCGCCGGCCCTGGCGGCGGGCGGTCAATGGACCTATTTCCTCGGAACTGATGCTGTCGGCCGCGATATCCTGTCTCGCCTGATCTATGGCGCCCGTTTCTCGCTGTTCATCGGCCTTGTGGTCGTGACGCTTTCGGTCATCTCCGGCGTTCTCGTCGGCCTGATCGCCGGCTATTTCCGTGGCCGTACCGATACGATCATCATGCGCGTCATGGATATCATCCTCGCCTTTCCGTCGCTGCTTCTGGCTCTCGTGCTGGTCGCCGTGCTCGGTCCGGGCCTGGTCAACGCCATGATTGCGATCTCGCTGGTCAACCTGCCGCATTTCGTGCGGCTGACGCGCGCTGCCGTCATGTCTGAACGCACGAAAGACTATGTCATCGCGTCCAGGGTTGCCGGTGCCGGCACCCTGCGCCTGATGTTCCTGACCATCCTGCCCAACTGCCTCGCACCGCTGATCGTCCAGGCAACGCTCGCCTTCTCGGCGGCGATCCTCGATGCGGCGGCACTCGGCTTCCTCGGGATGGGCGCTCAACCGCCGACACCGGAATGGGGTACGATGCTGGCCGAAGCCCGCGAGTTCATCCAGCGCGCCTGGTGGGTCGTCACCTTCCCCGGTCTTGCCATTCTCGTCACCGTCATTGCCATCAACCTGATGGGCGACGGCCTGCGCGATGCGCTTGATCCCAAGTTGAAGAGGTCGTGATGTCGCTTTTCGAAATCGAAAATCTCGTTGTCGAATTCCAGACGGCTGCCGGTCCTTTCCGTGCCGTCGATGGTGTATCGATGAAGGTCAATGCCGGCGAAGTGCTGGCGATTGTCGGTGAATCCGGCTCCGGCAAGTCGGTGTCGATGCTGGCTGCCATGGGCCTGTTGCCCTGGACGGCCAAGGTGACCGCCGACACGTTGCGTTTCAATGGCATCGATCTGCTCGGACTGTCGCCGTCGGATCGGCGCAAGATCGTTGGCAAGGATATTGCCATGATCTTCCAGGAGCCGGTTGCCAGCCTCAATCCGTGCTTCACGGTTGGGTTCCAGATCGAGGAAGTGCTGCGCATTCACCTCGGTCTCGACAAGAAGGCGCGCCGGGCGCGGGCCATCGAACTGTTCGACCTGGTTGGCATACCCAACCCTGCCGAGCGGCTGGGCCATTTTCCGCACCAGATGTCGGGCGGTCAGTGCCAGCGCGTGATGATCGCGATTGCGCTGTCATGCAATCCCAAGCTCCTGATCGCTGACGAGCCGACCACGGCGCTCGACGTGACCATTCAGAAGCAGATCCTCGATCTCCTGATGCGGCTGCAGGCCGAACATGGCATGGGCCTGATCATCATCACCCACAACATGGGTGTGGTGGCGGAAACCGCCGATCGCGTTATTGTCCAGTACAAGGGCCGCAAGATCGAGGAAGCCGACGTTCTGTCGCTGTTTGAATCTCCCAAGAGCGAGTACACGCGCGCGCTGCTGTCGGCCCTTCCGGACAACGCCACCGGCGACCGGCTGCCGACGATCGCGGAATTCCTCAGCGACGACCAGATCTTTGCAGGAGCTGTTCGATGACCCATGTTCTCGAAGCCAGAAACCTTACCCGCGATTATCACATCCCGGGCAGCCTTTTCAAAAAGGCCAGGACCGTTCATGCCGTCAAGGGCGTGAGCTTTTCAGTCGATCAGGGCAAGACACTGGCCATTGTCGGCGAAAGCGGCTGTGGAAAGTCGACGCTTGCCCGTATCGTCACCATGATCGACCCGGCGACGTCGGGTGAGATGCTGATCGATGGTGCAAAGGTCGATATCGCCAAGGAGCGTCTGACGCCGGAGATGCGCCAGAAGGTGCAGATCGTGTTCCAGAACCCCTACGGCACCTTGAACCCGCGCAAGAAGATCGGCGAAATCCTCACCGAGCCGCTGATCATCAACACCAGCATGAAAGCAGACGACCGCCGCGACAAGGCCATGGCCATGTTGAAGAAGGTCGGGCTTGAGGAAAAGCATTACGGGCGCTATCCGCACATGTTCTCCGGCGGTCAGCGCCAGCGCGTGGCGATTGCCCGTGCGCTGATGCTCAACCCGCGGCTTCTGGTGCTGGACGAGCCGGTTTCGGCGCTCGACCTGTCGGTGCAGGCACAGGTTCTCAACCTGCTCGCCGATCTGCAGGACGAGTATCAGCTGACCTACGTTTTCATCAGCCACGACCTGTCGGTGGTGCGCTACATCGCCGACGACGTGATGGTGATGTATTACGGTGAGGCCGTGGAATACGGCAGCCGTGAAGAGGTCTTCAGCGATCCCAAGCACAATTACACCAAGACGCTGTTTGCCGCGACGCCACGCGCCGATGTCGACAGTATCAAGGCACGGCTTGCCCGCAAAAACGCGGCTTGAACGGAACGTTGGTGTGGCAATCGCGCGATGACGGTTCCACTGGCCGGAAATCTGCGGTAAAGCGCCTGCGTCAACTCAATTCACATGCGGCCCGCCGCATTCTACGAGGAATATGAAGATGGAAATCAAACGCTTCGAAACCGGTCCGCGCATGAGCCAGGCCGTTGTGCACAATGGTACCGTCTATCTCGCTGGTCAGGTCGGCGAAGCCGGTTCCGACGTTACGGAGCAGACCAAGCAGGCTCTCGCATCGGTTGACCGTCTGCTGGCTGAAGCCGGCACCGACAAGTCCCGTATCCTGTCGGCAACCATCTGGCTGGCCGACATGGTTGATTTCCCGAAGATGAACGCTGTCTGGGACGCCTGGGCATCGCAGGGCAACACACCGGCACGTGCAACTGGCGAAGCCAAGCTTGCAACACCGGAATACCTGGTCGAAGTCATCGTCATCGCCGCTCTCTAAGAGCTGTCATCGATTGAGAAAGCCGGCGTCCTTTCGAGGAGCGCCGGCTTTTTTGTGTCTCCGCATCAGTCGCCGATGCGTGCCGTGCCGGTTTCGCCATTGTCGCGCACCCACCTGACCTTGCCTTCGCCGGTTTCCGTCAGGTCGAAGCACATTGGCGACCCATCGTACCAGACCGTGAACTGCTGGCAGAGCTTGTCGGATTGTATCCACCAATGGCCCTTGTCAGTCGGCTGGATGAATTTGCCGAGACCCAGCGCCTTGCCGCTGCCATCGACCTCACCGGAGGGACGATAGTTGAGTGGAAACTCTCCGCCCATCGGCGCGGCAAGATAGATCGTCTTGCCGATGATGAGACTGCGGATATCGGCCTCCTTCATCGGCGTGGCCTCAGCCGCCACTGCAACGCTGGAGATCGTGGCGTACAGAATGGCGATTGCAGTTTTCCGCATGACAGTCTCCATCGCATTGTACTCCATACGCGACGTTCTGCGGCTGGATCACTCAGCAATTGGATTAACGGCGCATACGCCAAATGGTTCGCCAGGATCAACACAAGGCTATGGAACCATTCGGCTCAAACCGCGTTAAACTGGGCATTTCAAGAGAATGCTCTCCAACATAAAGGAATGTGCCATGCTGTACTGGTTGCCAAGGCTATGCTTGTTCCTGCTCGTCGGTGCTGCCTTGGGCCTGGGTGTCCTGCACGCAACGTCGGAAGACATTGCCAACACGCTGATCGTCGTGATCCTGGGCCTCGGCCTGTTCTCGCTGACGCTGCACGTTTTCCCTCCGGAACGCCATTGACGTGATGGGGCCGCAAGGTGGGACAAATCTGTTTCATTTTCTAGTGGACGTTGTAGGCTCATCTTGTGAGCCGCTCAGAAAAAACGAATATTGACATCATTCCCACAGCCCTTGCGGTCGGTCAGGCTGCGTGGGCGAAGGGAATGTTTGGGGTTGGGGAATGGTGATCGCACGGCCGGCCTTTTCCAGAGCCGTGCCGCTCATGCTCTTAGCGGGCGCTATCTTGCTCCTCGCCGTTGTCCTCCTTTCGCTGCGTTTTGCCAATCAGACCCGTCAGAATTCCAACGATGCGCTTGATGCGTCGGGTCTGAACAATCGGGCACTGTTGCTTTTCAGCCTGATGCAGGACGCAGAAACCAGCCAGCGCGGCTATCTGATCACCGGTGAAGAAAAATATCTGGGGCCGTTCAAGCGTGCCGAGGCGCTGATCAACCTTCAATTCACGAGTATTACCGGCGACATGATGAAACTGGGCATCAGTGACGTCACGATCGACCGGTTGAAACGCCTGGTCGATGAAAAGCTGGCCGAGATGCGCCGTACCATCGCCTTGAAAACGGCGGGCAAAGACGCCGACGCCAGCGCGGTAGTCCGGAGCGACAACGGCAAGCTCGCGATGGACGAGATCCGCCAGATCATGACCAGGATCGATGCCATTACACACAATATCTCGTTCCAGAAAGGCATGTCCCTCGACAACGCGGCCCGGTGGTTGCTGATCTCTATCGCTGGCGGCGCGGTGCTGCTGATCATTCTGGTCGGCGGCGCGGTCTACCTTGCGATTGCTCATGCACGGCAACTGGAAGCCGCCAGCAACGCCCTGGCAGAGCACAATGAAATGCTCGAAGTCAGGATTGGCGAGCGCACACGCTTCCTCAAGCGCGCCAATCGTGAACTGCAAAGCTATTCCTACATTGTTGGCCACGATCTGCGGGCGCCTCTGGTCAATATCATGGGCTTCACATCCGAGCTTGAGCGGGCGGCAGGCATCTTTGCCGGTTATATGAAAAAGCCGCCCGCGGCCCGTGATGCGCTGACTGAAAAAGCTGCTCTTGAGGCCGTTGACGTCGATATTCCCGAGGCGCTTGGCTTCATCCGCTCCTCCATGCGGCGCATGGACGATCTCATCAATGAGATTTTAAGGCTCGCGCGGGCCGGAAGCCGTCAGTTGGCCGGGGAGCATCTGGACCTTGCTGAATTGCTGCCGGAAACCGTCGCCAATCTCCAGCATAGGCTTGACGAAAGCGGTGCGAGCATCGTGCTGTCACCACGCTTGCCGCATGTTGTTTCGGACCGGCTTGCCCTGCAGCAGATTTTCAGCAACCTTTTGGACAATGCGTTAAAATATGCCGATCCATCCCGAAAGGCGCTTATCCATGTGTCTGGAATGGCCATGGGCGGCAATGCGGTCATTCAGGTTAGCGACAATGGAAGAGGGATCTCGGAGCGCGATCTGGAGCGAATCTTTGAACTGTTCCGGCGCTCCGGACCGCAGGACCGGCCGGGTGAGGGAATTGGCCTTGCCCATGTCCGCGCGCTGGTTCGCCGGCTGGGAGGAGACGTCACCGTGCAGTCGGTCCTGGGAGAGGGAACGACATTCACCGTGACGTTTGCGGCCGATATCGCATCGATAAAAGACGGGGAGGAGACATGAACAACGGACTGCAACCGGTCGCCATCATCATGATCGAGGACGATCAAGGGCATGCCCGCCTGATCGAGAAGAACATCCGCCGCGCAGGCGTTACCAATGACATCATACCGTTCGGGACAGGCCTGACGGCGTTGTCCTATCTGCTAGGCCCCGACGGCAGCGGGAAAGTGCATGCCGGAAGAGCACTTCTCGTTCTTCTCGATCTAAACCTTCCGGATATGACCGGAATGGATATTCTTGCCCGGGTGCGCGACAGCGAGCACCTCAAGCGAGTGATGGTGATCGTGTTGACCACCACGGATGATCCTGTGGAAATCCACCGCTGTTATGATCTCGGTGCCAATGTCTATGTCGCCAAGCCGATGGAATACGAAAAATTCGTCAACGCCATCCAGCAACTCGGCCTGTTCCTCTCCGTCGTGACCGTGCCGGAGGTGTCGTGATGGGTGGGGACATGTCTGCCGATCATTGTGAAACAACAATCCTCTATATCGATGATGACGAGGCGCTCGGTATTTTCCTGCGCAAAAACCTCGCCCGGCAGGGCTTCAAGGTCATCAACGCCATCGACCGGAAATCCGGTCTCGCCCGGCTGGCGGAGGGCGGTATCGATGTCATCGCGCTTGATCATTATCTGCTCGGCGAAACCGGCCTGGATATTCTCCCGATTATCGCCGACATGCCAGACCATCCGCCTGTCGTCTATGTCACGGGCTCGGGAGATGCCAGCATCGCCGTGGAAGCTCTCAAGCGCGGAGCTGATGATTATGTGACGAAAAGCATCTCCACCGATTTTGTCGACCTGTTCGTCGCCGCACTCAATCAGGCACTGGAGCGGGCGCGGCTTCGCCGTGAAACGGAGGCCGCGCATGAGGCAATGCGCCAGGCGCGGGATCGCGCCGAACTGTTGCTGCGCGAGGTCAATCACCGGGTCGCCAACAGTCTGAGCCTCGTGGCCTCACTGGTACGCCTGCAGACCTCCCTGATCGCCGATCAGGCAGCGGTCAGCGCGTTGCAGGAAACCCAGATACGCATCCACGCGATCGGCAATGTGCATCGTCATCTGTACGCCAACAACCAGGTCGGCATGGTCGATCTCGATGACTACCTGAAAAGCCTGCTTGATGAATTGCAATCGTCCATGGGCGATGAGGCGCGGCCCCATGATATCGTGCTGGTATCCGATCCGCTGCAACTGACGACCGACAAGGTGATTTCCCTTGGGCTGGTGGTCAGCGAACTGGTGACCAATGCCTTCAAATACGCTTACCCAAAGGGACAGGCGGGTGAAATCCGCGTCCGGCTGTCACGCCGTGCCGGTGATATGATCGAGCTTCTTGTGGAGGATGACGGGACGGGGTTTGATCCCAATGCTCCTGTGAAGGGAACCGGGCTCGGCACGAAAATTCTCAACGCCATGGCTTCCACCATGGGTGGTGATCTCACCTACGATCGCAACTCCGCAGCCGGCACGCGTGCGTGTTTGACTTTCCCGATCTAGCTTCAGTGCCGCGATAAAGGCTGCGCGTTTGACGCCGCCGCCGCCGCGGGAACTTTTTCACAAGCAATGCGTTAACAGCCGCTACACACCGATGCTGCCTCTGCACCGGTGTTTTCCGCATATTGATCTTATCGTTCGTCCGGCAGCCTGCGTGCCGTGGCCGGGCACATGGAGAGACGCGAAATGGGTGCTGCCTTGGCGGGGAGTGGGGTTTTCAGGAAGCGAAAACTGGCGGAGCTTGAAGCGCAGGTGGCAGCGGCGGATATTCCCGAAACGTCAGCGAAAACCGGTCTTGATCTGGTGGTGGCCTGGAGCATTGTCGGCACGTTCATCATCTTCGCTTCCGGCGTCATCTACATGATGGAATCGATCCTGATGCCGGTCACGCTCGCCATCGTCGTTGGCATGGTGCTGGGCCTCGCAGCCGACCGGCTGGCACATTTCGGATTGCCACCGGCGCTCGGCGGCCTGCTGCTGGCAGCGATTTTCGTCGTCGGGCTTTTCTTCCTGATCAATGCCCTGATCGAGCCTTTGACGTCACTCGCAGGCCAGGCGCCCGGTATCCTTGAACGGGCGATCGAGCGTATCCTGCCCTATATCCAGCGGTTTGAATGGGCAAAGGTCGCGATAGCCGGAACGGACGAAAAAGCCGTGACCGATGTGGCTATTCAAAATGCAGGCACCATGCTCGGGCTGGTAGCTGCAGGCGTAACCCCGGCGTTCATCCAGACGCTGATCTTCATGGCAGCGCTCGGCCTGTTTTTGGTCGGGCGTGGGCATTTGCGCAAGACCATCATCCTTGCTTTTGCCACCCGCGACCGCCGCCTGGCCGCGATCAGGATCATGAATGCCACAGAGAACGCTGTAGGTTTCTATTTCTCGACGGCGAGCCTGATCTATCTCGTTCTCGGCACGATCACTGCCGCAATCGCCTTTGTCGGCGGCCTGACAATGGCGCCGCTCTGGGGTCTGTTCGCCTTTGTTTCCAGCTTCATTCCTTATCTCGGCGTCACGGTGATGACGGTGGCACTGCTCTGCGCCGGTCTCATGACCCATGACGCGCTGTTGCTGGCGCTGGCTCCTGCGGCAGCCTTTTTCATCCTGCATCTTGTGATGGAAAATCTAGTGACACCCGCCATTCTTGGTCATCGGCTGGAGATCAACCCGTTCCTGATCTTCCTTGCGATCATCTTTTGGACGTGGATGTGGGGTGCGGTCGGAGCCATGCTGGCCATGCCGCTGTCGCTGATCGCCATGACCATCTTCAACGAGGTCCGCACCCAGCCGCCGGAACGGCAACTACCGGGCTGATCAGGCATACCCCAAGATCGTTCCGGCCTACGCCAACCGAAGGCAAATTCATGCCCCCAATGCTCGATTCCTCCGATACCGTGCAGGCCGATCTCCATGGTGGCCGCGCACCCTGGGGAAGGGGTTTTCGCCCGCCCGGCAAGCCCCCTCTCTCGCAAAGCATGAAGACGGACGTGCTCGTCGTTGGCGGCGGCATCACCGGATCGCTTGCCGCACAACATCTGGCAGCCCACGGAGTGGATGTGACGGTCGTCGATCGCGAGCAGCCCGGGCTTGGTAGCACCGCCGCCAGTACGGCGATGCTACAGTGGGAGATCGACTGCACATTGGGGGAACTGACGGGATTCTATGGTTTTGACCGGGCCGCCCAGCTTTACCGGCGAAGTGTCGCAGCTGTACAGGGGCTTGCCGGTCTGGTGGGTGGGCTGGGCTTTGATTGCAGCTTCCGGCCGCGTTCGACCCTCTACATTTCAGCGGCAGAGGCTGGTCCTTCCGTTCTGCGCGACGAATATGTGCTGCGTGAGCGCGCCGGTCTGCCCGGACTGCTGCTCGATCACAAAGACCTTTTATCCCGCTTCGGCATCGACCGGGCGGCGGCTATCCTCTCGCCCGGCTCTGCCGATGCCGACCCGCTTCTCCTGTCCTGGGGGCTGTTGCGTGATGCGCAGGGGCGTGGTGCGCGGCTGGTTGATGCGATGGTGACGGCTTACCATGATGCGCCGGGGGCTGTGACTGTCGAGACTGATGGCCCGTTCGTCATAGAGGCGCGTCACGTCGTTCTGGCAACGGGATATGTCATGCCGGATTTTGTCCGCAGTGAAATCCATCGGACAGCATCGAGCTGGGCGATTGCGACGGTGCCGCAAGCGGCCGGTACGCTCTGGCCCGGTGGCGAGCTGATCTGGGAAGCCTCACAGACCTACAATTATGCCCGCACCACGGTCGATGGACGGATCATTATCGGTGGAGGGGACGACAATACGGTCGATCCCGTCGCGCGCGACAAAAAAATGACGGAGAAATCGGAAAAGTTGGCCAGCGACCTCGTCAAGCTATGGCCTGCCGCCAACCCCGCCATTGATTTTTCATGGTCCGGTGCATTTGGTGAAACCGATGACGGTCTTCCGCTGATCGGCGCAGTTCCCGGAATGCCGCGCATTCTTGCCGCCTATGGTTATGGCGGCAATGGTATCACCTTCAGCTTCACGGCATCGCGCATTCTGGCTGAACTTTGCGCCGGCCGCCGGGAAGGCTGGTTCGACGCGTTTGCCATCGATCGGCCTTCACCAGCGGGATAGAGAGGTCAGCCTTTGTAGGCGCGGGCGTTCTCGTCGAAGAACAGTGCCTGGCTGATCAGCGCCTTGACCATTTCCGGATTGAACGGCTTTGTCACCAGAAAGGCCGGCTCTGGCTTGGTTCCCGTCAACAGGCGTTCCGGGAAGGCGGTGATGAAAATCACCGGAACCGTCGCGCTCTTCAGGATTTCGTTGACGGCGTCGATGCCTGAGCTGCCGTCGGCAAGCTGGATGTCGGCGAGGATCATCTTCGGAGCCGTTTTTTCAAACAGTGTGATTGCTTCGCCGTAGGTTCTTGCGACGCCTGAGACCGTGTGACCCAGACTGCTCACCATGTCTTCGATATCCATGGCGATCAGCGGTTCGTCTTCGATAATCAGGATTTCGGTGGCAACCTGCCGGGAAATATCCTCGGATGCCTCGCGCAGCAGGCTGGCCGCTTCTGCGTCGGTAACGCCGAGAATCTCGGCCATCTCATCCGGCGAGAAACCCTCGACGGAGACCAGTAGGAAGGCTTTGCGAGCAGCCGGTGAAATCACCGAAAGATTTGCTGCCGCGCGTGCCTCCCAACCGAAAGGTGAAGCTGCTTCGGGCACGTTGATAACCAGCGTATCGAACACGGAGCAGAACAGCTTGAACAGGTTGACCCGGTCGTTGGAGCCCTGCGGGAAAAGCGTGATGTCCGCGATCAATGCCTCCAGGACGGCGGCGACATATGCGTCGCCCGAGGCCTGAGACCCCGTCACGGCGCGGGAGAAACGGCGCAGATAGGGAAGATGGGCTGCGATCCGCATGGAAAGTGACATTTATGACTTCCTTCAGTATGATGGCACCGAATTTTACCGGTGCCGACGCTATCGCGTTACGAACCATGGCATTGGTTTGAACATGTTTTATAGTTTAAGGGAAGTTTTCCCACTGAATGAATTGTGTGCCGGCTTCAACAGGGCCGGCTGAAAGTTCGGAATATAGCAACGTTTTTAATGTACCAAAAAGGACGCATATAAGCGTCGCTGCGGGGCGATTGCCGGCGCGGGCTCAGGAGTGAAACTGTCCATGGTCGACCTACCGGAAAATCAGCGGCGTGCCGCTATGGGCGGGAGAGCGGGTGCCCGCGCCACCGATCCCAACGGACAAATCGCCTCCAAGCTGAAAGCTCTCTATAGCGCCATCGAACAGGAACCCATTCCGGATACGTTTCTCGATCTCCTGGAAAAACTCGACCAGGCAGAGCGGCTGGGCAAAACACCGGGCTGACCGACTGTACCCTCAGCTTCCGCGACTTTCCAGACGCAGAAAATGTCATGTCCGAACCATAAACCCCAGCCAGGACCAGTGGGTGTCAGCGGCCTTCTGGGCTCTGAAAGGCCTCGGTTTTGGAGTTTTGAGGCCTGAAAAACCCTTTTTGCCGTTAATCAGCCCCTAATTTGATAGGGGATTTCACCAAAAATGGTCCATTTCGACCCCTTGGGCATATATTCAAAATGGCGTATAAAAATTCGGCAGAACTTTTTGGGGCTGCGGATAACCTAATTATATTACAGTCGACTTTTAGGCCGCGCTTGATGGCCGAGTATGCATATTAGCAAATACAAGAGGGCCGCGCCTCCGAAAGGAGCACGGCCTTTTTGCTGGTTTGCAGCTGTGGATTTTACCAGCCAGGCAGCATGTGGCTCTGGCGCAGCCGCGGGTAACGCGGAAAGTTCTTCATGTCGCCATCAAGATCATCGGTGCTGGTCGTCGGTGTGATATTGTCGAGACAGGCGGTGATGTGATTAGTGATCGCATTCGACAGCGATGGCGATAGCCCCGGCCGCTTCATGATGCCGATCTGCACCGGAGCCAGTGCCGGAAAGCCATCCGCCTGGGTCAGAACCTTCATGCCGGTGCGAAGCGCTGATTCAGGCAGAACCGAAACCGCCATGCCGGCCAGCACCGCAGCGGCCACCACCGTCGAAGACCAGCTCGTAAACAGGATATTGTATTCCTTGCCGGTGGCATCGAGCGCCGAGCAGGCCGCCTGGCGCCACGCGCAGTCGCGTTTGCCGACCGCGAGCGGTACCGGCGCATTCTCCGGCAGCGGATGGTTGATCGAACTGACCCAGCAAAGCGGCTCGGTGCGCACCACGTCGGAGGCGCGGGCGCGGGGATTGTGTGTCACGAGCGCGATGTCGAGTTCGCCCTTGGCCATCTTCTCGGCAAGGTCGACCGAGGGCTCGCAGACGATGTTGAGCTCCACATTCGGATGGGTCTTGGCAAAGCGGACGATGATTTCCGGCATGTACCGGTCGGCATAGTCGTCGGGCGTGCCGATCCTCAGCGTGCCCTCCAGCCGGTTGTCGTCGAAGGAAGCGATCGCCTCGTTGTTGAGGCGGATCATCCGGCGGGCGAAATTGAGCAGCCGGTCGCCTTCCGTCGTCAGACGGTTGCCGCGGCCATCCTTGGCAAACAGTTGCTTGCCGATGCGCTCTTCCAGACGGCGCATCTGCATCGAGACGGCTGACTGGGTCTTGAAGACACGATCGGCGGCCTTGGTGAAGCTGCCAGTGTCGGCGATGGCAACGAAGGTCTGCAATTGATCGATATCGAGCGGTGCGGACATGGTCCTGGTCCTCAAAAAGAGCACACATAAAATTGTTTGATGAATACCATTAGAAACATTCGTTGGACTGATCAATAAGGATTTGCGAATTTGGCCGGGCAAATAGCATCCTGAACCATCCCGGCGAGCCTCCCAAAAAAGCCGGTCCACCATCATAGTTTCGGCCCAAACCCTGCGCTGACCTCCCTGCAGGGGAGGGGCCGCCCTTGCATAATTTCCCAGATCGAAATCGATCTGGGAGAAAATTATGCAAAATCTTGAATGACAGCGACCTTTGCACGTCTGAAAGACGTGCGGCGCTGGCGTGCCTGCGAAAAGGAGCAGTACAATGCGCACGACCGACCACGCACTTGACCTCACCCTAGCCGGGAAGCTGTCCGCGACATCCCGCCAGACGGGACTGACGGGCGTGCTGGTGTCGGTATGGCGCCAGCTGCGAAACCGCAATGCCATCGGCCGCCTGCAGGATCTCGATGATCATCAGCTGCTCGACATGGGGCTTTGCCGCCATGAAGTGCGCGAGGCGATGACCTCGCCGTTCTTCGACGATCCGGGCCGCCATCTGACACAGGCGTCCCGCGACCGGGCGAACACGTTTTACCGGAAGGCGCGCCTCGACTGAGGCGTGCGTTCACGACGCGGGACCGAAGGCCGGATGGTCCCGCACGATGATGAGTTTTGTTGCGTGCCTCAGACGTTCCAAAAAACGTTCCACGCAACAGGGACGCGCAGCCGCCTCTGCGCGTTACCGTTCCCCGCAGGGTTAGAGCCAATTGCCCTGCTGCTTGCCCGGTGCCCGGTCCCCAAGACCAGTACCGGGCTTTTTCTTTTTTGGGGGGCGATGAAACGAAACCGTGACTTTGGCAAAAGACCAGAGTTGGGCGGTCGGCGGCTTTTCCTGATCTGGGGTGATTACGGCTGCACTGCGCCAACAGTGGTCGTTGACAGTAGGCCTTGCCGCCGTATTCTCGCCAGAAGATGTAACGGGATGACTACCATGTCTGAGGTCACAGAACACACCATTGATCGAGGCAATGGCGCTCGTGTTCAGTTATTCCAGACGCGTGCTTCAGATCGACGGAGCGGAGCGATATTGTTCGTTCACGGCAATCAGGGAGGACTTCTTCTAGGTGGGAAGGAGGCGGTCGATGATGGATCGCTTGTCCGGTTTTCCTCTCGCCTCGGCGTAACAGCGGCCGCCGTATCGCAGCCCGGCTTCGGCGGATCGGACGGTCCGCCGGATTTCTGTGGACCGTCTACTCAACAAACGATTATTGCGGCGTTGGATTTCCTCAAGCAGCAGCCGTCCGTCGATCCAGAGCGTATCGTCCTATATGGAAATAGCCGTGGGGCTGTGGCCTCCGCCATGGCGGCCACTAAGGTGCCTGATCTTAGAGCAATCATCTTGACAGGGGGCGTCTATGATTTGAGAGACGCATACAGGAACAGTTCGCGAGGCTTGCAACAGGCCATCCAGAACGAAGCTGGTCTCTCAGACGAGGCCTTTCTGGAGCGTTCCGCACTCTATTATGCTGATAGCATCCGATCAGAAACCCTACTTCTTCACGGCAAATATGATGATCGTGCATCGATCGATCAGGCTGAACGATTTTCCGAGGCTCTTGCACGTGCAGGGGTTCCTGTAAGGTTCCAAGCACTTGACGGCGGCCATCGCCTTCCCCGCGAGCAGGTCACTCCCATTCTCCGAGATTTCCTTACCCGTGTATTCGCGCCCGTGGCGCCCGTCCATTGATCGTCGTCCGCTTCGGGCCGAAAGCCGCCGTGACCGCGGATCAATTACTGGTCAACCCTCGGATCGCCTCTTGGCCACAAACCGGGCCGAACGCCCACAATCAGGGTAACCGCCGGTCAGGCGCTGCCATTCTTTCGATACGTCTCGAACAGCCCGTCGATGCTCTTCTGGTATTCCTTCTGCGCCTCAAGCCCGCTGTCGAACATGCTGTTGAACATCTCGGAAAAGGGGGCCATCGGATTGGCGTCTGCTGGCTTCTTTTCCTGCTCCGGCGCGGCTGTTGTCTGCGGCTTACCGCTCATCATGTCCTGAAATGCTTTCATGAACGGATTGGCGGCGAACATGTCGGGGGCGGATTTTGGCTTTTCCTCCGGCTTTCCCATGCCGAAGAAACCCTGCATCGCCTGGGTGAAGGGGTTGTCGAATGGATTGGGTGCGGGGTCCGGCTTTTTGGCAAAACCGGAGGCTTCGAGCCACGGTTTCATCATCGCTTCCATCGGCGTATTGGCGAACGGGTTTTGCGCCCCGCCCATCTGCCCCGATGCTTGCTTGAACAATCCGCCCATGATGGCGCTCGCCATGACCGGCAGCATCTGCTTGTAGATTTCCTGGCCGATGCCGGTCATCTGTGCGGCTTGCGCAGAGACAGCCTGCAGCATGTCCTTGGAGCCGAAAAGCTGGTTGAGAATGGTATTGCCGTCAGCTAGCCCCTGCGGGGTGAAGGCCTTGTTCATGTCCTCGAAATACTGGGCATAGTTGCCGCTCGACATCGCGGTAAGGAAGGCCCCGAAATCATAGGGATTGGCGGTGTTGCGCTTGAGCGCCGTGGAAAAGGCAGGCATCAAGGCGGCCGTCGCCTTGGCCATTTGTTCCTGGGCGAGGCCGAACTGCTTGGCCATCACATCCATGGCGTTGCCGTTCTGCGCCTGCATCATCATGTCAAACAGCGGGATCATCTTTTATCCTCTCCAGCAGGCAGCGCATCGCATGTGTTTGCACTATAACGGGAAAAGGCCACGAGAACACCGATTTTTGTTAGCCGGGACAAGCCCGTCCATGTCGGGAGAATTTCACGCTCCACAACGTTGAGGTGTTCACTTATTCTCCGGTTCGTTGAAGCTATGAGCGGAATCCGCATGAAACGCCCCGTCATCGAAGTCATTTCGGAAAACGCCAGTGAGCAGGATATTGCGCCGGTCATCGCTGTGCTCGATCAGCATGCAGCGCTGCATATGGGGGAAGTCGAGGAAAAGCCGGATTTTGCCATTCTCGCGCGCGATCCGGACACGCAGGCGGTTGTCGGCGGACTCTACGGAATGGACAGCTTCGGCTGGGCCTTCGTCAAGTATCTTGCCGTTGTCGATGAATATCGCGGGCAGGGCCTCGGCTCACGCCTGCTTGCTGAGGCGGAAGCGATAGCGCGGACGCGCGGCTATGTCGGTGTCTGGCTGGACACGTTCGAGTTCCAGGCAAAACCATTCTATGAAAAGCTCGGCTACACCGTGTTCGGCGAACTCGAAGGTGCGCCGAACGTCATTCCACAGTATTTCCTCAAGAAACGTTTCTGAGGCTTAATACTGGTAGTCGGTAAAGACCGGTTCGACCGAACCGTTCCAGCGTCCCTTGTAGAGCGCCAGCAGATCCTCGGCGAGCGTCGCCTTCTTGGCCAGAACTTCGTCAAGCGGAGCAAGGAAGATGCTCTCGTCAACGTCGTCACCATTCAGCCGGTTGCGGTTCTTCAGACCAAGGCGCGAAATCGCCAGGACCTCGCGGGCGACGTCGAACAATGACGTGCCGCGATGAGTGGCCGAAAGGCCTTCCGCGGGAACCGCATTGCGCATGGCAAGCGTGTCTTCGTAGGTCCAGTTGCGGGTCAAGTCCTCGGCGGCGTCTAGGGCTGCATCATCATAGAGCAGGCCAACCCAGAAGGCCGGCAGCGCGCAGATGCGGCGCCACGGACCACCGTCTGCACCGCGCATTTCAAGGAAGCGCTTCAGGCGAACATCGGGGAACAGCGTCGAGAGATGGTTCGTCCAGTCGCCCATGTTGGGCTCCCAGTCGGCAAGCTCGCCTTTCAACGCGCCCTTCATGAACTGGCGGAAGGTGATATGCGTGCAGTCGTGATACCTGCCGTCGCGCACGACGAAATACATCGGTACGTCGAGCGCCCATGTGACGTAATCCTCAAAGCCGAAATCGGCATTAAAGACTGCGGGCAGCACGCCGGCCCGCTGATTGTCGGTATCGCGCCAGATATCGCCGCGCCAGGAGAGCAGGCCGTTCGGCTTGCCATCGGTAAACGGCGAGCTGGCAAACAGCGCCGTCGACAGCGGCTGCAGCTTCAGCGACACCTGCATCTTGCGGCGCATGTCCTCTTCGGACGAAAAGTCGAGGTTCACCTGGATCGTGCAGGTGCGATACATCATGTCGAGGCCCTGCGTACCGACCTTCGGCATGTAGCGGCTCATGATGTCGTAGCGGGATTTCGGCATGCGCGGGGTTTCGGCGAGCGTCCATTTCGGCGAACCGCCGATACCGAGGAAACGGATGCCGAGCGGCTCGGCAATTTCGCGCAGGACGGCGAGGTGCCGGTTGGATTCCTTGCAGGTTTGGTGCAGGTTTTCGAGCGGTGCGCCGGAAAGCTCGAACTGGCCGCCGGGCTCCAGCGAAATCGCGCCCTGGCCGGACTGTTCGGCAAGGCCGATAATGTTTCCGGCGTCGATGATCGGCTCCCAACCGGTCTTTTCCGCCATGCCGTTCAGGAGAGCCGAGATGCTGGCTTCGCCGAAATAGGGAACCGGGCTGTTGTCCGCCTTGAAGAAGGCAAACTTCTCATGCTCCGTGCCGATGCGGAATTTATCCTTCGGCTTGTTACCCTCTGCCAAATATTCGGTCAGGTCTGCAAGCGAGGTAACCGGCGTCTGGTCGGTGGTATCTCTGGCCATGGGCGTCTTCTTTTGAACGGGCGGAACCTGCCGGACGGCAGATATTAGGAAGGGTGATTGAACCGGTTTCACATGTGGTGCAAGTGAAATTCTTTCAAGGGCGGTTCAAATTTTCAACACCTCAATGGGACTTGAAATTCTAATGTCTTAATGCCAGTCGCCAATCGATGCCTGGATCACGGCCATCGCTGCCACTGCTGCCGTATCTGCCCGCAGAATCCGCGGCCCAAGTGGGATGGCGGTCACAAAATCGAGACTGCGCAGCAAAGACCGTTCACTATCGGAAAAGCCACCCTCTGGACCGATCAGCAGCGCCAGTTTGCGTTCTTTCACCGCCGCAAGGACCGGCAGCGGGTTTTGCCCGGCATCGCCTTCATCGCAAAAGATGATCCGGCGATCCTTAGGCCAGCCGTTGAGAATGTCTTCCAGCTTGCGCGGCTCCGTGACCTGCGGAATGCCCAGAACGCCGCATTGCTCCGCGGCCTCAATGACATTGGCCCGGACCCGGTCGAGATTGCTGATCTTGCCCTGCACATGCTGGGTCATCACCGGCTGAAGCAGGCCGGCACCCATCTCGACAGCCTTCTGCACGAGATAATCGAGCCTGCCGACCTTCAGCGGGGCGAACAGGTAGTGCAGGTCGCAGGGTGCCGGTTGCGGCCGGGCCTGCTCCGTCGCCGTCAGGAACAGGCGCTTCTTGGTCGGGAAGGACAGTTCCGCCTGCCATTCGCCATCCTGTCCGTTGAAGACGAGCACGGCGTCGCCGGCTTCGAAGCGCAGCACGTTGACGAGGTAGTTGAACTGCTCCCGCGTCGCCTCATAGATCGTACCTTTTGCCAGCGGCACATCGATGAAGAGCCGCTGCATGCGGAAATTGGCGCGCATAGATCAGTCCTTAGATGAAGAGTGCTGCGAAGACCAGGTAGACCGCCGCCGACAACAGCGCTGAAATCGGAACGGTGATAACCCAGGCAGCAACGATTGTCATGAAATGCGAGCGCCGCACCAGACGGCGGCGGTGTGATTCCTCCGGACTGTGCTGAACGCGGCGCTCGAAGTCCAGTTGCCCGGTTTTCCGCCGCACATATTCCAGCCGCCGTTTCGAGTTGCGGGTGTACCATTCGCGGAAAAAGCCGATGCCGAAGACGGCGCCGACGGCGGTATGCGTGGTCGAGACGGGCAGCCCGAGCGATGTGGCGATGATCACGGTGATCGCCGTTGCCAGTGCCACACAATAGGCACGCATCGGATTGAGCTTGGTGATCTCCTCACCGACGACGCGGATCAGTTTCGGACCAAACAGCAAAAGGCCGCAGGAAATGCCGAAGGCACCGATTAGCATAACCCAGAGCGGCACATAGGTGGTCTGGGCGATGGCAAGCCCATTGACGTTGGCGACGATTGCCGCCAGCGGACCGACGGCGTTGGAGACGTCGTTGGCGCCGTGCGCAAACGAGAGGAGCGCCGCCGACAGGATGAGCGGCATCCGGAACAGCTTGCGCAGCGACTGGTTGCGATTGTCGAACCCACGGGCCTGGCGGGCGATCCAGGGCCTGCTGACAATTACAGTCATGACGGCCACTGCGAGGCCAGCCCAAAGGCCGGTCATCATCGAAAGATGCGCCACTTTCTCGATGCCGATCACGGTAAAATAGGTGGCGAAGGCTCCCATCATCAGGGCGAGCAGGAGGGGTGTCCAGAAGACTGCCGCGTCGATCTTGTCTTCGCGGTAGATGATGAAGGTCTTGATGAAGGCCAGAAGCAGGGCTGCGATGCCGCCGCCGAGGATCGGCGAAATCGTCCAGCTTGCCGTTATTCCCGCAAGCGATATCCAGTGGATCGAGGAAAAACCCGCAGCCGCAACGCCTGATCCGAGAATACTGCCGACGATCGAGTGGGTGGTTGAAATCGGTGCGCCGGACCATGTTGCAATGTTGATCCATGCCGCAGCCGAAACCAGCGCCGCCATCATCACCCAGACAAAGGTCTCTCCCGACGGCATCTGGGACGCATCGACAATGCCGGCCTCGATCGTCGAAACAACGCGTCCACCGGCAAACACGGCGCCGGCGACCTCGAAGATGGCGGCAATGATCAGCGCGGTCGTCATGGTGATCGCTTTGGATCCCACCGCGGCGCCGACATTGTTGGTCACGTCATTGGCGCCGATGTTCATCGCCATATATCCGGCGACCGCAGCGGCGGCCAGAATGATCAGATATTTGGGCTCTTCGGAAACATAGGCGGCAGCGAAGATCACGCTGATCAGCATGAACAGCAGCCCGAGGCCGAGGCCAGCCCAAGGTCGCAGCACATGATGCGTTGCTTCCTCTGTCAGGGTCACTCTGTCCAGGTATTTGTCGAGGGTTGGCTTTTCGAGGCTCGGGCGCGGTTTTGTCACCGTCTGTTCTCCAATTCAGGCTGCCTGCCCGAAATTCGGGTAGGCACTGTCCGGCGCAGCAGGATCGGGGATGCCTCGCGTCGTTCTTCCATTGACTTCAGCGTTTATCGGGTCACTGCCTCTTGAGCCGGGTTCATCGTGGCAAGCAGGCGCTGCTCGAAACCGAGGATCAGGTCCTTGAGCATCGGCTCGGCGACGCGGTTGGCGCCTTCCGCGAAGCTGACCCATTCCATTTTCCGGCTGCCTTTTTCCGGAAAGCTCTTGAGCATGTCCAGAACGACCAGTGGATAGACCTGAACCATGCACTGAACCTTCAGCCCCTGATCCATGCCCTTGTCGTACATGTAAAAGCCGATCCGTTCCGCGCCGGTCTCGCCTTTGACGCCAGCTTCTTCATACGCCTCGCGTTCGGCAGCCTGATGACACATCTTGCCTTCCATCGGCCAGCCCTTGGGAATGACCCAGCGGCCGGTATCGCGGCTGGTGATCAAAAGCATCTCTGGCGCCGCGCTCTTCTTCTTGAACCGGTAGCACAGTGCAGCACACTGCATTCGCACCGGACGGCGGAACATCAGGCGTACATCAGTGACAATGCGATTCAGAATATTCAACGTGGGGGCATCCTTTCAAACAAACGAATCAATTTAGTCTGCAATATCGTTTCAATATGCTCCCTTTCAGCAGCCTGTAAACGCGCAGATTTGGTGAAGCACATATAGTTATCGCGGCGCTCCGTATGAAGGGCGTGGCAACGCGAAAGACGGGCAATTTAGTGTGATTGCGCCAGCAAAATGTGCCGATAGCGGCCTTATAGAGCATGTTTGCGGCATTGGCGAGACGCGCACCGTAATTTGCCGGTGCGTGTCTTCTGTGTTGCGGATGTAACGATCAGGCCCCGGTGAGGCGGTCGCGTTGCTGCATTCTCAGCTGCGAGATACGCGCCCATTCGCCGGAGCGCTCGGCATCCCGTGTGGCGGTGATGATGAAGTCGATATGGGCCTGAGCGGCTTCACGCGCCTGTGCCGGATTGCCGGCGATGATCGCCTCGTAGATTGCCTCATGCTGGGCAAGCAGCATGTCGCCGGCACCGGGGGCGGCAAACAGCACCTCTCGGCTGAAGAAGATGCCGCCGCTCAAAAGCCGGTAGCAGGCGCGCAACGTATGCAACAGGATGATGTTGTGGGCGCATTCGCCGATGGCGCTGTGCAACTCGACATCGGTCCTTAACCCGCCCTCCGCCGAGCCGGACAGATGCGCCGCCCGCATCTCTTCCATGATCCGGGTCAGCATGTCCCGGTCGAAGCGGGTGGCGCGGCGTGCGGCGAGTTCCGCCGTCATGCCTTCCAGTTCGCGGCGATATTCGAGATAATCCTGCGTCGCCTTCTGGTGGCGGGAGATCAGGTCAATCACAGGTTTGGAAAACACCTGGCCGATGACGTCGGCAACGAACGTGCCGCCGCCATGATGACTGATCAGCAACCCGCGCGCCTCCAGTTCCTTCAGGGCCTCGCGCAGGATCGGCCGCGAAACGTCAAAGCGGCGCGAAAGGTCCCGTTCGCTCGGCAGGCGCTCGCTGTCGCGCAGCACGCCTTCAAGGATCAGAAGTTCGATTTGCTGGATGATTTCGCCGGAGGTCCGGCTATGCGGGATGCGGGCAAAAGCATCGATGGTGTCGTCGGTCACGGCGGCTCTCCTCGATGCCAACTTAGTCACCGGCTCGAAAGTGGTCAATTTCTTTAGCCACTTTTCCAGATCAGGCCTGCCCACGCTTAAGCGAAACAAAGCCGGGCCTGCGTCAAAGCGTCCTTTCCTTTTTGCCCGGCCTGTTGATAAGACAGTGCTGATTGATGCGTGAGAGGGGAAAACGCTTCATGGCCAAACGCAGTTTTGCATTTCCGTCGGCTCCGGCCCGCGCGCAGGCGCTGGGCGAGATTCACGCGCGTCCATATGCGCTGGTGACGTCGCCGCGCGTCATTTTCCAGCTTGCCTTCATGACCGATGGCGGGGCGGCTGTCGATCATGCCGTGCTCTCTGAGCTGTCACGCGCGCGCGGCGTCTCGCCGCCCAGCCGCGAGGCCAGCCATCATGCGATCTCCTGGGGGCAGGGCACGCTACGCTGGGAGCGCCATACCGAATTTTCGACCTATTTCTGGGATGGCGTCATTCCCGATCAGTTTGGCGGCGACGTTACCACCCATCCTTTCGGCGATGGCTTTTCGCCGCCGGGAACGCTGATCTCCGGTATCCGTCTGGAAATCCGGCCGGATACGGAGGAAACCCGCGCCGCAATGTCTGCGTTCGACCCCACCAGCCTCTGTTACAGCGATATCAAGAATGGCCAGTCGGTGGTGCTGACGGACTTTCGCCAGAATGGCGACGGCCTGACGCAGATCCTCGTCATAGACCGGGGCATGACGGAGGCTGGAACCGGCGCGCTTGTGCAGCGCCTGCTCGACATCGAAACCTATCGTACGCTTGCCATGCTCGGGCTGCCGCTGGCGCAGTCGCTGTCGCCGGATATCCGCCGGATCGAGGATGGGCTTACCGGTGTCACCCAACGCATGCGTACCAGCGCCCGCGAAAAGGCGGACGAGATGCTGGCCGAAATCACCCTGCTGGCAGCAGAGCTCGAGGCGGGGGCGGCCCTCAGTCTCTACCGTTTCGGCGCCAGCCGCGCCTATTACGGCATCGTTCAGGAGCGCATCCGTTCACTGATCGAAACCGGCGTACCAGGCTATGAAACGCTCGGCACCTTCCTGGAGCGGCGATTGGCCCCGGCCATGCGCACGTGCCAGTCGGTCGAGGAGCGCCAGGCCAACCTGTCGCGCAAGCTCACCCGCGCCACGGCACTGCTTCGGAGCTGGGTTGATGTTGAGCTTGAACGGCAAAACAGTGCGCTGTTGAATTCGATGGACCGCCGCGCCAAGCTGCAGCTTCGTCTCCAGCAGACGGTCGAGGGGCTCTCGGTTGCTGCGATTTCCTATTATGTGGTCGGCCTGTTCGGTTATCTCGCCAAGGCCGTGGAAAGTGAAGGCATTCCGGTCAAATCCAGCGTGCTGACCGGCTTCTTCGTTCCGGTTGCGGTGCTTGCCATATGGTTTGTCGTGCGGCGTATCCGCAAGCATCATGAAGACGAGGACCGCGAAAGCCTTTAAGTCTTGGGATATTCGAAACGAATCGATCTGCAAGACCATGGCAAAAGTTGTAAAAGCAGCAAAAAAGGCAAAACTCGATAGGGACGGCCTGACCGCGCTCGGGCTGGAGCGGTTGATCGAGATCGCGCTGGATGAGGCAGCCCTCAATCCTTCTTTCAAGAAGCGGCTGAATGCTGCGCTGGCCGGCATCGGCGGCGCGGCCGGTGCTGCCAATGTGGCCAAGCTGATCGACAGCCGCCTGAATGCACTCGAAAAGTCGCAGACCCGTATCCGCTGGCAGAAGGAGCGTGCCTTCGGCAACGACCTCGACAGCATCTCCGCCAGCATCATCAAGGAATTCGGTGCCGTCGATCCGGGCATGGCGCTGGAAAGGCTGATCCGCTTCGTCTTCGGTTATGAGGGCATCTCGGACCGCGTCAACGATTCCAGCGGCCGCATTGCCGGGCTTTATGTTCAGGCCTGCGAAGCCGCTGGCCGTCTGGCACTGACCGTGCCTACGGATCAGCAGGCGCGCATACCCGCATTGATCACGCCGGGTTTGCCGATCATGGATTATCACGGCGTCAGAACCTTGCTTGCCGTGCGGATTGCGGCCGCGCTTTCGCCGGATGTGCTGAAATCCTGGGACGAAACGCTGGCAGCAGCGATGAAGATCCCCGCCGGTACCACGCTGCTTCCTGCGATCGTTTACGTGCGCCGGGCCATTGCCGATGCGCGCGGCGATCTCGATGCGTATATCGCGATCGAGGAAAGCCTGCCGGACTCGCTGCGCGAGCCGGTCGCTATTGCCGAGCGGTTGCACGCCGCTGGCCGTCACGCGGAGGCTTTGATCTGGGTCCGGAAGCCCCGTAAATCGCGTGTCGGCTTTGTCCGCCGTGCCGAAGTTCTGAGCGGCGATGTAAAGGCGCTGTCTGACAGGGACCGGCTCGAGGCTGCGATCCTCGACGGTCTCAAGGACCGCACGGCATCGCAGGCCATACGCTGGAAGATTTTCGAGCAGGGGCTCGATGCGGAGATGTTGCGCGAATATATTGCCAAGGCCGGTGATTTCGAAGAATTCGAAGCGCTGGACAAGGCTTTCGCCTTTGCCGAGCAGCACCGCGAACCGCATGCCGTGCTGCGCTTCTATCTTGTCTGGCCAAGGCTCGATCTGGCTGCCCGCTATGTCGTTGCCCGCTGGGGCGTCTGGGAGGGTGAGTTCTACGAGTTTCTTTTGCCTGCCGCCGAAGCGTTCGAAGCCGCCGATTATCCGGCGGCGGCAACCGCACTTTACCGTGCGCTTCTGGACCGTATCATCGGCCGGGGCCTGTCAGAGGCCTATGGGTATGGTGCCGATTATCTCGCACGGCTGTCAGCCCTGGCAAAACGCCCCCACGGCAATGACGGCCTGGTGTCCCACGCCGATTATGTCGCGGATCTGCGCAGGCAGCATATCCGCCGCCACGGTTTCTGGGACCGTATCCCGCCGGAAACCTACCGTTCCCAGTAGGGATCCGGCCCGTAGAGCCCGGCGAGGTAATCGATGAACAGCCGTACTTTGGCGGGCAGGAACTGGCGGCTGGGATAGAGCGCCGAGACGAACAGATTGCGGGAGCCCTCCCAGGCGGGCAGCACCTGCAAGAGCTTTCCCGATTTCAGGTCGCTGCCGACATCCCAGGTGGACCGGAGCGCGATGCCCGCGCCGGACAGCACCGCTTCGCGCACCACTTCGGAAGAATTGGTGATTAGTCTGCCTTGTGGCTTGTAGCTCATCGAGCCCGCCTCGCTTTCCAGCTTCCAGGTGTCGTGATTGTGCTGGCGCAGGCAGATGTGGTCGCCGAGATCGTCGATGGTCTCCGGCGTGCCGTAGCGTGCGATGTAGGCCGGTGAGGCGCAGAGGATACGCCTTACCGGCACCAGCTTGCGCGCCACCAGTGTCGAATCGCTGAGTTCGCCGATGCGGATGGCAAGGTCGAAACTCTCGGCGACGATGTCGGTGAACTCATCCGACAGCACGATATTCACAATGAGATCGGGATGGGCCTCGATGAAACGGGCGAGATGCGGCGCGACATGCATGCGGCCGAAGGAGGTGGGGGCGGTGATGCGCAGCGTGCCTTGCGGTTGGCCGGAGCGGCCGGAAGCAAAGGCCTCGGCTTCCTCGATCCCGGCCATGATCCCGAGCACGCGGTCATAAAAACCCTGTCCGGCTTCGGTCAGCGATATCTGCCGTGTGGTACGCTGGAAGAGCCGCGTTCCGAGCCGGTCTTCCAGCCGCTTGATGCGTTTGGAAATAACAGCTGGGGAAAACCCCAATGTCCGCCCCGCCGCCGACATACTGCCGGTGGATACGACACGCGTGAACACCTCAAGATCGCCCAGATTTGTCATCAATCTTGACCATTGTTTCGAAAACAGAAAAACTGATTAGCATTTGCTGCGTCGTCATGAAAGTGGTAAAGAAAAAATACCAATCATGCGCAGCGTGACTATGCCGGGAGGCCGATATGCCGGAAACGATTGCCTTTCTGGAGCCGAAACCATCCGTGCTTGCACGCCGCCAACAGATCGTCGAGGATCTGGCTGATATACTGCCACCCGGTTGTCTGATCAGTGAAAAACGTGGACTGGTTCCGTTTGAGACGGACGCCTTTATCGCCTATCGCCAGGTGCCGCTGGCCGTCGCGCTGCCGGAAACCACTGCGCAGGTGGCGGCCGTTCTGAAATATTGCAGCCGCTACGGCATTCCCGTCGTGCCGCGCGGGGCGGGCACCTCGCTGTCGGGCGGCGCCATTCCGCAATCCGACGCGGTGGTGATCGGCCTTTCGAAGATGTCGCGCATCCTCGATGTCGATTTTGCCAACCGCACCGCGACAGTGCAGGCGGGCGTCACCAATATCAATATTTCCGAAGCGGTCTCCGCTGACGGGTTTTTCTATGCGCCGGACCCGAGCTCGCAGCTTGCCTGCACCATCGGCGGCAATATCGGAATGAATTCCGGCGGCGCCCATTGCCTGAAATATGGCGTCACCACCAACAATCTGCTCGGCGTCAAGATGGTCCTCTTCGATGGCACGGTGATCGAGCTTGGCGGCAAGGCGCTGGATGCGCCGGGTTATGACCTGCTCGGCCTGGTCTGTGGCTCGGAAGGCCAGCTCGGTATCGTCACCGAGGCGACCGTGCGGCTGCTGGCCAAGCCGGAAGGGTCGCGGCCGGTTCTGTTCGGCTTCATGTCGTCGGAAGAGGCAGGGTCGTGCGTTGCCGAAGTCATCGGTTCCGGTATCATCCCGGTTGCCATCGAATTCATGGACAAGCCGGCGATCGGCATCTGCGAGGCGTTCGCGCAGGCAGGTTATCCGATGGATGTCGAGGCTCTTTTGATCGTCGAGGTCGAGGGATCGGAAGCCGAGATGGAGGCGATGCTGGCGAGCATCATCGCGATCGCCCGCCGCCATGGCGTCGCCACCATCCGCGAAAGCCAGTCGGCGGCGCAAGCGGCGCTGATCTGGAAAGGCCGCAAATCCGCCTTCGGCGCCACCGGCCGCATCGCCGATTATATCTGCATGGATGGCACGGTGCCGCTTGGGCAGCTGTCCTATGTCCTGAAGAAGACGAGTGAGATCATCGACAGCTATGGCCTGCGCGTCGCCAACGTCTTCCACGCCGGTGACGGCAACATGCACCCGCTGATCCTCTACAACATCAACGATCCGGAAGACGCCGCACGCGCCGAAGCGGCGGGCAATGACATTCTGAAGCTCTGCGTTGACGCTGGCGGTTGCCTGACCGGCGAACATGGCGTCGGCATCGAGAAACGTGACCTGATGCTGCACCAGTTCGAACAAGTCGATCTCAACCAGCAGATGGCGGCGCGCGCCGCCTTCGATCCGCAATGGATCATGAACCCTTCAAAGGTCTTTCCGCTGGAAGGACGCCCGGCCGCATGAGCATGAATTTCGAGCCGACATCAGAAGCGGAAGCCGCCGATATCATCCGGCAGGCCGCCGCACATGCAGTGCCGCTGGCAATAACCGGAGGCGGCACCCGTTCGGGCCTTGGAAATAGCGTCCGCGCAGAGAGGGGCCTCTCGACGCGAAGACTGTCTGGCATCCTCAGCTACAATCCCGCCGAGATGACGATGAGCGCCAGGGCGGGAACACCTATGCGGGAGATCGAGGCTGCACTTGCCGGCAATCGCCAGATGCTGGCGTTCGAGCCGATGGATCATCGCGGCGTCATGGGCACCAGCGGCGAGCCGACCATCGGCGGTGTGTTTGCCGCCAATGTCTCCGGCCCGCGCCGCATCACGGCCGGTGCCGCGCGCGATCATCTGCTTGGCATCCGTTTCATCAACGGTTCGGGCGAGGCGATCAAATCCGGCGGCCGGGTGATGAAAAATGTCACCGGGCTCGATCTGGTCAAGCTGCTCTGCGGCTCGCACGGCACGCTGGGGCTTCTGACCGAAGTCACGTTCAAGGTCCTGCCCCTGCCGCCCGCTGCGGCCACGATCGTGGCTTTTGGTCTCGACGATGCGCAGGCTGCCGCCGCCATGGCGCATGCGCTGGCGATGCCGGTCGAAGTATCCGGTGCCGCCCATCTGACGGAGAGCGTGCGGTACCGCTTTGTCGGCACCAGTCACCCGGAGGGCGCGGCAACGGTCCTGCGCCTTGAGGGGCTACCGGCCTCGGTCGCTGTCCGGGCGGAAAAGCTGAAAGCTGCCTTCGCCCAGGTCGCGCCCGCAACGGTGCTCGACCACGAGGCGACGGAAAAGCTGTGGCGGGATATCCGGGATGTCAAACCCTATGCTGACGGTACGCAAAAACCGCTCTGGCGCGTCTCGGTGGCGCCAACCGCCGGCCACCAGCTGGTCGCAGCTCTGCGGCTGCAAACCGGTGTCGATGCATTTTATGACTGGCAGGGCGGCCTTGTCTGGTTGCGCATGGAGGCCGACGCGGAGTCAGAGATGCTGCGCCGCTTCATCAAGGGTATCGGCGGCGGTCATGCGACACTGGTGCGCGCCTCGGATGCGGTTCGCGCGGCCACTCCGGCCTTCGAGCCGGAACCTGCTCCCGTTGCAGCGCTGTCGGTGCGGTTGAAGGAAAAATTTGATCCCAAGGGAATATTCAACCCGGGGAAGATGGGGTGATGATGAGTATGCAGCTTCCCCCCCTCTGTCACTGCGTGACATCTCCCCCACAAGGGGGGAGATCATTCTTTTCCCACGCCGGTTTCTCCGTAGGGCGGGCACAAAGCTTGCCGTCAATCTCCCCCCTTGTGGGGGAGATGTCCCGAAGGGACAGAGGGGGACTTGCCTCGGCACACTCGGAGCATCGCGCCTGATGCAGACCAATTTCACCCCCGAACAGCTCACCGATCCGCATGTTGCCGAATCCGAGGGGATCCTGCGAAAGTGCGTGCATTGCGGCTTCTGCACCGCCACCTGTCCGACCTATGTGACGCTCGGCAACGAGCTCGACAGTCCGCGCGGCCGGATTTATCTGATCAAGGACATGCTGGAAAACGGCCGTCCGGCCGATGAGGAAGTGGTCACCCATATCGACCGCTGCCTATCCTGCCTTGCCTGCATGACCACCTGTCCGTCCGGCGTCAACTACATGCACCTAGTCGATCATGCCCGTATTCATATTGAGCAGACTTACAAGCGCCCCTTGAAGGATCGGCTGGTGCGCAACGTGCTGGCGGCAGTCTTGCCCTATCCCGGGCGGTTCCGGCTCGCGCTGAAAGCAGCCCGGCTTGGCCAGCCACTTGCGGCGGCAATGAAGCGTGTGCCGTTTCTGAAAAGCTTCGGCATCATGCTGGATCTGGCGCCTGCAGGCATCGCCCCGGCATCCTCAGCTTCCACGCCCGGTATTCGCCCTGCCCAAACGGAGAAACGCGGCCGTGTCGCCATTCTCACCGGCTGCGCCCAGCCGGTGCTGAAACCCGGGATCAACGAGGCGACCATCCGCCTGTTGACACGGCTCGGCGTCGAGGTCGTGGTGCCGCAAGGCGAGGGTTGCTGCGGTGCGCTGGTGCATCATATGGGCCGCGAGGAACAGGCGCTTGCCGCCGCCCGCCGCAATGTCGATGTCTGGGGCAAGGCCGCAGATGCGGGCGGGCTTGATGCCATCATCATCACCGCGTCCGGCTGTGGCACCACCATTAAGGATTATGGCCATATGCTGCGGCTTGATCCGGCCTATGCGGAAAAGGCGGCGCGTGTCTCGGCGCTGGCCAAGGACATTACCGAATATCTGGCGACGCTCGACCTGCCGCGGCAGGAACCGAAGGCGATCATCGTCGCCTATCATTCCGCCTGCTCGATGCAGCACGGCCAGAAGATCACCATGGCACCGAAGATTCTGTTGAAGAATGCCGGCTTCACCGTGCGCGATCCGGCCGAGGGTCATCTCTGTTGCGGCTCGGCCGGCACCTACAATATCCTGCAGCCGGATATTTCAGCGACACTGAAGGCGCGAAAAGTGAAGAATATCGAGGCGACCAAGGCCGACATCATCGCCACCGGCAATATCGGCTGCATCACCCAGATCGCCACCGGCACTGACATGCCGATCCTGCACACGGTGGAACTGCTGGATTGGGCCTATGGCGGCGAAAAGCCGGCGGGCATTTTACCCTCCCCTTGAGGGTAGCCTATCGCTCCCCCTTCTCCCCAGCGGGGAGAAGGGGGAGCGAAGGGCCGGATGAGGGGGCGGTAGGCTCCGAATTTACCGAAGCATCCCCCTCATCGCCTCGCTACGCTCGGCACTTCTCCCCGCTGGGGAGAAGAGGGAGGCTGCGGTGACCCTCAGCCGCCAAAGATCGTCCGCAGGATATCGACGCCGCGGTCATTGTAGGACACGTTGCCCTGCTTGTTGCCGGGGCCGATGACGATCACCTTGGTGCCGATCGAAGCGCGTTCGTACAGATGCTCGACGTCCTTGTTCATCATGCGGATGCAGCCGGACGACATGTTGAGGCCGATCGTCCAGGGCTGGTTGGTGCCGTGGATACGGAAGCCGGAATCGTTCTTGCCCTTGTACAGATAGAGCGCGCGTGCGCCGAGCGGATTGTCGATGCCGCCTTCCTGGAAGGCCGGAAGGATATGGCCCTTCTTGGCCTCGCGGGCGATCATTTCCTTCGGCGGTGTCCAGCCCGGCCATTCGGCCTTGCGCTGTACCTTGACGACGCCCGACCAGCCAAAGCCTTCGCGGCCGACGCCGATACCGTAGCGGGTCGCCCGGTTCGGGCCTTCGATGTAATAGAGATACTTGTTATTGGTATCGACGATGATGGTGCCGGGCGCTTCATCCGTGCTCAGCCGCACCTTGGTGCGCCAGAACTTTTGGGCCGGCTTCTTCTCTGCCGCCACCAGCGTGACGTCGGAGTTGGACTTTGCCCCTGCCGGTTCGCCCGGCATGAAAGCCGATGCGCTTGAGGCGCCAAAAGTAACCGCGGCTGCAAACCCCATCGCGGCCAATGTCTGCAAGGCATATTTCATAGGCAGTTTCCCTCATCCTGTCCCCAGTTGCGAAACGCTATTGAATATCGCGTTTTACGCAAGTCTTACGGGTTCTGGTTAGGGCAAATGTGATCGGTCGGGCTGTAACCCAGGGAACCCCTGTTGCCGAAAGGCCACGATGTGGCCCTCCGGCGGGTCAACAAGAGCTTAGATGACGACGACTTTGGTGCCGACCTTCACGCGTTCGTAGAGATCGGTGACGTCCTCGTTACGCATGCGGATGCAACCCGAGGAAACAGCGTAGCCGATCGTCCAGGGCGCATTGGTTCCGTGGATGCGGTAGAGTGTCGAGCCGAGATACATGGCGCGTGCGCCGAGCGGGTTTTCCGGACCGCCGTCCATGCGGACAGGAAGGTAGTGCCCCTTGGCCGCCTCGCGGGCGCGCATTTCGGCTGGCGGCGTCCAGTTCGGCCACTCCGCCTTGCGGGTCACCTTGTGGGCGCCGGCCCATTCGAAACCCGGCTTGCCGACGCCGACGCCGTAGCGGCGGGCCTCGCCATTGCCGGTCACCAGATAAAGGAAGCGGTTGTTGGTATCGATGACGATCGTGCCGACCTTCTCCTTGCTGTCATAGGCAACGGTCTGCGGCAGGAATTGCGGATCCAGCTGGCGCACCGGCCGCTGGGCACGGGTCATCGCCACCGGCTGCGCGACACCGGCGCCGGAACGCTGGACACGCTTTTGAAACAGATACTGTTTTCGGGTGGCGGCCGGCTGTTGAACCGCGATAGGCCGCTGCTGGCGATAGACGACACGCTCGGGCTTGCCGCCCAGCTGGGTCACCCAGGGAGCGGTCAGGTCCGGGCTGATGACGACCGGGGGCCGGTTCTGGTAGCGGTCCTGCGCCTCGGCAAGACTGGTAAACGCAACGAGCATGGATGTGGCAAGGATCAGGGTTTTCTTCATCATCGGACGGACTCACTACCTTTCGCCGGAAACTCACAGCTTCGCCGTCCGCGGTGAAGGCGGATGACGAGCGGCATGGACGCCAAAAAAACATTGGCGGAATGGAGGGATCGTGGCACCCGGCAGCAACCGAATGGTAAATACCGGCTCATTAAAAGCCGCGCGTCCGGATAAAGCGTTGGGTAGGGTTATCGCCGGCTTTAGGACTATGGTTGGCAATTGGTAAAACGAGAGAATTCAGGGAGAAACGCATGACGGCAAAGGGTATCATCACCGGAGAGGACGGCGTTGACCGCTGCGGCTGGCATGCCAATCTGGCAGACTATCAGCGCTACCATGACGAGGAGTGGGGCAAGCCGATGGCCGATGATATCCGGCTGTTTGAAAAGATATGCCTCGAAGGCTTCCAGTCCGGTCTCTCCTGGCTGACCATCCTGCGCAAGCGCGAGGCGTTTCGCGCAGCCTTTGCCGGCTTTGATTTCGATGTTGTGGCACAATTTGGCGATGACGACATTGCCCGCTGCCTTGCCGATACCGGGATCGTGCGCCATCGCGGCAAGATCGTCTCGACCATCAACAATGCCAAACGGGCGCAGGAACTGAAGGCCGAGTTCGGCTCGCTGGCGCGCTATTTCTGGAGCCACGAGCCGGGCGGCAACGAGCGGCCGAAGGTCGTCACCTGGGAGGCGATCGCCGCCAACCCGACCACGCCGACCTCGACGCTGATATCAAAGGATTTGAAAAAGCGCGGCTGGACCTTTGTCGGGCCGACCACTGTCTATGCCTTCATGCAGGCGATGGGCCTCGTCAACGACCACATCGAGGGCTGCTACTGCCGCGGCAGGATTGAAGACCTGCGGCGGGCGTTCGTTCGGCCCTAGATATCTCGCCTCAGACGGACGTGACCTAAAAGAGATCGTCGGGCATGCCGTGCAGCCGGGTGGCGGGCCTGTTGTTCTGGTAGAGCAGCCCGATGGCGAAGATCACCAGCATGGCGCCGATCACCAGCCATTCGCCGTTGCCGGACATGGCCATGCCGGGAATGATGTTGGAACCTTGCAGCATCCAAAGGCCGCCGAGCAAGATGATGACGATGCCTGCGATATTCTTGAATACCTTCATGACGTCCTCCCACACACTGGAGGAAATTATGTGCCGAAGGATGCTTTCGGTCAATATTCGTCAAGCGGATGGTGGGTAGGCGCCGGAGACAGGCTCCGGCGCCCTGCTTCAGGGATCAGCCGCCGTTCTTGGCGAGCCACTCCGTCATCGTCTTGATCTCCGCTTCCTGGGCGGAAATGACGCCCTCTGCCAATTTACGCAGTTCGGCATCCTTGCCGTACTGAAGCTCGATCTTGGCCATGTCGATCGCGCCCTGATGATGGGCGATCATGCCGCGGACGAAGTCGACATCGGCGTTGCCGGTAAAGACAATATCCATGCCGCCGTGCATCTTCGCATTGGCCTCGGCAAAGGCCGTGCTGGAAGGGCCTGTGTCGCCCTTCGGCTGTGCCATGCCGTCCATTGTCATGGCGCCATGGTTCATCTTGCTGTGATCCATTTCCTGGGCGGCAAGGGGAGTGGTGAAGGTAATGGCCAGCAAGGTTGCAGCCGTGATCATTCTCAGAGACATGATGTGCTCTCTTTCATCTCTTGAAATCGCAATATGCGGGCTTTGGCCCGTATTCAGGAAAACGAGAGAGAGGTCTTGGGAGGCGGGAAACGCGGCTTGAGGGTCGTCGCCAGCATTGGCTTTTGCAATGCGGGAAGCACAGTACTGGCGGGAAGCTCGATCCGGTCGATGCCGTGCACATTCAGGACAACGGCAAAACAGGCCGAACAGGATATCGGATGCACCATTTTCGGCTGATGGGAGCAGGACTTTGCTGCCGCGCAACTATGCTCGCTGGCATGCGCCGAAACCGCGTGATGGGTCGAAGTCATCCCATGGTGACCCGTGCCATTGCCATTCAGGCCCTGGACCTGGGCAAGCGCGGCCGTCCAGCCGCTGATCAAGGCGCAGAAGAGAGCAAGGGTAAGGACGGCGAGACGCATAACACACAGATAGAGGCTGTCGATGTCGATTAAAAGGCTGGCGGCACAGACTTTTTTGGGCGGAGCGTCCAGTTAGCGCTCAAGGTTTGAAAATGCAAAGACGCCCTGCATACGGCCGGTAGCGGCCACCGCATCGATCGACGACGTTCCGATGCAGTAGAGCGGGCCAATGGAGGCATCCGCAATATCCGTGCAATAACAGAAGGATGATGCCGTAGCCGTGGCTTCTTCGAGAATAGCCAGCACGATCTTGCGATGGTTTTCCGCATATCCGCGAATGATGTCCAGCAACCCGCAAAGATTCTGCTCAAGCGCGTGAATATGCTGCGTCATCTCGCCGACGGAGAAGATGCCGGTTGAAAGATCACAGTGCCACCCTTCGATGACATAGTCATGGCCGGTGAGTTCGGCGATCCATCCTTCGTGGGCGCGAGCGTCCTCGGGAAGGATCGTACCGAAGCCCGGTTTCACGAATCTGAGCATGCTATTCCATTTTCAATGGCCGCCTGGATGCAGCATTTTCACGTCTGAGACACTTTCTGCACCGTGTTCGGCGCCCCCATCAAAAAGCGCTTTACCGGCAACCGGAAAAGCGCTGATCTCACGATGCGTCACAGCGTTGTAATCAGCAGAAATTGGTCTTCATGGTTTCAAAAAATAGTCGACAAAAGCTTTCGCCGAAACGGCGGCAATTGATCATTGATTCTCCCTTTAGCTCATAGAAATTACCGAATACAACTCTTGATTTCATGAAAGGGCGCATTCGGTGAATCTCATTCAGGGCGAATTGATCCAGCAATTACAGGCCTACCGGCTGAAGGCTGGGCTGACCCAGGCAGACATTGCCTGGAAGCTCGGCTTTTCTCTGCCAACGGTGTCCCGGTGGGAGCGCGGCGCGTGTACGCCTGACCTGCGCGCCATCGGCGCCATCGTCGATTTTCTGCGCCGTGCCGATGCGCATACGGAAAGGGCTCTGCTGCGATCGATCCTGTCAGCCAAGGACAGCCGCAATCTCTGGGAAGGGGAAGATATCCGCTATCTCGCCGGCTCCCGGCAGGAGTTTATCGATACACCGCTCATGCGGACGATGGTCGGCAAAAGCATCCGCCGCTACATGACCGGTCTCTACCACGATTTCATCGAGGATCAGGCAATCGTTGCGAGCCTAAAATCCGGCGAACTCGCCAGCATCGATTTCTACAGCGGTGCGGCGATGTCGGTGACCAGCATTCCCGATGGGTTCGTGCAATTCAAGCGGATGAGCTTCCAGTCGGAAGTCAGAGGCGTCATCCGCGGCGATAGCCATTCGATCCTCATTCCCGCGGCCGAAGCGCCGATGACAGAGGGCACGATCGTTCATACCTGGGATATGCTGTCACAGCCGCTTTAGGCCCGTGCCGTCAGCGCAAAGACTTGCCGCCTTGGCCTTGATCGGCTAGGGAAAGCGCCAATTGCCATGACGGATCGGACATGACCGATCGACGCTGAAAGTGCTGTTGCCATGAACGACAAAAAGAAGAAGCCACAGAAGCTGAAGGCCCGCCTGCCGCGTGGTTTCGTCGATCGCTCCGCCGCGGACATTCGCGCCGTCGATGAGATGACTGCGAAGATCCGCGAAGTCTACGAGCGTTACGGTTTCGATCCGGTCGAAACGCCGTTGTTCGAATATACCGACGCGCTCGGCAAATTCCTGCCCGACAGCGACCGTCCGAACGAAGGTGTGTTCTCGCTGCAGGATGACGACGAACAGTGGATGAGCGCCCGCTACGACCTGACGGCGCCGCTCGCCCGCCATGTTGCGGAAAATTTCAACGATATCCAGCTGCCCTACCGCACCTATCGCGCCGGCTACGTTTTCCGCAACGAAAAGCCAGGCCCCGGCCGCTTCCGTCAGTTCATGCAGTTTGACGCCGATACGGTTGGCGCCGCGGGTGTCCAGGCGGATGCCGAAATGTGCATGATGATGGCCGACACGATGGAAGCGCTGGGCATTGCCCGCGGCGACTATGTGATCCGGGTCAACAACCGCAAGGTACTTGATGGTGTGCTCGAAGCCATTGGTCTTGGCGGCGACGAAAATGCCAATGCACGGCTGACCGTGCTGCGTGCCATCGACAAGCTCGATAAGTTCGGTCCGGAGGGCGTCAAGCTGCTGCTCGGCCCTGGCCGCAAGGACGAGAGTGGCGATTTCACCAAGGGAGCTGGGCTGAATGAAGACCAGATCGCCAAGGTGATCTTCTTCATCGGCATCACCGACTATGCGGCAAGCGCCGCCGATCTGGCCGCGCTGGTTGCCGGAACGTCGAAAGGCGCTGAGGGCGTTGAAGAATTGAACCTAATCGGCAGCCTGGTGACAAGCGCCGGTTACGATTCCGGCCGCATCAAGATCGACCCATCCGTCGTCCGTGGTCTCGAATATTACACGGGACCCGTTTTCGAAGCCGAACTGCAGTTCGCCGTCACCAACGAAAAGGGTGAAAAGGTCGTCTTCGGCTCGGTCGGCGGCGGTGGCCGCTATGATGGGCTCGTCTCTCGCTTCATGGGCCAGCCGGTGCCGGCCACCGGCTTTTCCATCGGCGTCTCGCGCCTCATGACGGCGCTGAAGAACCTCGGCAAGCTCGGTATGGAAGAGGTCATTGCCCCGGTCGTTGTCTGCGTTATGGACCGCGACACCGAAAGCCTCGGCAAGTACCAGCAGTTCACACAGGCGCTGCGCCACGCTGGCATTCGGGCCGAAATGTATCAGGGCAACAAGAAGAACTTTGGCGACCAGCTGAAATATGCCGACCGCCGCGGCTCGCCGCTTGCCATCATCCAGGGCGGCGATGAACGCGCACAGGGCCTCGTGCAGATCAAGGACCTGATCGAAGGCAAGCGCCTGTCCGGCGAGATCGAGGACAACACCACCTGGCGCGAAGCCCGCGTGGCGCAGGTCTCGGTGCCGGAAGGTGACCTCGTCGCCAAGGTCCGTGAAATGCTGGCCGAGCAGGCGGAAGACCGGGCGCGCGGCTAAGATGTGTAAGGTTGCGCCGGTAATCAGACCCCTCCCCAACCCTCCCCACAAGGGGGAGGGAGTGGTTTTGTACGCGCCGACAATATCATTCACCACAACAACCGACCGCAAGTTGCCATCGAGAGCGAAGCTAGGTGACGGCTTGCGAGCTGTCATTCCCAGAGTTTTGGATATGCAGAACGGTCGGTTCAGCAAATTAACTCCCTCCCCCTTGTGGGGAGGGTTGGGGAGGGGCATTCCCGCACCCACCTGCGTTGCGAGTTTCCCATGCCCCTGATCAACCTCCCAGCCTTCGCCGCTGACCTTCTGGCCGATTTCGAGCGGCTGGGAACGCTGCGTGTCGACACCCCCGTTATCCAGCCGGCCGAACCCTTCCTCGACATGGCCGGGGAGGATCTGCGCCGCCGTATCTTCCTCACCCAGAGCGAGACCGGCGAAAACCTGTGCCTGCGCCCGGAATTCACCATTCCCGTCTGCATGCGCCATATCGAAACCGCGACCGGGACACCGAAGCGTTATTCCTATCTCGGCGAAGTCTTCCGCCAGCGCCGCGAAGGCGGCAGCGAGTTTTATCAGGCTGGCATCGAGGATCTCGGTACCCGCGATGCGGCGAGCGCCGATGCTCGCGCTGTGGCCGATGCCGTGACGATCCTCGGCCGGCTTCTGCCAGAGCGGCCGTTTGCCGTCACCATGGGTGATCAGGCGATGTTCGAAGCGGTCGTCGCAGCGCTCGGCCTGCCCGGCGGCTGGCAGAAACGCCTGATCCGTGCCTTCGGCGAGCAGACGCAGCTGGAAGCCCTGATGCTGCGGCTGGCAAAGCCCGAGCAGGTTGCCGGCCTTGGCGCCGAGGTCGAAGCGCTGCTCGCCAAGGGGGATGAGCAAGGTCTCGTTGCCCATATCGACGGTGTGATGGAGGCGACCGGCTATCTCACCAATGCCAGCCGCTCACCGAAGGAAATAGCCTTCCGGTTGAAGGAAAAGCTGGCGCTGGCCGGCACTTCGCTCGATCCCGGCAAGCTCGATGTGCTCCGGGAATTCCTGTCGCTCGATGTCAGCCTGCGCTACGCGCCGGGTGTACTTGCCGATTTCGCCAAGAGCACTGGACTGCCGCTGCAGGCTGCCGTCGATCGTTTCGATGCCCGCGTCGCGGCCTTCACCGCTGCCGGCGTCAAGCTGGCGGATATCACCTGGCGGGCCGCCTTCGGCCGTCCGCTCGATTATTACACCGGCCTCGTCTTCGAGGTCACCTTGCGCAACGATCACCGGGTACTGGCTGGTGGCGGCCGCTATGACGGCATGCTGACGCTGCTCGGTGCCGAGGAAAACATCCCGGCCGTCGGCTTCTCGCTGTGGCTCGACCGGATCGAGGCGGTGAGGGGAGAGCACTGATGATCACCATAGCCTTGCCCTCCAAGGGCCGGATGAAGGACGATGCCTCCGCCATCTTCGAAAAAGCGGGCCTGAAGATCGTCGCCGTCGGCAACGATCGCTCCTATCGCGGCCGTGTCGAAGGCCTTGATGACGTCGAGATCGCCTTTCTTTCTGCGTCGGAAATTTCCCGCGAAATCGGCAGCGGCTCGATCGATTTCGGCGTCACCGGCGAAGATCTGATCCGCGAGGGTCTGTCGGAGGCCGATGCGCGCGTTGAATTCTGCGCCCGGCTCGGCTTCGGCCATGCCGATGTCGTCGTTGCCGTGCCGGAAATCTGGCTCGATGTCGATACCATGGCCGATCTTGGCGATGTCGCTGCTGACTTTCGTGCCCGTCATGGCCGCCGCTTGGCGATCGCCACCAAATACTGGCGCCTGACCCAGCAGTTCTTCTCGTCGCAGCATGGGATACAGCTCTACCGCATCGTCGAAAGCCTCGGCGCTACAGAAGGTGCACCGGCCTCCGGTTCGGCCGATATCATCGTCGATATCACCTCGACCGGCTCGACGCTGAAGGCCAACCATCTGAAGATCCTGTCGGATGGCATCATCCTGCGGTCGCAGGCCTGCCTGGTGCGGGCACGCAAGGCCGAGCATACGGGTGATCCCCTGGTGGCAAAGATCATTGATGCGGTAAACGGCGCGCTCGCCTGAGGCCTGCGCGTCAGGGCCATGTATGGGCAGGTCCTAAAAAACCTCCGGCCAAATGCATGCGGCAGTCTAACATTCTGGACACATCTGTCCTATGTTCGAACTCCCACCACAAGGAGTTCCGCATGGCCGACCTCAGTGCTTTTCCGATCACCACCCGCTGGCCCGCCCAAAACCCTGATATCATTCAGCTCTACTCGTTGCCGACGCCCAACGGGGTGAAGGTTTCCATCGCTCTGGAAGAACTCGGCCTGGCGTACGAACCCCATCTGATTTCCTTCGGCACCAACGATCAGAAATCACCGGAATTCGTTTCGCTCAACCCGAATGGCCGCATTCCGGCGATCATCGATCCGAATGGTCCGGACGGAAAGCCGATCGGTCTGTTCGAATCCGGCGCCATTCTCGTCTATCTCGCCGAAAAGACCGGCAAGCTCATTCCGGCCGATGCGGCCGGACGTTACGAGACGCTCGCATGGGTGATGTTCCAGATGGGCGGCGTCGGGCCGATGTTCGGCCAGTTCGGCCATTTCTTCAAATTCGCAGCCGATAAGGTCGCCAACAATTCCTATCCGATGGAGCGCTACCGCGATGAGGCCAAGCGGCTTCTCGGCATTCTGGAGACGCGTCTTGAAGGCCGTCAGTGGCTGATGGGCGATCAGTACACCATCGCCGATATCGCCACCTATCCGTGGATCGAAGGTGCCCGCAAGTTCTACGGCGGCGCCGACGTGCTGGAATACAAGAGTTTCCCGAATGTCATGGCATGGGTCGATCGCGGCCTTGCCCGTCCGGCGGCACAGAAGGGCATGGAGATCCCCAAGCGCGACTGATCGCGTCAAATGCTGCCGTCCGTCCGAGTTGACGGCACTCGGGCGGACAGGCTACGTCTTGGGAAAAGAAGCATTTTCGACGGGTGAACACACGTGACAGGTAGACTTGTTGTGGTTGGCGGCGGTCAGGCCGCCTTTGCGTTGGTGGCCAAATTGCGGGCCTTGAAGGACGAGCGTCCGATCACGATCGTCGCGGCGGAAGCAAGCCATCCCTATCAACGCCCGCCTCTGTCGAAGAAATACCTGCTGCGCGAAATGGATCTGGACCGGCTGCTCTACCGGCCGGAAAGCTGGTACGCCGAACACAACATCGATATCCGCCTATCCACGTCGGTCACGGCGATTGACCGGCCTGCCAAGACCGTCACTCTCAGCGATGGCTCGATGCTGGACTATGACGTGCTGGCGCTCGCCACCGGCTCGACCCCGCGCAAACTGCCTGCCAGTGTTGGCGGAGATCTCGACGGTGTCTTCGTGGTGCGCGATTTTACTGATGCCGATCGCCTTGCCGATGAGATGAAGCCCGGCAAACGCGCGCTGATCATCGGCGGTGGTTATATCGGCCTCGAAGCAGCCGCCGTGGCGCGCTCGAGCGGGCTTGATGTGACCGTCATCGAAATGGCCGATCGTATCCTGCAGCGGGTTGCCTCCGTTGCCACCTCCTATCTCGTCAAGGACATCCATACATCGCGCGGCGTTGATATCCGCGAAGGCACTGGCCTCGTCCGCTTGGTCGGCACCAGTGGCCGGGTGACAGCGGCGGAACTGACGGATGGCTCGACCATTCCGGTTGACCTGGTGATTGTCGGTATCGGCGTGACGGCCAATGATGCGCTGGCTCACGGCGCCGATCTCGAAGTGGCCAACGGTATTGTCGTCGATTGCTTCGGGCGGACATCTGACCCGGCCATCCATGCGATGGGCGATTGTGCTGTGCTGCCGTGGAAAGACATGCGGATCCGGCTGGAATCCGTCCAGAACGCCGTCGATCAGGCCGAAGCGGTGGCCGCACTGCTGGCTGGCGGCGAGGCGCCCTATGCGCCGAAGCCGTGGTTCTGGTCGGATCAGTATGACGTGAAGCTGCAGATCGCCGGCTTTGGCCAGGGTCATGACGAGACGGTGGTGCGCAAGGGACAGCGCGAGGGCAGCATTTCGGTCTGGTATTTCACGGCGGGCAAGCTGGTGGCCGTCGATGCGCTCAACGACGCGAAAGCCTATGTCACCGGCAAGAAGCTGCTCGATCTCGGCCTGACGCCCGACCGGGCCCTTCTCGAAGACCCGCTGACCGATCTGAAGACGCTGCTGCCGTAATCTCCCGGCGTTTGTTGCCGGTTATTGATGGTGGGTGAAAACGTGTCTGCGTGCTTCCAGCTGGAAGCGCGGGAAGAAGAACACGCCGAGGATCGAGCCTGAATAGCGCTGTTCCAGTCCGGTGGATTCGCCAATGCAGAAAACCGGCTGTTTCTGGCCGGACGCCAGGATGATCGTCGTCGAAAAGCAGAAGGACGACGAGGTCGTGGCCGCCTGCTCGAAAAGCGCCAGCACGTGATTGCGGTCGGCGCTGTCATAGCAGCGGATCAGATTGAGCAGGCCGCATTCGGCCTGATTGAGGCCGTGCATGGCAGCTGCATTTTCGCCGAGACGGAACAGGCCGTTCGACAAGTCGCCGGACCAACCTTCGGAAGAGCAGAATTGAACGAGCATATCCAGCTCGCTTTCGCCACGGGCAAAAGAATCAGCGCCCCGGGGCTGTGAAAGGCCTGTTCTTGCAATTTTAAACAAGGCTGACCCCGGTATATTCACAAAATCCGAAATTCATTCGTCCGTTCCCGTAAGTGTTCACAAGAAACAGCTTCCATTTTTCAACAGAATTAGACGACACGACAAATACATGACGAGGCGTAGTTTACTGAGAAAGATAGAAAACTCAATTTTCAGGTCTTGGGCGTGTGTACCGGCAAGACAAAACAAATTGTAGGCAAGGAAAATCTATAGGCATTGCGGTCTGGAATCAAAACAATGTTGGGCAGACAGTTAATGCGGAAAAATTGAACTTCTTTATCGTCAATTCGTCCAAGTTCTTGATCCCTGTGAATCTGGGGTTCACTTGGAGCGTTGTTATAATTGCTTTTTCTCTGGCTTCAATGGTCTTTTGAGAAATATTTTGTGATCCGAGATAAATATTCCCGATTGCACCGGTTCGGTCACCGTACAATCAGAGCATGATATTGAGGTTCGTGCAATGCGCCTGAGGGGAGGGGCGTGATGTCGTCCGCAACTCTGTTTGGTGCGAACGAAAAAAGGGCAGACCTTGCGGCCTGCCCCTTCTCAATCCGGAAACCCGGAAAGATCGATGGTCGTCATTGGTAATAAGGCAAACGCCTTATTACATCATGCCGCCCATGCCACCCATGCCGCCCATGTCAGGCATGCCGCCGCCGGCAGCTTCCTTCTTCGGCAGTTCGGCAATCATGGCTTCCGTGGTGATCAGCAGCGAGGCAACCGAAGCTGCGTTCTGCAGAGCCGTACGGACAACCTTGACCGGATCGACGATACCCATGGCGATCATGTCGCCAAATTCGCCGGTCTGGGCGTTGTAGCCGAAGTTGTCGGTGTTGCTTTCGAGGATCTTGCCAACGATGATCGAGCCTTCGTCGCCTGCGTTTTCAGCGATCTGGCGAACCAGCGACTGAAGTGCCTTGCGGATGATGCTGATACCGGCGGTCTGATCGTCGTTTGCGCCCTTGAGGTCGAGAACGATCGAGGCGCGGAGCAGAGCCGTACCACCGCCAGGAACGATACCTTCCTGAACAGCGGCGCGCGTTGCGTTGAGCGCGTCGTCGATACGGTCCTTCTTTTCCTTGACTTCGATTTCAGTCGCACCGCCGACGCGGATGACGGCAACGCCACCAGCGAGCTTGGCAAGGCGTTCCTGCAGCTTTTCGCGGTCGTAGTCCGAAGTGGTTTCTTCGATCTGGCCCTTGATCTGGGCAACGCGGCCTTCGATTTCAGCCTTCTTGCCGGAACCGTCGACGATCGTGGTGTTTTCCTTCGAGATCGAAACCTTCTTCGCACGGCCGAGCATTTCGAGCGTGACGTTTTCCAGCTTGATGCCGATGTCTTCGGAGATGACCTGGCCACCGGTCAGGATCGCGATGTCTTCGAGCATGGCCTTGCGGCGATCGCCGAAGCCAGGAGCCTTGACGGCAGCGATCTTCAGGCCGCCACGCAGCTTGTTGACGACCAGCGTAGCAAGAGCTTCGCCTTCAACGTCTTCCGAGATGATGAGGAGCGGCTTGCCGGTCTGAACGACGGCTTCGAGAACCGGAAGCATCGCCTGCAGGTTGGAGAGCTTCTTCTCATGGAGAAGGATGTAAGCGTCTTCCAGTTCGGCAACCATCTTTTCCGGGTTGGTCACGAAGTAGGGCGAGAGGTAGCCGCGGTCGAACTGCATGCCTTCGACGACTTCGAGTTCGGTTTCGGCGGTCTTGGCTTCTTCAACCGTGATGACGCCTTCATTGCCGACCTTCTGCATCGCTTCAGCGATGTACTGGCCGATTTCCTTTTCGCCGTTGGCGGAGATCGTGCCGACCTGGGCCACTTCGTCCGAAGTGCTGATCTTCTTTGCCTTGGCAACGAGGTCCTTGACGATGGCTGCGACTGCGAGGTCGATGCCGCGCTTCAGGTCCATCGGGTTCATGCCGGCTGCAACGGCCTTGCCGCCTTCGCGAACGATGGCCTGCGCAAGAACGGTAGCAGTCGTGGTGCCGTCGCCGGCGATGTCGTTGGTCTTCGAAGCAACTTCACGGACCATCTGCGCGCCCATGTTCTCGAACTTGTCTTCAAGTTCGATTTCCTTGGCGACGGAAACGCCGTCCTTGGTGATGCGCGGTGCGCCGAAGGACTTGTCGATGATGACGTTGCGGCCCTTAGGACCCAGCGTTACCTTCACTGCGTCTGCGAGGATGTCGACGCCGCGCAGCATCTTTTCGCGCGCGGTACGGCCGAACTTAATTTCTTTGGCTGCCATGTTAAAAACTCCCGGGCTGGTGCCCAATTGGTTTTATGGAAAGTGAAAAGGCGGGAACCGGCTAAATCAGCCGATGATGCCCATGATGTCGGCTTCCTTCATGATCAGAAGGTCTTCGCCGTTGAGCTTGACTTCGGTGCCCGACCACTTGCCGAACAGAACGCGATCGCCAGCCTTGACGTCGAGCGCGATGAGCGTGCCCTTGTCGTCACGGGTACCGGTGCCAACAGCGACGATTTCGCCTTCCTGCGGCTTTTCCTTGGCGGTATCCGGAATGATGATGCCGCCCTTGGTCTTGGCTTCAGACTCGACGCGACGTACAACGACGCGGTCATGTAGCGGGCGGAAATTGGTGCTTGTCATTGTCTAATCCCTCGATCAAATGACTTCACGGACCGTCTTTGCGATCCGATGGATGGATGTTAGCACTCCTATTGCTTGAGTGCTAGCGGCTTGGAGATAAGGACGGCATCGAGGTGAGTCAAGAACGGCCCGGCAAGATTCTTTGCATCGGGAAATATGGTTGACTTGGTTTCCGCTTTTTTGTCTAACTTGCGCATGGGGTCTGCGAACTGCCCCACGAGGCGTCATGCCATCACTTCGCGTCCAATCCCACGAAAAGGACGTAAACCATGGCCTCGTATAACGCTATTTCCACCGAAAAACTTGCCCGCCTGATCGGCACGGCCAAAGGGCCGGTCGTCATAGATGTGCGCGACGATGAAGACTTCGCCGCCCAGCCGTTTCTTGTCCCATCGTCTTTCCGGCGTCCTTACGCCGACGTGCGGCGATGGGGGGCGGATTATCGCGGTCGCTGGGTGGTTGTGATTTGCCAGAAGGGTAAGAAGCTCTCCGAAGGCGTCGCTGCATGGCTCAGAAATGCCGGTGCCACGGCAGAGACGCTGGAAGGCGGATTCGAAGCCTGGCAGGCTGCTCGCCTGCCGCTCGTTCCAGTCGCTGCCCTACCGGGTGAAAACACGAATGGCGGAACAGTCTGGGTCACGCGCTCTCGCCCCAAGATCGATCGTATTGCTTGCCCGTGGCTGATTCGCCGCTTCGTCGATCCGGCCGCGACATTCCTCTTTGTCGCTGCCCCTGAGGTTGAGGCCGTAGCAGATCGTTTCGATGCAACACCGTTTGATGTGGAAAATGTCTTCTGGAGCCACAGGGGAGAGAACTGCACCTTCGATACGATGGTCAAGGAATTTGGTCTGGCATTTCCGGCACTTCAGCATCTCGCCCTGATCGTCCGCGCCGCCGACACCGACAGGCTCGATCTGGTTTCCGAAGCCGCCGGACTGCTCGCGGCGTCGCTCGGTTTCTCGCGGATGTTCGCCGACGATCTGGAACAGCTGGAAGCGGGCATGACGCTCTACGATGCCTTCTATCGCTGGGCGCGCGACGCCACACAGGAAAAGCACGAATGGGTGCAGCACATCGCGAAGAAGGCCAAAGGCCATGAATGAGGCGGTAACCGTCATCCTGCCGCCATCGCATCCGACATTCGGCGAAGCCACCAAAGTCTGGGCGAAGATCGGTTTGCTCAGTTTTGGCGGCCCGGCCGGGCAGATCGCATTGATGCATAGGGAGTTGGTGGAGGAACGCCGCTGGATCTCCGAGAGCCGGTTCCTGCATGCGCTGAATTTCTGCATGCTCCTGCCGGGGCCGGAGGCGCAGCAGCTTGCCACCTATATCGGCTGGCTGCTGCACGGCACACGCGGTGGCATCGTTGCCGGGTTGCTGTTCATTTTGCCGGGCTTTTTCGTCATCCTCGGCTTGTCGTCGGCCTATGCGCTGTTTCATGAGACCGACTGGCTGACAAGCCTGTTCTTCGGGCTGAAGGCGGCGGTGCTGGCCATCGTCGTCGAGGCGGTCATCCGCGTCGGCCGCCGCGCGCTCAAAACCCGCTTTGCGCTCATCGTTGCAGCGTTCGCCTTCGCAGCCCTGTTCTTTTTTGATCTGCCATTCCCGCTTGTCGTGCTGGCGGCCGGCATTGCCGGATATCTTGCCACGCGCCTGCAGCCCGCAACTGGCGAAAAAGCCATGGCGGCGGCGGCAAAGCAGATACTTGCCGATAAACCGTCGGTCATCGACAGCAGCTTTCCCGATGGTGCTTCAAGCTGGGGCCGCACGTTTCAGCTTCTTGCCACCTGGCTGGCGCTGTGGATCGCGCCGTTCGCCGTCATCGGTGTGATGCTTGGATTTGACACCGTTTACAGCGCCATCGGGCTGTTCTTCTCCAAGATGGCCGTGGTGACCTTCGGTGGGGCCTATGCGGTTCTTGCCTATGTCGCGCAGCAGGCGGTCGAGACCTATCATTGGCTCAAGCCCGGCGAGATGCTGGATGGTCTGGCGTTGGCCGAAACTACGCCGGGACCGTTGGTGCTGGTACTGTCCTTCGTCGGCTTCATGGCGGCCTTCCGTGCACCGCTCGGGCTCGATCCGCTTATGTCCGGCCTGCTCGGGGCGACGCTCGCCACATGGGTGACTTTCGTGCCCTGTTTCCTCTGGATTTTTCTGGGCGCTCCTTATGTCGAGGCCTTGCGCAACAACAGGGCTTTGTCCGGCGCGCTGGCGGCCATTTCGGCAGCGGTCACCGGCGTTATCCTCAATCTGGCCATCTGGTTCGGTCTGCACGTTCTCTTTTCCAGCGTGGAGCGCTTTGCTGCAGGGCCTGTTTCCATGCCGCTCCCCGTCTGGCAGACCTTCCAGCTACCGTCCTTCTGCCTGGCACTTCTGGCAGCCGCGCTGCTGTTTTTCTTCAAGCGCGGCGTCGTGACAACGCTTGTCCTCTGCGCGGCCGCCGGTTGGCTGATCCGCGGATTTTAGTGGTTCGATCCCGTTGCGCGCCGGAAACCTTGGAATTCCGCCGCCATTTTTCCCATGGAGACTTGTGTTTTTAACGTCTGCCTGCGATGTCAGCCCGACCATTTCTTTTCTGCGGGAAGCCAGCATGGCCGTTCGGATCAACAGTTTTCGCGACATTGCCAGCCGTTATGACGTCGTGCTCTGCGATGTCTGGGGCGTGCTGCACAATGGCGTCGAGGCGTTCAAAGGCGCCTGCGTGGCGCTGACGGAAGCGCGCGCCAAGGGGCTGACCGTCGTGTTGATCACCAACTCGCCCCGCCCGCATCCCGGCGTCATCGTCCAGATCCGCGGCCTTGGCGTGCCGGACAGCGCCTATGACCGGATCGTCACGTCAGGCGATGTCACCCGCGCACTGATTTCGGCCGGCCCGAAGAAGATCTATTTCATCGGCGCCGAAAAGGACCTGCCGCTGCTCGAAGGCCTGGGCGTCAGCATGGTTTCCTCCGAGGAGGCCGAGATCATTGTCTGCGCCGGCTTTTTTGACGACGAAAGCGAGACTGCCGAGGATTACCGCGCAACGCTGACCGGCCTTGCCAGGCGCAAGGTGCCGTTCATCTGCGCCAATCCGGATCTGGTGGTGGAGCGTGGCCACAAGCTCATTCCGTGCGCTGGCGCCATTGCCAAGGTTTACGAAGAACTTGGCGGCGAAACCCGGATTTCCGGAAAACCTTATGTGCCGATTTACCGGGCGTCCCTGACGGAAGCCAAGGCCGCGCGCGGCGGGCTCGACCTGTCACGGGTGATCGCGATTGGTGACGGCATGCCGACGGATGTCAAGGGCGCGCAGGATTTCGGTCTCGACGTCCTTTATATCAGCGCGGGCATTCACGCCGCCGAATATATGACCGGTGAAAAGACCGACGAATCCAAGCTGACGGCATTCTTGAAAAACGAAGGCGTCACGCCAAAATGGTGGATGCCGAGACTGGCTTGACGGATTGGCGCGATCGGCCCGCACGAGAGACGACTGGCGAACGGACATGACAGTTTTTCATCGCAACGAGACCCGCGAACCTCTTCCCGAAGCGCTGCGCGGCGGCGTCATCGCCATCGGTAATTTCGATGGCGTGCATCGTGGTCATCAATCGGTTCTGAACCGGGCGCTGGAAGAAGCGCAGGCGCGGGGCGTTCCGGCGCTGGTTCTCACCTTCGAGCCGCATCCCCGCAGCGTCTTCCGGCCGGACCAGCCGGTATTCCGGCTGACGCCGGCACCGCTGAAGGCACGCATCCTTGAAGGCATGGGTTTTTCCGCCGTCATCGAATATCCGTTCGACAAGACGTTCTCGCAGCTGTCCGCATCCGATTTCATCCGCTCCATCCTGATGGACTGGCTGCATGCGAGCCATGTGGTCACCGGTTTCGATTTCCATTTCGGCAAGGGCAGGGAAGGCGGCCCTGCCTTCCTCATGGCTGCCGGTGGCGAAAACGGCTTTGGCGTGACGCTGGTCGATGCGTTTCGGGATGAGAACGCCTCGGTGATCTCCTCCAGCCATATTCGCGGATTGCTGGGCGAGGGCGATGTCACCCAGGCGGCCGGTCTGCTCGGCTACCGCTATACGGTGGAAGCGGAAGTCATCGGCGGCAAGAAGCTTGGCCGCACGCTGGGTTATCCCACCGCCAACATGCAGCTGCCGCCGGAAGTTGAATTGCGCAACGGTATCTACGCCGTGCGCTTCCGCCGCGCCGATGGCAGCCTTCATGATGGTGTGGCGAGCTTCGGCAAGCGCCCGACGGTCGATAGCGACGGCATTGCCCTGCTCGAAACCTTCGTCTTCGATTTCTCCGGCGATCTCTATGGTGAAATCTGTTCGGTCTCCTTCTTCGGCCATCTGCGCGATGAGCTGAAGTTCGATGGTCTCGATCCGCTGGTGGTGCAGATGAAGCAGGATGATGCGGAAGCCCGCGCCTTGCTTTCCGGCGTCAAGCCGCTCAGTGTGATCGACAGCAAAATCGCATTCGGTCCGGATGCCAATTCCTAAAGGATAATGCCGATGGCTACCACGCCCCGCCGGCCCGTCAGCGCCATGGATGCTGCAGAGGCCCTGTTCAAACCGGCCAAGAAGGCACCGGCACCAGCCGTCGAAAAGCGCGCTCTGCCGGAAACCAAGGAACTGGTGTCGATCAAGCTCGACAGCGCCGTGTTGCATTATTTCCAGGACGATGGCCCCGGCTGGCAGGACCGCATCAACGATGCACTGCGCGCCGCAATGCAGGCGAATCCGAAGGACTGAGTCAGCTTATCCGATTTGTCCGATACGGTTCGCTTCGTCGCTTCCAGTGAGGCCGTATCAAAGCTTGCGGTCGGATCCCGCAGTCTTGAGAATGGCGTTCGCAGTATGGCGGCTTTTCAAATTTCGCGGAACGAGCACCATTTTACCGGTGGCACGCGATTGCCATTTCTCGTGTGAGCCTTTGGCATTTGTTAGATATTCGTAGCCGAGGGCAAGGAGGATATCACAGACCAGCCTGTAGTATCCTTGCACCATTATGCCGCCACCGGAAACGCTGGTCTCTGCCAGAGAATGGCTGGAATGAGGTCACGTAACGGCGTTCCGGCAAGGTCGGGCAGGCTGATATGGTTCGCCACAATCAGGTCGATCGCCGTACCGAAAATAATCTCTTCGAACTCGTCGATCGTGGTGGCTTCGATGTGGAAACCTTCGATGTCGCTTTCCGAATAAAACACCATTGCCTCAGGGTCCCAGACCGCCTTTACAAAAAATGTCCGCTTGACCATCTGTTGCTCCCGTTTCGACCTTGCTATCGGCGATGCGCTATCTGATCCAATATCATATAATGCAGTGGAAATTACGTTTCATCACAATGAACCATATCGTTCTTTGAAACTTTGCCGTTGTCATCTTCCTTTTCGCGCAAAAACCGCTTAAACAACCGGCCACCATGACCCGATATCGTCGATTGATACGTGATCAGCGAATTATTGGCCCGGCCTTCTGAGCGCTCTGACTGCAGCCGGAAGGTCCGGGTTTTCGGCGTTCGGCCTGAACGCCACCGTTTCCCTTATGATATCCCGTTCGCACGCGCGGCGACACGCGCCCAGATATGATTGCTGAAACCATGACCGATACCGTTGAAAAGCTCGATTATTCCAAGACCCTCTATCTGCCGGAAACCGAATTTCCGATGCGCGCCGGCCTGCCGCAGAAGGAGCCGGAAACGGTTGCCCGCTGGCGTGAGATGGACCTCTACAAGAAGCTGCGGGCTTCCGCCGCTGGCCGCGAAAAGTTCGTCCTGCATGACGGCCCTCCCTATGCCAACGGCAACATCCACATCGGCCACGCGCTGAACAAGATCCTGAAAGACGTCATCACCCGCTCGTTCCAGATGCGCGGCTATGATAGTAACTATGTTCCGGGCTGGGATTGCCACGGTCTGCCGATCGAGTGGAAGATCGAAGAGGAAAACTACCGGGCCAAGGGCAAGGCCAAGCCAGACCTGAAGCAGCCGGACGCGATGATCGAGTTCCGCAAGGAATGCCGCGCCTACGCTGAAAAATGGATCAAGATCCAGGGCGACGAGTTCAAGCGCCTCGGCATCATCGGCGATTTCGACAATCCGTACCTGACGATGAATTTTCACGCGGAAAGCCGCATCGCCGGCGAACTCCTGAAGATCGCCATGAGCGGCCAGCTCTACCGAGGCTCTAAGCCGATCATGTGGTCGGTTGTCGAGCGCACGGCGCTGGCGGAAGCCGAGGTCGAGTATCATGAATATGAGAGCGATGCGATCTGGGTGAAGTTCCCGGTGGCTGCCGGTGCGCCGGCTCTCGTCGGCGCCCATGTTGTCATCTGGACGACTACGCCCTGGACGATCCCGGGCAACCGCGCCGTCGCCTATTCGCCGAAGGTCTCCTATGGCCTGTACGAAGTGACGGCTGCCGAGAACGACTTTGGTCCGCGTCCGGGCGAGAAGCTGATCTTCGCCGATGCGCTTGCAGACGAATCCGCCGCCAAGTCCAAGCTGACGTTCAAGCGTCTGCTCGACGTGTCGGCAGACGATCTTGCGGGTCTCACGGCTGCCCACCCACTCAAGGATCTCGGCTACGACTTCGTCGTCCCACTCCTCCCAGGTGATCACGTCACTGACGATGCCGGTACTGGCTTCGTCCACACCGCGCCGTCGCACGGCCGCGAAGACTTCGAGGCCTGGATGTCGGGCGTCAAGGAACTCGAAGCCCGTGGCATCGACACGCGCATCCCGTTCCCGGTCGATGACTCGGGCACCTACACCGCCGACGCTCCCGGTTTTGAGGGCGCCCGCGTCATGGACGACAACGGCAAGAAGGGTGATGCCAACGACCGCGTCATCAAGGCGCTGATCGAGCGCAACGCGCTGTTTGCCCGCGGCCGCCTGAAGCACCAGTATCCGCACAGCTGGCGCTCCAAGAAGCCGATCATCTTCCGCAATACGCCGCAGTGGTTCGTCTATATGGACAAGGACCTGACGGACGGCACGACGCTGCGCACCCGCGCCCTGACCGCGATCGACGACACCCGTTTCGTGCCGGCTGCCGGCCAGAACCGCCTGCGCGCCATGATCGAACAGCGCCCGGACTGGGTTCTGTCGCGTCAGCGCGCCTGGGGCGTGCCGATCTGCGTCTTTGCCGACGAAGAAGGCAATGTCCTGCAGGATGCCGAGGTCAATGCCCGCATCCTCGAGGCCTTCGATGCCGAAGGTGCGGATGCCTGGTTTGCCGCCGGTGCCAAGGAGCGTTTCCTCGGCAACAAGCATGACGCATCCAAGTGGACACAGGTCATGGACATCCTTGACGTCTGGTTTGACAGTGGCTCGACCCACACCTTCACGCTGGAAGACCGCCCGGACCTGAAATGGCCGGCGGACGTCTATCTGGAAGGTTCCGACCAGCATCGCGGCTGGTTCCATTCCTCGCTGCTCGAATCCGCCGCCACCCGCGGCCGCGCGCCCTACGATACGGTCATCACCCATGGCTTCACCATGGACGAAAAGGGCCAGAAGATGTCGAAGTCGCTTGGCAACGTCGTCTCGCCGCAGGACGTGATGAAGGATTCTGGCGCCGATATCCTGCGTCTCTGGGTCATGACCACGGATTATTGGGAGGACCAGCGTCTCGGCAAGACGATCATCCAGACCAATGTCGATGCGTACCGCAAGCTACGCAACACCATCCGCTGGATGCTCGGCACGCTCGCCCATGACAAGGGCGAGGAGATCGCTCTCGCTGACATGCCCGAACTCGAACGCCTGATGCTGCATCGCCTGGCCGAACTCGACCAGTTGGTACGCGAGGGCTACGACGCCTTCGACTTCAAGAAGATCGCCCGCGCGCTGATCGACTTCTCGAATGTCGAGCTCTCGGCCTTCTACTTCGATATCCGCAAGGACGCGCTCTATTGCGACGCGCCGTCGAGCCTGCGTCGCCGTGCCTCGCTTGCGGTCATCCGCAAGCTGTTCGAGTGCCTCGTGACCTGGCTTGCGCCGATGCTGCCCTTCACCACGGAAGAGGCCTGGTTGTCGCGTGATCCGTCTGCGGTCTCCGTGCATCTGGAACAGTTCCCGATCGTGCCGGCCGAGTGGCGCGACGAGGCTCTGGCCGAGAAGTGGAAGAAGATCCGCGACGTTCGCCGCGCCGTCACCGGTGCTCTGGAAATCGAGCGCCGCGACAAGCGGATCGGCTCTTCGCTGGAAGCGGCCCCGGTGGTGCACGTTGCCGATGCGGATCTGATGCAGGCATTGGATGGTCAGGATTTTGCAGAAATCTGCATCACTTCCGGCGTCACCATCGTTGCGGGCATGGGACCGGCCGGCGCCTTCTCGCTTGGCGATCTGGCATCAGTCAGCGTCGAGCCCGTGCTTGCCGAAGGCGTCAAATGCGCCCGGTCCTGGCGCATCACGGCCGATGTCGGCTCCGATCCGGCATTCCCCGATGTCTCCGCCCGCGATGCCATTGCGCTTCGCGAGCTCGGATACGCTTCTTAAGGGATTGTTTACCGGATGAATTGCGTAATTGCGGTTCATCCGGTAAACCTGCCTGAAAATCGGCGGATTTATCCGTCATGGGCGCAGCAATGCCGCTCAAGTATCGATCGTGCCGGCACCGCTGGAAGGGTTTTCATGGGAATGACGCGAGAGTTTCGACTGTATGCCGGCCTGTTCGGCATTGTAACCGGCAGCTTTGTCTTGACCGGCTGCATCGGCGGCCCGACCTACGGCACGGACAAGACCGCCGGCGAGCATCTGGTCGATGACCTTGGCAGTGCAGTCAGCATCGCGCCGTCCAATCCCAACAACGTCAAGTATCAGCCGCGCCCCGGCCTGGTGTTGCCGCCCTCGAGCGAAACGGCGCAACTCGTGCAGCCGCAGCAAAACCTGGCGACCAAAGACAATCCGCAGTGGCTCGAATCGCCGGAAGACACGCGCCAGCGTCTGCGCGAGGAAGCCGACGCCAATGCCGATAATCCGAACTACGTTTCGCCGCTGGCCAAGGCGAGTGCCAACGGTCGGGCCTTGACCAAGAGCGAGCAGACACAGGCCTATCGCGAGGCCCGCAAGATCCAGATGGGCGCCTATGCCGACAAGCGCCGGTTCCTCAGCGACCCGCCGCTCGAATACCGCAAGCTGCCGGAAGAGGCGACGGCGGATCTGGGCGAGCCGGAACAGGTCAAGGAGCGCCGCCGCAAGAAGGAAGCCGCGATCAAGGGCAGCGGCAAGAAGTGGTACCAGGTTTTCTGATCCGGCATGTTCAAGATCCGCGCGGCCACACCTGACGACGCAGGCACGATCCTGCGTTTCATCACCGAATTGGCAATCTACGAGAAGGCCGGCCACGAGGTCGAGGCGACCGTTCAGTCGGTCACCTCTTCGCTGTTCGGCGAAAATTCCGTTTCGCATGCGGCGATCTGCGAGCGCGATGGCGTTCCCGTCGGTTTCGCCGTGTGGTTCTTCAGCTATTCCACATGGCTGGCGCGCAACGGGCTTTATCTCGAAGACCTGTATATCACGCCGGACCAGCGCGGATCGGGCGCCGGGCGCACGATGCTGCGCTATCTGGCGCAGATCGCGGTCGAGAAGGGATGCGGCCGCTTCGAGTGGAGCGTGCTCGACTGGAACGAGCCGGCGATCAAGGCCTATGAGGCAATCGGCGCCGAGCCGCTGTCGGAATGGACACGCTATCGCCTGTCCGGCGCGGCTCTTGAAAGCTTTGCTGCCGGATAGGATTTCCTGTTTGGCTGTTTAGCGTCTTCCGGCAAAGAACGCCCTGAGGATATCTGCCGCACTCTGACCGGAAAGACCGGAATACACATCCGGCGCATGATGGCAGGTCGGTTGATGGAAGAAGCGGACGCCATTGTCGACGCCGCCGCCCTTCGGATCTTCGGCGCCATAATATACCCGGCGCAGACGGGCAAACGAAATCGCTGCCGCGCACATGGTGCAGGGCTCCAGCGTGACGTAGAGATCGGCACCGTTCAGCCGTTCTGCCCCGATGGCGCCTGCTGCCGCGCGGATCACTTCGATTTCGGCATGCGCGGTGACATCGTTGCGCTCGCGCGTGCGGTTTCCGGCGCTGGCGATGACCGCGCCATTGACGACAAGGACGGCGCCGACCGGCACTTCGCCACGCGCCGCCGCCATTCTGGCTTCTTCCAAGGCCAAATCCATAAACCGGCTCGTTTCAGCCATCGTTAAGACCCGTGATAATTTCTCTTAACCCAAGGGCCGTGACCTGATAGGACAGCCCAAAAGGCAGGCAACACAAATGACATTCAAAGACAAGCCCCAGCGGCCTGGCGGCAAGCCCGTACGGTCCGACAAGAAGCCCCATACCGGCGCGCGCAAGACCGCTGCCGATCATTCGGGCGAAACGAACGAAACGGAAAAGCCGCGCAAGCCACGGCCGGCGGCGGCAGAAACCGTCGGCGCCGATGTGCCGCAGCGTATTTCCAAGATCATGGCGCGCGCTGGCGTGGCCTCGCGCCGCGATATCGAGCGCATGATCATGGAAGGCCGCGTTTCGCTGAACGGCAAGCTGCTCGACAGCCCGGTCGTCAACGCGACGCTCGCCGATCACATTGAAGTGGATGGCCAGCCGATCCGCGGCATCGAACGCACTCGCCTCTGGCTCTATCACAAGCCGTCTGGCCTGGTGACCACCAATTCCGATCCGGAAGGCCGCCCGACGGTTTTTGACAACTTGCCGGAAGACCTGCCGCGCGTCCTGTCCATCGGCCGTCTCGACATCAACACCGAAGGCCTGCTGCTGCTCACCAATGATGGCGGTCTGGCTCGTGTTCTCGAACTGCCCGCCACTGGCTGGCTGCGCCGCTACCGCGTCCGCGCGCATGGTTCGATCGACCAAGCGGCGCTCGACAAGCTGAAGGACGGCATTGCCGTCGACGGCGTGCTCTACGGCGCCATCGATGCGACGCTCGACAAGGTTCAGGGTTCCAACGTCTGGATCACCATGGGCCTGCGCGAAGGCAAGAACCGCGAAATCAAGAACGTCATGGGCGCGCTCGGCCTCGACGTGAACCGGTTGATCCGCATTTCCTACGGTCCGTTCCAGCTCGGCGAACTGCCGGAAGGCCAGGCGCAGGAAATCCGTGGCCGCACGCTGCGCGACCAGCTGGGTCCTCGCCTGATCGAGGATGCCAAGGCGAATTTCGATGCACCGATCTTCGACGCTGCCGCCGAAGACGAAAAGCCGCAGAAGAACGAATGGGCCGCCGGAAAGCCGGAAGCCCGCGAACGCGGTGGTTTCAAGGAAAAGGCCGGCGACAAGCGCGAGCGGGCGCTGTCGCGCCTCGATACAACACGGCGTGATGACCGCAGCGGCGGCCGTGGTGACCGCAATGACCGTGGCGGACGTGATGCGCCGGCTGCGAAATTCGACGAGCCGAAGCGTGAACCGGGTTTTCGCGCCCGCAAGGCCAATGTCTGGATGGCGCCCGGCGCCAAGCCGCTGGCGGAAAAGAAGCCGAAGGACGCACAGGCTGCCGATGGTGCCGAGAAGCCAGTCCGCCGCGAGCGCCCGGAAGGCGCGCCGACGAGCAAGCGCTACGGCCGCAACAAGGACGGCGTCGCGACCAAGTCCAACAGGAAGTTCGATCCGGACCGCAAGAAGGCGTCGGTCTACGACCGCCCCGACCGTGGCCCGCGTGTGATCGTGACCCGTGATTCCGACGACAACGATTGGATCCGCGCAACTGACGAGCCAAGCCGCGATGAAGGCCGTGGCAGCGACCGCAGGCGTTCCGGTGGTGATGATCGTGGTGGCCGCAGTTTTGGCGACCGCGCCCCGCGTGGCGATCGTCCTCAGGGGGATCGTCCGCCGCGTCGCGATGGCGACAAGCCGTTCGGTGCTCGCAAACCGCGTGCCGAAGGCGCCCGTTCGTTCTCCGACCGGCCCAGAAGCGATCGGCCTGCCGGTGATCGCCCGCAAGGCGACCGCCCGCGCAAGCCCTTTGGCGAAAAGTCGTTCTCGCGTGAGGATGGCGACCGCAAGCCGCGTGATTTCGGTGATCGTCCACCGCGTGGGGATCGTCCCCAGGGCGACCGCCCGCCGCGTCGCGACGGTGACCGTCCGTTCGGTGGCAAGCCCTCTGGCGACCGGCCTTCCGGTGGAAAATCGTTTGGCGGCAAGCCGGGTGGCGCAAAGCCGTTCGGCGCCAAGACCGGTGGTCCGCGCAAGCCCGGCACGGGCGGCGGCAAGCCTTCGGGGGGCCGTCCGGCCGGTGGTGGTAAGCCACGCGGACGCGGGAACTAAGCGCCGGTGCGGATCGTCGGTGGCGAGTTTCGCGGGCGCGGGCTCGCAACGCCCAATTCCAACGACATCCGGCCGACCACGGACCGGACGCGCGAAAGCCTGTTCAACATCCTGAGCCATTCCTATCCGGAAGCGCTCGGCGGCCGTGTTCTCGATCTCTTTGCCGGCACTGGCGCGGTCGGGCTTGAAGCCCTGTCGCGCGGCTGCCGACAGGCGCTGTTCGTTGAAATGGGCGCTGAGGGCAGGGGACTGCTGCGCACCAATATCGAAGCGTTCGGCCTGACCGGTCGGGCACGTGTCTTCCGTCGCGATGCGACCGATCTCGGTCCGGCCGGCACCGTCGAGCCGTTCAATTTCCTGTTTGCCGATCCGCCCTATGGCAAGGGCTTCGGAGAAAAGGCACTTGCGTCGGCTGCGAGTGGCGGCTGGCTGGTGCCGGGTGCACTTGCCGTGCTCGAAGAGCGGGCCGATGTGCATCCCGTCTTGCAGACTGGGTTCGACTTCATCGACGACCGCCTATTCGGCGAAACCAAGATGCATTTCTACCGTTACCGCGCCGCGTGATACCGGAAAGACGCTGAGCATGACGCAAGGCTTCGAAACATTGAAAAAATCGGCGGATCCGACCGTTGCCATCGCCTTTGGCGGTGGCGGCGCGCGCGGCCTCGCCCATATTCACGTCATCGAAACGCTGAACGAACTCGGTATTCGCCCGGTTGCCATTGCTGGCTCATCCATTGGGGCGATCATGGGGGCGGGCATGGCGGCGGGCCTCACAGGTGCCGACATCCGCGACCATACGCTTGCGACCGTTGGCCGCCGCAAGGAGATCGTCAACCGCCTCTGGAGTCTACGCCCGTCGAGCTTCACGCAGGCCGTGGCCGGTGGCTTCCGGTTCGGGCAGTTCAATCTGGAGAGAATTCTGCCCGCTTTCCTGCCGGAGGCGATCCCGAAAGACTTTGGCGAACTCGGTATTCCGCTGCAGATTGCCGTGACGGATTATTACGGGCAGGCGGAACATGTCTGCCAGAGCGGCGATCTTCATCAAGCTCTGGCTGCATCGGCGGCAATCCCGGCCATGTTCATGCCCGTCCGGATTAACGGGCGTGTGATGATCGATGGTGGCATCTACAATCCGGTTCCCTTCGATCACCTGATGGGCCGTGCCGATATCGTCATTGGCGTCGACGTGGTCGGCGGCCCGGATGGCGACGGCGAGACCATGCCGAGCCGCATCGACAGTCTGTTCGGGGCAAGCCAGCTGATGATGCAATCGATCATTGCCATGAAGGTGAAGGCGCATCCGCCGCACATTCTGCTGCGCCCGGAGGTCAACCGTTTCCGGGTGATGGATTTCTTGAAGGCGCAGGAAGTGCTGACCGCGACTGTTGCGGTGAAGGATCAGCTGAAGACAGCGCTTGATGCCGCCTTCAGCGCGAGAGCCCGGGGCTGAGACGGATCAATCGGCTCCGGCCAGAGCGTCGTTTGCAGGCTTTGCCTTGCTGGCAGGGCCTGACGGCAGGATGTCGTCATCGGCTGCCAGCGAGGATGCTGTCTCGCGCTTCGGCTTGATCAGTGGCTCTGGCTTGACCGGTTCGAAATGCAGCATGTCGCGCCCGGCGGTGATGCCCTCCGCTTCCTGCACCACCAGCCGGGCCTCGTCGCGACGGCGAATATCGTTCATGATTTCTTGCGTCTCGTTGTCGGCGATCCCCAATCCTTCCAGCGTCTTGCGGCCGAACACCAGGCCGGACTCGAACGTCTCGCGCAACTCGTAATCGACGCCGCGGGCGCGCAGCGACAGGGTGTGCAGCCGGTCATAGGCGCGTGCGTAAATCCGGGCATTCGGATATTCCGCCTGCACCATATCGACGATCCTGTCGGTGATTGCCTGTTTCTGGGTGCAGACGGCGACGATCTTGGCTCGCTCGATCCCGGCCGCGCGCAGCACGTCCAGCCGTGTTCCATCGCCGAAATAGATGCGGAATCCGAAAGTTGCCGCCTGCCGGACGCGGGCGGCGGAATGATCGATGATTGTCACTTCTCGGCCACCTGCCAGAAGGATCTGCGAGGCGATCTGGCCGAAGCGGGAAAACCCGATCATCAGCACATCGGCACCGGCGCCGTCGAAATCCTCTTCCAGCTCTTCCGTTGCTTCTTCCTGATCCTGCATGAGCAGCCCGGCCAAGGCGGAGGCTGCAGGCGTCAGCGCCATCGACAGGGTAACGACGACGATCAGGAGCGAGGCCCAGCTGTCGGGAAACACGCCTGCAGTGGCCGCCGCCGTGAACAGCACGAAACCGAATTCGCCTCCCTGTGGCAGGAGCAGGCCGATGCGCACGGCATCATTATGCGGCGAGCCAGTGATCCGGCAGAGCGTATAGATGGCCACGGCCTTGACCAGCATCAGCAAGGGGACGGCGATCAGGATCAGCACATAGTTTCCGGTGATGACACGCAGGTCCAGTGACAGCCCGACCGCCATGAAAAACAGGGCGAGCAGCAGTCCGCGGAAAGGCTCGATATCGGCTTCGAGCTCATGCCGATAGGACGACTCCGCCAGAAGCACGCCGGCGAGAAAGGCTCCCATCGCCATGGAAAGCCCTGCGAGCTGCATCAGCGTGGCGGCCCCCAGGACGATAAGCAGCGCTGCTGCGATCATGACTTCGCGCGCCCCGGTGCGGGCAATGACCTGGAAGAGTGGGTTGAGCAGATAGCGGCCGGCAATGACCAGGATCAGGATTGCGCCAATGGCTACGGCGAAATCCTGAAGCGGCGGTGTCGTATCTTCAGGGGCCTGTAGCGCGACCAGTGGGATGAGTGCCAAAAGCGGCACGATCGCCAGATCCTGCAAGAGGAGGACGGAAAAGGCACGCTGACCGTAGCGCGTATTGGTATCGCCCTTTTCATCGAGAATCTGCAGCGCAAAGGCCGTCGATGACAGCGCCAGTCCGAAACCGGTGATGATGCTGCCGCTCCAGTCCAACAGGCCGCTGCAGAAAACGATCGCCGAGATCACGGTGCCGGTCACAAGGACCTGTGCGGTGCCAAGCCCAAAGATATCGCGCCGCATCTGCCAGAGCCGGGATGGCTTCAGCTCCAGTCCGATGAGGAAAAGCAGGAAGACAACGCCGAGCTCGGCAAATCCGAGGATCTGCTCGCCATCGCTGATCTGGTGGAGCAGCGGGCCGATGATGATACCGGCCGCAAGATAGCCGAGAACGGTGCCGAGCCCGAGTTTCTTGAAGATCGGCGCTGCCGCGACGGCGCCGCCGAGCAAGAGCAGAGCCTGTGAGGTAAGGGCGGGTGTCGTCGACATTACGTGTTCTTTCCTGGCGCGCAGCTGCATGTTGCAGCTCTGGCGTGTCTGGGCGGGCAGGAGTCGCCCTAAATTCGGCATTTGGCCGGAGGCGGCGATCAAGAATCAGGATATGCCCTTGATGCCGGTCCTACTGCACAATAAATGGAGCGGGAATGAAAGGCTAAATCATGTCCGATATTATCGATTCCGGTGTTCTGCAGACAAGGGCGGCAGCGCTCATCGATTTGGCGCTGAAAGCGGGGGCCGACCAGGCGGATGCCGTGGTGGTCCGGGGACGCTCACGGTCCGTTTCCGTTCGCCTCGGCAAGGTCGAGGGCACCGATGCCTCGGAAAGTGATGATTTCTCGTTGCGGGTTTTCGTTGGCCGTCGTGTCGCCAGCGTTTCTGCCAATCCGGGGTTCGATCTCAAGGTCTTGGCCGAGCGTGCCGTGGCGATGGCCAAGGCCTCTCCTGAAGACCCGTATGCAAGCCTTGCAGACAGCGAGCGGCTGGCAAAATCCTACCCTGACCTCGAACTTTACGATTCAACGGAAGTCTCGACGGAAACGTTGACCGCTGCAGCACTCGAGGCTGAAGAGGCAGCGCTTGCCGTCAGCGGCGTTACCAACTCCAGCGGTGCAGGCGCCTCCGCCGGCATGGGCGGCCTAGTACTGGTCACGTCGCATGGTTTTTCCGGTGCCTATATGGGCACGCGTTTCGGCCGTTCCGTCAGCGCCATTGCCGGCGACGGCACCAAGATGGAGCGCGACTACGACTTCGACAGCCGCCTTTATTTCGCCGACCTGAAATCCGCAGCCGAGATCGGCCGCACGGCTGGCGAACGGGCAGTTGCGCGCATTGGTCCGCGCCAGGTGCCGACGCAGAAAAACGTCACTGTCGTGTTTGATCCGCGCATGTCGCGCGGTTTTGCCGGACACATTGCCGGTGCGATCAATGGTGCGTCGGTTGCCCGCAAGACCTCGTTCCTGCGCGACATGATGGGAAAGCCGGTGATGAAGGCCGGGATTACGGTCACCGATGATCCGTTGGTGGTGCGCGGTTCGTCGTCCCGCCCGTTCGACGGCGAAGGTGTCACCGGGCAGAAATTGTCGATGATCGAGGATGGCGTGCTGCAGCAGTGGTTCCTGTCCACATCGACCGGCCGGGAATTGGGTCTGGAGACCAACGGGCGCGGCGTGCGCGGCGGCACCGCGGTCTCCCCTTCTGCGACCAACTTTGCGCTGGAACCCGGCAATATCTCGCGCGAAGACCTGATCCGCAGCATCGGAACGGGTTTTTATGTGACCGAACTGATCGGTCAGGGCGTCAATATGCTGACCGGCGAATACAGCCGTGGTGCATCCGGTTTCTGGATCGAGAATGGCGAATTGACCTTCCCGGTCTCGGAGGTAACGATTGCTTCCAATCTCAAGCAGATGTTCTTTGCCATCACGCTTGCCGACGATATTGACCGCAAGTTCGGCATAGCTGCCCCGACGCTTGCTATTGAAGGCATGACGCTCGCCGGTAAGTAAGCGCTACTACACGCATCTTTAACGCGGCGGATGCCGCGGGAAACGGAAGTTTGACATGAATGCCGTTCGCCCATCGCCGGAGCAATGGTCCAGTGATCTGGAGTTGATCACGATGGCGGCGAAGGCTGCGGGTGAAAAGGCGATGTCCTACTTCCGCAAGGATCCGGACGTCCAGTGGAAGAACGGCGGCCGCTCGCCTGTCAGCGAGGCGGATTTCGCTGCCAACGATATCCTCAAGGAAAAGCTTCTGGCAGCCCGGCCAAACTATGGCTGGCTGTCGGAGGAAACCGACGATGACGAGGCGAGGCTCGGCTGCGATACCGTCTTCGTTGTCGATCCGATCGATGGCACTCGCGCCTTTATCGCCGGCAAGGATGTCTGGTGCGTCAGCGTCGCTGTCGTGCATCTTGGCCGGCCTGTCGCTGGCGTTCTTTTCGCTCCGGCGCTTGGCGAACTGTTTCAGGCGACAGCGTCGGGCGAGGTGCTGAAGAACGGCGAACCGATTACCGTCAGGCCGATGGGCGCGGAGATGTTGCGGATTGCACTTGCCGAAGAAACCGTCGGCTTGCTGGAGCCCGGCTTCCGGGCCAGCGTGTCGCGCATCCCCCATGTGCCGTCGCTGGCCTACCGGATTGCGATGATCGCCGATGGCCGGATCGACGGCACTGTCGTCAAGAAGAATTCGCATGATTGGGATCTGGCAGCGGCCGATCTGATCCTGGAGCGGGCGGGTGGGGCAGTTTTTAACCTGGACGGACAGCCGCTTTCCTACAATCGCCCCAATGTTCGCCATACGGTCCTGTGTGCGGCGGCAAAGCCTGCATTACCGGCGTTGATTGCCGCGTCACGGGGGCTGGAGGGCCATTGACCTTTCCGGCTGAATGCCGCAAACCACAAGAAAATACGACAAGAAAATTGGAAGGTCTGATGGCTCAGAATTTGGAAACTAAGCAGCGTCTGCATCTGGTGTTCGGCGGTGAACTGACAACGCTGACCGGTGTTGAGTTCCGCGATCTGGAAAAACTCGATGTCGTCGGCATCTACCCTGACTATGACAGTGCCCTCACGGCCTGGAAGTCCAAGGCCCAGTTGACCGTCGACAACGCCCATATGCGCTATTTCATCGTGCACATGCACCGGCTGCTGGATCCGGAACAGGCTTGATGCCAAGGCGTTTTGGGCAGGTAAACCGCGCGGCTGAACGGGCCGCCGCCGCACACGCGGATAGCCTTCGTGGCCGCCGCTGCGCGGGGGGCCTGTCCATATGACCCGTATGCTCGCCCGGCTGGCGCTGTCCAGCTATCGCTGGATCGGCACCGCGGTCTATCCGTTGGTCTGGGGCTACCTCGCCGCCCGGGCCGCCAAGGGCAAGGAAGACAGTGCCCGCCGCCAGGAGCGCTATGGCCATGCCAGCGCACCACGCCCGCAAGGGCCGCTGGTCTGGTTTCATGCGGCCAGCGTCGGCGAAACCACTGCCATCATCCCGCTGATCAATGAAGTCGCGCGCCGCGGCATCTCGGTGGTCTTGACCACGGGTACGAAGACATCGGCGCGCATTGTCGCCGATCGGCTCGGCTCACGCGTCATTCATCAATATGTGCCGCTCGATTTCAAACCGGCTGTCAGCCGGTTCCTCGATTATTGGGAGCCGGATCTGGCAATCATCGCGGAGTCGGAGATCTGGCCGATGACGATGATGGAGCTTGGTCGGCGCCATATTCCACAGGTTCTCGTCAACGGCCGCCTGTCGGACCGGACCTTCGGCCGCTGGAAGAAGCGCCTCTGGCTGGCTGACGCGCTCTTTGAAAACCTGGCGCTTGTCATTGCCCAGTCCGAGGCCGATGCTGAACGCTTCCGCACGCTCGGCGCGCTGCCGGTCATGGTGTCGGGTAATCTGAAGGTCGATACCGATGCGCCGCCGTATGACAACCAGGCGCTGAAGCACTACCGCCAGCAAATTCGTGACCGCAAGACCTGGGCTGCCATCTCCACGTTCGAGGGCGAGGAAAATGCCGCCGGTATCGTTCATCGCGCCCTGAAGGAACGCACCGGCCTCCTGACCATCATTGTACCCCGCCATCCCGAGCGCTGCGATGCGATCGAGGCGATGCTCACGTCCAAGGGGCTGACGGTCGCGCGGCGCACCCGCAACGACCCGATCACGCCGGAAACCGATATCTTTCTCGGAGATACGATCGGGGAGATGGGGCTCTATCTGCGTTTGACCGAGGTTGCCTTTGTCGGCCGCTCGTTGTTTGGCGAAGGCGGGCAGAACCCGCTGGAGCCGGCCATGCTTGGCTGCGCCATCCTTTCGGGCGGCAATGTCCAGAATTTCCGCGATACCTACCAGATGCTCGCCAAGAACGGCAGCGCCAAGATCATCCGTGATGTCGAGATGTTGGCCAAGGGCGTGAATTATCTTCTCGTCAACGACGAGGTTCGTCGCAAGATGATCGATGCCGGGCTCGAAACCGTGCATGAAATGCGCGGAGCGCTGTCGGCGACGATCCGGGGCCTGGAGCCTTATATCAATCCGCTGACGGTGAAGGCGCGGCTGCAGCCACGCGGTGATAACTGACACTTTCTTCCGGTGGGGCATCCATGACGACCGACAAGACCATTTCCGGCATTCTCTTCGACAAGGACGGGACGCTGCTCGACTATGTGAAGAGCTGGGTGCCGGTGAACTATGAAGTCGCCAGCATCGCCGCCAATGGCGACGCCGAACTGGCAAAGCGACTGCTGGTCGCCGGTGGCATGGATCCCGACACCGGCCACGTCCTGCCCGACAGCCTGCTGGCCGCAGGCAATACCGTGGAGATTGCCACCGGCATGGTCGCGGCGGGCGCGCCCTATACGGTTGAGGCACTGACGGTGAAGCTCGACGGACTGTTTTCCAATTCGGCTGGATATGCGGTGCCGGTCACCGATCTCGCCACGTTCTTTGCCAATCTGCATGCCAAGGGCTATCGTCTTGGCGTCGCCTCCAGCGACAATGAACGCTCGATCCGCGAAACCGCCAAGCGTTTCGGTTTCGACGGGTACCTGCACTATGTCGCAGGTTATGACAGCGGGTTCGGCACCAAGCCCCAGCCGGGCATGGTGCACGGTTTCTGCGCGGCGACGGGGCTTGAGCCCCACCAGGTCGCCGTCGTCGGTGATAACAATCACGACCTGCACATGGGCCGCAATGCTGGTGTCGGCCTGACGGTTGCCGTTCTGACTGGCACCGGCTCGCCGCAATCGCTCGCGGCGGCATCGGATCATTGCTTGAACGACATCACCGAACTTGAGACGGTACTGGTCTAACGCCCACCCCAGCCGTCAGCGGAACAGCTGCATCAGCAGTGACGGCGCGTTGTTGGCGATGTTGAGCGCCTGAACCGCCAGCTGGACCTGTGCCTGGACGGCCTTGAGCTTGGTCGAGGCATCGCTCATGTCGGCGTCCACCAGGCGGCCGATACCCTTCTGGATCGTCGCGGTCAGGGTCCTGTTGAAATCCGTCTGCATGTCGATGCGCATGCTGAGCGATCCAAGCGTTGCTGCCCGGTCGGTCAGCGTCTTGTGGATATCGTCATAGCGCTTCAGCAGCAGATCGGTTGCTGTTTCAACGAGATCGGCAGGGACCTCGCCCATATGCGAGGCGCTGAACATATCGTCGGTGCCAAGGCCGATCTGGGTGCGGCCGTTGAAGGCTGGCAGCCATGCGGTGGTCTTGGCCGGGTCCGGGTGCGGCACGCCGCCGGTCATGCCGTCGGCTTGCGGGGTATCGACCAACCCGTTCTGCGCCGACGTGCTGCCGTCGGCGTTCTTGTAGGTGGCAGGGCCGAACACATTGAGGTTGCTGTCGCCATAGATGTTGATGATGCCGACCGTGCCTTTGGTATAGCTTGCAACGATGCCGCCAAAGGCGACATTGGTGTCCGGGGGGCTCATCTCGATATAGTTCAACGTCTTGCCGTTGCCGTCGACATAGCTTTTCTCGGTATAGTGCAGTTCGCCGGGCGCCAGAAGGTTGCGCCCGTTGAATGACGACGACTGCGTCGTCGAGAGAAACTGTTTTTCCAGTTCGTAAATCTCGGCGCTGACCTTGTAGCGATCGACGCCAGGCTCCTTCATCGCCATGATCTTGGTCTTGATCTCGGATGTGATGGAGATCAGGTCCTCCATCCCCTGATAGGACACATCGACCAGCGCGGCACCCAGTTCAAGTGCGTCGATTACGGTGCTCGTGGCCTTGGTGGTGTTGCGCATATCGGTGGCGATCGACCAATAGGCAGCATTGTCGGCGGCTTCCGATATCCGCATGCCGGTGGTGATGACATCCTGCATCTTGGCATGAGTGCTGTCATTATGGCGCAGAATCGCCAAAGCGGCGGTGGCCGCCGAGTTGAAACTTATATTCATTTTTAGATCCGCTACGAAAAACAAGAAAACGGAGGGCACCAAACCTGGTTAATCGAGAGTGCCGTAGTCTGGTTAATACTCGGTATACCGCCTGGGTTGTGGCAGGCGCCGCAGGCATGCTTGGCAGTGCTGCGTCAACAGCCGATCGGGCCTGCTGGTACGCCCGCGGCTTGCAATTCCCGGCGATCTGACGTTTGGTGTCGCGGATCGGGAGTGTTTTCTCTGCTGAGAAAATGTTTTCGATAGGACACGAATTTGCCGCGCAGAAGATTGCGAAAACCGGGAGTGACCGGCCGGCGCGGGAGGCCTGGAAGGACTGATGGTTTCTGATGCACCGCCATTCTGGTGGACAAAAGCGGATTGGCGCGCCTACGGACTCTGGCCGTTTTCCTGGATTTACGGGCGTATTTCCGGCTCGCGCATGGATCACGCGCGGCGCGCATCCGTGCCAGTTCCGGTCATTTGCGTGGGCAATTTCACCGTTGGTGGAGCAGGCAAGACGCCGACCGCAATCGCGCTTGCCCGGGCTGCCCGTCAGCGCGGGTTGAAACCCGGCTTCCTCAGCCGCGGTTATGGCGGTTCGCTTGATGTCACGACCGTGGTCGATCCGGCGCATCACCGGGCCCGCGACGTCGGCGACGAACCGCTGCTTCTCGCCCGCGAGGGGCTGGCCGTGGTTTGCCGCAAACGCGTCGAAGGCGCGCGCCGGCTGGTGGCTGAGGGCGCCGACCTCATCATCATGGACGACGGTTTTCAGAGCGCCCGGCTGACATTCGATTTTTCCCTGCTGGTGATCGATAGCCGCCGTGGCATCGGCAACGGCTTCCTGATCCCTGCCGGTCCTGTGCGGGCGCCGATCCCCCAGCAGATCCGTCATGCCTCCGCGCTGTTGAAGATCGGCAACGGCGATCGCGCCGATGCCCTGATCCGCCGCTCCGCCCGCGCCGGCAAGCAGATTTATGCCGCCAATGTCGAACATCTCGATGATGGTGGGCTGAAGGATGTGCAGGTTTTGGCTTGGGCCGGTATTGCCGATCCGGAAAAATTCTTCCGTACGGTTCGCGAAACGGGGGCGGTCATCGCCGAAACCCGCAGCTTTCCCGATCATCATCATTTTACCGAGGACGAGATCGGCGATCTTCTCGACCATGCCGCCGCCCACGGCTATCAGTTGGTGACCACTGCCAAGGACATGGTGCGACTGGAACCCGGGCATGGACGTGCCGGAGAACTGATGGAAAAAAGCCGGGTGATCGAAGTGGAAGTCCGTTTCGACGATCCCGGATCACCGGCTAAGATCATCGACGCAGCCGTCAACGCGGCCCGCACCCGAAACCTGCGCAAGTCGTAAGCGCAGGCTGCAAGAGGTGATCCGGTAGGAATGAAGCAGATTTACTTCTGGTTTGGCAGGATGCCGGCACGCTTGTCGGCCTCATAGGAGGCTTCGGCGTCGGCATAGGGCTCTTGCCGCGCAACGCTCCAGTAACGCAACTCATCGACGGGGATGACCGCGCCGGTCATCGCGCAGATGACATGCGATCCGGGCAGCACGATCTGGAAGTCGCCGTCGAGATAGCGGATTTTGGCTTCCCGGTTGCTGTTGCCCTCAAATCTGTTCATCGTCCTGCGACCCCGCATCACTTGTCGTCCGCTCTTTGGTGGCGCTGTCTCGACGGGCATCCGGATGAACGCGTCAAGACGAGCGTTCCAGCGTCATCTGTTGTGACCATGCTCTAGCGCGACATTGCCGAGATTTCCAGCGCAATTGACGGACTGGCTGCTTAACTGCGCCCGAACAGCCGTTCGATATCGGAAAGCTTCAGCTCGATATAGGTCGGTCGTCCGTGGTTGCACTGGCCAGAACCGGGCGTCGCCTCCATCTGCCTGAGCAGCGCGTTCATTTCCTCGGGGCGCAGCCGCCGTCCGGAACGCACCGAGCCGTGGCAGGCCATCGTAGCAGCGAGATAATCGAGCCGGCTGGCAAGACCGTTGGCGGTATCCCATTCGGCCAGTTCGTCGGCCAGTTGCCGTACCAGCCCAACCGCATCCATCTCGCCGAGCATGGAAGGTGTCTCGCGGATGGCGATGGCACCCGGGCCGAACCGTTCGATGCCGAGCCCGAGCCTTGAGAATTCGGCCGAATGGCTGATCAACCGGTCGCAATCGTCTTCCGGCAGATCGACGATCTCGGGAATGAGCAGGGCCTGGGCCGGGATCGGCCGCGAATTCAGGCCCTTGCGCAATTCCTCGAACACCAGCCGTTCATGGGCGGCATGCTGATCGACGATGACGAGGCCGTCTTCGGTCTGGGCAACGATGTAGTTTTCGTGCAGCTGTGCCCGCGCCGCACCCAGCGGGTGGGCTTTATCCGGTTGCGGAGCCGCCGCCAGTTCGGGTTCGCTCATTGGGGCGCGAGCGGACGGTATCGCCATTTCGGCAAAGGCTGCCTGCGGCCGTTCGCTGAAGCCATTGGACTCCGAGCCGAAATCCATAGGCCGGTAGGGGGAGGAGGCGGCCGTCCAGTTTGCGTTTTGCCTTTGCGGCTCCGGCCGGAAGGCTCGCATCAGCCCGCTGGCACCGGTGGTCGAAGCCCGGTCGCCATCTTGAGCCAGCGCCTGGCGGATCGCGCCGATGATCAGGCCGCGTATCATTCCCGGATCACGGAAGCGGACGTCGGACTTTGCCGGGTGCACGTTGACATCGACGACATCCGGATCGATCGTCAGTGACAATACGGCCACCGGATAGCGCCCCTGCGGGATGGTCTCGGCATAGGCGGCCCGCAATGCCGACCAGATCAGTTTGTCCTGTACCGGACGGCCATTGACGAAGGCATATTGCTGCAATGAATTGCCACGATTGAAAGTCGGTACTCCGGCAAAGCCGGTCAGCCGCGCGCCCTCGCGCTCGGCATCGATCTCGATCGCATTGTCGCGGAAATCCCGGCCCAGCACCTGGGCGATGCGGGCCAGCCGGTCATCACCGGTAGAAGCGAATTCCAGCGTCGTGCGATCAGAGCCGGACAGCACGAAACGCACCTCCGGAAAGGCGATCGCCATGCGCCGCACGACCTCGGAGATGGCGGATGCTTCCGCCCGTTCGGTCTTCATGAAGTTGAGCCGTGCCGGCGTCGCGAAAAAGAGATCGCGGACTTCGACCACGGTACCCTGGTTGACGGCGGCGGGTTTCACCGGCTGCAGCTTGCCACCGAAAACGCCGATCTCGGCACCGTGGCTGGCACCACCAGGCCGGCTGGTGATCGTCAGCCGGGCAACCGAACCGATCGATGGCAGAGCTTCGCCACGAAACCCGAGCGTGCGGATATCGAGAAGATTGTCATCGAGCTTGGACGTGCAATGGCGACGCACCGCCAGTTCCAGATCGTCCGGCCCCATGCCGCAGCCATTGTCAGTCACCCGCAACAAGGTCTTGCCGCCGCCCGCAGTGGCGATTTCGATACGGGTGGCGCCCGCATCGAGCGCATTCTCGATCAGTTCCTTGGCCGCGCTGGCAGGGCGTTCAATGACCTCACCGGCGGCGATCTGATTGATGAGGGTTTCCGAAAGTTGCTTGATGGCCATGGTCTATTGTCGGGGATTCGGCTGCACATGGAAAGTGTGATCGAGGGTCTATCCCCGGCTGTGTCGAGGTGTAGGCCCCATGACAAATTTAGCCGGGTTTAATCTGGCCTTAATACAAAGCTGCGAGGTTCGGCGACAGCCTGAATGAGCACAGGTTTTGTCATTTGGAGCCTGTGGCGCAGCTGTCCGCCCGGGAACGGAACCCCAGATACGGCCTGATCGGCGCGTTCGTCAGCATGTCCCCGGAAAAAGAAGCCGCCAAGGTTATATGAGGGCTATGCAATGAATGATGTAGCGTCTTTCGGCGCGAACATCCAGAAAACGGTGCTTGAGGCGACGTCTGACGCGCTCGGCTTGGCCATTCTTGTCTGCGACAAGAATGATGAGATTGTTTTTGCCACACGCCCCATTCTCCAGTTCTATCCCATTCCGGCGCATTTTCTGGAGGCTGGAACACGGCTGAAGGATTTTCTCGGCGCGATCTTCGATTCCGGCGTTCGCAGCGGCACGGCGCCCGAGAGCAGCCGCCGCCATGCCAATCGTGAGGAATGGATTTCCGAACATCTGTCGCACCATTGGCGCGAGCGTTTCGATGTGGTCGAACGCATCGGCCGCCACCGCTGGATCAACGTGCGCACGCGGCGCTTGTCGAACGGTCTCGGCATCGTCGCAATCAACGATGTTTCCGAGCAGAAAAAGCGCGACGAGCAGATGCAGCTCGATATGGAACGCGTCGAACTGACCGAGGGCATTCTCGATTGCCTGCCCAACCCGCTCTGCGTGAAAGATCGCAACCTCAGCTATATCGCCGTCAACAAGGCCTTCTGTGACCTCCACGGCATGACCCCGGACGCCATCCTTGGTCGGTCCGTCTGGGATCTTCTCGAGCCGGATCTGGCCGAAAAATTCGAACGCTCCGACCGCGTAACGCTGGAGAGCGGCGTTATCCATTGCCAGCCGGAGCAGATTGTGAAGGCGGATGGCGAGGATCTCTGGGTCGTCACCCGCAAGTTCCGTGTCGGCGATCCCGGCAAACATCTGCTGGTCACCTGCATGAACGACGTGACCGATCTGGTCGTGGGATATGACGGGCTGGATGGCATCACGTCCGGCCGGTCGCCGTTGCAAGTCAAGGATTACAGCACCTTTGCCCCGGCGCAGAATTGCTACGACCCCTTCCGCTCGATTGACATGCAGCATCTGGTCGAGGCGGGTGCCATCATCGACCCCGACATGAGGGGCAGGCAGAAAATCCTCTTGATGACGGCCGCCGCTGCTCTTGAAATCAACCTGGTGCCGCAGCTGCGCCGCTGGGGTTTTGATGCCTGCGCGGTCAGAAACGCCACTGAGCTTGCAGCGTTCAAGGATGCGTGTACAGCGCGCGGGATCACGATCGATGCCCTTCTGATCGACGGCACGATGGCCCATGCACTGGCGACGCTTGCGAACTGGACGGTGTCTCCCTCCCTGTTGATCGCCAAGGATTGGAAAGCCGTCGAATTGCGCGCCAGCATTACGGCGTTATGCGAACACGGCATCGGCGCGTTGCCGTCGGTGGAAGCCGAAGGCCCTGCCGATTGGGATATTATTGTGCCGGAAGCCAACCTGACCGGCCGGCCCATGCCGGAAGTCGAAGTCGTGGTCGCCGAGGACAACGAAATCAACCAGTTCGTCTTTGCCCAGATTCTCGAAGGGATCGGCATATCCTATCGTATCGCCGCCAACGGCGAGGAGGCCGTCAAGCTGTGGCAGCAATACCGGCCGAACCTTGTGCTGATGGACGTCTCGATGCCGGTGATGAATGGATTTGACGCGACACGCGCCATCCGCGCTCTTGAGAAAAATGCAGTGTTCCAGACGCCCATCATCGCCGTCACGGCGCAGGCGCTCGACATCGATATAGAACAAAGCAAGCTGGCCGGCATGGATGACTATATCACCAAGCCGATCAGCCCAGACATGATCGAGGCCGTCTACCGCAAGTTCGTCAACGCGAAAACTGAACGCATGGCGGGGTAATCGCTCACCAAGTTTGCAATCTCTAAAATAAGGCGGGAAAGCCAAGCAAAAGCACGGGTTTGAACCATATTTATGTCAACTCCCTAGAATTAGGGAGAAGGATGCGGAAAGAGGGCAAGAGGCGCTTTCGAAATTTTAACTCTCCATGCCCATCGTCTGTTCCTGAGACTGCCTGAATCCAAATCCTGGGAATGCGTTTATGAATTCTGCTGAAACACCGTCTCAGCACATCAGCCGGAATGACCTGCATGCAATGGCCTATACCGATCCGCTGACCGGGCTGGGCAATTCCTACAGACTGCGTGACAAGGTGCGTGAAATCGCCGCCGATCGCGCCAGCGATCCCGCGCCGTTCACGATCGGCCTTGCCAATCTCGACGGATTCAAGCCTATCAACGATCTCTTCGGTCCCAATGCCGGCGATGAAATCCTGTGCCAGGTGGCAAGCCGCCTTCTGGCCTGCGTACCGGATGGTGCAACGGTCATCCGCGCTGGCGGCGACGAGTTCGCCTTCGTCTTGCCGCTGGTCTTCGAGCGCAAGGCCGCCGAAAAGATCGGCCAGATGCTGAAAGAGGTTTTGTCGGCCCCCTTTGATCTGGGCGAGCGCAATGTTCGCCTGTCCGCCTCCTTCGGATTCGCCGTTTATCCGTTCGCCGGTGAGGAATTCGAGGACCTCTTGAAAAGCGCCGATACGGCGCTCTACCGTTCCAAACGTCGCGGCCGTGGCCAGATCACCGTCTATTCCCAGGAAATCGCCCAGGAGATGAAGCGCGCGACGCAGCTGGAGCAGGCGCTGCGCAATGCAATCATCGCCGATGAGGTCGATGTCCATTTTCAGCCGATCGTCAATTTGAAGACTGAAATGGTGGTGGGTTTCGAAGCGCTCGCCCGCTGGTGTGATCCGGATCTGGGCTATGTCTCTCCCGCCGTTTTCGTGCCGCTCGCCGAAGAGCGCGGCTTCATCGATTCCCTGTCCGAGACCCTGCTGCGCAAGGCGGCTGAGACGGCACTGCTCTGGCCGAAGGAGCTGTTTTTATCCTTCAATCTGTCGTCGGCGCAGCTGATGGACCCGATGACGGCCACCAATGTCCTGTCGATCATCCAGCGTGCGGGACTTGATCCACGTCGGCTGGAACTCGAAATCACCGAGACCGCTGTGATGACCGATGCGGATGTTGCCCAGAGGATCGTCACCGAACTGCGCGCCGCCGGCGTTCGCATCTCGCTCGACGATTTCGGCACGGGGCAATCAAGTCTTGGGCGCCTGCGGGATTTCTCCTTCGACAAGGTCAAGGTCGATCGCGCCTTCGTTTCGCGCATCTCCGCCGACCGCGCGTCCGAGCATATCGTCAAGGCGATCATCGCCATGTGCGAGGGGCTCAACCTCGAGGTCGTTGCCGAGGGGATCGAGGATTTCTCCGAGGCGCTGAAGCTCAAAGGGCTTGGCTGCGGCATGGGGCAGGGCTATTTTTACGGCAAGCCAGCAGACTCTGTCACGACGCTGCGTTATCTCGCTGAGAAATATCGCGAGACCAGCCCCGCACTCTCCGTCGCGGTCTGAGCCTTCAACTCTCCCGCTCCCGGCGTCCTTCCTCCAGGAGCCAATCGCGCACCCGGCGTGCCTGTTGGTTGAGTTCGCGTGAGCGCGGCCAGACGACGTAAAAGGCCAGATCGGTCTTCAGCACATGATTGCCGACCGGAACCAGCGCGCCCGAGCGAACCTGCCGCTCGATCAGATGGTTCCATCCAAGCGCGACGCCTTCACCGGCCAGCACCGCCTGGATCACCAGGACATAATCGTTCAGCGTCAACCGCCGTGCCTTGGCGGGGTAGGAAACGCCGGCACTGGCAAACCATTCCTGCCAGCTGTAGGCTTGCCTGACTGGTTCTTCCAGATGGATCAACGGGTGCTTCAACAAATCGGCCGGCCGTTGCGGCATGCCGTTGGCCTCGACGAAGGCGGGTGATGCGACGGCGCAGATCACCTCGGGCGCCAGAAGTGCGGTATGGTAGCGCGGCCAGTTGACCGGATCGCCGCCGCCGCGGATGGCAAGCGGGATCGGCTCTTCCTCAAGATCGAGATCGCGCACGCTGGTCTGGATGCGCAGGTCGATCTCGGGCAGGTCTTCACGCAGTTTCGTCAGCCGTGGCAGCATCCACATCGAGGCAAAGGCTGTGGATGCGGCGAGCGTCACATTGGTCTCGCGCCGCTTGGCCCGGATTTCTTCGGCCGATTTCTGGATGCGCGACAGTCCGAGCGACACGTCGGCATGGAACTTTTCGCCCGCTTCCGTCAATTGCACCGCGCGATGAACCCGGTGAAACAACGGCACGCCCAGTTGTTCCTCCAGGCCACGAATGGCATAGGAAACGGCGGCCTGCGTCATTGCCAGCTCATTGGCGGCACGCGTGAAGTTCTGATGTCGCCCGGCCGCCTCAAAGACGATCAGACTGGAGGCAGAAGGCAGCAGGCGGCGCAGAGTTTCCATAAATACAGCTTATATCATGTCTCCAATTTTTCCAGCGTTACACTGATCTTTTTCGCGGCTAGCCTCGACTGAGAAAAGGGGAGGCATCCGATGGAAACGCTTGTGGCTAACGAAGCAGAACCGGCAAGACGTTCACGCTCGGCGCGACCGGCAAGGCGTGACAATTCGGCCAGGATTACGGGCGTCCCCTATATCGCCCGCAACATCCCGACCTATGATATCCTCAGCGAGGAAAACCTTCAGAAGATCGAGCGGGTCGCCGATCGCATCCTGTCTGAGGTTGGCATCGAGTTCCGCGACGATCCCGCATCGATCGACCACTGGAAGCGGGCAGGGGCGAAGGTCGATGGTCTGCTTGTCCGCTTCGAGCCCGGCATGCTGAACGAGATCGTTTCCACTGCACCCGCCCAGTTTACCCAGCACGCCCGCAATCCCGCCCATAATGTCGAGATCGGCGGCAGGAATGTTGTCTTCTCCCCGGCCTATGGCTCGCCCTTCGTCATGGACCTCGACAAGGGCCGCCGTTACGGCACGCTGGAAGATTTCCGCAATTTCATCAAGCTCGCCCAGTCGAGCCCCTGGCTGCACCATTCCGGCGGTACGATCTGCGAGCCGGTCGATGTGCCGGTCAATAAGCGCCATCTCGACATGGTCTACAGCCATATCAAATATTCCGATCGCGCCTTCATGGGGTCGATCACCGCCGAAGACCGGGCGGAGGATTCGATCGACATGGCGCGGATCGTCTTCGGCCGTGATTTCGTCGATCAGAACTGCGTCATCCTTGGCAATGTCAACGTCAACTCGCCGCTCGTCTGGGATGGCACCATGACGAAATCGCTGCGCGCCTATGCCCGTGCCAATCAGGCTGCCGTCATCGTGCCGTTCATTCTCGGTGGCGCCATGGGGCCGGTCACCAATGCCGGAGCGATTGCCCAGTCTTACGCTGAGACGCTGGCCGGCTGTGCGTTGACCCAGCTGGAGCGCAAGGGCGCGCCGGTGATCTTCGGCAATTTCCTGTCGTCCATGTCGCTGCGCTCGGGATCGCCGACCTTCGGCACACCGGAACCGGCCATAGGCTCGATGGTGATCGGCCAACTCGCCCGGCGGCTGAAATTGCCGCTGCGCTGCGCCGGCAATTTCTCCAATTCGAAGCTGCCGGATGCACAGGCAATGCAGGAAGGCGTCATGTCGATGCTGTCTGCCGTGCATTGCGGCGCCAACTTCATCCTGCATTCCGCCGGCTTCCTCGATGGGCTGCTGGCGATGTCCTACGAGAAATTCGTCATGGACACGGATTTTTGCGGCGCATTGCATTCCTACCTCGCGGGTGTCGTGGTGGACGACAATACGCTGGCCATGGACGCCTTCCTGCAGGTGGGACCGGGTAGCCATTTTCTCGGCTGCGATCACACCATGCGCAACTATCAAACCGCATTTTGGGATTCCGCTCTCTCCGACAACGAACCTTTTGAAAAATGGAGCGAGGAGGGCGGCTCGACCGACATGGCGGCGCGCGCCAACAAGCGCTGGAAAAAGACGCTGGCCGAATATGAAGCGCCGCCGCTGGATGTGGCAATCGACGAGGCGTTGGACGACTATATGACACGACGCAAGAGCAGCATGGCCGATGCCTGGTATTGATACCGGGCATCTCGCCTCCCGGGAAAACAGAATGACCTCGACGAAAGATCCGTTGCTCCAGCCCTATCAGCTCAGGCATCTGACATTGAAAAACCGGATCATGTCGACCTCGCATGAGCCGGCCTATTCCGAAGACGGCATGCCGAAAGACCGCTACCGGCTCTATCATCTCGAAAAGGCCAAGGGCGGCATCGCGCTGACCATGACGGCGGGTTCGGCGATCGTCTCGGAGGATTCGCCGCCGGCCTTTGGCAATCTCTATGCCTATTCCGATGAGATCGTGCCATGGCTGAAGAAGATTGCTGACGACTGTCATGAGCACGGCGCCGCCGTGATGATCCAGCTTACCCATCTGGGCCGCCGCACCGGCTGGAACAAGGGCGACTGGCTGCCGGTGCTGTCGCCGTCACCCGTGCGCGAAGCCGCCCATCGGGCGTTTCCAAAGGAGATCGAGGATTGGGATATCGAGCGCATCGTTGGCGATTATGCCAGCGCCGCTCAGCGCATGCAGGCGGCAGGGCTGGACGGCATAGAGTTCGAAGCCTACGGCCATCTGATGGATGGTTTCTGGTCTCCCGCGACCAACCATCGCGACGACGAATTCGGCGGTTCGCTCGATAACCGCATGCGCTTTTCCGACATGGTTCTCGATGCGGTGCGCAAGGCTGTCGGCCCGGATTTCATCGTCGGTATCCGCATGGTGGCGGATGAGCAATGGGATATCGGCCTCTCGCGCGAGGAAGGCGTCGCGATCGCCAAACGGCTGGCCGGGTCCGGCAAGGTCGATTTCCTGAACATCATCCGCGGTCATATCGATCACGATGCGCATCTGACCAATGTTATCCCGATCCAGGGCATGGTCGCATCGCCGCATCTGGATTTCGCAGGCGAGGTTCGCACCGCCACCAAATTCCCGGTCTTCCACGCCGCCCGCATTGCCGATGTCGCGACCGCCCGCCATGCGATCGCCGAAGGCAAGCTCGATATGGTGGGCATGACGCGCGCCCATATCGCCGATCCGCATATCGTCAAGAAAATCATCGAAGGCCGCGAAAACCAGATCCGCCCATGCGTCGGCGCCACGTATTGTCTTGATCGCATTTACGAGGGCGGCGGTGCGCTCTGTATTCACAATGCGGCGACAGGCCGTGAGGCAACCATCCCGCATGTGATTTCGAAGACAATCGGACCTCTGCGGAAAGCCGTCGTGGTCGGAGCGGGGCCGGCGGGACTTGAGGCCGCACGGGTTCTGGCGGAGCGTGGTCATTCCGTCGAAGTGCTCGAGGCGACCGGGGAGGCCGGGGGCCAGATCCTGCTCGCAGCCCGCAATCCGCGCCGCAAGGAAATGATCGGCATCGTTGACTGGCGCCTGTCCGAGCTGGAGCGTCTCGGCGTTCCTATTCATTTCAATGTCTTTGCCGAAGCTGAGGATATCGTGGAGCGAAAGCCGGATCTGGTGGTCATCGCCACCGGCGGCATCGCACAAAATCCGGTTCTCGAAGCGGGCGAAGACCTGGTGGTCTCCAGCTGGGATATCATCGCCGGTGTTATCAAGCCGGAAGGTCCCGTCCTGCTCTACGATGACAATGGCGCCCATACCGGCATGACAGCGGCGGAATTGATTGCGGCAAGTGGTGCCGAACTGGAGATCGTCTCCCCGGAACGCATGTTCGCCCCGGAAATCGGCGGCATGAACCATGTTCCCTATGCCAAGGCATTTGCCGAAAAGAATGTCCGGGTGACGATCAATACAAGGCTGAAATCGGTGCGCCGCGAGGGCAACCAATTGGTTGCTGTGCTTGGCTCTGACTATTCGGAAAGGGCCGCGGTCGAACGGCGGGTGGCGCAGGTCGTGGTCGAACACGGAACCCTGCCGATGGCCGACCTCTATCTCGCGCTGAAGCCGCTGTCGCGCAATCTCGGTGCGGTGGACTACAAGGCGCTGATCCGCCAGGAAAATCCGATCAAGACTCGTAATCCGGACGGGGAGTTCGATCTTTTCCGCATCGGCGACGCCGTTGCCAGCCGCAATATTCACGCGGGCATCTATGACGCGCTTCGCTACGGGGTACTGTTCTAAACAGAAACGGCGGCGCTTTCGCACCGCCGTTTCGCCTCACCCAGCCCTCTACGGGATTACGGGTTGGTCGCAGGCTGTTCAGCCGGCTTCATTGCAGGATCCGCTGCCGGAGCCGTTGACGACGTGGTTGTCGTATCAACCGGCGTATTGGCATTCTGTTCAGCTACCTGCTGCGACTTGGTCTTGAATTCCGGCGCTGCCTTCAGCGTATCGGCGGTTTCCGCCGTGGTCAGCTTCAGGTCGTCGGAGTTCGGTACATCGGCAACCGTAATCGTATCCAGCGGAACGGCGACGTTCTTTTCACCGATCCCCAGGAAGCCACCAACGCCGATGACAGCCGCTTCGACCGAGCCGTCCTTGGTGAAGATCACGTCATTGATCTCACCGATGCTTTCATCCGAAGCATTGTAGACGGACTGGCCGATATAGGTGCTGGCCGCAATCTGGTCTGCTCCCTGTTCGGTCAGGTAACCGGAACCTGCGGCTGGCGTGGTTGCGGCCGCCTGGTCCATCGGCTTCTTCATCGCGTCAGCCGGCTGCTCGGTGCCGCTCATTGGCGTTTCCATGGTCTGCGGCTGAGCCGACGGCTGTGTTGTTTCCTGAGCAAAACTCATGGGTGCGAATACGGTGACGCCAGCAAAAAGTGCACCTGCGGCGACGGAAGCTACGAGTTTCTTGGTCATTGTAAACCTACCTTTTCGTTCTCTTTGTCGATCAAAGCGCGGGGTTCAAATCCTTGCCGCCGCACCGGTGATGCAAACACAACGGCTCAGGTGGAGGGTGGTTCCGTAAAAAAATATGCAATTGGAGGAGGAACTTTTCGTTTTATAAGCAGGCTACGGAAGCTGGCTTCAGCCAGAACGGAAAGGAATTCGGCCAATACGCTTGAACCAGGTAATGCTGGCTACTTCTATTTTGGCGGGAATTTTTCGGCGTTTTTATCTCATCGCACTTCTTTTGGCAGGAAAAAGTAACCAAGTCCTGCAACTGTGCGCTGCAGATTGGGCGTGTCATTCCAGCGGCAAGACTGGAATTCACGCTCCGCTCAAACACTAAAATTAAAAATTTTTACCGGCTTGGGGCTGTGCTGCAAAGACGGCCGTTTTTTGATCCCCGCTATGGAGTTGTATCAATTGAAGTGGATGTTGTTGGAGCGCGTGTTGCAGTTGCATGTGTTGCGCATGGGCATTGTCTCGCTCGCCGTGATGGCTGCCATGTTCGTTTATGAACACGCCTTTCTCGGTGTCAGCTACAACACCGAAAGGGCGCCGCGCCTGCACCCCTATGATCTTTTCCGGTCGTTCGTCGCCTTTCTCCTGTCGACGGCTTTGGTCCGCGCGCTTTGGAAAGATGGCGTGCCGCATGGGGGACCGGCTGTGCCGCGGCTGCCACTGGAATCGATTTTGATCAGCGCTGGGGTGACGGTTTTTGCCCTCTGGTGCGCCTGGTTGTTCTCGCGTAACCCTCAGCGTTTCAATGCTTTATCGCTGGAAGATGGTCCTTTCGAATGGCTGTCGGCGCTCTTCCTCTTCATTGCGTCAGCCTTTTTCGTGCTTGTTGCGATCGGACAATTGGCTGGAACACGACCCGGCGGCGGGCGTCCGGTCTGGCTCGCCGGTTTTGCTGGTATGTTCGCTCTGGTTTTCTTCGTCATCGGTATGGAAGAGATTTCGTGGATGCAGCGCGTCTTCAATGTGGCGACACCGCAGGCATTCGCGGCCCTGAACGACCAGAAGGAATTCAACTTCCACAACATAGCAACCGGAGCATCCGAGCTCATCTATTATAGTGGCGCTTTTTTCCTTTTGGTGTTTGTTCCTTTCGTTGGCCTGTTTTTGCGGCGGTGGTTGAAGGGCAGCACTGGTGCTGCGGTGATGCCCAGCGTCTTCGTGCTCGCGGCCAGTGCCCCCATGGTCGCGTTCAACAGCGGACGATGGGGTGTGCTGCCAACACAGATATCGGTGATGATGACCGTGATCATCCTTCTCGTTCTGGTCAATCTGGCGCTGCGGCATGGTCTGTGGAAAGAGTTTCTACTGTATGCCATTCTGGCAATCTCGATCGTTGCGGTGCAGCAACTGTTCCTGGCCGAATCCGACCGCCTGCTGCGGCTCTGGGATCCGACTGAGTACAAGGAACTCTTCATCGCCGCAGGCCTGGCGATTTATGCCGGCGAGACCTGGTGGCGGCTGCGGCCGTCTCGACCGGCCGCTTCACACGCCTGACATGCTGATAACAAAGAAAAAGCCGGGCAAATGTCCGGCTTTTTCGTTCACTCTTCAAGCAAAACAGGAGTTCCGCTTCAGAGCTTGTAGCCCGGCTCGAAACGGCCATTGACCGCCACGCCGAGTTCGAACGTCTTGCCGGCATTCGGATCGGCCTTGCGGGCGGCGTCATCCATGTCCTGCCAGGCGGATGTCACCAGCAGGCGGTCTGCCTTGGCACCGATGAAGGCGGGGCAGCTCGACTGGGTGGCGGGCAGTGCATGGCGGGCAACCCGCGTGCCGTCAGGCGTATAGACATCGACGGCGCCCTGACCCCAGCGTGCATTCCAGATCCGGCCATCGGCGTCACAGACGGAACCATCGACATCGCCAGGGTTGTCGCTCTGGTCGCTGAACACGGTTGCTTCGCCGACCGGCAGACCTGTCGCCGGATCGAGATCGACCCGCATGATGTGGTTGATAGCGCTATCGACGAAATAGCCGATACTGCCGTCGGGCGAAAAGCAGATGCCGTTGGGAATGCTGATACCGCCGTAAAGCCGTGTCACCGCGCCCTTGGCGACGTGATAGATGGCACCGGCTTCCTTTTCGGCCTTGCGGCCCATGGTGCTGACCCAAATGCTGCCGGATGGATGTACGCGGCCGTCATTCGAGCGGTTGCCCGGGTTGCTTTCCAGAGCTGCGTAGGCGCTCAGCTCTCCGGTTTTGGTGTCGCGGATGAACAGGCCTTTGTCCGATGCGATCAACTGGCGTTGCGGATCGATGACCGCCAGCACGCTGCCCATGAAGGGCAGGACATGCAGGGTTTTGCGGCCGCTTTCCAGATGCAGTTCATGCAGTTCGCGGCCCTTGATGTTGAACCACCAGGCGGTGCCGGTGGCGGGGTCGAAGGTCGGGCCTTCGCCGAGTTCGAGTGTCAACTCGCTGAGGATCCGGCCGGAAAAGGGAATAGTTTCGCTCATGCTCCGTACACCGCATCATAGGCCTTGATCGTCACCCGCGCCCGCTCCGCAACCTCGGCAGCGGTCATACCGGCCTTGTAGAGGCTGGAACCGAGGCCGAAGCTCTTGATGCCGATCGCGGCATAGTCGCCGAAATTGGTATCGGAAACGCCACCGACGGCGGCGATTTCGAGGTCTGTTGGCAGGATGGTGCGGATCGCCGCGATGCCGGCCGGGCCAAGCACGCTGGCCGGAAAAAACTTGAGGCCGGTTGCGCCGGCATGGGCGGCAGCGAGCGCTTCGGTCGGAGTGAGGACGCCCGGCATGGTGACCATGCCGCGTGCCGCAGCAAGGGCGATCACGTCGGTCTCGACATTCGGACTGACCATAAGCTTGCCGCCGACGCCATCGAGCTTTTCAACCTGCTCGGTGGTCAAGACTGTACCTGCGCCGATCAGGCAACCGGCCGGCGCCATCTTTACGGCAATCTCGATCGACCGGAACGGATCGGGTGAATTGAGCGGAATCTCGATGGCGGTAAATCCGGCTTCGATCAGCGCGCCGACGACGCCCTGCGTTTCCTCGGGCTTCAGGCCGCGCAGGATGGCGATCAGCGGATATTTCATTGGTGGAAAGGGTATGCGGTTCATGCGGGTCGTCCTTCAGGCTGGCCAGATGGCGTTGGCCGCGGCGGCAAGGCCGTGGCGAACGGCTTCATCGGCATCGATGATAACGGGATTGAGAGTGAGAGCGGTCAGCGCCGATTGATACAGCCCTGCAAGGCCGCCCGACGCCACCAGGCAGACGCTGCTGCCGGGTTTGGCGGTGGCAAGCGCACCGGCGATTTCCAGGCCGATCAGCGTGCCGGACAAGCGAGCCTTGGCATCACCAGCAGGCAGGCCATGCAGCAGCTGGCCGCTGCGCACGGTAAAGACCAGATTGGTGGCAAGGGCCGGGTTTTTCACCGTCTTGGCAACCGCGCCAAGAAAGGCCGGGTCATCATTGGCAAAGGAACCGGCATCGGCGATGGCGTGGCTGAGGATCGAATGCTTGGCGATGACGTCGAACAATTCGCCGGTCATGAAGGTCGAGAAACCATCGACAATGCCGCCGGTCACGCGCACCCATTTGCTGTGTGTACCAGGCATGCAGACGAGATGGCTGCCGCCCCCGAGCTGCGAGATCGCGCCGAGCAGCTGGGTTTCCTCACCGCGAATCACGTCCGGCGCCTCCTCGCTTCTTTGGGCAAGGCCAGGCAGGATGCGAATATCGCGGTTGGCATCGGGCACGGTAACGGCCGCCTTGACGATGGCGCTGAGTGGGGCAGGTGTATCCAGATAACCTGCCTCGACCCAGCCCTGACGGGCACCGGCCATGCCGCAGACGATCACCGGCAGATGCGGCGGTGCTGCAACGGCGGCAAGGTGGGATTCAAGTATGCCGGAAAAACCTGTCTTTACGGCGGTCGTCATGCCTTCGCTGCTACGGCGCTCCGCCAGAACCGCGCCGCTCTCGCTGATGACCCAGAGGCGGAAACTCGAGGTTCCCCAATCCACTGCCGCATAGGATGCTGCCGTCATTAAAATACTCCTCCGTCGATGATCATGGCCTGTGCCGTCATCCGCGCCGAACAGTCGGAAGCGAGATACAGGCAGGGGCCAACCATGTCGTCCGCGACGAGCATGTTTTTCAGGCATTGTTTTTCGATCATGCCGGCAATCGCGGCATCGCTGATCCAGAGCTTCTTCTGCCGCTCGGTCACCACCATGCCCGGCAAAACCGCGTTGACGCGGATATTGTCGGGACCAAGCTTGCCGGCAAGCGACTTGGTCAGGCCGACAATCCCGGCCTTGGCGGTCGCGTAGGCCGGGATTTCGCCCATGTTGAGCATGAAGGCGATCGACGAGAAATTGACGATCGAGCCGCCGCCCGCCCGGCGCATATGCGGGGCAGCGGCCTGGCAGGTGAAAAACACATGCCGCAGATTGACCGCCTGGCTTTCGTCCCAGCTCGCTTCGGTGACGTCCTCAAGCTGCTGGCGGTCGTCGCGCGCGGCATTGTTGATGAGGATACTGAGTGACCCCATTGCGCTGGCAGCCTGATCGACGGCGGACTTTATCGCCGCAATGTCGCGCAGATCGGCCTGGATGAAAACCGGGACATGATCGACAGTGGGAGCGAGCCGTTCCACCAGCGCCCGGCTATCGGTTTCGGCAATGTCGAGAAAGGCAACACGCGCACCCTGCCGGGCAAAGCCTTCGACCAAAGCGGCGCCGATGCCCGAACCGCCACCGGTGATCAGGACGCCACGCCCTTTAAGGTCGTGAAATTGCGCGGCTGGCAAGGCCATGATGGTGTGCTCTCCCGAATGCAAGCCATCTGAAGGCTGCTTGATTTTATATCCGTCTTGTTCCACAATATGGAACTGACTCTTATTATTTGGAATTATCGCGCTGGAGGCGTTGGCTTGTCAAGGTCGAAGCCGGGGCGTGCGGCAAATGGACAGCAATGATGAAACAGGATCTGCCGGATATTTCTTCGTCCGCTTTTGCACACAATAGCGGCACCGGTACGCTGGGCAAGGTTCTTTCCGTGCTGGAGACGGTCGTGACATCCGACCGGCCGCTCCGGTTCAGCGATATTCTGGCACTATCGGGTCAGCCGCGCGGCACTCTGCACAGGCAACTTTCCCATCTCGTCGAGGAAGGACTTCTGACGCAAGGGCGCGACCTTTGCTACGAACCCGGCCTGCGGCTGCTGAAATTTGCCTACCGGTCCTGGTCTAAAAACCAGTTCCGCACAGTCGCGGCGCCGCATCTGCGCCGGTTGCATGAAGAAACCGGCGAGACGGTTCATTTGGGCGTGTTGCGCGGCACCGAGATCATCTATGTCGACAAGGTGGAAAGCCGCCAGACGGTGCGGATGGAATCGCAGATCGGCAATGCTTCTCCGGTTTACTGCACCGGCCTTGGGAAAGCGGCGCTGTCCGTGCTGCCGCCGGAACGGCTCGCCGATACACTGAGCCAACTGACATTCCATCGTTTTACCGCCAATACACATCTTTCCGTAGCGTCTTTGACACGTGATCTGGACGAGGCCCGCTTGCAGGGCTATGCCTTTGATCGCGAGGAACATGAAACGGAAATCCGCTGTGTTGCCGCTCCGATCCATGATGCCGGGTTCGATCTTGTCGCCGGTATCTCGGTTACGGGGCCGGCATATCGGGTGACGATGGAGCAGCTGGAAAACTGGGCGCGCCCGGTTCGACAGGTGGCGATGGCCATCAGCGAAGACGTCGAAATCCGTCTCGGTCCTGGCCGTTAGACTTTCGTGATACCTTTACGGTTAATTAGGTGAATCGACTGGACGTGGGAAAATCGGAGCTGTAGTTTTAATATATCAGATTCTGTGCCTGCCGACGCTCGAACTCCCGCCTCGAAAGACGGGTCGCTGGGATTTGACCGGTGAGAATGCCTGGGGTGGTGTCGCAACGGGTTTTCGTGACGCCTGATCCATTGGGCGCGAGCCTGGAAGAGGTAGAAAATGGTGGATTTCAGCGGACATCTATCACCCGGAACGGTTGCCGTTGGCCAGCGGGGAACTGAGGAGATGACGCGTGAAGCGGATATCCGCCAGGCGCTGGAGAAAGTCTCGCGTCTGTATGGTTTTCAAGGTTTTCTAGTGATGGTCGTGCCGGGGAAAACATGCGCCAGTCTGTCCGATACAGTCGTCATGACCAACTGGCCCACTGATTTCCTGATCAACTACGATGCGGCCAACATGATGGCAGGCAGCCCGGTCATCGCACGTCTGCGCAAAAGCACCATTCCCTTTACCTACGATACCACTCTTGATTCCCATCGGCGCTCCGACGGCAAGGGAAACGAGGTCCTTAGCTTGTTCGAACGGGTCAACCTGCGGCGCGGTGTCTACATTCCGGTTCATGATGTGCATGGCACCTGCGGTGCGATCGCTTTCGGCGGCAATCGCGACGTGGTCAGTTCCGCCGAGTTGAAGGAACTGACCTACGAGGCCGGTTACCTGTTCGGCCGGCTGAGTGAAATCAAGGAGATCCGCTCGCCCATGCCCGCAGTGCTGTCGCGCCGTGAAGTCGAATGCCTGCATTGGGCAGCGGCCGGCAAGACGACCACGGAAATGGCGAAAATCCTGGATCTGTCGGAATATACAGTCAATCACTACCTCAGCCGCGCCACCCGCAAACTGGATTCTGTCAATCGCGTGCAAACCGTGGCAAAAGCGATACGGGCCGGGTTGATCAATTGAGAAATGTTTATGAATGCAAGCAGGAAACCGGCATGATGAATAGAGTGAAATATCGGGCAAGCCTCGGGGCGCTTGGCCGGCAACGCACTCGGATGTGCGGTGGAGTTTGTGAATGCGCGATACGTTGATGGCTGAACCGGTTGAAAAAGAGCAGTCGCGCGGCGGCGATTTCGCCTCGGATATCGCAGCACTGGAAACCCAGTTCGACGCGATCCGCTATATGAAGAAGATCACGCAGGCCTTCGGCTTCAAGGCGTTCCTTGTCTGCATGGTTCCGTCTTTCGATGCGGAAAAGCTGTCCAGCACCTCGATCCTGTCCAATATGCCGGCCGATCTGGTCAATGCATATGACAGTATCTCGCTCCTGAAGCATTCGACCGGCATTCGCCGTCTGAGGGAGACTACGACACCCTTCCAGTTGACAGTGGATGAGTGGGAGAAAGAGAGCGGCCGCCTGCCTCAGACAAATGGCTATATCACCCTGTTGCGCGAGCACGGGATTTTGCAGGCCAACTATTTCCCGGTCCACGACGCCGACGGCAGCCGGGCGACCGTCATCTGGATGGGACGGCGGGCTGACTTGCCGATGTCTGTGATGATGGAACTGCAGATGATCGCCATCCACGTCTACAATCGCCTGACCGAAATCGGTTCGTTCTGGAAGGGGGCTCCCGTCACCCTGTCGGAGCGTGAAATCCAATGTCTCAACTGGACCGCCGCCGGCAAGACGAGTTCTGAGATTGCGGGGATCCTCGGTCTGTCCGAGCACACGGTCAATCATTACCTCAACCATGTCAGCAAAAAGCTGGATGCGGTCAACCGTACTCAGGCTGTCGTTAAGGCCATGAAGAAGGGTTACATCAGCTGAGTGCAATCCTTCGCCTGCCGCGAAGAATTAAGCAGCGGTTGCAATTATCACTGGCATTTTAGATGAACATTAAGATTTGCGGCGCACTTTTACTGCCGGTGAAATGATTTCACTGGGAGGGTGCGTGAACATTCCTGTCTCCGATCTTTATCGGGGAGGGATCGTGAAACGCTTTTACGTTGCCGGCATTGTTCGTCTGGAAGGACGAACTTTACTGTCGCATGAACGATATCCTCCGCACCTTTTTTCCAGAATGATATTCATGTGACGTAGCAACACTTGAGGCATTCGCCCGTTGCCGTCGCGCTTGCGAGGATACGAGATGCTGTTCAAGACTGCGACCTCCCGTAATATATTCTCCGTTGTTGCTACCGGGCTTTTTGCCACGGTGGTAACGGCGGGCACCCTGTTCTGGATCTCCTATTCCGAAGTCAAACGGCGCAGTGTCGATGAAATGAACGCTGCGGCTGCGCTGACGGCTGCTGATCTGAAGGGGCAGATGTCGCAGGGACTGCAACTCGTCGCCACCTTCCAGAGCGTTTTTTCAGCGCTCGAAACATCCGGTACCGCGAACCGGACCTCGGCGGATGCGATGATGAAGAAGGCGCTGGAGGATAGTCCGTTTGCGCTTGGCGTCTGGACTGGCTGGGAGCCGAATGCCTTCGACGGCAAGGATGCGGATTACGTCAACAAGCCGGGACATGATGCGACCGGCCGCTTCGTACCGTACTGGGTGCGCTCCGGCGGCAAGATCGAGGTGACGCCGCTGGTCGATTACGACAAGCCAGGCCCCGGCGATTATTACCAGTTGCCCTTCAAGGCACAGAAGATGGTGGTGATCGAGCCCTACAAATACGTCATCGACGGCAAGGACGTGATGATGACCACGCTCGTCGGTCCCGTCACCGTCGATGGCAAGCCGCTCGGCGTGACCGGTATCGACATTGCGCTCGACAGCCTGACATCGAAACTCGCCGACATGAAGCCACTGGGTGATGGTAATGTCGCGTTGATCTCGCAAGGTGGACACTTCCTCAGTCATGTCAACGCCGCCAATCTTGGCAAGGCCTTCAAGGATAGCAGCATCGATGCCGCCACCTGGCAGCAGATGATCGACAATCCGGGCAAGCCGGTCGATGTCACAGGCGAGGATGGGACCGCTTTCCTTTCCGTCGCGGTTCCCGTGCAACTGCTGCCGGATACCGCCTGGTACGCGATCGTCTCCGTTCCGAAATCGACAGTCTTTGCCTACCTCACCCATATGGCCTGGATCTCCGTCATCATCATTGGCGTCGCCTCGGTTCTGCTCGTGTTGCTTGGCGTAATGATCTCCAACCGCTTCCGGCGCCGTCTCGAGGCCATCGTCAATGCAACCGGCGAAATCGCACGGGGTAATACAGGCATCGTTATTGCCGACGCCGAGCGCAACGACGAGATCGGCGACATGGCCCGCTCGCTTGCCATTCTGCGTGACGCGACGATCGCCAAGCAGCGTCTGGAGGCTGAAGCTGCCGAAACCCGCACGCTTGGCGAGGAAGAACGCCAGCGCCGCGCTGCGGAGACACAGGAAAACGAACGCCAGATGCGCTTTGCTGTCACCGAACTTGGTACAGGCCTACAGCGGTTGGCCGATGGCGACGTGACGTTCCGCCTGATGACGCCGTTCATCGGCTCGCTCGATGCGCTGCGCGAAGACTTCAACAGTTCAATGGGCACCCTGCAGCAGACCCTGCAATCGGTTGGCAACAATGCACTCGGCATTCAGGCCGGGTCGGCAGAAATCCGCACCTCGGCCGACGATCTGGCCCGACGCACGGAACAGCAGGCTGCCTCTGTCGAGGAAACAGCCGCGGCCCTCGACCAGATCACCGCTTCGGTGCGCGATTCGACGGTGCGGGCCGAGGAGGCAGGCCAGCTGGTTGCCAAGGCGAAATCCGGCGCGCAGACATCGAGCGCTGTCGTCAAAAGCGCTATTGATGCCGTCGGCCAGATTGAAACGTCGTCGCAGGAAATCTCCAGCATCATCGGCGTGATCGATGAGATCGCTTTCCAGACCAATCTGCTTGCGCTCAACGCCGGTGTCGAAGCCGCGCGTGCAGGCGATGCGGGCAAGGGCTTTGCGGTCGTTGCCCAGGAAGTGCGTGAACTGGCTCAGCGCTCGGCCAATGCCGCCAAGGAAATCAAGGCGTTGATTTCGAAGTCCGGCCAGCAGGTCAAGACCGGTGTCGAGTTGGTCGGGCAGGCCGGCAAGGCGCTGGAAGTGATCGTCCATGAGGTCGACGAGATCAATCTGCGCGTTTCCTCGATCGTCGAGGCGGCCCGCGAACAGTCGATCGGCCTCAACGACATCAACCGTGCTGTCAACGTCATGGATCAGGGTACACAGCAGAATGCCGCCATGGTCGAGGAATCGACCGCTGCCAGCCACACGCTTGCGGCGGAAGCTTCGGCACTGACGGCGCTCTTGGCGAACTTCCAGCTTGGAGAGGTGTCGCAGGCGAACATGCACCGCGCTGCGGCCGAGGCGGGCTCGCACCGGGCTCCGGCCGCTCCGATCCGCAGTTCCTCCCTGTCAAAGCCCGGCATCCGCCCGGCCTCGGTGACAACACCGGCTGTGCAATCACCGGCCCGGTCGCTCGGTCAAAAGCTCGCCGGCGCGTTTCAGGGGCATGGTAGTGCTGCAGCGGCGCCAGCCAATGACGGCTGGGATGAATTCTGAATGAAAACAGGGGCGCCGCCCGCCGGCGCTCCTGTCGCAAAATCCGGCAATGCGGAAATCTGGACAACGCAACTGCACAATAAGTAGTCGAAATCGATGCTGCATCGCAGTGGTGCTGATCATCAAACGCTGGTTTTCAGCGGCTTTCCCAAACTGGCACGGTTCCTGCTTTGTAAAAAGCATGTCCAGAGGGGACTGCAATAAAGACTGCGCCCAAGAAGGTCGCGACAGGTAAGGCCGCTCTCCGCCAAAGGTGATCCCGGATGTACGGACACCCCCCGGCAGAGAGCGGCCTTTTCTTTTGTGCCGGTTTTTCTGATCCACCTCATTGGCGAAACACTCCGGCTCGATTATCTAATACCAAGTTTCGATGATGGGCTTTCATCAGCGCGGCTTCGTATGAACGTCAGCGCATAACGCATGGCAGAGACAGCAGGGCGAACCAGCCGCGCTGGCGGCAGGAGTGAATGACATGACCGACGTGACCAAGGAACAGGTTCTCGACAAGCTCAGAGGCGTTCGCGGACCGGATATGGACGGCAATATCGTCGATATGGGCCTGGTCTCGGATGTCTTCATCTCTGATTCCAAGGTCTATTTCTCGATCACGGTTCCGGCCGAGCGCGCCCGCGAACTGGATCCCTTGCGGGCAGCAGCCGAGCGGGTGGTCAAGGATATGCCGGGCGTCAAGGGTGCCATGGTAGCCCTGACCGCCGACAAGAAGGGCGCTTCGTCTTCCGCCCCGGTTCAACGGCCTGCCGCTGCACCATCCCAGACCGGCCATTCGCATGCCGGTCATTCCCATGCGGGCCATAGCCATGCGCCCGCCGCCCCGCGCACACCGACGGCTGCGGCAAAAGCCGGCATTCCGGGTGTCGGCGCGATCATTGCGGTTGCCTCGGGCAAGGGCGGTGTCGGCAAGTCCACCACATCGGTCAACCTTGCCCTTGCCCTGAAGGCCAACGGCCTGCGCGTCGGCATTCTCGACGCTGATATCTACGGCCCGTCGATGCCGCGCCTCATGAAGATTTCCGGGCGGCCGCAGCAGATCGAGGGCCGGATGATCCGGCCAATGGAAAATTATGGCCTGAAGGTCATGTCGATGGGTTTCCTCGTTGATGAGGAGGTCGCGATGATCTGGCGCGGCCCGATGATCCAATCGGCACTTCTGCAGATGCTGCGCGAAGTCGCCTGGGGCGATCTCGACGTGCTGGTGGTCGATATGCCGCCGGGTACGGGCGATGCGCAGCTGACCATGGCGCAGCAGGTGCCGCTGGCTGGCGCCGTCATCGTCTCGACGCCGCAGGACCTGGCACTGATCGATGCCCGCAAGGGGCTGGCGATGTTCCGCAAGGTTGAGGTGCCGGTGCTCGGCATCGTCGAGAACATGAGTTATTTCATCGCGCCCGATACGGGTAAGCGCTACGACATCTTCGGTCATGGTGGTGCCCGCAAGGAGGCCGAGCGTATCGGTGTGCCGTTCCTCGGTGAAGTGCCGTTGACCATGGGCATCCGCGAGACATCCGATGCAGGAACACCCGTCGTTGCGTCGGAGCCCGACAGCGAAATCACCCGCGTCTATCGCGAGATCGCCAAGAAGGTCTGGGAACAGGTTGGCGCCCACCAGGGGGATAAGGCCCGGACCATGCCGAACATCGTGTTCGAGTAGATGCCGAAGAAACCAGTCGGTCTCCCATATCTGTTGTAACACTGAGTGAAAACAGCGCTGACAAACGCTCGCTGTTGACATTCGGGCGGGGAGCGTCGTTAAGTCTTTAGGCGAGAATGTGGCGTCGTGCCACTTTCTGCATTGATTTTGAACGTGCCTTGCTCCATATGCCTCCCCGCATCCGAAAGGATGCACCAGCGGTGCTGCCCTCCGTCGGGCTCCGCATGACCGTGATGACCGTTTGAGGGTTTGTCGTTAACGACGAGAGTTTCCATATGGATCTGCCGCGCGCAGCTTTGATGTCATACGGCCGGTTGATTCTGGTTCGCCACAATCCGGCTCTTTCTACCGACTGTCTCCACAGCGCTGCGGTCATGGGCCGTGCCTGGGCCGATGGCGCCCATGCAAGGGCCGCAGCATGATCACTGCCTATCGTGAGAATGGTGAAGCCGTGGTCATCAGCGCGGCGACGCCGCCTGCATCCCTGCCGTCCGGTGTGGTCTGGATCGACATGCTGCGCCCGGACAAGGCGGAGGATCTGCTTGTCGAAGGTTTTCTCGGCATCGAAGTACCCACCCGCGACGACCTGAAGGATATTGAGCCCTCCAGCCGCCTTTACACGGCGAAGGACGCAGTGTTCATGACCGCCTCGCTCGTCTGCAAGGCTGAAAGCGGTCATCCGGAACTGACGGATGTGGCCTTCGTTCTGGCGCGCGGCATGCTGATCACGATCCGCTATGATGAGCCCAAGGCCTTTGATCTGTTCACGGCAGCGATGCACCGCATTCCCGGCGGTTGCGCCACTGGAACGGTTCTGGTGACGCGATTGTTTGAAACGATCGTCGATCGCACCGCGGAAATCCTTGAGATCGCTGTTGCCCGGATCGACGGCCTGTCGTTGCAGGTTTTTGGTGACCGCCCCGTCGGCAAACGCCGGCCGCCGCATTATCTGGAAGCCAAGCTGATGGATGTGGCGTCGCATCACCGGCTGGTGGCCAAGACCCGAGACAGCCTTGCGTCGCTCTCCCGCGTCCTGACATTCCTCTATACCGTCCCGTCGGTGCAGGAAAACCGCGAGACCAAGGAACTTTGCCGGACGATTTCGCGCGATATCCAGTCGCTGTCGGAACATGCTTCGTTCATCTCTGGAAACATCACCTTCCTGCTCGATGCTTCGCTCGGGCTGATCAATGTCGAGCAGAACGCCATTATCAAGATTTTCTCGATTGCGGCCGTCGTGTTTCTTCCGCCGACCCTGGTCGCTTCGCTCTACGGCATGAACTTCGATTTCATGCCTGAACTGAAATGGGCATTTGGTTATCCCATGGCCGTGATCGGCATGGTGATTTCGGCCATCGTCCCCTACTACTTCTTTCGCTGGAAAGGCTGGCTCTGAGAGCCCGAAAATATTCAGATGTCTCATTCTGCAGCTAAACCAGAGACGCGCGACAAGGAGATACGGAAGCTTCTGGCTCTGTCCCTGGGGTCGATCGGCGTCGTCTATGGTGATATCGGCACCAGCCCGCTTTACGCCTTTCGCGAAGCCTTGCGTCCGGTCGCCGCCGACGGGGTAACGCGCCTGGAGATCATCGGGTTGATCTCGCTGATGATCTGGACGCTGACGATTATCGTCACCTTGAAATACGTGCTGTTCCTGCTGCGCGCCGACAACAATGGCGAAGGCGGGACGCTGTCGCTCCTGGCGCTGTTGATGAAATATTCCAGCAAGCGTGCAAACCGACTGTTCTTCCTCGGTATTGCCGGCGCAGCCCTGTTCATCGGCGATGCGATCATTGCACCAGCGCTGTCGGTTCTGTCCGCTGTCGAAGGCCTGAAACTCGTCACCCCAACGCTCTCGCCCTATGTGGTGCCGATCTCGGTGGTCATTCTGCTGCTGCTGTTTGCCGTCCAGTCGCGCGGTACGGCGGCGGTGTCAAAATTCTTCGGCCCGATCATGGCTCTGTGGTTCATCGTTCTCGCCGTTGCCGGCCTCAGCCACATTACCGATGACTACGGCATTCTAGCCGCGTTTAACCCCTATTATGCCGTTCATTTCCTCATTCATGCCGGTTATGTCGGCATTGTCGTGCTCGGTGCGGTGTTCCTGACGGTCACCGGTGCCGAGGCGCTTTATGCTGACCTTGGCCATTTCGGCCGCAAGCCCATCCAATGGGCGTGGATCGGCCTCGTCTTTCCGGCGCTGGCTCTGAACTATCTGGGGCAGGGGGCTCTGGTTCTGAAACATCCGGAAGCGATGTCCGATCCATTCTATCTGATGTTTCCGGAATGGGCTCTGCTGCCGGTCGTTATCCTCGCCACCTGCGCGACGATCATCGCCGCCCAGGCGGTCATCACCGGTGCGTTCTCGCTGACCCGTCAGGCGATCCACCTCGGCTTCCTGCCGCGCATGGCTATTTTCCACACGTCGGAAACCCAGACCGGCCAGATCTATCTTCCCAACGTCAACATGCTGTTGATGTTCGGCGTCATGTTGCTGGTCTTCGTCTTCGGCTCGTCCGAATCGCTGGCCACCGCCTATGGCATCTCGGTCACTGGTGCGATGGTCGTCGATACGTTCTTGGCCTACGAGTTCGTCCGGGTGCGCTGGCGCTGGCCGCTCTATCTGGCGATCGCGACATTGCTGCCGCTGCTTGCTCTGGAAATGATCTTCTTCGGCGCCAATATGCTGAAGATCCATGATGGTGGTTATGTGCCGGTGCTGATTGCGGCTGCGATCATCGTCATCATGTGGACATGGCGGCGCGGCACCAAGATCCTGCACGACAAGACGCGCCATACCGATATCCCGCTTGCCTCCTTCGTCAAGTCGATCGAGCGCAAGAGCGAGCACGCGCCGGTTTCAGTGCCGGGAACGGCGATCTTCCTGACCAGCGATCCTGAATCGACGCCGGCGGCGCTGCTGCATAATATCAAACACAACCATGTGCTTCATTCGCAGAACTTCATCCTGACGATCCGCACGCTCAACACGCCTGTTGTGTCCAAGGATCAGCGCGTCACGGCCAGCAGCCTGTCCGAGCGCTTCAGCCTGCTCGAAATGCGGTTCGGTTACATGGAGACCCAGAATGTCTCCCAGGCGCTCGGCCTGTTCCGCAAGACCGGTCTGAAATTCGATATCATGTCGACCTCGTTCTATCTCGGACGGCGCAAACTCGTGCCGGATGCGCAATCGGGGATGCCGCACTGGCAAGACAGGCTTTTCATCGGCCTTGCCAACGCTGCCATCGACCCGTCCGACTATTTCCGCCTGCCGACCAACCGCGTGGTGGAACTGGGCTCGCACGTCATCATCTGACGAGGCCCTTGTCTCAAAAAGCCTCCCGCGCCTGACGGCCGGGAGGCTTTTTGCGTTCTGGTCCCACATTCCCGGCAGATGCCATTAACCAACCATCAAGGTTAATGCTTCATTGTCAGGGCAGTTGAAGCGGTAAACGCGCGATTGAGTGCGACATCACTGCTTGTCCGATTCACTTCCGCGGGAAAAGACGGTCCGGGTATTTTTGCCGGATGGAGACCCGCGTCTATCAGTGCGTGGAGTACGGTTGGTGCGTAAGAGTAAAGTGTTGCGTTTCCCGTCCGGTTTGCCGTCCGCGCGCTGGGCTGCCCCCTTGATGCTTGGCATCGGCCTCTTCGCCGGTTTTCCCTCGGTGGCCGCTCATTCCGACCTCGCAACCTTCCTCTCCGGTATCAACCGCGGCGGCGAGCGCTGGCGCATGCACATGACCCGCTCGCCGGCGGGCTCGCTGCATCAGGTGGAGATGACCTTCAATGATCCGGTCATTACCGGTGCGATCGGTGATGGAGCAGGGATCGAATTGCCCGGCGGCGGCAAGGTGTCCCTGACGGCCGAGCAGAAGCGGGCCGATCCGCGCCCGGATGAAGACCGCGTCAACCGCAAGGACAAGAAAGGCCGCATCATCGCCGTGGCGCCGGTGACGCCGCCTAAGGATTTTACCGCAGGCTCAATCCTGCAGCGCACCAGTTCGCTCACTGACCCGCTGTTCGATACCGAGGAGCGGATGGTCTTTTCCAAGTCCAAGATCAAGGGCAAGGAAATCAAGATCGCCACGGCCTTCTACAAGAAGAAGGCCCCGAAAGCCGATCCCGGCGTGTCGCCCATGCTGGCAAGCCTGGTGACCAACCCGTCCGCCGATGTCCTTGCGACTGCCTATGCACCGGCCGAGCCGGATTATGCCCGCCAGTCGCCGTTTGATTCGATCCTGCGGGAAAACAAGTCTGCCGGCCGCTTCATTCCCGATATAGCGCCAGAGGACCATGCCTGGGCCGCCAATCCGCTGCCCGCCACGGTCTTTTCCGAAGCCGAACAAAAATGCCTGACATCGGGCATCTATTTCGAATCGCGCGGTGAAACGTTGAAGGGACAGGCAGCCGTCGCCCAGGTCATTCTCAACCGCGTCCGCAATCCCGCCTATCCGTCGACTGTCTGCGGTGTCGTCTATCAGAACAAGGATTGGTATAACCGTTGCCAGTTCTCGTTTGCCTGCGACCGCATTCCTGATATCGTCTGGTCGCGTTCCGCGTGGGCGACGGCCAAGGAGATTGCCTTGGCCGTTACCGCCGGCAAGATCTGGTTTCCCGAAGTCGGTTCGGCGACACATTATCACGCGACGTATGTGAAGCCCGACTGGGGTCCGACGATGAAGCGGGTCTCCAAGATCGGCAAGCACATCTTCTACCGCACCTATGGCGGCGGATGGAGCTGATAGCCTGCCAAGCGGCAGCAGTGGGCCGGACTCATTCCCGCGATCACCGAGTAAAGCCCCGCGGTGATTCCCTCAGAATCCGGCCAAGCGTTCGCTTTTATACAGTAAGATATTGTTTTAATTCATTAATATTGTGGCCTAACAAGGCCTGCAGGTGCCTTGACTATACAGGCCCCTAAAACTATGTTGCGGCCGACTTCAGAACGGGCCGTGCGGGTGGCTTCAAATCCGGCCTTTGTATGACCAAGCTCATGGTTTATCACCGTGACGGGCAGCAAAAGGGAGGATGCCACATGACGGATAACCGGAAAGAGGGTCTGGAAGACCGGCTAAAACGCCTCGGGTCCGAGCTGTCTGAAAAGCGCAAGGAAGATCCGAAATACGCTGCGGATGAGGCGCGCGCTGCGCAGAACCGCAAGGGTTATCAGGTCGCAATAAAGCTTTCGAGCGAATTTGTGGCGGCGATCATTGTCGGTGCACTTCTGGGCTATCTTTTGGACCATTTTGCGGGTACAGGGCCGTGGGGGATGATTGTGCTTCTCCTGCTTGGTTTTTGTGCCGGTGTGCTGAACGTCCTGCGTTCGGCGGGCATGGTGGCAGCGCCTCATCCCGCAGATCAGCTGGGCAAGGGCATCAGGAACAAGAGTGACGACGCGTAAGCGCGCTGTTTGTCGCAGGTTTAAATGTTCGCCTCATGGGCGGTAAGTAACGAGAGAGAGCGGCTGTGGCAGGCGATAAGGTAGATCCGGTACACCAGTTTGTGGTCAACAAGATCGTTCCGATCGAAATTGGCGGTATTGATTTCTCTTTCACCAATGCATCGCTGTTCATGGTGGCAACGCTCGCGGTTGCGACCTGCTTCCTCTACTTCACGACGTCGACGCGCAGCCTGGTTCCGGGCCGCATGCAGTCCGTCTCCGAGATTTCCTATGAATTCATCGCCTCGATGCTGCGCGAAGGCGCAGGCTCCCACGGCATGAAATTCTTCCCGATGGTGTTCTCGCTGTTCATGTTCATCCTGACAGCAAACATGCTCGGCATGGTTCCCTACTTCTTCACCGTCACCAGCCAGATCATCGTGACCTTTGCGCTTGCGCTCTTCGTCATCGGTACTGTGGTGTTCTACGGTTTCTATAAGCACGGCCTTGGCTTCCTCAATGTGTTCGTGCCCTCTGGCGTACCTGGTATCCTTCTGCCTTTGGTTATTGCAATCGAAGTGATCTCCTTCCTGTCCCGTCCGATCAGCCTTTCCGTTCGTCTCTTCGCGAACATGCTGGCCGGCCACATCACGCTGAAAGTGTTCGCAGGCTTCGTTGCCTCGCTTGGAACCCTCGGCGCGCTGGGTATCGGTGGTGCGATCCTTCCGCTCATCATGACCGTTGCCCTCACGGGTCTCGAATTCCTCGTATCCTTCCTCCAGGCCTATGTCTTTGCGGTGCTGACTTGCATGTACCTCAACGACGCAGTGCATCCGGGTGGCCACTAAGGAATAAAGTCGTGGGGCTTTCTCGCTCCGGATCGTTCTTCGGTCCTGATCGGTGAAAGTACCAAAGTTAGCCGCAACAACCATTTCAAGGAGAAAATCATGGACGCGGAAGCAGCAAAGTACATCGGCGCAGGTCTCGCTTGCCTCGGTATGGCCGGCACGGCTCTCGGCCTCGGCAACATTTTCGGTAGCTACCTGTCGGGCGCCCTGCGCAACCCGTCGGCAGCAGACAGCCAGTTCGGCCGTCTCGTATTCGGCTTCGCCGTTACGGAAGCTCTGGGCATCTTCTCGCTGCTCGTAGCTCTGCTTCTCCTTTTCGCGGTCTAAGACCGGCTTGAAGGCAGGGCCGCGGTTTCGGTCGCGGCCCGCATCTTTTCTGAATGCACCTGGAGGTGAGCATGTTTGTGACCGCGGCATACGCCCAGTCAACCACCACCGAAGGCGCAGAGACCCACGACGCCGCTGCCGGCGAGGTCCACACCGAAACCGGTGTTGCCCAAGAAGGCGGACATGGCTCGGGAGTGTTCCCGCCCTTCGATTCTTCGACATTTGCGTCGCAGCTGCTTTGGCTGGCGATTACTTTCGGTCTTTTCTACCTTCTGATGTCGAAGGTCGTCATGCCGCGCATCGGTGGTATCCTCGAAACGCGTAACGATACGATCGCACGCGACCTCGATGATGCATCCCGTTCGAAGGCAGAGGCGGACGCCGCCATTGCTGCCTACGAGCAGGAACTGGCCGCTGCCAAGGCCAAGGGCAACGCGATCGCCTCCGAGGCGCGCGAAGCTGCAAAGACAAAGGCTGCTGCCGATCGTACTGCGGTCGAAGCCAGCCTGAACAACAAGATTTCCGCTGCGGAAGCCCGCATCGCCGATATCAAGACGAAGGCTCTGGCCGACGTCGGCGCAATCGCTGAAGAAACTGCGGCAGCCGTTGTCGAGCAGTTGATCGGCGGCAAGGCATCGAAGGCCGAGATCGCTTCTGCGGTCAAGGCAACGGCGAAGTAAGGAGAGCATCATGGATTTGACCTCACTGGCCACATTCTGGGCCACCGTCGGCTTGGTGCTTTTCCTCGCTCTCGTCGTCTACCTCAAGGTTCCGGGCATGCTGGCAAAGTCGCTCGACGAGCGCGCTGGCCGTATCACCAACGAACTGGCCGAAGCCAAGCGCCTGCGCGCCGAAGCCCAGGCTCTGCTGGTCGAATACCAGAAGAAGCGCAAGGACGCTGAAGCTGAAGCCGCCAACATCGTTGCCGCTGCTGAACGCGAAGCCGAAATGCTGACTGCCGAAGCCAAGCAGAAGACCGACGAATTCGTCGCTCGCCGCACGGCCCTGTCGGAACAGAAGATCAAGCAGGCCGAAACCGACGCGATCAATTCGGTTCGCGCCACTGCCGTCGACATCGCCATTGCTGCCGCCGAAAGCGTCATCACGGCAAAGTCGGACGCGGCAACACAGGCAGCGCTGTTCGCCAAGGCGCTCAGCGACGTCAAGACCCGCCTGAACTGATTGTCTGCACAATAGAGATTTGAAAAGGCTGGCTCGCGCCGGCCTTTTTTGTGTCTGCTGACGGGATCGTCTGCGGATATTGATCCGGGTAAGCGACCCCGCAGGCGTGCCGCCGCCAGCGAAGTTTCTTCGGGGCGGATGCTTGCCGGTCAAAAAGTGAAACGTTGCGGGATAAACCTTTTAGTTATCCATGCTCGCAGTCGGTGCCATCGTCAGGCAGGCCTGCGCGAACTCCTGCATCGTCTCAGGGCTGTTGTCCTCAGCCAGGACTGCGTCGGTAGCCATATTGCCTGCATCATCCGGCGTCGCGTCATCATAGACGAATGACTGGATGTAATAGGCAAGCCCACCCTTCCAGACCTTGCGGCCGTCGATATCCTTGCAGCTATAGGCGGTCTGCAGATCCAATTGGAGGGCGTCCGCGGTTGGTTCCGGCGTTGCTGGAATGCTGGCCCCTGCTGTCGCAGCGATGAAAATCAGTCCAAAAAACACGGTTCGAACCTTTCACGGGAATCGCGGGTAGATATTGTTCTTGGTTCTATAACCCGTCCGCCCGGTTGTTTGTTACCCGCGGCACGCCGCACACAAGAAAAACCGCGGCTGTGTCTTTTTATGTCAATGACCGGTGTATTAAACGCTGGACACGCGGTGTTGTTCCAAGCCGGTGCAGTCACGTTTTCAGGCGGGCAACTCTTCATTCGGTATTTCAGCGCCGTCTTGCCGCAATGGCCTGAAACTCATCCGGTGGAGCGGGCAGGGGCCATGATCGCCGATGGCATTGCGATGGCGCTGCGTGGCGTAACCGGCATGGGTGGCAAAACCGTAGGCGGGGAAAACCAGGTCGGCACGGGTCATCATGCGGTCGCGTGCTACCTTGGCAATGATCGATGCGGCCGCAATCGACAGCGACCGGGCATCGCCCTTGACGACAGCCTTGCCCATGCAAGCAAGGCCAGGTGGTATGTCGCGGCCGTCGGCCAGCACCAGCGCCGGTGCCTGTGACAGGCCCGCTACAGCCCGGCGCATCGCGTCGAGGCTTGCCTTGCGGATATCCGTGTCGTCAATCCTGCCTGCTCCGGACGAGGCGATCGAGACGATGGAAGTGCACAGGATGATCTCGAACAATTCCTCGCGGCGGGCGATCGACAGCTGCTTGCTGTCGTTCAGGCCTTCGGGAATGTTGTCGGGGTCGAGGATGACGGCGGCGGCAACGACCGGGCCTGCGAGGGGACCGCGTCCGGCTTCATCGGTTCCTGCGACTGGCCACAATCCATCGCGGCGTCCAGCCAGCTCGAAGCTGAAATCGGGGCCTTCAATGGTGTCGAAAAGAAAGGGGGAATCGGGCGGTGTGCGTCGTGACATGCGGCGAAACTCGCATACAAGCCCGATTCCCTGCAAGTCCTTCGGCAATGAGGCGGTTGCCGGAGGATGACCCATGCTGCCTCGGGGCAAGAAGCAGCATCGGTATTCGATCTTCGGGATTGCGCCCGGATCAATCCTGTTGCCCGTCAGAGAAGTGACAGTTGAACACCGGTCCCCAACGGCGGCACAAACAGATCGCAGTTCAGCGGGCGCCGGGTGAAATTCAGTTCCAGCCGCTTGGCGGCCAGCTCGAAACGGCGGCCGATCTGCCAGGCATAGGGACCGGCACCCTTCATGCGCTTGCCAAATTCCGCGTCGTAATCCTTGCCGCCGCGCATCGAGCGGACCAGCGACATGACGTGGCGGTAGCGATCCGGATAATTGCGCAGCAGCCAATCGCGAAACAGCGGGCTGACTTCGATCGGTAGGCGCAACAGCACGTAGCTCGCACTCGTTGCTCCAGCGGTCTTGCCCGCATCCAGCACCCGTTCGATCTCATGGTCGTTGAGGGCCGGAATGACCGGCGCCATCATCACCGTTGAGGGAATGCCGGCTTCGGACAGCGCCTTGATGGCTTCCAGCCGCTTGGATGGCGTCGAGGCCCGTGGCTCCATCAGGCGGGCAAGCTTGCGGTCGAGCGTCGTCACCGACAGACCGACTTTCGCCAGGCCTTTCTCAGCCATCGGGGCCAGGATATCGATGTCACGCATCACCATCGCCGATTTGGTGACGATCATCACCGGATGATCAGCGGCTTTCAAAACTTCGAGAATCTGGCGCATGATCCGCCATTCCTTCTCGACCGGCTGGTAGGGATCGGTATTCGTGCCGATGGCGATCGGACGGACCTTGTAGCCGGGCTTGGCCAGTTCCCGCTCCAGCAGCTTTGCAGCGTCCGGCTTGGCAAACAGCTTTGCCTCGAAATCGAGCCCCGGCGACAGGCCCATATAGGCGTGGGTCGGGCGGGCGAAGCAATAGATGCAGCCATGCTCGCATCCCCGATAGGGGTTGACGGAGCGGTCGAAAGGAATGTCGGGTGAATCGTTGCGGCTGATGATCGAACGCGGTTTCTCCACTTGGACTTCGGTCTTGAAGACCGGCAGGTCCTCCAGTGAATCCCAGCCGTCATCTTCGAGCTGCCGCGACACCTGTTCGAACCGGCCGGACGAATTGATCGCCGCGCCACGTCCACGCCGCCGGTCGATCTCGATGCGCAGCCCGGAGCTGGCAATCATCGCTTCGGCCATATCTGCCGTATTGGCAGGCGCCAAAGCGCCCTGCCTGATCTGAGACAGCTCGTTCATGGGTTTCTCCGGGAGACAGTCGGTACAGACTCTCCGATGTCCTCTGATTATTTTCCTATCGCGAAAATGAGAACAATGCAAGAACAAAAATCCGATGCATGGCTCGGATACGGGTAATCGTTCCTGGGTGCGAATGCCGGTGCATTCATCATGAATCAAAAGTTAATCGCCCGGGGAAGAAGGGCGTGTGGAAAATTTGTGTGCAATGCGGTATGGACGGCAATGCTGACGATCATCACCGAAACCCGCGATAATGAAGCTGAACTGGCGCAGACACTTTCGGCGCTGGTGGCGGGTGCCGTGGAAGGGCTGGTGAGCGACGTGATTATTCTCGATCATGCCTCACAGGATGGTTCGAGCCGTGTGGCAGATGCTGCGGGCGCCCGTTTCTGTACGAGCTGGGACATGACCGACATCGTCCGTTCCGCGCGTGGCAATTGGCTGCTTTTGCTTGAAGCAGGCGCCAGGCCGGCGGGGCGCTGGATCGACGACGTGGCGGAATATATGTCGCTGAACAAGATGCCGGCGCGTTTCTCACCTTCGAGGCAGTATCGCCGGCCATTCCTGCAGCGCATCGTCACCCGTCCGGCACCGCTGGAACAGGGATTGCTGCTATCGAAACAGCAGGCGGCAGCGATCGCCAAAACATCGATGCAGCTTGCTGATTTTGCCAATGGCCGGGCGGCACGCAAGCTTGGCAGCGAACTGGTGCCGGCATGGGTGGCCATCGCCAACCGCCCGGGTGCGGAAAACCTGTAGGCGCGGCCCACCGCAAAAAGAGCAGGCCCTTTCGGACCTGCCCTGCCGTCATGAAAAAATGAACCGTTAAAATGGCTTGCCGCGTCAAACCCAGCCGCCGCGTCGTATCGCTTTGCGGGACGGCTTTCGAAACGTGAAATCCGCCGCCTTCATGCTGTCTGCCGAGATCTGGATGGGGAGGGAGGTCGCATCACCGGTGGGTGAGCCTGCCATTCTGTCCTCCTCATTCCGTCTCCCGATGAGGACAGTTCTACGATGCTGCATCGTGGCGCGCTGTTACGAATGGAACAGGAAGGATTGGGCCGTTTGAAAAGTGGCGGTCAGCCGCGTTTCAGGTGCTCGTCCAGCCGGGGCATGATCTCGACGAAGTTGCACGGCATGTGCCGGTAGTCGAGCTGCTGCTTGAGGATGCCGTCCCAGGCGTCCTTGCAGGCGCCGGGCGAGCCCGGCAGCACGAAGATGAAGGTGGCATTGGCAACGCCGCCGGTGGCGCGTGACTGGATCGTCGAGGTGCCGATCTTGTCATAGGAAATCCGGTGGAAGACCTCGGAAAAGCCGTCCATGCGCTTTTCAAACAGAGGCTCCAGCGCCTCAGGCGTCACGTCGCGTCCGGTAAAACCCGTGCCGCCGGTGGTGATCACCACGTCGATCGTGTCGGTCAACGTCCAGGCCTTCACCTGTGCCGCGATCCTCTGCTTGTCGTCCGGAACGATGGCGCGGGCCTCGAGCCGGTGTCCGGCATCGGTGATGCGGGCGGCCAGCGTATCGCCGGAACGGTCGTCAGCCAGCGTGCGGGTATCGGAGACGGTGAGCACCGCGATCCCGACCGGAACGAAAGGTCTTGGCGATTTAGCCTCGGTCATCGTGGTCTCCATCAACGCTGTTGCAGGCCAGAACGTACCAGTTAGGGTGTTGCCTGGAAAGAACAGCTGCCGCTTCGTCCCGGGCTTCAGTGCTTGCGTAAAGGCCGAAGCAGGAGGCACCCGATCCGGACATCCGGACAAGACAGGCCTCCGTCAGACCAAGCGCCTCAGAGACTGAAGTGATGTCCGGCTCGAGTTCGCGGGCGGGCGGCTCCAGATCGTTGCGCAGGCCTGTCAGCGCATCGATCCAGCCGTCACGCGATCGCCTGCCCGGCGGCATCAAAAGCGGCGGCTTGGTCTTGTCCTTCAAGAGCTTGAAAATCACCGGCGTCGAGACCGCCTTCAGCGGGTTGACGATCAGCATCGGGAAGGCCGGAAATTCGGCAATCGCATCGATGTCTTCCCCGATGCGGCGCGCAACCAGCGGTCGGCCATGAAGACACATCGGCACATCGGCGCCAAGCTTTAGCGCGATCTCCTGCAGGCTCCCTGGATTGATGGACGCCTGCCACAATTCAAGCAACCCAAGAAGCGTGGCAGCCGCATCGGCCGAGCCGCCGCCGATACCAGAAGCGACCGGCAGGTTCTTTTCGAGATGCAGGTGAACTGGGCCCGCCTTGATGCCCTTTTCGCTGAGATGGCCCCGCAACAGGTCACGCGCCTTAAGCACCAGGTTCCCCGCCGCAGCCTCGCCGGCAAGCGGCAGATCGGCGGAAAAGCGGCCGGAGATGGTAAACCGGTCTTCATCTGAAAGGGAAAAGCCGATGCGGTCTCCCGCATCGGCAAAGGTCACGAGGCTTTCCAGCAGATGATAACCGTCGGCCCGCTGGCCAACGACGTGCAAAGCCAGATTGATTTTCGCCGGCGCGGTCCGCGTCAGCGAAAATCCTAAAATTCCATCCTCACTTGCCATTGAAAGGCGAAATCAGGATTTCTTGCCGGCAGCGACGTCCGGAGCCACTTTCTTCGGCTGGGTATCGCCTGCCTCGGCGGCGGCCGGCACCTTGACCTCAACCGGCGGCAAGCCGCTTTCGATCTTCGCCTTGATCTTCGGGATTTCCGCTTCCTCGGGCTTCAGCGCCAGGGCCTGGTTCCACTGGAACACGGCTTCGAGCTTGCGGCCGACGCGCCAATAGGCATCGCCCAGATGGTCGTTGATGGTCGCATCACCCGCCATCAGCTCGACCGCGCGCTCCAGCTCGACCGCAGCGTCGTCAAAACGGCCCATCCGGAAATAGGCCCAGCCGAGCGAATCGACGATGTAGCCGTCGTCCGGCTTCAGATCGACGGCCTTGCGGATCATGCCGAGGCCTTCCTCGAGATTGATGTTCATATCGACCCAGGAATAGCCGAGATAGTTCAGCACCTGCGGCTGGTCAGGATTGAGGTCGAGCGCCTTCTTGAAGCTCGGCTCGGCCTTGTCCCACATTTTCTGGCGCTCATAGGCGATGCCGCGCTGGAAGAAGATCGTCCAGTCGCTGCGCTGCGGCACCGGGCCGATCGCCGCGACGGCACGGTCATAGACCAGGCCCATCTCCTTGTAGTCCTTGGCGTCCGACAGCACGCTGCCATAGGCGAGGTAGCTGCGCACGTCCTTCGGGTCGAGGTCGATCAGTTCCTTCAGATGCTGCTTGGCTTCATCGACCTTGCCGATCGAGGCAAGGCTGAGACCCAGCTGCATTTCCGACAGGCGCCGCATCGGCGAATTTTCCGGCACGCTCTTGTAGAGCGCGATGGCCCGCTCGGGCTTTTTCAGGTTTTCCGCGATACCGCCGAGCATGACGAGGATATCGGCGCTTTCCGGATCCAGCGCCCGCGCGGTCTGCAGATAGAGCGAAACAATGTCTTCCGCGCCATCGCGGTTCAGTGCCGCGCCGATCGAAAACAGCACGGCGGCGGCTCCTTGGGTGGCGCTGCGAACCTGCTGCTCCTGCGGCTTGCCTTCTTCAATGCTGGTGCGCAGCGCCTTCAGCGGCGCATAATTGCTGATGAAGCCTTCGCCGACCGAAACCGCATCAAGCGCCTTCTGCTTGTTGCCGTCGCGGGCCTCAAGCTTTGCCAGCGCGACGACGGCACGCATGAAGGTATCGGGGGCAGCACTGCCGCCTTCACGGTCTAGAACGGCGTCGTTCAACTTCGAGCGGGCCGTCGACTTGTCGCCGGCGGCCAGCGCAATGGCGCCCTGATGGTAGGATTTGAAGATGCGGAACCACTCCGGCCCTTCCATCGCCTGGATTTCAGCGATCGCGTCCTTGGGCTTGCCTTCGCCGGCTTTCGCCCATCCGAGAAGGAGGCCGTTCATCAGCCGGTCGAGATCGTTCGGGCCTTCGTAATTGAGGATTTTCTGCGCGTGGCGATATTCCCGCTTGCGGATGGCCTCGACGGCGCGGGTGATCGTGGTGATCCGCTCGACGGAGCTGTCAGACTTCAATTCTTCGGCAATCTTGGCGCCGCCCTCGAAATCGCCGTTCATCAGCGACGTGATCATCAGTCGCTGCTTGACGTCGACATTGTCAGGTTCGAATTCAAGCGCCGTGCGGTAGAGCTTGGTCGCGGTATCGAGATCGTGATCGACATCCGCAGTGCGGGCAGCGAGAAACGCGCCGGAAAAGCTGTTGACCGAATTCAGATCGAATGGCTTGCTTTCTTCGACCGCAGGCTTTTCCTCGGCAAAGCTTGGGGCTGCGCCGGAAAAGGACGCCAAGGCGAGGAAGGCAGCACCGCTGAGCAGGCGAAGAAGGTGTTTTTGCCGCATGACAAGCCTTTCGTTACGGGCGACGCCCCTTGGCGCCGGCGCCGGATTCGCGCGGAATCAATCCTAAATCAATAACGCATAACCCGGCAAACCGGAATCGGTTTGAACGCAAGGCAAAACGCAATTCGACATCCCGCCGTCAATTTCCGCTCACTCGATCGTGAGCGCTTTCGACGGCAGCCGGAGCATGAATGGATAGAATGGCTTTTTTGGCGCAGTGCGGCAAGAAATTCCTCAAGCCTACAGCTGGTCCTTGCAAAGACCGGTCAGCTGACCCGGTCGATGCAGAAATCGATGACCTCGAGAAGCGCGTCCTTCCAGGGGGATTCCGGCAACGGTGCAAGCGCATCTCGGGCAATCGTGCCGTAATGCTGGGCCCGGGCGATAGTGTCGGTCAAGCCGCCATAGCGGGTGATCAACCCCAGTGCCTTTTCCAGGTTCTGGTCGTTGCTCTCACCGCCTTCGATCGCCTGCCGCCAGAAGCTGCGCTCATCGGCCGTGCCGCGGCGGTAGGACAGAATGACGGGCAGGGTGATCTTGCCTTCGCGGAAATCGTCGCCGGTGTTCTTGCCGAGATCGGCGGCCTTGCCACCATAATCGAGCACGTCATCGACCAGCTGGAAGGCAAGGCCAAGATTCATGCCGTAGGATTTCAGCGCGTTGCGGCTGGCCTTGTCTGTCTTGGCGACGATCGGGCCGACTTCGGAGGCCGCTGCAAACAGGGCGGCCGTCTTGGCGCGAATGACGGAAAGGTAATCGTCTTCCGTCGTTTCCATGTTCTTGGCGACGGAAAGCTGCAGCACTTCGCCTTCGGCAATGACGGACGCGGCGGTGGAAAGCACGTCGAGCGCATCGAGCGAACCGACATCGACCATCATGCGGAAAGCCTGGCCAAGCAGGAAATCGCCGACAAGCACGCTGGCCTGGTTGCCCCAGATCATCCGTGCCGTTGATTTGCCGCGGCGCAGATCGCTCTCGTCGACCACATCGTCATGCAGCAGGGTGGCCGTGTGCATGAACTCGACTGCGGTCGCAAGCTTGATATGCGCATCGCCGGTAAAGCCGAACATGGCGGCGGAGGCCAGCGTCAGCATCGGGCGCAGGCGCTTCCCGCCGGAGGAGATCAGGTGGTTGGCCACTTCCGGAATCATCTGGACGTCGGAGCCGGCCTTGGACAGGATCAGCTGGTTGACGCGCTCCATGTCCGCCTTCGTCAGGTCGACGAGCGGCTTGACCGATGCTTGTTTGTTTTTGCTGTCTTCCAGCGGTATCACTACGCCCAACACAAGGGACTCCTGTTCAAATTCCAGTTCGGACAATAGAAAGGGGGGCTTGTGGCGGCAAGAGGCGAATTGTCCCGCTTGCTCAAATAAGGCAGGAAAACGACCCGGAATGAAGGAATTGATCCGTACCAATGACGCCGTCGTACTCTCGTTTGCTCAAAGTCTCATGAAGGATGCCGGTATCGGCTGCTTCATCGCCGATCAGGGCATGAGCATTCTTGAAGGGTCTCTCGGCCTGTTACCCCGCCGACTTCTGGTCGATGAGGACGATGAACAAGAGGCAAGGCAGGTCCTGATCGATGCCGGACTAGAGGCGGAATTGCGCGACGCATGACGACGACGGCCACCGAAACCATCGATAGCTTTCACCGCGGTCAATTTCAGGTGATCCAGCCGTTAGGGCAGGGGCATCGATCCGGCATGGATGCGATGTTGCTTGCCTCGCTGGTCGTCTCGGAAAAGCCCTGCCGTGTCGCCGACCTCGGCGCTGGCGCCGGAGCAGCCGGCATGGCCGTTGCCTCGCGGCTGGAAAAGGCCGAAGTGGTTCTGGTCGAGCGGTCGCCACTGATGGCGCAGTTTGCCAGGCGAAGCCTGGAGCTTGCGGACAATGCCCGGTTTGGCGGCCGGATATCCGTTCTCGAAGCCGACGTGTCGCTGACCGGCCGGGCCAGGGTTGCGGCGGGTCTCGCCGACTACAGTTTCGATCACGTCATCATGAACCCGCCCTTCAACGATGCCTCGGACCGCAAGACGCCGGATGCCTTGAAGGCCGAGGCGCATGCGATGACCGAAGGCCTGTTCGATACCTGGATCCGGACGGCAGGCGCGATTTCAAGGCCGGGTGGGCAATTGTCGCTGATCGCCCGGCCCGAATCGATTGCCGAGATCATTTCGGCCTGCGGCGGCCGTTTTGGCGGTATGGAAATTACGCCCCTGCATCCGCGCGCTGGTGAAAATGCGGTGCGTATTCTTGTGACGGCGATCAAACAGAGCCGCGCGCGGTTGACGCTGCGGGCGCCGCTGATCGTGCATGAGGCGGAGACGCACAGGTTCGCCACCGTCGTCGACGATATGAACAATGGCCGCGCCGCCTATCACCGCAATCGATGATTTTCATGGCATCGCCATTGCGTTTGCCGCGCCAGTGCATACATGCCAACACGCATAATGATTGCCAATACGTACAATGAATGCAGGGAGTTCAGATGGCCGGACTGTTCAGGAAGCTGTTGCCGAAACGTTTTCGCAAAGAAGGCGTGACGATCCCGGTTGTCCGGCTGCATGGTGCGATCATGGCAGGCGGCAGCCAGTTCCGCCCGGCGCTCAATCTGGCGGCGGTGGCACCCGTGCTTGAAAAAGCCTTTTCGGTGAAAGGCGCCCCAGCGGTTGCCATTTCGATCAATTCTCCCGGCGGCTCGCCCGTTCAGTCACGGCTGATCTACCAGCGCATCCGAGACCTGGCCGAGGAAAAGAAGAAGCGCGTCATCATCTTTGTTGAGGATGTGGCGGCGTCCGGCGGCTACATGATCGCGCTTGCCGGCGACGAGATCATTGCCGACCCCACCTCGATCGTCGGATCCATCGGCGTCGTGTCCGGCGGCTTTGGCTTTCCGGAACTCCTGAAGAAGATCGGCGTCGAGCGGCGGGTCTATACGGCCGGTTCCAACAAGGTGATGCTCGATCCCTTCCAGCCGGAAAAGGAGAGGGACATCGAGTTCCTGAAAGGGTTGCAGCTCGAAATCCACGACATTTTCATCAGCATGGTCAAGGCGCGGCGCGGCCATCTTTTGGCCGATACGCCTGACATTTTCTCCGGCCTGTTCTGGACCGGTAAGCGCGGTCAGGAGCTGGGTCTGGTCGACAGCCTTGGCGACATGCGTGGTGAGTTGAAGAAGCGGTTTGGTGCAAAGGCCCAACTGCAACTGATCTCCGCTTCGCGCGGCCTGTTCGGCCGCCGCCAGCCGGGCGCGTCTGTGGCCAGCGGCATGGCCGAACGCTTTGCTGTATCAGCCGTTTCCGGACTTGCCGAGGTGGCCGAGGAAAGAGCATTATGGGGTCGCTTCGGTCTTTGATAATCTAGCGGAAACGGGGGAGAGCGCATGCCGCAATTGATTTTACTGCTGCTGTTTGCAGCCATCGCCTGGTTCGGCTACCGCAAATTCGTGGCCGACGCGGAAAAGCTGAGCCGCCGCCAGCAGGAAGCCCGCCGCCGCGAGGAAACCGGCACGCAAGGCACGCTGGTCAAGGATCCGGTAACAGGCGAATACCGGCTGAAGAAACCGGAGTGATGGCTTCAATTTATTGAGCGTTCATCCTGTCTATGATATACATTATTTTCCGTAGATCATGGAGTCGGCGATGCAGGTCTCTAAATGGGGTAACAGTCTGGCAATTCGCATTCCTTCCTCGGTTGTGGAGGTTTTGCAGCTGAAGGAGGGCGACGAGGTGGCCGTGCGCATCGCCGGCGAACGTACCTTCGAGCTGGAGCGCAATACCGCACGTGAGGACGCGCTTGAGCGTATCAAGGCGTTTGCGAGGCCTTTGCCTGCTGATTGGAAATTCGACCGCGACGAGGCAAATGCGCGGTGACTGCGCCCCTGCTTGATACCAACATTCTCTTCTATGCTTTCACCAACGATGCCCGGGCTGCCAAGGCGCAGAAACTTCTTTCTGAACCTTTTATTTTGAGCGTTCAGGCTCTCAATGAGTTTGCCAATGTCGCTCCTCGCAAACTCAGGATGAGTTGGCCGGAAGTGCGAAGCGCCATAGAGGACGTAAGCGGACTTGCCGTTGCCATCCAACCTATTGATCGCGAATGTAATTTACAGGCGCTCAATTTGGTCGAGCGGTTCAATTTTTCTTTCTACGATGCTTTAATGATTGCCGCTGCCCTTCTGGCGGGTTCGAAGCACGTTTTTTCCGAAGATATGCAGCATGAGCTGATTGTTGACGGACGGATGACGATCCTCAACCCTTTCACGGGTATGAGCGGATAATTTTTGCAAAGGTAATCCTTACGCCACCGGGGTCTTCTGCCCTTGACCCTCTTCGCCCATCATGGCACCAGACAGCCAGATATCTTCAATCTGGACTGATGCCATGACCGCCGCCGCTCTCCCGGACCATATGAACCCCCAGCGCTCCTTTCAGGCGCTGATCCTGACGCTGCACGCTTACTGGGCGGACAAGGGATGCGCGGTTCTGCAGCCTTATGATATGGAGGTCGGCGCCGGCACCTTTCATCCGGCAACGACATTGCGCGCGCTTGGTCCCAAGCCGTGGCGGGCTGCCTATGTACAGCCGTCGCGCCGGCCGTCCGATGGCCGCTATGGCGAAAACCCCAACCGGCTGCAGCACTATTATCAGTATCAGGTCATCCTGAAGCCCAATCCGCCGAACCTGCAGGAACTCTATCTCGGTTCGCTCGCCGCCATCGGTCTCGATCCGCTGCTGCATGATATCCGCTTTGTCGAGGACGACTGGGCAAGCCCGACGCTGGGCGCCTGGGGTCTTGGCTGGGAATGCTGGTGTGACGGCATGGAAGTCTCGCAGTTCACCTATTTCCAGCAGGTCTGCGGCATTGAGTGCTCGCCTGTCTCCGGCGAGTTGACTTACGGCCTCGAGCGCCTCGCCATGTATGTCCAGGGCGTCGATAACGTCTATGACCTGAACTTCAACGGCCGCGAAGGTGACGAGAAGATCAGCTATGGCGATGTCTTCCTGCAGGCCGAGCAGGAATATTCGCGGCACAATTTCGAATTTGCCAATACGGCCATGCTGCAGCAGCATTTCGTCGATGCCGAAAAGGAATGCATGGCGCTTCTGGCCGCCGGTGCGCCTGATACCAGCGCCAATGCGGTCCTGCACAAATGCGTCTTTCCGGCCTATGACCAGTGCATCAAGGCCAGCCATGTCTTCAACCTGCTCGATGCGCGCGGCGTGATTTCCGTGACCGAGCGCCAGAGCTACATTCTGCGCGTGCGCACGCTGGCGACAGCCTGTGGCGAAGCCTTCCTGCTGACCGATGCCGGTGGCATCAATCTGGCGAAAGACGCCGCCTAAACCCAGCAGCGGGCGGACCCGATCCGTTGTATGAAACGGCCGTGATCGGCCGCCGGGCCACTCTGCTGTCAGTTCCGGACTAGCACGCCCGGTCTCGTCATCAGATGCCGTATGGCTGGCGTATGACCGGCGTGCCGTCTGAACGCAGTGATCTGCCGCGAAATTGCAGCTTTTGAGTGAAGTGTCATATGCCTCTCCTTCAAGGCGTAAAATCAATTGCTTGATCCCGCTTGGTTGTTCAGTAAGCGTTTAAGGAGTTTGTTCTAGGCTTTGTCCAAGTGACTAAGTTCAGGACGCATGATGGACGACGAGGATATTCTGCCCCCGGAAGTGTTGGCTTCGATGTTGATGCGAATGTTCGAGTTCGCGCCGATTGCGATGGCGATTACCACCAGTGATACCAAGACCTCGAGCTATGCCAAGGTCAACGATGCCTATCTGAAGCTGACGGGCCTGAAATGGGAAAACATCCGCGGCAAAAAACTGACATCGGATGGCGCCGCGATCGATAATCCGGCGCGTGATCGCCGCCACCGTCTGCTTGCAGAAGTGGGCTCCTATGAACTGGAGGAAGTCGATCTCGTCTACGCCGACGGTACGATCATCCCGACACTGATTTCGGCGCAGAGAACCTGGGTCGATGGCGTTTCCTTTGATGTCGAAGTTATCGTCGACGTCTCGGCGCGTGTCCGGCAGCAGCGGGAAATCGAGAACGCTTTGCGCGCATCGGCGCGCACCGACGCCCTGTCCGGCCTTCCGAACCGGGCCTGTTTCGATGAAGTGGTCGTTGATGCCGTCGAACGCAGCATGCAGAATGACCGTAAGCTCGCGCTGGCCTTCATCGACCTTAACGGCTTCAAGACGGTCAATGACAAGCTGGGACATGCCGCCGGCGATGAGGTTTTGAGAACCATCGCCAGCCGCCTTCGTGAAAGCTTTCGCGCCACGGATTTCATCGCCAGAATTGGCGGCGACGAATTCGTGGTGCTGCTCGATATTGACCTGAAGCTGGCGGCCGATGTTCAGCAGAATGTCCAGGATGCCATGGAGCGGGTTTTCAAACCGATCGCGATAGAGGGCAAGGTGACCTATACCGGCGCGGCCGTCGGCGTCACGTTCCTGCAACCGGACGATACAGTCGCATCCTTTGTGCGCCGGGCCGACGAGTATATGTATATCGCCAAGACCAGCGAACAACGGGTGGCGGTTGTCTGTTTCGGGCAGATCCTGGAGACGGTCCCTTCGGCGGAAGATACGGTCGAATGGGCTAGATTAGGCCGGTCTTGAAAGGTAACCTTCGAGGTTTGAGGCGCCGATGAGCGGATATCCTCATTTTGCAAAATCGCAAAGTGCTCTTGACCTGAACTTTACTTGAGGTCCTAGAACTGCATCTGCGGGGTCGCGCTGGGCGTCCTCTATTGAAGAGAGATGCAGATGGATATTCACCACGCAAGCGGCAAGGCGCTTTATCGCATTAACAAATTTTCGGTTCCGGCAGAAAACCGTGATGCCTTCCTTGAACTGATGGCAAAGACGCATGCGGTCTTGCGGCGGCAGGAAGGCGTGGTGACGGATCAGATTCTGGAGCAGCACTCCGGACCGGGCGTGTTCAATTTCGTCGCGATCATCGCCTTTACCGGGCCTGCTGTGATCGATTCTGTGGTCTCCGGCGTGGCTGCGTATGACCGGGAGACCGGCATCGATCGTCAGCAGATAATGACTGCACTCAACATCAAGACCGACATGGGGCTCTATCACAATCTGGATATCTGACGGCTGGCGAGGAGAGTTCATCCAGTGCCGTGTCAGGAATGGTGCCGCGGCTTAAATCAAGTCGCCCGCCTCAGCGCCAATCTGCCAGATCGGCTTGGCGGTTGGAAACGCGCCGGTTGAAAGCTGGCCGGCATAGGTCTGCAAGGCACGGCGAACACCGGCAGGTTTCTCGACGGTGCCTACGCTCGCATAGGCAAAAAACAAAGCCGAAAAGGCGATGACGTTGATGAGGGCTGCGAGCGTTTTCATGGGGCCGGTACTTTTCGGGTTCAGCGTTGATTTGATGCCCCACTATCGATCAGGCGCAGCCATTGCGCGGTTCCCCCAGGAACAGGCTGGTGCAGCCGGAACGGGAAAACCGGCAGGGTGAAGCGGGTGGCTGAAATTTGTCTTTCAACGGCGGCGTTCGATCCCTAAGCTGCGGCAAAATCAAGCGGCGGAGGGAAAACTGATGATTGGTCTGGCCATTGGTGCGGTGGTGATCCTGTACCTGATTTTCATCTATAACGGCCTGGTCAAGGCGCGGCAGGTGAAGGAGGAGGCATGGTCCGGCATCGACGTGCAGTTGAAGCGGCGGGCAGACCTGATCCCCAATCTGATCGAGACCGTCAAAGGCTATGCCGCCCACGAAAAAGGCACGCTGGAAGAGGTTATCGCCCTTCGAAACAAGGCGCAGGCGCTGCCGGCAGGCGATGTTGCCGGACGCGCTGCAACCGAAGGCATGCTGAGTCAGGCGCTCGGCAAGCTGTTCGCGCTGGCGGAAGCCTATCCAGACCTCAAGGCCAACCAGAACTTTTCCGAGTTGCAGCAATCGCTGGAAAGCATCGAGGGGGAAGTGCAGATGGCCCGCCGCTACTACAATGGTGCGGCCCGCGACTTGAACGTCAAGGTCGAGAGTTTCCCGTCGAATTTCATCGCCGGCCCCTTCGGTTTTACCAAGGCGGCCTTCTTCGAGATCACCAACGAGACTGATCGCGCCGTGCCGGTGGTGAAGTTTTAATCTAGCCGGAAAAGCCATTCCGTCGTAGACGGCTATCCACTATCGACAAGTGTGCACGGCCGTGGACAGGCGGTGCTGAAGGCATGAAGAGACAAGAGCATGAACGCCGCAGACCAGAAACTGACCATTCTTCCGCCCGGCCATCCGCTTGAAGGGCGCGTCAGTCCGCCCGGCTCGAAGTCGATCACCAACCGGGCGCTGCTGCTGGCGGGTCTTGCCAAAGGCACCAGCCGCCTGACGGGCGCGCTGAAAAGCGATGATACCCGCTATATGGCCGACGCCCTGCGCGCCATGGGCGTGGAGATTTCCGAGCCGGACGATACCACGTTCATCGTCACCGGATCCGGCAAACTCCTGCCACCCGAAAAGCCGCTTTTCCTCGGCAATGCCGGGACTGCGACCCGCTTTCTGACCGCGGCTGCGGCTCTCGTCGATGGCATGGTGATCGTCGATGGCGACCAGCATATGCGCAAGCGGCCGATCGCGCCGCTTGTGACTGCGCTGCGCTCGCTCGGCGTCACGGTGGAAGCCGAAACCGGTTGTCCGCCGGTCACCGTCTCCGGGACTGGCGATTTTGCCAGGGACCACGTCACCATCGATGCTGGCCTTTCCAGCCAGTATGTATCGGCCCTGCTGATGGCGGCTGCCGGCTCGTCCCACCCTATCAATATCGAGCTGGCCGGCGAAGAGATCGGTGCGCGCGGCTATATCGATCTGACAGTTGCCGCCATGAAGGCTTTCGGTGCGCAGGTGACGCAAATCAGCCCGTCGATCTGGCAAGTGGCCCCGACCGGTTATCACGCCATCGACTATCTGATCGAGCCGGATGCATCCGCTGCGACCTATCTCTGGGCGGCGGAAGTGCTGACCGGCGGCCGGATCGATCTCGGCGTCGCGGCAACATCGTTCTCGCAGCCGGATGCGAAGGCCTATGAGGTAATCGCTACGTTCCCGCATATGCCGGCCGTCATCGATGGCTCGCAGATGCAGGATGCGATCCCGACGCTTGCCGTGCTTGCGGCCTTCAACGAGACGCCGGTGCGGTTCGTCGGCATAGAGAACCTGCGCGTCAAGGAATGCGACCGCATCCGTGCGCTGTCCACCGGCCTCACCAATATTCGCCCCGGTCTCGGCATCGAGGAGGGCGACGATCTGCTGGTTGCGTCGGATCCGGCGCTGGTCGGCCAGACACTGCCTGCCGACATCGACACATTCGCCGATCACCGCATCGCCATGAGCTTTGCGCTGGCGGGGTTGAAGATCAACGGCATAACCATTCTCGACCCCGGCTGTGTTGCAAAAACCTATCCGCGCTATTGGGACGAGCTTGCCTCGCTCGGCGTCGGTCTTGAGGGCGACCGGCCTTAACCGGACGGAACATACGGCGCAGCGCCGAGGAGGGATCGATCGCATGAAACGTGTGTTTGCGGCGCTGGGATGGCTCTCTCTCTTCCTCACCCTCCTGCTCGTCACGGGTGGGGTTGCGCGGGCCGAAGAGGTGTTTACCGCCTACCGCTCCGAGATCGATGTTGCCAAAAGCGGCGTGCTGAGCGTCACCGAGACGATCACTGCCAATGTCGAGGGAGACCGCATCAAGCGTGGCATCTACCGCGATTTTCCGCTGACCGTGACCGACGCAGGCGGCCGTGCTGTCCGGGTCGATTTCAAGCTGGTTTCCGTCGAGCGGGACGGTGCCGCAGAACCATACCGTACCGAAAACATCAGCGGCGGTATCCGCATCTATACCGGCGACAAGGACGTGTTTCTGGCCGATGGTCAACATACATTCCAGTTCACCTATGAGACTGCCCGCCAGATCCGGTTCTTTCCCGATCATGATGAGCTCTACTGGAATGTGACAGGCAACCAATGGGCGCTTCCGATCGAGGAGGCCTCCGCCACGGTTGCCTTGCCTTCAGGCGTGAAGGCCGAAGCGCTCAATGTCTTCACCGGTGGCCAGGGGGCGACCGGCAAGAATGCCCGCTCACTTGAAGATGGCGACCGGCTGGTCTTCACCACGACGCGCCGGCTCGAGGCCAATGAAGGGCTGACCATCGCCGTCAAGATGCCGAAGGGCAGCATCGATCCGCCATCGATATCGCAGCAAAGGACCTGGTGGTTTTTCGATCATCTGCCGCCGATCCTCGCCATGACCGGCTTCGTCGTCGCCGCGCTTTACTATTCGCGCATGTGGCTGAAGGTCGGCCGCGATCCGGCTCGTGGTGTCATCGTGCCGCGCTGGGACGCGCCGGACGGGATCTCCCCGGCGCTGGTCAACTATATCGACAACAAGGGGTTTTCCGGCCAGGGCTGGACGGCGCTATCCGCTGCTGCGCTCAATCTCGCCGTCGGCGGCTATGTCGTCCTGAAGGATTTCAAGAATTCGCTGGTGATCACCCGCACCGACAAGCCAAAGCCGCCGTCCTTGCCGACCGGCGAGGCCACGGTGCTGGCGGCGGTGCAGCGCAATGGCGGTGAATTGACGATCGACAGGACGAATGGCCCGGCGGTACAGAAGGCCGGAGCCGATTTCCGCACGGCCATGGAAAAGGAACATCGCAACAAATACTATCATGCCAACACCGCCTATGTGGTTGGCGGCATCGCGATCTCGATGCTGTTTCTGCTGGCCATTTGCATCGCAGGCGTTGCCGACGGCGCGACCGTCGCGCTGGTCATCGTGCCGGTTTTCGCTTCGATCGTCATCTCGGTGTTTGCGCTTGCCATCGGCAAGGTGTTCAACAAGAAGGGCAGCCTGTTTGTCCGCATCGGCTCGCTGATTGCGGCCGCCTTTCTGACGTTCTTCGTTATCGCCGTCGCGCTCAGCGTTCTGGCTGTCCTTGTCAGTATGGCGCTGGAGGCGCATCAGGTGCCGCTTTTGATCGGCGTCGGCGGCATCGTGCTCGTCAACATGCTGTTCTTCCATCTGATGGGTGCTCCGACGCCGATTGGCTCGAAGATGATGGATGGCATCGATGGCCTGCGGCAATATCTGACGCTTGCGGAAAAAGAACGCATGAACATGGCCGACGCACCGGAGATGTCGCCGCAGCATTTCGAAAAGCTTCTGCCCTATGCCGTGGCGCTGGGCGTCGAAAAACCCTGGTCGGAAACCTTCGACCGCTGGCTTCTGGCCGCTGCCGCTGGTGCTGCCGCCTACCAGCCGGCCTGGTATACCGGCAACAATTTCGCCGCCGGCTCCTTCGGTGACCGTATGGGCGGATTTGCAGGCTCGATGGCCAGCACTATGTCCTCTTCGCTACCCCCGCCACCCAGCTCCTCATCCTCCGGCTTTTCCTCCGGCGGCGGCTTTTCGGGCGGCGGCGGCGGCGGCGGTGGCGGAGGGGGATGGTAACCCTTTCACCTCCCCCTTGAGGGGGGAGGTCGCGACGCAGTCGCGGGTGGGGGTGATTACCGCGAATACTACGGTCAATTGCATATGCCGCAAGTCACCCCACCCCGTCGCTTCGCGCCGACCCTCCCCCTCAAGGGGAGGGTGTTGCCATCCGGCATGCTTCTCTTCAATCTAGGCGGGAGGAGAAGCGCATGACAAAGCCACCGTCAAAACTGGATCGCTTCAGAATTGCCAACAGCCGTCGCCTGCGCAATGGCGCGACGGGTGCCGAGATAAAACTCTGGCGCCATCTCGAACGCATTCCGCTCGAAGGAACCCATTTCCGCCGTCAGGTCCCCATCGGTCCGTATTTTTGCTGATTTCGCATGCCATCAGATCGGCTTGATCATTGAGCTCGACGGAAGCCAGCACGCATCTGATGCTGGGCTCCAGCGAGACGAAAGAAGAACCGCTTTTCTGGAGAACGAAGGTTATCATGTGCTTCGCTTCTGGAATTCCGATGTCTTTGAGGACCTCAATGCGGTGCTCGACACGATTTTTGCCATTGTGCAGCAACGTCAAATTTTGCTAGCAGAAGCCAACCATTTTCACCCCACCCCGGCACGTCGTGCCGCCCCTCTCCATCGAGGAGAGGGTGAGGAAGAAATCTGATGCCCGATCTTCTGCTTGAACTCCGCTCCGAGGAAATCCCGGCCCGTATGCAGCGCAAGGCTGCCGGTGATCTGAAGAAGCTCTTGACCGATGCGCTGGTCGAGGCGGGGCTGACCTATGAGGGCGCCAGGGAATACTGGACGCCGCGCCGGCTGACGCTCGATATCCGTGGTTTGAACACCCGCTCCGCCGATGTGCGCGAAGACCGAAAGGGCCCGCGCACCGATGCCAATGAAAAGGCCATCGAAGGCTTTTTGCGCGGTGCCGGTCTCACATCAATCGATCAGGCGCATGTCCATAGCGACCCGAAGAAGGGCGATTTCTATGTTGCCCACATCGTCAAGCCTGGCCGTCCGGCAGAAGAGATCATTGCCGAGGTGATGCCCGGCATCATCCGCACGTTCCCCTGGGGCAACCCGATGCGTTGGGGTGCAGCTTCAGCCAAGCCTGGTTCGTTGCGCTGGGTGCGGCCGCTGCAGACGATCGTCTGCCTGTTCGGCCCCGAACATGAGGAAACCCATGTCATCCCGTTCGAGGTCGATGGCATCGTTGCCTCCAACGTCACCTATGGACACCGTTTCCACGCGCCGGAAGCCATCACCGTGCGCCGCTTTGCCGATTACATCGAGAAGCTGGAAAAGGCCAAGGTCATCCTCGATGCCGAGCGCCGCAAGCAGATCATCGCTGCCGACGCCGCCAATATCGCCTTTGCCAGCGGCCTCGAACTCGTCGAGGACGAGGCGCTGCTGGAGGAAGTCTCCGGTCTCGTCGAATGGCCGCAGGTGCTGATGGGCGCCTTCGAGGAGGATTATCTAGCGATCCCGTCGGAAATCATCCGGCTCACCATCAAGACCAACCAGAAGTGTTTCGTCACCCGCCGGCCGGGCGAGGAAACCCTGTCGAACAAGTTCATCCTCGTCGCCAATATCGAGGCCAAGGACGGCGGCAAGGAAATCATCCACGGCAACGGCAAGGTTGTTCGCGCGCGTCTTTCGGACGCCAAGCACTTCTGGACCCGCGACCAGGGCAACCTGCCGGACCTCGAAACGCTGGAAGCGTCGGCGGCAAAATTCGATCTGGACCTGAAGAAGCCGCTCGACCAGCGCATGGCCAAGCTCGACGCACTAAACGTCACCTTCCATGCCAAGCTCGGCTCGCAGGGCGAACGCGTCCAGCGCATCCGCACACTGGCCGCCGAACTGGCCAAGGTCACTGGTGCAGACGCAGCTCTCGTCGACCGCGCCGTGGTGCTGGCGAAAGCCGACCTGCGCACCGAAGCCGTCGGCGAATTCCCCGAGCTTCAGGGCATCATGGGCCGCAAATATGCCGTCCTGCAGGGCGAAGACGCCTCCGTCGCTGCCGCGATTGAAGACCACTGGAAGCCGCAAGGCCCGTCCGATCGTCTTCCCGCCGATGCCGTTGGCCTGACGGTCGCGCTTGCGGACAAGCTCGACACCCTGATCGGCTTCTGGGCCATCGACGAGAAGCCGACAGGCTCGAAGGATCCCTATGCGCTGCGCCGCGCGGCATTGGGTGTCGTGCGGGTATTGCTGGAGCGGAAGGCGCGCCTGCCGCTTTCCGCGGTTGTGAAGGATGGCGACCTCGTCTCCTTCTTCCACGACCGCCTGAAAGTCTACCTTCGCGATCTCGGCGCCCGCCATGACCTGATCGATGCCGTTCTGACCCCGGATGCCGACGACCTGCTGATGGTCGCCCGCCGCGTCGAAGCGCTGACGGCCTTCGTCACCTCGGAAGAGGGGCTCAACCTGCTCGCCGGCGCCAAGCGCGCCACGCAGCTCCTGGCAGCGGAAGAAAAGAAGGGCACGCAGGTCGCTGCAACCGTCGATCCGGCTCTCTTGAAGCTTGATGCCGAAAAGGCGCTCTATGCCGCCGTAACGCAAGCCTCCGCCGAGGCAAGCGCTGCCATCGCCAGCGAAGACTTCCGCTCGGCCATGGAGGCCTTGTCGAAGCTGCGCGGCCCGGTCGACGAATTCTTCGCCGACGTCCTCGTCAATGATGACGACCCGGCCATCCGCGCCAATCGTCTTGCCCTGCTCGGCTTGATCCGCGCGGCGACCGGAACAGTTGCGGATTTCTCGAAGATTTCGGGCTGAGAGGGGGGCGATGAGGGCAAAAATCCTCGTCAGTGCCTGTCTCATGGGCCATGCCGTCCGCTATGACGGGCAGGCCAAGCCGCTTGTGCATCCGGCGCTCGACCGTTGGCGCGAGGAGGGGCGGCTGGTGACGATCTGTCCGGAGATGTCGGCGGGCATGCCCGTGCCGCGTCTGCCGGCGGAGATTGCGGCGGGAAGAGTAGGTGCCGACGTCCTGTCCGGGGCGGCGCGCGTGCTGGAAAGCCATGGCGGTGATGTCACGGATGCATTTCGTCAAGCCGCTGAAAACGCGCTTGCACTGGCTCGTGAGGCCGGCTGCTCTTATGCTCTGTTGATCGACGGTAGCCCGTCCTGCGGCTCGGGCTTCATCTATGACGGCAGTTTTACCGGCCGCCGCCTGAAGGGCGAGGGTGTTACGGCTGCGCTGCTGCGGCAGAACGGTATCCAGGTGTTTTCCGACCGGCAGGTCGATGAACTGGTGGCCGCCGCCGGCGCGTGAACGCGATCCCGAAAATTGCCTGGCCTGCTCAACCCTTATAGTCGAGGGTGAGAGTGGTGATGCCAAGGAAGGCGATCCAGGAGACGATAAAGGCTAAGACCGTTAGCGCCGCCGAGGTCCCGCTCGATTTCCCGACTTGCCCCCTGAAGAAAAAGAAGTTTGATACGAGTAGCCAGATCTGGGCGGCAATCAATGCCACCAGATAGGCGATGTTGCCGGTATGCGGGTAGAGAATGAAGCTCAGCGATGTGACCAGCGTAAATGGCGCGCAGATATAGCATTGCTGGTTGAATGGTATTTTCAGGCTATTGCGGGTCACCTGCCCGGGTGTGATCAGATCGTAGATCAGGGCGAAGGTGATCGGGAAGATCGAAAAAACCGCCATCCGGAAGAACAGGAGATTGATCCAGGACTGGGTGATGTATTGTCCTGTCTGGCTGCCCTTGATCGTTGCAAGATCCGCCGGCGCGAGCGGAGCGAAAAAGGCGGCAATGACGATCGACAGAAATAGGAAGATCGACGGCTTCATGCCGCTGTCGAACGACACATCCTCGTCCCTGACGGTTTCCTGCCGTGCATATTCGAGCATGTAGCCGGGCTGGAAGATGACCCTAAACAGCGTGTAGGGATAAAAGATCAGCCACATCAGAAGCTCGAAGATGAACTTCTCGATGGATTTGGCGATGTTGAAGACGTCCATACTATCCCCGCTGGACCATGTTACAGGACGTGGCCGCAGTGCCAGCAGACCGGATCAAGCCCGGGAATGTCAAGTGCAGCAGGTAGAAGGGTACCCCACAAAAAATTGCGCCCCTGCTTCTCTCAGGGACGCAATCTTTCGCCTGGAGGGCGAATACCCGGTCAACCTTCTTGCGTGCGGCTGGTTAGGGCAGGGACAGGAACTTCACGGTTATTTTAGCCGAAGTTGGAAATTTTCCAGATCAACTTCTTGTGATCGACTGTCTTGCGGCGTGACTGCTGTCATTGCAGCCGGCGATCCCATGTCGAGAGAGGCAGTTTTCGCAGCCATATCGACGATCTCAAGAGTGGCCGTTGCCTGGGCTTCCACAGGCGGCGCGTCCACCGTTGCGGCCTTCGCCAGATCGCCTGCAGCGGGCTTTTGAGCTTGAGCCTGCTTGATGTCTGCATCCGTCGCCTTGCTGATGAAGACGACCGGCGAGCCGCCAAGCCAGGCTTCAGTACGAACCAGTTTCATTTCACCGTTGATTTCCTTCAACTCGACCCGGTCAGTCCCCGGCACCATGTCCGGAACGACGTAGCTGGTTTTCTTCTTGACCACCAATGGCGGGCACTGATCACAGGAAAGCTGCGAAATACTCTTGTCGATATTTTTGCCGGAGATGATGTTTTCGAGCGAAGATGCGCCGGCTGTGCTGGCTGCTACCAGGCTGGTGAGCGTGAACAAAAGGGCGCGCATCGGCTTTCTCCTCTGAAATCGCTACGGCGCCGCGGGTCAATCATGACGCGCAAGGGTCGCAGTAGCACTTATTCAGTCAGGGAAAATAGCCGTTCTCCGTTACGTTCCCGTCAGGAGAATTGGTAAAAATTGAATGACTCCCGCGATTGGAGCGCCGTGGCCGCTCAGACCTTTTCGCGCTCGACCGCCTGCCAGCCGATGTCGCGGCGGCAAAAGCCGTTGTCCCACTCCACCTTATCAAGCGCCGCATAGGCCTTGTCTTTTGCCGCGCTGACGCTGCCGCCCATCGCTGTAACGTTGAGCACACGGCCGCCAGTGGCAACCAGTTGCCCGTCCTTCAGCGCTGTTCCGGCATGGAACACCTTGGTTCCGGCGTCCGCCTGCGGGATTGCGGCTATGGGCGTGTTCTTCTCGTAGGCAGCCGGATATCCCTTCGAGGCCATGACCACGGTCAGCGCCGCCTCGTCGCGCCATTCGGCGCTGACGGTGGCGAGCGTGCCGGTGGCGGCAGCATGGAGCAGCGGCAGGAGATCGCTTTTCAGCCGCATCATCAGAACCTGGCATTCCGGATCGCCGAAGCGGACATTGTATTCGATCAGTTCCGGGCCTTTGGCGGTGATCATCAGGCCGGCAAACAGCACGCCGGTGAAAGGGTGGCCGCTATCGGCCATGCCTGAAATCGTCGGTTCGATGATCTCGCGCATGGTGCGCTCGACCATATCAGGCGTCATCACGGGGGCTGGCGAATAGGCGCCCATGCCGCCGGTGTTCGGGCCGGTGTCGCCATCGCCGACGCGCTTGTGATCCTGCGCTGACGCCAGAGCCAGAGCCGTCTTGCCATCGCAAAGGCAGAAGAAGCTGGCTTCCTCGCCGTCAAGGTAAGCTTCCACCACCACCTCGGCTCCAGCTGCGCCGAAGGCGCCGGAAAAGCAGCTGTCGACGGCGTCAAGCGCCTCGTCGAGTGTCATGGCAACGGTGACGCCCTTGCCCGCAGCCAGCCCGTCGGCCTTGATGACGATGGGCGCGCCCTGCTCGCGAATATAGGCCTTGGCCGGTTCCGCCGACGTGAAGCGCTGATAGGCGCCGGTCGGGATGTTGTATTTGGCGCAGATGTCCTTGGTAAAACCCTTGGAGCCTTCCAGTTGCGCGGCGGCCGCAGACGGGCCGAAGACAGCGATGCCAGCGTCGCGCAAAGTATCGGCAAGACCCGCAACGAGTGGCGCTTCCGGGCCGACGACGACAAAATCGATTGTTTCCGTGCGGCAGAAATCCAGAACGGCGGCGTTATCCGCGGTATCGATATCGACAAGCGTTGCCTCTTCGGCGATGCCCGGATTGCCGGGAGCGGCATAGAGTGCCGTCAGGCGTGGCGATTGTCTTAGCTTCCATGCCAGCGCATGTTCACGCCCGCCCGATCCGATCAACAGAACTTTCATCGCCTACTCCCGCAATCCGCAGTGTTGAGGTGCGGTTAAGGCGAGGGCGCCCCAAGGTCAAGGCGAAATCTCTGCAAGGATCGCGATACCGGCGTTTCAGGGGAGGCTTGAGGCTTCGGCGAGGAGGCTGGCGTCAGTGAAGGCGATGCCATCGTTGGCACAAGCGGCCATTTTCACCGTCTGCTTCAGTGCCCAGATGGCAAGGTCTGCGGGTACCAGTGGCTTGCTGATCAGGTAGCCCTGAAAATGATCGCAGCCGGCCGCCGTCAGCATCGCGAGCTTTTCGGGCGTATCCACCCCTTCGCCAACCACGGCCATGTTCTGCGCGTGGCAGAGGGCAATCATTGCCTTCAGGGCCGGCAGGGATTCCTCGTTGGCAAGGTTTTGCACCAGTGCCCGGTCGAGTTTGATGGTGTCGGCGGTATATTCGATGATCTGCTGCACGGAGGTATAACCGGCGCCGAAATCATCGATGGAGATACGGAAGCCCCGTTCGCGCAGGGTCTCGATGTTCCGGTGCACCTGGTCGCCAAGCTTGACGGCATAGGTTTCCGTCAGTTCGATCTCGATGGTGCGCGCATCCAGCCCATGCCGGGCAAGGCAGTCGCAGAAATAATCGCTGATCGACTTGGAATGCAGTTCCGCCGACGAGATGTTGATCGCAAGAATGGTTTCCGGTCCGAACAGCTGTTTCAGCCGGTTGTGTTCCGACATCGCCCGGTTGATCACCCACCAGTCGATTTTGGTGAAAAGGCCGGTGCTTTCGGCGATCGGGACGAATTCGTCGGGCGTGACGTTGCCAAGCATTGGCGAGACCCAGCGCAACAGGGCCTCGCAACCGATTACCTTGCCGCCGGTATTGACGATCGGCATGTAGACCAGATGGAACTGCTCGTCGGGATCGACCTGTTGCAACTCCTCCTGAATATGGCGGATGCGGTCGCGCTTGTCCTGAAGCGCCCGCGAGAAGCGCGAGGAACGGTTCTTGCCGTTGGTCTTGGCCTGATACATCGCCGCGTCGGCATTGGAGATCAATTCGGCAAGGTTGGTGGCATCCGTCGGGCAGATGGCGACGCCGATGCTGGCGGTGACCGGATAATATTTCCCGCGCACTTCGAAACCGTTTGAAAACAAGGCAAGGATCGCCGCACACATTTCCCGGATGGTGCCGTCTCCCGGCTTTGATTGTATGAGAACAGCAAATTCGTCGCCGGACAGGCGGGCAAAAACGGCCGGTGTCATCTGCCGCCGCGCTGCGATCACGCTGATAGCAGCCTCGATCCGCAGCGCTAGCGTCTTCAACAGGTCGTCGCCGACCTCATGGCCATACTTGTCGTTGACGAACTTGAAGTGGTCGATGTCAATGAAGAGAAGACTGCAATGGCCACCCTGCGTCGAGACCTGTTGGATGACATCCGCAGCCAGCATGTTGAAATGAGCGCGATTGCTGATGCCGGTCAGCGTATCGGTCCAGGACGTCTGCTGCACCAGTTTCAATGCCCGCTGCGACTGATCGTGCAATTGCTTGATATTGCCGGTCAACCGGCCGATTTCGCCCTCGGCGCCGGTTTCCTTGATGCCTTCGTTTTCACCGCTCATCACCTTGGTCACCTGACGATCAAGAGCCGAGATCGGGTTGGTGATGAACCGGCGGATCAACGCGATCATCAGCCCGACGGAGATAAAGCTCATCACCAGTGCGCCAAAGATCAGGAGCAGTTTCAATTGGCCCATATTGCCGGATCCGTGGGATGGCGGCACGGTCAGCGTTGCAAACAGGGATGGCGCCATCCGGACGGATGCGGAAAGGTCGCCAGGCGGTTGCAGCTGTGGCGCGGTCTCGAAATTGAGTTCTGTTTCATACTCGTTCTGCAATGCGCGCTGCATGCCGAGGAACTGTGTCGGCTCGATCGCCACTTGCACCAGAAGCGCGTCTGCCTTGGCGCTTGGCAGCGGGCGGCTGAAGGTTATGGGATCGATAAACTCCGAATAGACGATCAGCTGGCGTGTCTCGGCATCGTGCAGAAAAGTCCAATCCCGCAACTGGCTGCCACCGGCAAGCCGGCTGGCCAGGGCAAACTGCGGCGCGCCGATCTCCGCGAACGGATCATCGCTGTTCTCGAAATAATAGCCGGGCGTCAGGTCGGGATTGAGAATCGCGAAGGAGATGAATTTCTTCGGATCGTCAGACAGCGAGCGCACACTCTGCTGTAGCCGCAGGCCAAGCGCATTGTTGCGGTAGGCCTCGTCCGGTTCCGACACGAACAGGCGGACGGCGTTGCCTTCCAGGATCGAATAGAGAAAGCTCCGGCTCTGGCTGACCTCGTTGCGAAACAGCGCGGCCATGTGGTCGAGCTGTTGCGAAAGCCGTGTCCGCTCCAAAGCCAGAACAGAGTGTCCCTGAACAAAATAGACCGAAAGGGCAGCCAGCAGATAACCCGCCAGAACGACCGGAAAGATCAGGAAAAACGCGCGTTTGCCAAGTGTCACTGGAAGTTTGCCATCGAGCTGATGATGCGGCGGCGCGTCTGTATCGATTGGATCGACAGTTCCTTCTGGTACTGGCTCTTGGCCAGGATGTCGGCCGGCGGATATATTTCCTGGTTGGACCGCATCTCGGCGGGGATGAGTTCAAGCGCCTTTTCGCTGGCGGTGGGCATCGTCAAGGCGGCGGCGTTATCAGCAGCACTTTGCGGCGAGCCAATAAAGTCGACCAGCTGCAGCGCGAGCGCCTTGCGCGGCGAGGCAGCGGTGACGGCCATGCAATCGAGCCAGGAAAGGGTGCCTTCCTTCGGCACCGCGTAGCGCCAGACGCCGGGCGTGCCTGCCTTGTCGTTGAGCACGTGCTGATCGCCGCTATAGGCAAGCGCCATGTAGATATTCTTGCCGTTTTCAGGGCTCTGGATCGAGGTGATCACATAATCGTAGGTGAGAACGAAGGGCGCCTGCTTCTTCATGACCTCAAAGGCCGCTTTCAGCGTCTCGTTGTCATTGGCGTTGATGGATTTGCCCAGCATGGACAGCGGCGCAACAAAGGCCTCGTTGTGATCGTCATACATGGCGATATGTTTTGTCAGGGCCGGATCCGGCGACATCAGGTCGTTCCACGACGTCGGCGTGGTCTTGACCATGTCCGAGCGGTAGACGATGCCCATCGTGCCCCAGAGATAGGGCATGGCATAGCCGGCGCAGCGGGACGTCCAGGCGGGCTTGTAATCCTTCATCGAGGCGACGTTCTTGTCTGACAACGGCTCGAGCACGCCACGCTTGCCAAACAGCTCTGCTCCGTTTTCGCCGATCACGGCAATATCGATATTGCTGCCGGGATCCGAAAGCACCTCGTCGCGCGCATCGCCGCTATCATAATAGACCTGATGCACCCCAACGCCGGTCTTTTCGGTCCAGCGATCGAGGATCTTCTGATCGATATAGGATTCCCAGATCAACAGGTTCAGCGTTTCCGCATGTGCGGGCGCTGACGCGATCGATACGCCGAGCGCAGTAGAAACTGCAACGAACGTTTTGCGCATTGAATTTACCCCGATAGTCCCCAGGGTGAACCTTAGCGTTCAATGCTTGACGAATACTTACAATGAGATGCGCTGGGTTGCAGTTTGGCCGGGATGCCACCGCTCCGAATGCTTTGCCGGAGCAGGGCATGTCGCTGCGACCCGGCGAGGGACTTGCCGCCCCTCGTCGGGTTGTCGAGTTACCGGTGGCTTGGAAGCTTCGGCAGGAAGATCGTCAAGAGGCCCAGCAGCGGCATGTAGGAGCAGAGCTTATAGACGAACTCGATGCCGTTGCGATCTGCGAAGATACCGAGGACTGCAGCGCCGATGCCGCCGAAGCCGAAGGCAAAGCCGAAGAACATGCCGGCGATCAGACCGACGCGGCCGGGCACCAGTTCCTGCGCAAAGACCACGATGGCCGAGAACGCCGAGGAGAAGATGAAGCCAATGATGATCACCAGCGCCGCCGTCCAGAACAGGTTGGCATAGGGCAAAAGCAGCGCGAAGGGGATGACGCCGAGGATAGAGAACCAGATAACGAAGCGAGCGCCAAAACGGTCGCCGATCGGTCCGCCGAAGATCACACCGGCAGCCGATGCGCCAAGGAACAGGAACAGCAGCATCTGCGCTTCCTGAACGCCAACACCGAACTTCTCGATGGTGAAGAAGGTGAAGTAGCTGGACAGGCTGGAGAGATAGGCGTTCTTCGTCGCGGTCAGGATGACGAGAACGATCAGGGTCCAGATAACCTGGTTGCGCGGCAATGGCAGCGTCCGGCTGACCGGCTTGCGGCCGGCCGAGCTGCGGCGATGACGGGTATACCAGACACTCACCCAGGACAGCACCATGAAGCCGGTCAATGCAACGACGGAGAACCAGCTGAGGCTGCCCTGGCCCTGCGGAATGACGATGAAGGCGGCGAGCAACGGCCCGATTGCCGTGCCGGTATTGCCGCCGACCTGGAACAGCGACTGGGCAAGGCCGTGGCGTCCGCCAGAGGCCAACCGCGCGACGCGCGATGCTTCCGGATGGAAGATCGCCGAGCCGATGCCGATCAGGCAAGCGCCGAGGACCAGAACATAGAAATGATGGGCATTGGCAAGCGTGATCAGGCCGGCGCAGGTCGACAGCATCGCCGCCGGAAGCGAAAATGGCATCGGCCAGCGATCGGTGACGACACCGACGGCGGGTTGCAGCAGCGATGCGGTGACCTGGAATGCGAAGGTCAGAAGGCCGATCTGTACGAAATCGAGCGCATAGTTTTCCTTCAGCAGCGGATAGAGCGAGGTGAGCAGCGACTGCATGATATCGTTCAGCATATGGCAGAAGCTGACGGCCACGATGACGGAAACCGCAGTCTTTTCCGGGCTGATGCCTGTAGGTGATGTGATGCTCGCCATGCTGTCTTCCTCGCCGGACGGATAGTGTAAACACGAATATGCGTTGTCTCTACATCGCTTGAGTATGGCCTGCTTTTGTGCTCTGGTCGCATTCTTTCGAGAGTGGGCCAAATGCAGAAGAACGACGTGAAATCGGGGGATCCTGCAGGCGATGATATGCATCGCGCGAACCTTTTGTGGATCGACCTGAATGACGATCCCATTACGGCGCTTGGGCGACATTATCCGGCCGGCTCCCGGGGGCTGCCGCACAGCCATACCAAGACACAGCTCTGGTGTGCCCGCCGGGGGGTGGTTCTGGTCAATACCGCAGGCGGGCGCTGGATGATCCCGCCCGGTCACGGTTTGCTCATCCCTGCCGGCCTCGAGCATTTCAGCGAGATGATCAGCGATGTCGAGATGCACTCTATTTACGCCGACCCTTCGGTGATTTCTGCCGAGCAGCCGCGCGTTCTGGAAGTGACGCCACTCGCCTCCAGCCTGATGGAAGAATTGGTGCTATCGGACGAAAAACCACTGACCCCGCGCCGCAAACGGCTGATCATCGAGCTTTTGCTGGACGAAATCAGCCAACTGCCGGAGCGGCCGCTTGGCCTGCCGTTCCCGGTTGACGCGCGGCTGGGGCGCCTGTGCCGGCATTTTCTGCAGTCACCCGACGCCAATGCCGGTATTGACGAATGGGCGAGTGGCCTAGGAATGAGCCGCCGCTCCTTCACCCGGTTGTTTCGTGCCGAAACCGGCGTCAGTTTCGTCACCTGGCGCCAGCAGGCCTGCATTTTTGCCTCGCTGCCGCGTCTGGCCGAGGGAGAACCGGTGACCAATGTTGCGCTCGATGCCGGTTATGAAAATATCGCCGCGTTCACCACGATGTTCCGGCGGATGCTGGGCAGTTCACCCAGTACCTATCTGAAGTCACGGATGGCGTGATATCCGCCCTGCCGCTTTCGAGTGAAAATACGTTTCCAATTCGCCGTAATCTGCGGTCGAATATCGGAAAATCTGTCGAGCGTGTAGTGCTGGATTTTTATAAGGTATTGTAAAATATAGATATTGCCTTGAAATCACCGTCCCGTATGGAAAACAAAGGCTGAAATCTCCTGGTTAACGAGATGGTAGTGAGGCGGCGCCTATAAGGCCCGGAACGAACCGTTTTTTGTCTGGAGTTCCAACGTGTTCAACCGATCCTTGTTTGCCCTTTCCGCCGGGCTGTTTCTTGCCGCTTCCGTTTCCGCCCAGGCGCAGGAGCGCCAGCATTTCTGGTCCGGGGACTGGTACCTGAAAGTCGGCGCCACCGGCTTCATCGGCCCCAAATATGACGGCTCATCCGATCGCCTTTTCCAGGCTGCGCCTCTGATTTCGCTCGGCCGGGCCGGCAGCACGGTGCGGTTTTCGTCGCGCAACGACAATCCGGCCTTCGCCTTCGTCGACAAGGGAGCGTTTCGCGCCGGTGTCGTCGGCAAGCTGATCTTTGACCGGGACGAGGATACTTCGTCCGACCTCAAGGGGCTCGATCCCGTGAAGTTTGGCGGCGAACTCGGCGGTTTCGCCGAAGTCTATCCAACCGACTGGCTGCGCATCCGCGCGGAGTTGCGCCAGGGTATCCGCAGCCATCACGGTCTGGTCGCGGATGTTGCCGCCGATGGTTTCGTTGACGTCAGCAGCAATGTCCGCGTCTCCGCCGGTCCGCGCCTGTCGGCTGCGACAAGCGACTATTTCGATGCTTATTATGGCGTCAGTTCATCGGAGGCGGCCAAGTCAAGCTATTCGAAATATACGCCATCCGGTGGCCTGAATTCGATTGGAGCGGGTGCGGCGATTACGTGGCAAGCGACCGAAAAACTCGAAACCAGCGCCTTTGCCGAATACAAGCGGCTGATGGGCCCGGCGGCGGATTCAAGCCTCGTCAAGGAAGGTGGCAGCCGCAACCAGCTCCTGTTCGGCCTGTCCGCCACCTACCGTTTCGATTTCACGCTGGAATAGCCGTTCGCTTGCCGTGCGGCGGTCTGTCGGCTTGACCGCGGACCGCTTGCGCTGCAAACAAACGGTATGAACACACGTCCAGCCGATTCCGGGCGCGTCTTTGATGCGCCGTCCAACAACTGGGTTTATCGCGTGCTGCCAAGGCCGCTCTGGCCCTATGCGCAGCTTGCCCGCTGGGACAGGCCGATCGGCTGGCAATTGCTGATGTGGCCCTGCTTCTGGTCGGCAGCGCTGGCTGCCAATGCGGCCGCGGCGCTCAGCACGTTTTCGCCCGGCCGCTTCGCCCTTCATCTTCTGTTGTTCTTCATCGGCGCTGTCGCCATGCGCGGTGCCGGCTGTACCTATAACGATATTGTCGACCACGACATCGACATGGAAGTGGCGCGCACTCGCTCGCGGCCATTGCCGTCGGGCCGTGTCACACGGCTTCAGGCCAAGATCTTCATGGTATTGCAAGCGCTTGCCGGTTTGATCGTGCTGTTGCAGTTCAACGGATTTTCCATTTTCCTTGGCGTCTTCTCGCTGGTCTTCGTCGCCATCTATCCGTTCGCCAAGCGGTTTACCGACTGGCCGCAGTTCTTCCTCGGGCTCGCCTTTTCCTGGGGCGCGATCATGGGCTGGTCGGCGGAGTTCGGGACGATCACATGGGCATCGATCATGCTTTATGCTGCAGCCATCGCATGGACGGTCGGCTACGACACGATCTATGCCTATCAGGACAAGGAGGATGACGAGCTGATCGGCGTTCGCTCGACGGCGCGGCGGTTCGGTGATCACCCGCGGCCATGGCTGTTTGGCCTTTATGGGCTGACGATCCTGTTGTTGTTTGTCTCGTTTGCGCTCGCGGGGGCGGGGCTGTTGGCCTATATCGGCCTGCTGGTTGCAGCGATCCTGCTGTTTTACCAGATCCTCGTGCTCGACATTCACGATGCCGCACAGTGCCTGGCCCTGTTCAAGTTCAACAATGTTGTCGGACTGATTCTCTTTGTTGGTCTTTGCGCGGCGCTACTGGTCCGGTTGGCATAAAAAAGCCCTCCGGATGGCCGGAGGGCAGGGGTCCACCGCAGTAAAACGGTCAATCGCGCCGCGCTTTGAAGCGCAAGGCCAGCGAGCTTTGAAAACTCAAGCCCAGCTCAGTTTCTCGTCGCGGTTCTTCTTTGTCTTGGCAAAACGTGCGGAAAAGGCGGCAATGGCCGCAAGAACGAATGTGCGCATGGTCTGTCTCCTTCTCGTGCCGGCAATGTGCTAGCTGCCTGTGGCATCAAAAAGGCGCTTCCAAGGTTTTCCAAAGGCTCGATTAAGAGGCTGAAAACACAAACAAAAAACCGGCCGCAGGGACAGCCGGTCTTTTGCACTGGAGGAAGGCTTGGAGAATGTGTCGAAAATCAGTTGCGGGCGATGATTTCGCGGCCGCCGATCTTCATGTTGACACCCAGACTGCCAGTCGCGCGGCGCATCAGGAAGCGCGGGCGGCGATCGTTGAACAGCGAGTGACGGCGGCGCGGCTTGATATCGCGGGTGCGGACTTCACCGAGATGATCTTCCAACGGGCGGGCGACGCCGTCTGCTTCGACCATCAGCATGGGAATCCGGTAGGCTTCCGACCACGTGCGCCAGTCGGCGGCAATGTCGGCAAGATCGTGGGCGACCAGAAGCGGGATGCAGAGATCCGGGTCGTCATGATGCAGTTCTAGCGTCACGGTTACTTCTCCGTCTCCATGGTCTATCGCGCGGGCCGCCACACCTTTGAAAGCGCGTGCCGGTAGCGCGATCGACAGTGGCAGGCCGCTGGATGGCAGAACCTTGCGCAGCACCGCTCCACGTTCGTCCAAGCTTATGGTGACATTGCTGGACTGTCCGTGCAAGGTGTAGCTTGCCTGCTGGGGAAAGCGTTTCGGGTCCATTCGCAGTGTGTTTTCAACCCAAGCCGGTTGTGAAAGTGTTTTCAGCATTTCAATCGCCCTTGTTTTCCTTGAGAGCCGGTTCCCGGTCTTCTCGTCGGGACTTTTCGTCCTCTGTGGCCCAAGGATAGGCGGGGCGAGTTTGAGACCACTTAAAAATCGCAGTTAAAAAACTTTGCATTTCCTGATGGTTAGCAAAAGCCGACGCAGCAGGGTTTCTCAAATCTGAAGAAAATCGGCAGAATTTTGCCAATCCCCCGACCCTGCGCACCCGGGTTGAGGAAAAGCCACGCGCAAGCAAGACCAGCGATTGTATCGCGGATTATGGCCGCACTGCGCGGCTTTGCGTCCATTCGGGCGCCTTAGCGTCGGGCAATTTCAGGCGATCGGCAGAGCGGCAATGGTTTCCACATATATCGACTATAATCTCCTCACGCGCGATATGAAGACGAGCCTTCAGCGCACGGCGCAGCAGACGCTGGTCGCCCGCGAAACCGAGTATTACAAGGCCAATATCGGCAACGTCACCTCGATCGACGAGTTTCTGGGAGACTACCGGCTCTATGCCTATGCCATGAAGGCACACGGCCTTGAAGACATGACTTATGCCAAGGCCTTCATGCGAAAGGTGCTGGAGAGCGACCTCAGCGACGACAACAGCTACGCCAATATGCTGACGGACGAGCGCTACCAGAATTTCGCCAGGGCGTTCAGTTTCTCCCAGTCGACCGAGGTGGTCCAAAGTGGTGCACAGGAAGATGCGCTGATCGGCCTGTATAACCAGACCATCGCCAACGTCGATTCGAAAATGGCCGAGGAGACGCGCTACTACGATACAATGATGGACACGATCACCAACGTGGATCAGTTCCTGCAGAACGATAGGTTACGATCCTATGCGTTCCGGGTGTTCGGCGTTGACGAGAAGTATTTCAATTTTGCAGACGTGCGCGGCGCGCTGGTCAGCGATCTCAATGATCCGAACAGCTACTTCAATACAAAATTTGAGCCTGCTCTCACGGAGGCTCTGGCGACCAAGGCCTCGTCCGATCAGGCTCTTTCCGCCCTGTCGAGCCGTGTTCAGTCGCAGTCGCGCATAACGGCGATCGACGCCCTCATGGCACTGCCTGAGACGTCGGACGAGGACAAGGTAACGCTGCAGGCGGAAAAGACGACCCTGCAGAACAACATTGCCACGATCAATGCCGCCTTCCCGGAAATGACCAGCAACATCGATGCATATGCCGGTGTCGAGGCCGAGATCAGTGGTCTCCGGACGCAGATGGCCGATCCGGATCTCACCGAGGCGGAGCGGGCCGCATTGCAGGCGCAGATCGATCAGCGTCAGACCACGCTCAGTACCATGAAGGGCGTAAACTTCTACGCCGCCGATTTAAAGACCAAGCAGTCGGAGAGTACTGCCACGATCGGGCGGCTCGCCGTTTTCAAGGATTTGGCCCTGATGTACGATTTCGCGGCGGATGGCTCTGTGCCAGCTGGCGGAACGGCACAGGCTGAAGACAGCCGGAAGGCAACCAAGGAAGTCTACGCCTACAAGGCGCCGCGTGCCACAACGTCGGTCGCCCTGCTGCACAAGGCCTATTACGAGGATACGATCGGGACCATTACCACGGTTGCGCAGATCAAGAGCGACAGCCGGCTGTATTCCTACATCCTCACGGCTGCCGGCCTGCCGTCCAGCACCACGGTGGCGACGCTCGAAAGCATTCTCACGAGTGATCCGAACGACCCGGCGAGCTTCGTGAACACAAAGGGGGGGGAATACAACGCTGCCTACAAGGAGTTGAGGGCGGCGTTCAATTTCCAGACCGATGGTACATTGGCGGCCGGCGATAAACCGCAGACGGCGGCGCAAACCAAATGGACCTCGGACAACTACATGGTGCGTTACAACGACGCCGATGAAGCTGCCGATGCGAGCCTGATCAAGTCCTTCAAGAGCCTGATGAGCGTTGTCTCGAATGTTGACGACCTGCTCTCCGACACCAAGATCATGAAACTGGCGCTCACTGCTGTCGGCCTCGAAAACGAGGGCGACACCGTGCGCAAGATGAAAAAGGTGCTGACCAGCGATCTCACCGATCCGAAGAGCTATGTCTATACGCTGAAGGACGACCGTTATCTTCAGCTGGCAAAGGCGTTCAACTTCAATGCGGACGGGTCCGCCGGTGTGCCGATGCTGGCGCAGGCTGAATCGGAAATCCTCAACACTGCCAAATCCTATGTCATCGAAAAGAGCCGTTTCGCTACGGAGGATGAAAAGACCAAGGCGACTGCGGAATCGAAATATTACAGCGCCGAAATCGAAAAGATCAAATCGCTCGATGATCTCCTGTCCAACCGCCGGCTGGTCGATTTCGTTCTTGTCGCCGCCAAGCTCGACCCGGAAACGGTGACGACCGACTATCTGCGCAAGATGTTCGAAGCGGATCCGAACGATCCGAACAGCTTCATCAATACCGAGCCGAACACGACGATCTACAAGGAGCTTGTCGCTTCCTACAACTTCGGCAATACGGGCGATCTCGTCCGCCCGGAATTTGGCATACAGACCAAGCGCGGATTGCTGGAGACCGAGGATCTCTACCTCAACCAGACCCTTGAGCAGCAAAGGGGCGAGGAAAACGCAGGCGTCCGTCTCGCGCTCTATTTCCGCCGTCAGGCGTCAACTATCAACACGGCCTACGATCTCCTGGCCGACAGCGCGCTGATGCAGGTCGTCCGGACGACGTTCAGCATCCCGGAAGCCATGTCGACGGCCGATGTCGATATCCAATATGCCTATATCAACCGCGTGCTCGACGTGAAGGATCTGCAGGATCCGGAAAAGCTGGAGAAGCTGCTGCTGCGCTTTACGGCTCTTTATGACGTGGAAAACAATGTCGATATGTCCGGCGCCCAGATTATCCTGTCGGGCGGCGGTGGCGGTATCAGTGCCGACACGTTGTTCAGCCTGTCACAATTGCGCCTTGGCGGCTTCTGACCCTGGCCTTTCAGGCCTTCAACACCTTGCCGGGGTTCATGATCCCGGCGGGATCGAAGGCATGCTTGATCCGCTGCATCAGGTCGATCTCGATCGGTGAGCGGACCTCTGCCAGTTCATCGCGCTTCAATTGGCCGATACCGTGCTCGGCCGAGATCGAGCCGTTGTATTTCAGGACGATGCCATGAACGATGGTGTTCATCTCGCGCCAGCGGCCGATGAACTGATCCTTGTTGGCCCCGACGGGCTGAGAGATGTTGTAGTGGATATTGCCGTCGCCCATGTGACCGAACGAGCAGATGCGGGCCCCCGGAATGGCTTTCATCACCGCCGCATCGGCCTCCGCCATGAAGGCCGGAATGCTGGAAACCGGCACCGATACGTCGTGCTTGATCGACCCACCCTCCGGCTTCTGCGCCTGTGACATGCTTTCGCGCATATGCCAGAGGCTCTTGCGCTGGGCTTCGCTGGCCGCCACCACGGCATTTTCGATGAGGCCGCTGGAAATCTCCGTCTCGAGCAGTGACTGCATCATCCGCTCGGCACTTTCGGCCGAATCCGAGGTCGAGATATCGATCAGCGCATACCACGCGTGAACCGTCTCCATCGGATCGCGGACGCCGGGAATATGCTTTGCGGTGAATTCGACGCCGAGGCGCGGCATCAGTTCAAAACCGGTCAGCGCCGGGCCGCAGAGGCTTGAGGCCTTGTCGAACAAGGCAAGTGCATCGCCAACACTTTTCAAGCCGGCAAAGGCGACCTGGTGGCCGCGCGGCTGTGGAAACAGTTTGAGAACCGCGCCGGTGATGATGCCCAGCGTGCCTTCGGCGCCGATGAACAGGTCGCGCAGGTCGTAGCCGGTATTGTCCTTCTTCAGCCGCCGCAGCCCGTCCCAGATCTCGCCGGTCGGTAGAACGACTTCGAGGCCAAGGCAGAGCTGCCGCATGTTGCCATAGGCCAGCACCGCGGTGCCGCCGGCATTGGTGGAGAGATTGCCGCCGATCCGGCAGGAGCCCTCTGAGCCGAGCGACAGCGGAAACAGCCGGTCATGCGCTTCCGCCGCCTTCTGGATATCGGCAAGAATGCAGCCGGCATCAGCGACGATGACATTGCCGACGGGATCGATATCGCGAATGCGGTTGAGCCGTTGCAGCGACAGGACGATATCGGCTGCTCCGGTGCGCGGGATTTGCCCTGCCACATGGCCGGTATTGCCGCCCTGCGGCACGATCGCCACGCCGGTTTCGCTGGCAAGCCTGAGGATTTGCGAGACCTCTTCGACACTGCCGGGCCGGAGCACCAGCGGGGCATTGCCCGTGTAGAGGCCGCGGGATTCGACGAGATAGGGCGCAATGTCGGCCTGGTCCGTCAATGCATTCGCGCCACCGACGATGGCAGCGAAGCGGGCGATCAGGTCAGCAGAGGGGAGGGCATTGGTCATAGGGTCATTCCCGTGGAGCAGCAGCGCGTTCGATCCGGTCGAGGATTGCTTCGCCAAGCCCCTCGTTCGGGATCGTACCGAAGGCAATGGTTTTGGCGCCGGACGCATCGGCCTGTTTCATAAAGGCAAACAGATTGGCAGCCGCTTCGCGCAGGTTTGCGGACGGGCTGAGGTCGAGGATAACAACCGCGTTTTCCTCGCCGGCCAAGGGCTTCCCGCCGAAACGGATCAGCGCTTCTCCCGGTTTGACATCCGTCGCATTCAGCCGCACTGCAGCACCCGGTGCATAATGCGACGCCAGCATGCCCGGCGCTTCGATCACTGCACCCGCAGTTTCGGGACGCAAAACCGTCTTGCCGGTCAGTGCCTCGATGTCGGCGACGTCCAGACCGCCTGGACGCAACAGCCGGATGTCATCGCCATCGACCTTGATGATGGTTGATTCCAGTCCAATTTCGGCTGAGCCGGCGTCAAGGATGAGCGCCAGCTTGCCGCCAAGATCTGCTTCGACATGGGCTGCGCTGGTCGGGCTGATCTTGCCTGAGGTATTGGCGCTCGGTGCTGCCAGCGGTCTGCCAAAACGGGCGATCACCTGGCGGGAAAACCCTTCCGGCATGCGGAGGCCGAGCGTGTCGAGGCCAGCGGATGCCAGCGGATGCACGCTGCTCTCCAGCTTGATCGGCAGGATCAGCGTCAGCGGTCCCGGCCAGAAGGCCTCGGCCAGCTTTCGCGACAACGGATCGAAGCTGACATGTGCCTCGGCCATCGCAAAATCGGCGACGTGGCAGATCAATGGATTGAAGCGAGGACGGCCCTTCATTTCATAAATGCGGCTGATCGCATCGGGATTGGTGGCATCGGCCGCCAGCCCGTAGACCGTCTCGGTCGGGATCGCCACCGGCAGACCTTCGCCAAGCGTCTCGCAGGCAATCGCCAGGGCACGCTCCGGCTCGGTCCGTGTGTCTATGATCAGCGCCATCAAGCTTCCAAACGTCAATGCGCCCTCACCGGGAGGCAGGCGGGCGCTCCGGCGTTTCCTTTACAGGGCGAAGCCGGACATTGCCAAGCGCATTTGAAATGCACGTGCCAACTGTCCCTCTTTGCAACACCCAAAATTAAGCTTTCTTAAAATGCGACAGGTCCGGTTAGCGGCGGAGAAAGTTGCCTATGCTAGCTGTCTGATCCTGCACCTAGCCGGAGCCCCTATGGCCAACAAGAAATCCATGCCGACCGACCTTGCCCTGCGCATCGCCACCGCCATGCATCAGATGGGCATCGATGCCATCCCCCGGAATTACGAACTGGTCTACGAAGCCTATGGTGGCGCCAATCCGGACCTGGTGCGCGACTTCATTGCGCTCGGCAAATACAAGTCGCAATCGGCGCTCGACGAACTTGGCCGCAAATATCTGCCGCATCATCATGAAGCCAGCGTATTGGCGCGGTCGACGACGATCGTGCGCGACGAGATGAGCAATTTCATGAACCTCTTGTCGCGTGAAAAAGACCAGCTCGATGATTATGGGCGGCTGATCAGCGAGGCAACCAAGGCGCTGGTCGTTTCCGGCGGCGAAAGCCAGATGGCGCTGCAGAACTCCATTCAGGCTCTGAAGCGGGCCACCGAGCGGCAGGTGTCGCACAATGCCGAAATGGAGCAGAGCGTCACCGCGCAATCCACCGTGATCGCCGGAGTGCAGAAAGACCTTGCCGATTTCGAGGCGCGGAAATTTTCCGATGCGGTCACCGGGCTCGCCAATCGCCGGGCCTTCAACAAGGCGCTCGCCAAGGTCTACGCTGATCCCGATCTGCCGCTTGCTTGTGGTATTGCCGTTGCCGAGCCCGATACCAGCCGGCGGCTGTCGGGAGAACAGGCGGCCGCATTGGCCGAACCGCTTGCCCGGCATATCGGTGGCATTATCCAGCAAGCGTTTCCCTCAAGCGAACTGGTCGCCCGTTTCGACGGAACCCGTTTCGGTTTTCTGGTGGGGACGGGTGAGGAACGGGAAGTGGTGCGGCTCGTGGCGCTGCTGCGCTCGGCCCTGCGCAGCACGCATTTTACGCATCCGAAAACCGGGCGCGATCTCGGCTGTGTCACGCTATCGGTCGGCATCTGCATGTCGGATGACGCCACCAATGCCTTCGATCTCGTTAATACGGCCGAAAAGGCGCTCGCCAGGGCGCAGGGCAAAGGTGGCGATCAGACGATCGTGCATGGCGCCGAGAGTGAGCCGCTGCCCGGGCGAGACTGGCTGATCTACAAGCAGTGATCAAAGGCTACCGATGATCTTGCGGAGCTCTGCATTGCGGGCGCCGAGCAGAAGCACGTTCTTCAATGCCTCCTTGGGGTCGCGGGTGCGAAACAGCAGTCCGTTGTCATGCACCGCACGGTTGACGGTCAACTTGCCGGCCTCTGCGTCCATCTCCGTCGCCACCGCGAAATACATCCGTGAATAGCCAAGCTTGATCTTCTCGAAGAAGTGCTGGTCGTCGCCGATATCGGAAAAGAAATTGGCAATATAGAACGACCAGCGGACGTCCTCGAACTTGGCGAATTTCGTCCGCGCGGCCGTGACATGGCAATAGCCGAGATGCGGGCTATCGGCCAGCGTCCGGTGAAAAAGCAGTTTTGGGAAGCGGATCGACCGGTGAAAGCTGTTGATCCGGTCATGTGTGACGGAGCCGGCCGTTTCCAGTTTCTTGCCGGTGCGGGCAGCGACTTCCTGGTGGGTCAGGTAGCGCTTCTCGGCCGCGCTCCATTGCTGCTGGTGCCGGTTGATCCGTCCTGTGCGCAGGAATTCGGTATAGACCGCGGCCTTCGGCGATGGTTCCGGCTTCTTGACCACAGCGGTATCGAAATATCTCAAGTTTGACATCGGCCTGTACCAGACTGCGGGTGTGTCGACAAAACACACCGGGACGGAATCGCTTATGAGCCAAAGCTACTGCGTTATGGTTAATGCAGTCTTGCTGGCTGTCAGCCTTTTGCCTCGACCGTGTGCGATGGCGATGGCAGTGTTTTCGCCGTGAAGTGTCGCAAAAGGGCTGCATCCGTGCCGATTGCCGAAGCGCTGGGCGGAAAACCGGATTTTTGCTTCAAATTCAGCCGATCACATTGTTTCTGCTTATAAAATAGTCAGGTTGACGGCGACGCCACGCAATATTTTCCGTGTCGTCTTTCTGGAATCGGATGTCGTTAACTGGCGGCTGTTTTCCAAGGTCTGAGGATTAGATGAAGACACTCAAGGTGCCGCCTTTATAGGGAAGGGCGGAGAATTGGGAAGCCGGTCGAAATCCGGCGCTGCCCCCGCAACGGTGGTGGAGCGAAACCTCGGCAAAAGGCCACTGGAGAAATCCGGGAAGGCGCCGGGACAGTCCGCAAGGACAGCTCCAGAGCCCGGAAACCAGCCTTGTGATGAAATTGATATCTGGGTTGCGGCGGGCAGCCGGAAGGAGAACCACATTAACCACGCGCTCTCCCGGCGCGGCGGTGGTTCCTTTCCTGCCTGCTGCCACCGTAAAAGTTGGCGAGCACAAGGAAATGACCATGGATCTCCGCAGCGAAGTCCTCCGAAAATTGATGAACCGCCGTGACACACATAGTCTCGAGCAGGCCTTCTATACCGATCCCGATCTGTACAAGCTCGACATGGAGCAGATCTGGTACAAGGACTGGCTGTTCATCGGCCACGATTGTGAAATCCCGAAGGCGGGCAATTATTTCACCGCCCAGGTCGGCGAATATCCGGTTGTTATCGTACGCGACCGCACCGGCACCGTCCGCGCGTTGCACAATTCCTGCCGCCATCGCGGCTCGCGCGTCTGCGCCGGCGCCAAGGGCTCATCGGCCAAGCTTGTCTGTCCCTATCACCAGTGGACCTACGAACTGGACGGCAAGCTCCTGTTTGCGCGCCAGATGGGCGAAGACTTCGACAAGAACCAGCACGGCCTGAAACCGATCCATTGTGAAACCATCGGCGGCTACATTTTTATCTGCCTGGCCGACGAGGCGATGGACTTCCAGCCGATGCGCGACATGGTCTCGTCCTATCTGACGCCGCACAATCTCAAGGACACCAAGGTGGCCTTCGAAAGCACGATCATCGAGAAGGGCAACTGGAAGCTCGTCTGGGAAAACAACCGCGAGTGCTATCACTGTGCGGCGAACCATCCGGAACTCTGCCGCACCTATCCGGAGGCGCCGACGGCGACCGGCGTGCAGGGCGCCAAGGACGATCCGGTCATCGCCGCCCATTGGGCGCATTGCGAAGCGTCGGGTTTGCCAAGCGAGTTCAAGATGGATCAGAGCGGCCAGTTCCGCGTCGCCCGCATGCCGCTAATCGAGGGTGCGGAAAGCTACACCATGTCCGGCAAGCGCGCCGTCAAGCGCCAGCTTTCCGACGATGTCAGTCAGAGCCATATCGGCACGCTGCTGCTGTTCCATTACCCTAGTACCTGGAACCATGTGCTGGCCGATCACGCCATCACCTTCCGCGTCCTGCCGCTTGGTCCGGAACTGACCCAGGTCACCACAAAGTGGCTGGTGCACAAGGATGCCGTCGAGGGAGTCGATTACAACCTTGAAGAATTGACCCATGTCTGGACGGAAACCAACGACCAGGACCGCCAAATCGTAGAGGAAAACGCCTTCGGCATCCGCTCGCCCGCCTATCAGCCCGGACCCTATTCGCCGGAGCACGAAGGTGGCGTGATGCAGTTCGTCGAATGGTACACCAACTTCATGCAGGGCCGGCTCAAGGGCATTGCGACGTCGCCATCTCTGGTTCGGGTTGCTTGACATGACGATTGTTTCCTCCTTCCGGCACTTCGACGAGCTGCAGCCGTTCAACGATCGCCAGCAATTGCTGGAGTGCATTTCCGTTACCGCGGAAGGGCCGGACGTGATGACGTTCGGCTTCAAGGCGGACAAGGACAGCTGGTTCCGTTATCTGCCGGGCCAGTTCGTCACACTCGAACTGCCGGTGACGCCGGACGATCCGGTGATGCGCACCTACACCCTGTCCTCGACGCCGTCGCGGCCGTTTTCGGTGGCCGTGACCGTCAAGGCCCAGGCATCCAGCATTGGTACACGCTGGATGTTCGACCACCTAAAGCCGGGCATGAAGCTGAAGGCTTTCGGGCCGCTCGGCGATTTTTCCTTCGTGCGTCATCCCGGTGAAAAATATCTGTTCATCTCCGCCGGTTCCGGGATCACGCCGATGATGTCGATGACCCGCTGGATGGCCGATTGCGCGCCGCAGACGGATGTCTCGTTCCTGTCCTGCGCCCGCCAGCCGGATGATCTGCTGTTCCGCGACGAGCTGGAAAACATCTCGCGCAACATGCCGAACCTCAATCTCGGCTTCATCGTCGAGACCCATGCGCCGCGTCACAGCTGGCACGGGCTGCGCGGCCGCATCGAGACGTCCAAGCTGGCACTGCTGGCGCCGGATTTCCGCGACCGCACCGTCTTCTGCTGTGGTCCCGAGCCGTTCATGCGCGGCGTCAAATCGATGCTGGAAAGCGTCGGCTTCGACATGAACCGCTATCATGAGGAGAGCTTTCAGCCAGCCAGCGCGCCGGATCCGGCCGAGCTTGCCATCCGGGCCGGTGCGGGCGAGGCGGATGCTTCCGCTGTGTCCACCATCACGTTTACGATGGCGGGCAAGGACGCCAAGTGCCAGCCCGGCCAGACCATCCTGCAAACGGCGCGCGCCGCAGGTGTGCGTATCGGGGCTGCCTGCGAGGGCGGGTTGTGCGGCACCTGCCGGGTGATGAAGATTTCGGGCGAGGTCGAGATGAACCACAATGGCGGCATCCTCGATGATGAAATCGATGAGGGCTACATCCTCGCCTGCTGTTCGCGCCCGATCGGGGACGTGCAAATCGAGGCATGACGGTCTGTAAATACGCAGTTTGAACGGCCGCTGCTCCTCACGCCCGGCCGGGCGTGAGGAGCAGCCAATCGTACAAGGGGCATGCCCTGAAAGGCCGACGCGGCCGAGTTCGTCTATCGGCTGAAATACCCCTGGATCAGGATTCCGGCACGACCGGGTTTGCCACTGCGGCCGAGCGGCAGGCTGCAAACACGTCAAGCGCCGGATTGTAGACCTTGGTGATGACGTTCATCATTCCCAGGACGGTATGAAACAGGTTGTCATGCGAAGTCGGGGCGTCGGCATAGGTTTGGAGGCAGCTCCGATCGAGGTTTGTCAGCTGAGCATACTGGTCTGAGAACCAGGCGATGAAGGGTACGTGCGTCTGCTCCGCTGGCGCGAACATGTAAGGCGCGCCATGAAGGAACAAGCCGTTCTCGCCGAGCGACTCGCCGTGGTCCGACATGTAGATCATCGCGCCATCGACAGTGCCCTGATGCTTCTTCAGAAGCTTGATCACTTCGGCGAGGTTATGATCGGTGTAGAGGATCGAGTTGTCATAGGCATTGACGATCTCCTCGCGTGAACAGTCGGAGAGCTGCGCGGTGCGGCAATCGGGCGTGAAGCGGCGGAATTTTTCCGGATAGCGCTGATAATAGGCCGGGCCATGGCTGCCGAGCTGGTGCAGAACGATGACGGTATTCTTGGTGATGCCGGCAAGTTTTTCATCGAGTTTGCCGAGGAAAATATCGTCCAGGCATCCATCGTCCTTGCACAGCGGGCTGTTCTTCTGCTTGGTCAGGCTGGCAAAGCTGACGAGATCGGCAATGCCCTTGCTGCCGGTATTGTTGTCCCACCAATAGCCGTCAACACCAGCGCGGCGCAGAACATCCATCAGCGTATCGGTAGAGCGGGCCTTGCGGTCGGAATAGTTTTGCCTGCCATAGACGGAAAACATGCAAGGCAGCGAAACGGCCGTTGCGGTTCCGCAGCTGGTCGTCTTGGTAAAATTCGTCACGCCAAGCGTTTTCAGTTCCGGATTGGTCTCCCTGTCATAGCCATTGAGCGAAAAGTTCATGGCCCGGGCAGTTTCGCCAGCGACGATGATGGTGACGACAGGTTTCTTCGTTTGCGCGTACATGGGGCCGAGTTTGGCGTCTGTGCCGAGCGGAGCCCGCACGATGCCGATATCGCGATAGGTGCTGACCCCAAGGCCGATCGCGGAGGTGATGGCTGCAAACGGCGTCAGCTTCGCCATCATGTCGCGATGTTCGCGGATATTCGAAGAAATTCCCGAATAGTTCGAGACAATCAGCCCGATGCACAGGGACAGGCAGATGGAAATGACCGCGAGGTTGACAAAGAACTTGCCGATGAAAGGACGGTGAGTGATCCGTGTCAGGCAGACCAAAATGGCCGGCACAATTCCGTAGAAGAAGACATGCAGGACGAACGTGACCGTGATCAGAGGGCCGGCTTCCGCCGGCGTTGTTACCACGGCGTTGCGGATCATTTCCTTGTCGATCACCACACCGAAGAAATCCGTGTAGTAGGAGGCCATCGCACCAGCGATCAGGAGGAAGACCAGAAACGGTTTGATCAGGTACTTGACCGAGAACAGCACGACGCCTGCGAAGACAAGCAGGGCGATGGCCGCCACGAACGTATAGAAGCCCAGGTGGAAGCCGCCGAACACATAGAAGGCTTCATTCCAGAACGTCAAATTCTGGAGGCTCAGGATGAAGAGGACGACCAGCAGGCTGAGCGGTATGCTGCCCATGGTGGGCCGCTTGATAGAGCGAAAATTCAAAACAGGCTCCGGCAATCAAGGCAGGGATGATGACTATTCCCTTCTCTTGCGCTCGCCGGCTGACAGGAGGCTGAACGTCTGCAACAGGTGTATTCTGGCCTGAAAAACCCGCAGACGTGGCGATGGAAGCCGTGGCCGGATCGTTTTGGGGGCGGAAACCAGTTGGCGCGGCGCACTGCTCAGTGCCCCGCCCTTATCCCTCAGAACAGAAAATCACCGGCATCCAGTGCGGCCATCTTCACATTCTTCAAGAGGATACTATCGCCGTGCAGTCCATCGATGAAGACGTCCTTGCCGACCTGCTTCATGTGGTGCTGCACCAGATCCTTGTAATCGGTGATGCTGGCCAGGCCGCTGAGGTCGAGGATGTCGTGGCTTGAACCGGTGGCGGCAAAGTCTGTGATCGTGTCCTTGCCGTCTCCGGTGGCAAAGACGAACTGGTCGGCGCCGGCGCCGCCGGTCAGGATATCGGCGCCGCCATGACCCCAGATCATGTCATTGCCTGCCTTGCCGTCGATAATGTTCTTGCCGTTATTGCCGTGCAACTGGTTTGCCAGCGCATTGCCGGTGCCATTGATGGCCGCCGTGCCGTTCAGCGTCAGGTTTTCGAAGTAGTTGCCGAGCGTAAAGGAAACCATTGTTTTGACGAGATCGGTGCCGCCGCGGGCAGCCTCCGAGAGTTTGATCTTGGCATCGCTGATCACATAGACGTCGTTGCCGTTGCCGCCGTAGATCGTGCCGTTGACCTTGCCGCCCGTGCCGTCGAAATAGTCGTTGCCGTTGCCGAGCTTGATCGCGCCAGTGATCGTGCCTTTGTTGAACAGCGTATCCGCACTATTGCCGCCCAGAAATGCGGTTCCAGCCGATTTGATCAGGCCGCTGTTTTGCAGGATTGCTTTGCTCGCACCGGAAAAATCGATCGTGGCCAGCGATGCAACCGTGCCGGTGACGGTGCCGTAATTGGTCACCGTCTCGCCGGCTCCGGCCACCTTGATACCGCCGCCTGCCGTGATCGTCTTATTGTTGGTAATGATCGTATCGTCGGCCGAGACCGCAATGGCGTATCCGGAGGTCTTGATCAGGCCGTTATTGGTGATCGTTCCGCCATCACCAGCAACTGTGATCGCGTTCTTCAGTGCCGTGACCGTGCCGCTATTGGTGATGATGGCCGCAATGCCGGTTGCGAGGATCGCGCCAGCCTTCGCCGAGATGACTGCCCCATCATTGGTGATCGTCGCGTTGGCACCGGAAGAGGAGATGGTTGTTCCATAACCGGTCGCGGTACCGTGATTGGTCAACACCGCAGCCTTGCCGCTGGAAACGATCGCCGAGGCCTTGTCGGAGCGAAGTTCACCATTGTTGGTCAAAAGTGCCGAGGCGCCGCTCAGGGTCACCGCATTCGACGCTGCGCGCGCCGTTCCATGGTTGATGATTTCGGCGCTGCTGCCGGAAGAGGCGATGGCGATGCCGGCCGTGGATTCGATCAGGCCGGTATTGACGAGTTTGGTGGCCTGTCCAGCAGCCGTGACCGCAGTCAGGCGTGCAGCGACGGTGCCGTCATTGATCAGTTCCAGGCCGCCGCTATCGATCCTCAGGCCATATCCCTTGCCGGAAACATTTCCTGATTTGCTGACGACGAACGTACTCTTGCTATCAGCCACCGCGGTCGTGCCGAACTGGAAAGCATATCCGGATGCCGAAAGCACCGTGCCGTTGATATAGAAGTCACGCGCCGTCGCTGTGCCGGTGGCCAGAATGGCAGTCGCAGCCGTGCTGAGCGTGATCCCCTTGTTCAGGATAAACATGCTGCCTGTTTCAAGCACCGGCACCGGTTCGGTGCGGTTGCTGCTGATTACGATTTTTTCGGTCATCTGCCCATCATGTGCAGTGTCATTGCCTTGGTTTCAGGTTCTCATACGGCAAAGAGGTAAACAGGCTACCCCCGACACGGCATTTCCAGCCTTATGGTAAATTCGTGGCGGCATCGCAATGGCGATTTCTAGCGAAGGCCGAGCGGAATTGACATTTTGGCGATCGATCCCGTCACGGTCATATCGACGCCTATGCCAGCGCCCGAAAAAGAAACTGCTTTGCCCGAGGCGATCATGACCGGTCTTTCCAACGGTTTTTCCGGCAGCAGTTCGCCCTTGGCCCAGACCGCCTTGAGCGCCGTGGCACTCATCGCTGCGACGTTGACGTCGATATCCGTCAACGTCCCCGCGACGCGATAGGGGCAGCGCCGCTTGCCGCAGTTGGATGCTGCTGAGAACTGCCAGAGCGCGTAGCTATCCCAGTTTCCCATCGGAAAGACATTGCGGATTCCTGGCTTGTAACGGGCATACCAGAGCGGCAGACGCGACAGGATCGGGAAGCGGTCGCGATTGGCAGCAATATATCTGGCAGTGGCGTGATTGGTGTAGAGCATCGGGTAACGGCCGGTGCGGGTCCTGATATGACCGGCGAAAATGGCCGCATCCTCCAGCGACATGTATTTTTCCGGGTCGATCCCCTCGATATCGAGCACCATCAGTTCGTCGTCGCGCGGCTGGGCATAGTCGAGGAAGTGATTGGCCTGGTCGACTGGATTGCCGGGACGGGCGAGATGGTAGGCCCCCCAGAGCAGGCCGCTTGCCCGGGCAATCAGCCGCCGTGTCTGGTAAAGTTCGCGGCTGACGGCATATTTGCGCCACATCGTCTTGCAGTGGGCCACCGTGTCGCCCGCGTGATCGCCGGTACAGGCAAAGCTTTCCGGTAGTCCGTCGGATGCCTTGGAGATGAAACCGGCAATGCGCTTGTCCTTCAGCATTGCATCCCAGTCGATAATGTTGAGTTCGTAGGCGTCGATCACCAGGGCATGGTCCGGTGATTTCCACGGGGTGACGTCGCGGGCCAGTGTTTTGGGGATCAGGCCGCCGCCAGAAAACAGCGCGACGCCGAGGCAAGCGGCGAGGCGGAAAAACTTGCCCAAGCGTGCTGTCCGGCGCTTTTCCATCTGAAGAGGGTGCGCAAAGATGGTTAACGGAGGATTAAGCCTCAAACCTCTTCACCGCGACCCGGGCATAACACATCTGGCGCGTGTGCGCCGGACATGCTTAGTTGTGGTGCCGTGGAACAAAACCAGGCGCAAAGCGTTCTACCGGCAAGACAATATTGTCCGAAAGCAGTTGATGGAGGAGCCCCGCATGGGTGTTTTCAAATTAAAGGTGGCATCGTTGGCGCTGTCTGCCGTTTTGCTGGCAACGTCGTTTACGCCATCGCAGGCCTTTACCCAGATCCCGGTTCCGGTCGCCGCTGAACGGTCGAATGTTGAAGCCGTGCAATATAATCGCTACGGTGAGCGCCACTACAACAACCGGCCGCGCTACAACAACAACAGGCGCTACTACAATAACAACAGGCATGGCTATTATCGCCATGGCGGATATTCTTATTACAACGGTCATCGCGGCTATAACTATTATCGCCCCGGATACCGCGAATATAACGGCTTCTGGTTCCCGCTGGGTGCCTTTGCCGCCGGTGCCGTGATCGGTGGGGCTATTGCCCAGCCGCCAGTCCGGTATGGCGGCAGCCATGTCGAGTGGTGCTACAATCGCTATCGCAGCTACCGTGCTTACGACAATACCTATCAGCCGAACAACGGCCCACGCAGGCAGTGCAATTCACCCTACTGACGGGACGCGTTGATCAGCACAGACTATCGGCCGGGGACCTCGTCTCCGGCTTTTTTTGTCAGAGAATTCCGATCCGCTTCAATATCGTCCAGGCCACGCCCATCGACATCATGATCAGGAAACCTGCCAGAAGGGTGCCGTGAATGCCTTCGGCAAAAGGCAGGCCGCTGGTGTTCATGCCGAAAAAGCCGGTGACAAGCGTCGGCGGCAGGAGGAAGGCCGTCATCAGCGACAGGATGTAGAGATGGCGGTTTGTCTCTGACGACAGCTTGCTGTCGATCTCTTCATGCAACAGGCGGGCGCGTTCCTGCAACGCGAAGACATCGCGGTCGACCGCTTCCAGCCTGTCAGACAGGCGTTCGGCAACGTCAATGAAGCCTTCCGGCACTTCGTCCTCCTCAGAGGTTCCAGCCCGGCGTAGCAGCGCCAGCAATGTGCGCAAATGCCGGTGCAGCCGAACGGCGGTGCGTCGCAGCGGCGCCAGCCGCGGCTGATGATTATGCCCGGCCTCGCCATAAACATCATCCTCGATGATGTTGAGGTCTTCCGTTAATTCCAGAACCAGGCTGATCAGCGTGCGCTGGAATTCGACCACCATCATCTCGAACAGATCGATCGGCCGGCCGCAGCGGGCATTCTTTTCAATTGCGGCCTTGACCCTGTCGATACTGCGCAGCGGGTGCAGCCGCGTGGTAATGATGATTTTTTCGGTGACGGCAAAATGCAGCCAGCCAATGGTTTTCGTCTCCGTATCGAACGTGCGTTCGAAATCGACCAGTGTGCCATAGACGATATCGTCGGATATCGTCACTGCCGCTTGCGTGTCATGGCTGGTCAGCGTTGAAAGCGCATTTGCGGGCAAGGTGGTGATGCGTTCGATCAGGCCGGGGGTGCGCGCATCGCTCAGTGCCAGATGCAGCCACACCCAGCCGTCGCCTTCCATCAGAGCGTCGATGGACGAATCAGCGGCGATCCGCACGCAGCGGCTGTCGCCCGGCAGGAAGCGATAGGCCCAGACGAGCCCCGGTATTTCGGACGAGATCAGGTTCATGCTGCATTGTTCCGGCAAAGGGCCAGACTTCGCTGTATGCGGGTTTCATGACAGTTTTGTTACGGTGCGATCTGAAGGGCAGGGAGAGCGTGAGCAGATCGAATATTGACGTTTACGTAAAAATCAATAATTTCTCGGTCCAACGACGACGCCGCTGCTGGACTGCCATGCAGCAATGTTATCATGTAAGTGCGGGAGGAGACCAATATGTACAAGGCGCCGGTTGACGAAGTTCTGTTCACGCTGAAGCATGTGGCCGGGCTTGGCGAGGATCTGGCTGCAGGTATTTTCGGCGACCTCGACGAGGATCTCGTTGATGCGATCGTTGGTGAAGCTGGGCGCTTTGCCACCGAAGAAGTGGCACCGCTGGCCGATGTCGGCGATCGACAGGGCTCGAAGCTCGTTGATGGCAAGGTGCAGGTGCCGGACGGCTGGGCCGGTCTCTATCGCGACTGGGCGGCCGGCGGCTGGAACAGCCTGACGGCCCCGGAAGAATTCGGCGGCCAGGCGCTGCCGCATATGCTGCATATTGCCGCCATGGAATTCTGGAATGCCGGCTCGATGGCCTTCGCTCTGGCCCCGATGCTGACCATGGGCGCCGTTGATGCGCTTGAAAAACATGGGTCACCGGCACTCAAGGCCACCTTCCTCACCAAGATGATCTCGGGTGAATGGACCGGCACGATGAACCTGACCGAGCCGCATGCCGGTTCCGACCTCGGCGTGCTCAAGACCCGTGCCGAGCGCCGGGACGATGGCACCTACCGGATTTTCGGCCAGAAGATCTTCATCACCTGGGGCGATCATGAGGTTACAGACAATATCATTCACCTGGTGCTGGCGCGGATCGCCGGGGCTCCCGAAGGGACGCGCGGCATCTCGCTGTTCCTGGTGCCGAAATTCCTCGTTAACGCGGATGGTTCGCTCGGCGCCCGCAATGATTTGTTCTGCCATTCGCTGGAGCACAAGCTTGGCATCCATGCCTCGCCGACCTGCACCATGGTCTATGGCGATGGCCGCTTCGGTGATGACAAGGGCGCCGTCGGTTATCTCATCGGCGAGGAGAACAAGGGCCTCAACTGCATGTTCACGATGATGAACAATGCCCGTCTTGCCGTCGGTATCCAGGGCGTGGCGATGGCCGATGCTGCCACCCAGCATGCTTTGAACTATGCCCGCGAGCGCACGCAGGGCAAGGCGCCGGGCTGGAAGGGCACGGGTATGAGCCCGATCATCGAGCACCCGGATATCGCCCGCACGCTTTTGACCATGAAGGCGCTGACACAGGGCGCCCGCGCCATCGCGCTGAGCTGCGCCCATGCGGTCGATCGGGCGCATGTCTCTGAAGGCGACGAGGCCCGTCACTGGCAGGAACGCTCCAGTCTCCTGACGCCGATCGCCAAGTCCTTCGGCACCGATGTCGGCGTCGATGCTGCCTCCATGGGCATCCAGGTACATGGCGGCATGGGCTTCATCGAGGAGACCGGTGCGGCGCGCTATCTGCGCGATGCCCGGATCGCGCCGATCTATGAAGGCACCAACGGCATTCAGGCGATCGATCTCGTCACCCGCAAGCTGCCCCTGTCGGATGGCGGCCATGTGCGCGGCTTCATTGCCGAGTTGAAGGCGGTGGCTGAAGAGGCCGGTTCCTCCAATCTTGCCGATTTCGGGGAAACCGGCAGCCGTCTCGATGATGCGATCGCCGATCTGGAAGAGACGACGGAATGGCTTTTGGCGCGTCTTGCCGAAGGCAAATCCGCCGAAGCGCTTTCCGGTGCCACCGCCTATCAGCGGCTGTTCGGCTTGACATTGACGGGTGTCTATCTCGCCAAGGGCGGATTGGCAGAGGTGGACGACGGTGGCCGCGATGTCCGCATCGCGCTCTGCCGGTTTGCCGCTGAAAACCTTCTATCCGAAACGCGCGCGCTCAAAGACAGCATTGTCACCGGTGCAGCAAGCCTTGCCAGCGCCCGTATCGCTCTTGCCTAATTGAACACTGGCCTGATCAAAGGAGATGACCATGACCGATGATGTGCTGATCGAGCGGCCCGAGGCCTATGCGGGCGTTCAGGTCATCCGCTTCAACCGGCCGGCCAAAAAGAACGCCATCACCCGGGCGATGTACGCGAAGATGGCCAATGCACTTACTGTCGCCGGAACCGACGAGGCCATCCGCGTCACGGCTTTTCTCGGCACCGAAGGCTGCTTTTCGGCCGGTAACGACATGGCTGATTTCATGGCCTTTGCCATGGGCGGATCGATGGGGCAGGAAGTCATCGAGTTCCTGAAGGCGCTGGCGAGTGCGGCGAAACCTGTTGTTTCCGGCGTCGATGGCCTGGCGATCGGCATCGGCACGACCATCCATCTCCATTGCGATCTGACGATCGCCTCTGAGCGCTCGACCTTCAAGACGCCCTTCGTCGATCTGGCCCTGGTGCCGGAGGCAGCCTCCAGCCTGATCGTGCCGCGCATCGCCGGTCATCAGCGCGCCTTTGCGCTTCTCGCCGCCGGTGAACCCTTCACCGCCGCAGAGGCGCAGGAAGCGGGGCTGATCTGGAAGATCGCCGGTGCCGATGCCATCGAGGAGGAGGTGCTGGCGCTGGCCGCAAGCCTGGCGAAAAAGCCACCGGAAGCCCTGCGCATCGCCCGCGACCTTATTCGGGGTGACCGCTCCGATGTGCTGGCGCGAATCGACGAGGAGGCCAAACATTTTGCCGCGCAGTTGAAGAGTGCCGAAGCCCGCGCTGCTTTCGAGGCTTTCATGCGGCGTTGATTGGGCTTCAAAGATTAAGTTTAGTGCTTTCCGCATCCCCCTCTGTCGGCGACGCCGACATCTCCCCCACAAGGGGGGAGATTAGCCGCAGGCTTTTAGGCTTTTTGGGAAAAGAATGATCTCCCCCCCTTGTGGGGGAGATGTCACGAAGTGACAGAGGGGGGTACTCCGCGCCGGAAGCCGACCGTAGGAATAATCCCTCACAACCTTGCCGGATCGCGGGACAGGCCCATATAATCTCTGTGCGTGGAGGAATTTCGGCATCGGAGGCATGCCGCCAACCGAGGATTCGTCCATGCGGTCTCGTTTCATGTTTTCCCTGTCCGATATGTTCAAGCAACATCGGCGTTGGGAGAAGACCATTGCCAAGGCCGTCAAGGTCACGCGCAAGGCGCTCGCGTCCCCAGCCTCCACCAAGCTGCCGTCAGCACGGCCAACCGCAATGCCGCGCTCAACCACCCGTCTGGAAGAGGTCAAGGCTTTCGGCAGCAATCCCGGCCGTCTGCGGATGTTTCGCTACGTGCCGGCGGACCTGCCGAAAAAGTCGCCGCTCGTTGTCGTCCTGCATGGCTGTCACCAGAGCGCCGAAGCCTATGATAAGGGCAGCGGCTGGTCGACTTTGGCTCGGGAACGCGGTTTTGCCGTCGTCTATGCCGAGCAGAAGCGTTCCAACAATGCCAATCTCTGTTTCAACTGGTTCCGCCCGAGCAATGTCACACGCGACCGCGGCGAGGTGATGTCGATCCGCCAGATGGTCGCGAAGATGGCGTCGGCGCACGGCATCGACCACAAGCGTGTCTTCGTCACCGGCCTGTCCGCGGGCGGGGCGATGACTGCGGCGATGCTTGCAACCTACCCGGATATCTTTCGCGGTGGCGGCGTTATCGCCGGGCTGCCCTATGGCGCCGCGCGTGACGTGCACCGGGCGCTGGCCGCGATGAAGTCCGCACCGGAACGGTCCGGTCAGGAATGGGGTGATCTCGTGCGGGCCGCATCGCCGGTGGTGCGCGGTTTTCCCACCGTATCGATCTGGCATGGAACCAAGGATCACACGGTATCCCTCAACAATGCGGATGCGCTCGTGCAGCAATGGCTGGATGTGCATGACCTGGACAGCGGCGCCTACGCGCAAAACGAAGTCGATGGCCACCTTCACCGCGTCTGGAAGGATGCCTCCGGCAAGCTTGCCGTCGAACTCTACCTGATCGACGGCATGGGCCACGGAACGCCGCTGAAGCCGCGGCCGTCATCGCGGGTCAAGGCGGATACGCCCGGCCCCTACATGCTGGACGCCGGTATTTCCTCGTCCATGCATCTGGCGACTGCCTGGGGTCTGAAGAAATCACCGCCGCTTTCCGCGCTGAAACCGGCGAAGAACCCTTAAAGCCCTCACTTTTCCTGCAATGAAAATTTAACCCTGCTTTAAGTGGCCATCCGTATGGTCCGGGCAATCAGGGGCCCAGTCTGCCGGCCTTTGCCGGGCGCATGAGGCGCGCCGTCTGCGCCCCCGTGGCATGTCATCCCATCCCCGCATTCTGGAACGGTCTCGCGCTATAGCGCCGGCCGCCGGTCCCGCGCGCGGATACGTTCAAGCCTCCGCCCGGCGTCATCGCCGGTGCGCATTAGGGAAGTCTGCCTTGAAAAGATCCAATCTCATGACGCGTATCCTTGTCGCCGCGTCCCTTGTCGTCGTTGCCGCCTTTGCCGGCTTTTCCGTCTATATCGACAGCCTCCAGCATGACACGACGACCCGCGCCGTCGAGGAGAACATTTCTTCCTCCGGCAAGCAGGCCGCCCAGAGTGTTGCCAACTGGCTGAACGGCCGCGTCACGCTCACTGCGATGGTGGCTGATGCTGCAGGAGACACCGCCGATCAGGCCGGGCTCGAAGCCACGCTCAACAACGATGTACTCGTCAAGGAGTTCATCAGCACCTATGTCGGCGACGAAACCGGAAAATTCACCACGTGGCCGATTAACCCGATGCCGGAAGGCTACGATCCGCGCAAACGCCCATGGTATCAGGATGCTGTCAAGGCTGGTGGCAATGTGCTGACCGACCCCTATATCGATGCATCGAGCGGCGATCTCATCATCAGCGCTGCAGCGCCGGTCAAGAAAGATGGCAAGCTGATCGGCGTTGCCGGCAGCGATTTCTCGCTGAAGACGTTGGTCTCGATGGTCAAGGACATCGATGTCGGCGGCGAAGGCTTTGCCTTCCTCGTCAACAAATCCGGCCAGATCCTGGTTCATCCGGATGCCAAGCTGGTCACCAAGACACTCGCCGATGCTTTCCCGGTGGAGACACCTTCGATCGCTTCGACGATTATGCAGACCGAGCTGGACGGCAAGCCGCAGCTCGTCAGCTTCGTACCCGTCGCCGGTCTGCCAACGGTTGAATGGTATGTTGGTTTCGTCGTCGATGCCGACGTCGCCTATTCCGCCATCGGCAAGTTCCGGATTGCCGCCACCGTTGCCACGCTTCTGGCCGTCGGTGTGATGATCGCCTTCCTCGCAACCCTGCTCAGCCGTCTCGTCATCCGCCCGGTCACCGATATGACCGGCGCCATGGAGCATCTTGCCGCCGGTGACCTGGAGGCCGACATTCCCGGCCAGGAACGCCGCGACCAGATCGGTTCGATGGCCGCTGCCGTTGCCGTCTTCCGCGCCAACGCCATCGAGCGCGCGCGCCTCGAAGGCGAAGCCGAAACCGGCCGTTCGCTGTCTGAGCAGGAGCGCCGCGAGCGCGAAGCGTTGAAGGCAAAAGAAACCGCCGACATCCAGCAGGCCGTCGAGGCCTTGGCAACCGGTCTTGGCCGTCTTGCCGATGGCGATCTCGGATACCGCATCTCGGTTCCGTTCGTCATGCATCTCGATCGTCTGCGCGCCGACTTCAACAATTCGGTGACCAAGCTGCACCAGACGCTGCAGGCCGTTGGCGCCAATGCTCGCGCCATCGATGCCGGTGCCATGGAAATCCGCACGGCCGCCGACGATCTTGCCCGCCGCACCGAACAGCAGGCAGCTTCCGTCGAAGAGACAGCCGCAGCTCTCGAGCAGATCACCACGACGGTCAAGGACAGCGCCCGCCGCGCCGAAGAGGTCGGCCAGCTGGTTGCCCGCACCCGCGCCGGTGCCGAAAAGTCCGGTGAAGTGGTCCGCAATGCCGTTAACGCCATGCAGGGTATCGAAAAATCCTCCGGCGAGATTTCCAACATCATCGGCGTCATCGACGATATCGCGTTCCAAACCAACCTGTTGGCCCTGAATGCTGGCGTCGAGGCCGCCCGTGCAGGCGATGCCGGTAAGGGTTTCGCCGTCGTTGCTCAGGAAGTGCGCGAGCTTGCCCAGCGCTCGGCCAATGCGGCCAAGGAGATCAAGGCACTGATCACCACCTCGGGCGATCAGGTCCGTGCCGGTGTGACACTGGTCGGCGAAACCGGCCAGTCGTTGGAAGCCATCGTCTCCGAGGTTCAGGAAATCAACACGCATATCAGCGCCATCGTCACCTCCACCCGCGAACAATCGACCGGGTTGCAGGAGATCAACACGGCGGTCAACACGATGGACCAGGGCACCCAGCAGAATGCCGCCATGGTCGAGGAACAGACCGCAGCAAGCCATGGCCTTGCCTCGGAAGCGGCAGCGCTCAACGACCTGCTCGCGCAGTTCAACATGGGTGACACGCAGTCGTCGGCTCCGGTTGTAAGGCACGCAAACTACGCCCGCCGCGCCGCCTGATCAGCGAAGCGATCGTATCTGAAAACACCCGCACCGGTCCTCCGGTGCGGGTGTTTGTGTATTCAGCCGCATCCGCGATCCGTCTTGAATATAGTTTCATATTAAACTATATAGTTCTCCATTAAACCAAATGGAGGTTGGTATGGCAGTGACACGGCGGCGGTTTATCAACATAGTCGGGGGAGGCGTGGTGTTGGCGGCGGCGAGTGGTGGCCTCTGGGCAGCCACCCGCGATCCGCTTGCGGCAAGAAGGCCGTGGCAGGATGCAGGTCAGGGGGAAACCGATCTGCGGCGCAGGCTGTTGTCCTTCGCCATATTGGCGCCCAACCCGCACAACCGGCAGCCCTGGCTTGCCAACCTGTCAACCAGCGACGAAATCACGCTCTATTGCCAAAGCGATCGCCGCCTGCCGCAAACTGACCCGTATGACCGGCAGATCACCATTGGCCTTGGCTGCTTCCTCGAACTGTTGGCACAAGCGGCCGCTGAAGAAGGTTATCATGCCGAGATCACGCTGTTTCCCGAGGGCGAGCCACAACCCCGGCTGGATGCCCGCCCGGTAGCCCACATCCGGCTTGTTCAGGATGATGCGATCAAAGCAGATCCGCTGTTCGCACAGGTCCTGTCGCGCCGTTCGAACAAGGAGCCCTATGATACCGCCCGGCCCGTCGCTGCCGGCAAGCTGGTTGAGATCGCTTCAGCCGCCCGCACCGCATCTATTGCCTATACCAATGATCCCGCCCGGGTTGCAGCGTTGCGAAGACTTGCGTGGGACGCCTATCATACGGAGATCACCACGCCGAGGACGCTGAAAGAGAGTATCGATCTCGTCCGGGTCGGCCGCACCGCGATCGAAGCCAATCCGGATGGTATTGATCTGTCCGGTCCGTTGATCGAGGGACTGTCGATGGCCGGCCTCCTGTCGCGCCAAGCCATGCTCGACCAGACGTCAACGGCGTTCCAGCAGCAGATTCCGGTCTTGAAGGAGCCGGTCGATACGGCGAGGGCATTCCTGTGGTTGAAGACCGCCGGAAACAGCCGCGCCGATCAGATCGCCGCCGGGCGCGATTACATCCGCCTCAACCTGGCTGCGACAGCGGCGGGCGTGTCGATGCACCCGCTCAGCCAGGCACTGCAGGAATTCGCAGAAATGCGTCCGCTCTTTCTTGCCATGCGTGAAGCGCTTGTGGTGCGGGACAATGAAACGCTTCAAATGTTTGCGCGTCTCGGTTACGGTCCGGCCGTTGAGGGCGCACCCCGCTGGCCCGTGGATACCCGGATCAGGAGCGTATGACGGCAAGCGAAAACGATCTGCAAACGCTGTTCCGGTTCCTCAACGAAATCGGCATCGTCGCGCAATTGTCAGCCACTGCCTTTGAGAAGGTTATGCCTGCGGGCATGACCTTGCCGCAATTCGTTGTGCTCAATCATCTCGTCCGGTTGGGGGATGGGCGCACGCCTTTGTCGATTGCGCAGGCTATGCAGGTGACCAAGGGCGCCATGACCAATACGCTCGGCCATCTTGAGGGTAAGCGTTTCATCGCTATCGCACCGGATGCGCATGATGGCCGCTCGAAGCGGGTTTCATTGACAGAAGAGGGCAGGGCTGCCCGCGATGCGGCAATCAAGGCTCTCGGACCGGAACTCGCCGGCATCGCCGGTGAAATCGCGATGGCGGGGATTATCGAAGCGCTTCCAGCTATTGAAAGCCTGCGCAAGGTGCTGGATACAAGGCGCAATCCGAAGACCTGACGTCTCCGGATCCGCTCCATATTCACTTTTCCAGCGTTGCCACGACTTCCACGTGCGATGACCAGAGGAACTGGTCGATCGGCGTCACCGAGGTGATCCGGTATCCGGCATCAACCAAAATGCGCAGGTCGCGCACCAGCGTCACCGGATTGCAGGAAACGGCGACGATCTTCTTGGCGCCGGAGCGCGCCATTTCCTTCGTCTGGACTTCGGCACCCGCGCGCGGCGGGTCGAAGACGATCGCGTCATAGGCCTTCAGTTCCGAAGCCATCATCGGGCGGCGGAAGAGATCGCGTTTCTCGACGGTAACGGGCTTCAGGCCTTGGGTGTTGCGCGCCGCAAAATCCAGCGCCTTCAGCGGCTTGTCTTCACCTTCGACGGCGTGAACGCGCGCCTTGCGGGCGATACGCAGCGAGAATGTGCCGGAGCCTGCAAAAAGATCGACGACGCGTTTCGATTTGCCGAGATGCGCCATCACCAGCTCCGCCATCGCCTCTTCGGCGGGTTTCGTCGCCTGGGTGAAACTGCCGGGCGGCGGGGAGACGGAAACACCCCCGAAATCGATCACCGGCTTGACGGGTTCGACGAGGATTTCGCCATTGAGGCTGAGGCGGGCAATGCTCTTCAGGCCGAGAACAGTCTCCACCGCCATGCGCCGCTGCCGGTCGTCCATTTTCTTGATGCCGTCGAAGGCCAGATCAAGGCCGGAGAGCGTTTCAAGCACGGTGATGCGGAACGGCTCGGCATTGACGGCCATGGCGTTGGCAATCGTCCGGATGGTTGCAAGCCGCGACACGATGCCGGGGCTTGCGATGGGACATTCCGATATCGCCACGATGTGATGGCTTTCGGCCTGGTTGTAACCAAGCAGCAGTTCCTTTTCGGTGCGCCGGGCGGTGAACACCGTGCGCCGCCGCTCACCGGGATAGGCAAGCACCAGCGGCGCGACCTCGGCCTGCAACGCTTTCGATTTCAACGCGTCGAGAACCAGCTGCCGCTTGAAGTGCTGGTAAAGGCTGTCGCTGGCATGTTGCAGGCTGCAGCCGCCGCAGGTGCCGTTCTCGCCGTCCGGTCCGAAATGCCGGCATTTCGGCTCGACACGCTCGGGCGAGATCTCGGACATCGACATGACCGTGCCCTTGTCGCGGTTGACCGCCAGCGCCACGGTTTCGCCCGGCAGTGTAAACGATACATAGACAGGGCCGAATGGACCTCTGGTGATACCGTCGCCCGACTGGCCCAGCTTCTCGATGGTCAGCGTTTCCGTGCTCATGCGTCTTCGTCCGCATCGTCATCCAGAGGCTTGTAACCGGCCAGCAGATATTCCTCGTTGCCGTCACCGCCTGAGATCGGCGAGGGGATGAGGCCAAGGCTCGTCCAGCCCATGTCCTCGACGAGCCAGCGTTCCAACTCGGCTGCAACCGCAGGCGCGGTTGTAGGGTCCTTGAGCAGGCCAGCCTTGCTGATCGCCTCGCGGCCGGCTTCGAACTGCGGCTTGACGAGCAGGATGCAATGGGCGCCGGGTGCCGCGAGATCGAGCGCGGGCGGCAGTGCCAGTTTCAGCGAGATGAACGAGACGTCGGAAACGACGAAACCGATCTCGCGGTCTTCCAGGTGATCCTCATCCAGCACGCGGGCATTCAGGCCCTCGATATTGGTGACGCGGGGATCGGCGTCCAGGCGTGGATGAAACTGGCCATGGCCGACGTCGATGGAGATGACGTGCTCAGCACCCGCGTGCAGCAGGACTTCGGTAAAGCCGCCGGTCGAGGCGCCGATATCCAGACAGTCCAGGCCTTCCGGCGAAAGTTTGAAATGTTCAAGTCCCGCTTTCAGCTTCAGCGCCGCGCGCGAAACATAGGGCTGGACCGGATCGTCGATGGCGATCGTCACATCCTCGGGAAAGGTGGAGCTTGCCTTGGTGACGACACGGCCATTGACGGTGACGGTGCCACGCTGGATCGCATCGCGCGCGCGCGAACGGCTGGCGACAAGCCCCAGGTTCAAAAGCAGCTGATCGAGACGGACGGAGGTTTTTGGTTCGTTTGACATGGGTTCTCATGGCGCGTCAGGCCCGTGATGGCAAGGGCCATGCGGCCGGCTACGCTCAAATAGTGCCGAAAGAGGCTGCCCAGCCAGTCCGTAAGGGATGCGGCGGACAAAAGGTCCAGTCTGCTGCGCGGTATTCACCAGTAAAGGTGTATGGGTTTTTTACCGATATTTAATTGGCGCGCCCTAATCCGGCGAGCCTTACGTCACACATTTTCGGATGTGCGATACCGGGCATGCAGCACCGGTGAATTTGCTTGAAGAGTTCGCTTCACCGGCATGTTCCAAGGCCCATCCCGCATCACGGGATCAGGCATATATCCAGATTTTTTCACACTGTTTGCGTCCCGGCCAGTCTGGCCGGGCAATATGGAGTCCCTATGCGTCTTAGGTTGTCCCACAAGATTGGCCTGCTCGTCCCGATCGCTGTTGCCGGCATTCTGTCGATCGTTGCCATTTTCATCGTCGAACAGGCAATCGAGCAATCCTTCCGGGAAAAGGAGCGCATGATTGAGGCATCGGACAAGGCGCTCTTGGTCCTTGAAAACAAGATGCTTGAAGAGCGGGCTGCGGAAAAGGATTTCCTGCTGCAACAGAGCGAGGAGGCCGTCCTGCACCACGAGGAGTTTTCCGTTGAAACCCGCGAACAGCTGGAACTGTTGCGGCTGACGGTTCCAGATGCCTCGGTCCAGCAGAAACTGCAGGCCATTGGCGCCGGGCTCGATGTGTATCTTGATCAATTCAAGTCGCTCGTGGCAGTCCATACGGAGCTCGGGCTCGATCCTTCGAAGGGCCGCGAAGGCGAAATGCGCAGGGCCGTGCATTCCATCGAACAGCTGCTGACCGATGTTGAAGACACCGGATTGAAGGCGAGCATGCTGACGATGCGGCGGCATGAGAAGGATTTCATCATGCGCCGCGAGGCCAAATATGTGGCGGGCCATGCGGCGGAGGCCAAGGTTTTTGCTTCCTTTACACCTGCACGTTTCGGGTCAGAGGAAGCCTATGATTCCGTCATGAAGGCTCTGCAAATGTATCAGGCGGCATTCAACGCCTATGCTACGACAGCCGGGATCGAGAGCAGCACACGGCTGAATGTTTCCAAGGCCTTCGCAGATATGGAACCGCTTCTGGCGGGACTGGCACAGGACCTTACCGGCCTGCGCCACTCGGGCGAAGCAGAGAATGCACAGATGATAGCACGCACGCAGAACGTTGGAATTGCGGCGGTGATTGTTGCGATCTTGCTGCTGGCACTCACCGTCTATTTTGTCGGGCGCGGCATCTCCAGGCCGATTGCCGCAACCACCCGGGCGATGACCGGCCTTGCCGGTGGCGATACCACGAGCACCATCCCCTTTACAGACCGCAAGGATGAGATCGGCGAAATGGCCGGTGCCGTCGAGATTTTCCGCCAGGCTGCGATTGCCAACCACCGGCTGGAGCAAGAAGCGCAGGAAGCGCGGAGGCAGGCCGAAGCCGACCGTGTTCGCCTGACGCAGGAAGCCGAAGCAGCAGCGCAAGCGCGTCTGCAGCAGGCGACATCAGGCCTGGCTGCCGGTCTGCGCCGTCTTGCTGCCGGGGACCTGTCCTTCCAGCTCCACGATGCCTTCGCCCCGGATTTTGAGGCTCTGCGTCACGATTTGAACGCGGCCATCAAGCAATTGGGCAATACGCTGACCGCGGTCACCCAGTCGGCCGGTTCGATCGATGACGGCACACGCGAGATCAGCCAGAGCTCGGACGATCTGTCCCGCCGCACCGAACAGCAGGCGGCGTCGCTGGAGGAAACCGCGGCAGCCCTTGATCAGATCACGGTCAATGTCTCCAACGCCTCCAAGCGCGCCGACGAGGCCCGCAGTGTTGCGGTACAGGCCAATGCCAGTGCCGCCCAGTCCGGCGCAGTCGTTGCCAATGCGGTCGAAGCAATGCGCCGGATCGAGGATTCTGCAAGCCAGATTTCCAATATCATCGGCGTCATCGACGAGATCGCCTTCCAGACCAATCTGCTGGCGTTGAATGCCGGCGTCGAGGCTGCGCGTGCCGGCGATGCCGGCAAGGGTTTTGCCGTTGTTGCCCAGGAGGTGCGTGAACTGGCACAGCGCTCGGCAAGGGCTGCCAAGGAAATCAAGGAATTGATCCGCAATTCCAGCGTCGAGGTCGAAGGCGGCGTCAAGCTGGTGCGGGAAACCGGCGATGCCCTCAAGACCATCGAAACCTATGTCGTGACCATCAATCAGCATATGGACGCAATTGCCACATCGGCCCGCGAACAGTCGGTCGGTCTTGCCGAGGTCAATACCGCAGTCAACCAGATGGATCAGGTGACCCAGCAGAACGCCGCCATGGTCGAGGAAACCAACGCGGCAAGCGCTACGCTTGCCAACGAGGCCAGCCGCCTGCGCGAACTGATCGCCGAGTTCCAGCTCGACAGCGGCAGGGGGGCGCTCGCGATGGCAGCGTACAACCTACGCCGCGCAGCGTAAGACTGCGGAAGAAGCCTGGACGGAGAACCCCGGGACTTTGCCGGGGTTCAGTCCATCGGCAAGACCAGGCATCATGAGCGGCAGGTCATTGGGCCGAAAGGAACGTTGACCCGGCGGCGGCCGGGGCTGGATGCCTGTCACAAGGTGGGCATGAGGGAAAGTGATACCGGCCTCCACGGAGTGGTCGATTTAAAATGATCAATCGCTAAAATTGTACCGGTGATATCAGGCGGGAGAGTAACGGTTTTGCTTTAGGACGGGTTGATCGCGCCTGCCGCGATGGTGGCAACCTGGAACCCAGAGATGAACGGCGAACGGGAGAACAGAATAGACCTGCTGCGGGGCTTGTCGCTTCTGCTCATTTTCATCGGTCATGCAGAGTTCACGTTTTCGCCAACGTTCCAGCAGTCGCGCGGATTTTCCGACGCCTCCGAAGTCTTCGTACTATTGGCCGGCATGTCCTGCGCGCTCGCCTATTATCGTCCGTATGCCAGCCTGCAGCTGGAGCGGCCATGGAAGCGGGCCTTGCGCCTCTACTTCGTGCATCTCATACTTTTCGCGATCATGATGACAATATCGGCTTTTGTCATCGGAACCTTTGACCAGACTGCGTGGCCTGCCGACATGACGGATTTTTGGCTGGATCCGCTCCATCATGGTCTTCAGGCCCTGTCGCTGAGTTATATGCCTGGCAATCTCGATATCCTGCCGATGTACGTCGTCCTGCTGTTGATCGCTCCTTTCGCGTTTCTGCTGCATGACCGGTCGAAAAGTGCGCTTTTGGGGCTTTCCTGCCTCATCTGGTTCGTTGCGGGCCTTGGCCATATCAATTTCCCCAACGCAGCCCTCGAAGGAGAGGCCTGGTTTTTCGATCCTCTGTCGTGGCAGTTCATCTTCGTGATCGGCATATATTTGGGGGCACGCATGAAATGCGGCCAGTCCGTCTTGTCTTACAATGGCCCGGTATTCGCAGCCGCCGCAGTTTTTGCTATCGCTGCCATTCCGCTCAATCTGGCTTTTCATCTCGGGGCCGTGGATTCGCCGTTTGGTGAACTTCACCATCAGCTGGTGTCCAAGATCAATGACGGCCCTTTGCGGATCATCAATGTTCTGGCGATCCTTTATCTCGCCTGGAATATTCGCGCCGTCAAAGCCACCGCCGATCATCCGGCCATGAGGCTCGTCTGTGCCGCCGGGCGGCACAGCCTGGCCGTCTTTTCTGCCGGTATCCTTCTGTCGTTCGGTGCCGTGGTGTTGATGACACTCGATCCCGGCATGCCGATCGCGCTGCAACTGTTGTTGCTTGCCATCGGTTGTGCGCTGCAGCTGGCAATCGGCTGGATGCTCGAAGTCCGAAGGACTGCCCGGGTTGGAGCCGCATCTTATGGCTTGCGCCGCGCCATCTGAATTCAGCGCCTGTGGGGACCTGCTTTATCGCGGTGCGGTCAGTGCGTCCCAGGCGGCCATTGCCGCATCTGCCGTGCTTTGGAGCGAAGCCAGAGTCGCGCCGTCGCGCGCGGTAATCGACATGCCGTGCTGGACCGTTGCATAAAAATCGGCGATTTTCTGGCAATCTGCCGTAGGCGCAATCTCGCCGTCGCGGACGCCTTCCTCCAGCCGCGCGCGCAGCAGGGTGGCGTTTTCCAACCGGCAATGCCGCAACAATTCACAGGTGGAAACGGCGTCCGTGTCGCCATTCAGGACACCAAGCGCAATCATGCAGCCGCGTGGCGTATCCGGCTGGGCATAGGCCAGGGCAGTCTGCTGCAGGAAATCGGCAAAGGCCTGCCGTGCCGTCACAGCCTTTGACAGGGCGTTCCATATCTCCAGCCCGATCTCGGCCTTGTAGGTCTTGAGAGCTGCTGCGAACAGATCGGCCTTGTTGCCGAAGGCTGCATAAAGGCTCGGCGCACCGATCTGCATCGCCGCCGTCAGATCGGCCATGGATGTCGCCTCATAGCCTTTTTCCCAGAAGACCAGCATTGCCCGCCTCAGTGCTGCATCGCTGTCGAAGGTGCGCGGGCGGCCTCTTTGAGACATCGAAATTCCTTTCTGTATCATTCGATACATAAATCAATTGACGACGGCAGGCAATGCTGACTACATATATGTATCGATCGTTACAAAAGGAAATGTCGTGTCTCGCTTGAACAATAAAGTTGCTTTCGTCACCGGTGGTAGCCGGGGGATCGGTGCGGCCATTGCGCTGGCACTTGCCAGGGATGGTGCCGATGTCGCCATCACCTATGCAAGCGCTCCCGGCAAGGCAGAGGAAGTCGTCAGCGCTATCGAGAAACTCGGGCGCAGGGCGCTTGCCATCAAGGCCGACAATCTCGATGCGGCAGCCGTCGAGGCGGCCGTGGCAGAGGCTCACGCGAGGCTTGGCAGTCTCGATATTCTCGTCAACAGCGCCGGCGTCTTCTCGGTCGATACGATCGATACCGCGACGCTGGAAGAGTTTGACCGCGTCATGAGCATTCACGTCCGCGCCAGCTTCGTCGCCTCCAAGGCGGCAGCAGCGGTGATGGGGCAGGGCGGCCGCATCATCTTCATCGGCAGCAATCTCGGAGAACAGGTGCCATTCTCCGGCCTCAGTATCTATTCAACCAGCAAGTTCGCGCTGGTCGGGCTGACCAAGGCCTTGGCACGCGATCTCGGGCCGCAAGAGATCACTGTCAACATCGTCCAGCCTGGCTCCACCGACACCGACATGAATCCGGCCCATGGTGATCACGCCGAACCGCAGCTTGCCCTGATGGCCATTCCTCGCTTCGGCAAGGCCCAGGACATCGCTGCTCTGGTGACATTTCTTGCTGGAGAGGAAAGCCGCTTCATCACCGGCTCAAGCATTACCATTGATGGTGGTGCCAATATCTGATCGGTGCGACCCTTTGCGCTGAACCAAAAAAAAGACCAGCCCTGCGTATGTCGCGCAGGGCTGGTATCGTTGATATCGGTAAAACCGGTCGTGTGAGCCAATGCCCAGCAATCAGCCTGCGACGCTTGAGCCGATCTGCTGCTTCTGCCCGAGCGTCTTGAACACGGTCGAAACGATGCCGGCGCGGTCGAGGCCCGACCTGGCATACATGGCTTCAGGCTTGGCCTGTTCCATCCAGATATCCGGAAGAACCAGCGGCCGGATTTTCAGGCCGTTGTCGAGCAGGCCTTCATGGGCGAGGAATTGCAGCACATGGCTGCCGAAGCCGCCGACGGCGCCTTCCTCGATAGTGATCAGCACTTCGTGATGCCTGGCCAACTGGCGGATCAGATCGTGGTCGAGCGGTTTTGCAAAGCGGGCATCGACGACCGTCGTCGAAAGCCCGGCGGCATCGAGATCTTCGGCGGCAAGCAGGCAATCGGCGAGACGCGTACCGAACGAAAGCAGCGCCACCTTCGAGCCCTGCTTCATCACTCGGCCCTTGCCGATTTCAAGGATCTGGCCACGCTCCGGCATTTCCACGCCAACGCCCTCGCCACGTGGATAACGGAACGAGATCGGACCTGCGTCATAGGCTGCGGCGGTGCGCACCATATGCTTGAGTTCCGCTTCGTCGGCGGCCGCCATCACGACGAAGCCGGGCAGGGTGGCGAGATAGGTCGTATCGAACGAACCGGCATGGGTCGGGCCATCGGCGCCGACAAAGCCGGCACGGTCGATCGGGAAACGGACCGGCAGGCCCTGGATCGCCACGTCATGCACCACCTGGTCATACCCGCGCTGCAGGAAGGTGGAATAGAGCGCACAGAACGGCCTGTAGCCTTCAGACGCCAGCCCCGCCGCAAAGGTGACCGCATGCTGCTCGGCAATGCCGACATCGAAACAGCGGGAGGGATGGGCCAGCGCAAACTTGTCGAGGCCGGTGCCGGACGGCATGGCGGCGGTAACCGCGACGATCTTGTCGTCATAGCCCGCTTCCTGCGTCAGCGCCTCGGCAAAGACGGATGTATAGGCCGGGGCATTCGGCTTGGCTTTCGCCTGCGCGCCGGTGATGACGTCGAATGTGTTGACGCCGTGATACTTGTCCGCTGCAGCTTCGGCGGGCGGGTAACCCTTGCCCTTCTGTGTCACCACATGGATCAGCACCGGACCATTGGAATTGTCGCGCACATTGCGCAGCACCGGCAACAGATGCTCGAAGGAATGGCCGTCAATCGGGCCGATATGGTAAAAGCCCATCTCTTCGAATAGTGTTCCGCCCGTGACATAACCGCGCGCGTGCTCGACGGCGCGGGTAATCGCCCGGTCGACCTTCTTGCCGAGATAGGCCGTCAGCTTTTTGCCGAGATCGCGAAAGCCCATGTAGGTGCGGCCGGAGGCAAGGCGGGCCAGATAGGCGCTCATCGCGCCTGTCGGCGGGGCGATCGACATGTCGTTGTCATTGAGAATGACGATCAGCCGCGCATCCAGCGCGCCGGCATTGTTGAGTGCCTCGTAGGCCATGCCGGCCGACATTGCGCCATCGCCGATGACGGAAATGACATTGCGATGCTCGCCGGAGAGATCGGCTGCCACCGCCATGCCGAGACCGGCGGAAATCGAGGTCGAGGAATGGGCCGCGCCAAAGGGGTCGTATTCGCTTTCGGCGCGCCGTGTGAAGCCGGACAAGCCGTCCTCCTGGCGCAACGTGCGGATACGGTCACGGCGGCCGGTGAGGATCTTGTGCGGATAACATTGATGACCGACATCGAAGATCAGCCGGTCATGCGGTGTGTTGAAGACCTTGTGGATGGCGATGGTCAGTTCGACGACGCCAAGACCGGCACCCAGATGGCCGCCGGTACGCGACACCGCATCGATCATCTCCGAGCGCAGTTCGGCTGCCAGTTGCGGCAAGTCCTTGTCTTCGATCCTCTTCAAATCATCGGGATAAACAACCTGATCGAGAAGAGGGGTCGCCGGCATTGGATGGACTGGCAATTGTGTCACGCTAAGGCCTTCGTTCTCGCGCCTTCAAGGGAACCGCGATGTCTAGTGTTGGTGTCCGCTGGGAACCGCGTCTTTAAACAGAATCGTTATGGATTGCAAAAACCGGTTTTCTTGCGGCACGCTGCGAGTTTAACCAATATTACCGCTCCGGCAAAGGGATAAACTCTTCCTCGTCCCCCGGGACGATGTCGAAACGGCCCGTTCGCCATTCCTCCTTGGCCTGTTCGATCCGCTCCTTGGACGAGGAAACGAAATTCCACCAGATATGCCGGGCAGAGCCAAGGGCGGCACCCCCGAACAGCATGATATGACAGCCCGCTAGGCCCGCCGTGATCGTGATCGCATCGCCCGCCCGCAAAACCAGCAGTTGATTGTCGGCAAAATGATCGCCCGCAATGATCGCCTCGCCCTCAAGGATATAGAGCGCGCGCTCTTCCCACTCGGCAGCAAACGGCGCGCTCCGGCCAGGCTCGATCCGCAGATCGACATAGATCGTGTCGGAAAACACCGAAACCGGCGACCTCATCCCTTCGAACTGGCCGATGACGACCCGACCTTCCAGCCCGTCCATGTTGAAGGAGGGCAGGTCGCGTTTTTCGGTATGGGCAAAGATCGGATCGATTTCCTCGTATTGGTCGGGCAGGGCAAGCCAGGTCTGCAGGCCGGAGATCGATTGCGGTTTGCCGCGCAGGTTTTCGGGCGAGCGCTCGGAGTGCACGATACCGCGCCCCGCCGTCATCAGGTTGAGGTCGCCGGGCGCGATAACCATTTCGGTGCCGAGGCTATCGCGATGCTTGATCTCACCGTCGAACAGGTAGGTGACCGTCGAAAGCCCGATATGCGGATGCGGCCGCACGTCCAGCGCTTGTCCTGCCTTGAGAAGCGCCGGTCCCATCCGGTCAAAGAAGATGAACGGCCCGACCAGCCGCCGCTTTGCCGTCGGCAACGCCCGGCGTACCTGCAGATTGCCGATGTCGCTGGTGCGCGGAATGATCAGATGCTCGATCGCATCACAGGCCGGTGCATCACCAGCTTCGGGGTCTGGTCCGGGAAAGAAGCTCATGGGCTGGTCCTCGTCGGTTCATATTGACCCTAAGGTAGGCCCGCAGCAGGAAAACTACCAGTGTCCTCTCACGTATTTATGGCGCTTGACGCCATATGGCGTCACATGACATATTTTGAAGAATGAAAGCGACATTGATCATCCGTGATCGGCTAATTTTTCAGGATGGTGCGATCCTTGAGATCAAGGTTTGGCACGTGCCGGTATCCGTTCCGCCAGCGTCGCACTTTCTCAAATATTCTCTGTTTTACGGCCGCCCAGGCGAGAGAATTGTTGGATATGACAACGAGCGCGGCAAGGGCGATCATCGCCACTATGATGACCGCGAAGAGGGTTATGCGTTTGTTTCCATTGAACAGCTGCTGGCCGATTTCCGGCTGGATGTCGAAAAAGTAAGAGGAGAACGGATATGAGCAAGGACGTACAGCTTCATATTGGCGGCTCTTTTGATGACCTTCAGAAGAGGGTCGCGGACGCATGGCATCGCGCGGAAAAGGGCGAGGCTGTTTCGGAAGATCACCTGACCTTTGTGAACTGGGATGCGTTGTCACAGACAATGACGACAAAACGTCTTGAGCTGCTGCGTCATCTGCGCCGTCATCCACAGGCCAGCATTGCCGCACTGGCGCGCAGCCTGGGCCGGGACTATCGGCGTGTTCACGAGGATGTGGAGATTTTGTCGAAAGCCGGCCTGATCGAACACGATGCCAAAGGCCTGCATGCAGGCTATGATGAAATCAGAACGACAATCGCCCTATAGCTTGGGAACCGCTTACTCCCCGTCAAGCGGCTCGACGCCCTGCGGCTTTCCGGCCCGGTCGAGCCTGATCTTTTCGATGCGGTTTTCGGCGGCGCCGAGTAGCGCCTCGCAATGTTTCTTCAGCGCTTCGCCGCGCTCGTAGATCTCGATCGACTTGTCGAGCGCCACGTCACCGCGCTCCAGTGCCGAGACGATGGCTTCGAGTTCTTCGACGGCCTTTTCGAAGGAGAGGGTGGATACGTCGGTTTGTGCAGCGGTGGTCATGGTCATCCTCTCATCAGGCGGTAGATGTGGGTCGCGGCCGATTCGGCCAGCCCTTGAAGATCGTAGCCGCCTTCCAGCAAGCTGACGATGCGGTTGTTTGCGGTTTTTCCAGCGACGTCGAGCAGGCGCCCGGTCGCCCAGTCGAAATCCTCGGCGGTGAGATTGATCTGTGCCAAGGGGTCGCGGTGATGGGCGTCGAACCCGGCCGAGATCAGAATGAAATCCGGGCGGAAATCATCCAGCGCCGTCAGGACGCGCGACTTGAACGCCTCGCGAAAATGCTCGCTGCCGGTGTCGGGCGACAGTGGCGCATTGACGATATTGCCGGCACCCGTCTCGGTCTTGGCGCCGCTGCCGGGATAAAGCGGCATCTGGTGCGTCGAGCAGAACAGCACCGATGGATCATCCCAGAAGATGTCCTGCGTGCCGTTGCCGTGATGCACGTCCCAGTCAACGATCGCGATACGCTCGGCCCCATATCTCTGCTGGGCATGGCGGGCGGCGATGGCGATGTTGTTGAAGAAGCAGAAGCCCATCGCCTTGTTCTTCTCGGCATGATGGCCGGGCGGGCGCGAGGCGACGAAGACATTGTCGGCCTTGCCGGAAAACACCGCATCGACTGCCGCGACAGCGCCACCAATCCCGCTCAGTGCGGCCTGCAGGCTGGCGGGACTGGCATAGGTGTCGGCCTCTACGGCGTTGATGCCTTCTTCTGGTATGGCGGACATGACGGTGCGCAGATGCTGCTCCGGATGGGCAAGCAGCACCAGATCCTCATTGCCCTGCGGCGCCTCAAGCCGCGACAGCGGCGAAAACCGCTCATGCTCCAGCGCAAGGTTGAGCGCCTTCAGCCGGTCGGGCCGCTCCGGATGGCCTTCCGGAACCTTGTGTTCCAGAAAGATCGGGTTTTCGAACAGGATCGTGGTCATGGCGGGAACCTATGGCTTCAGGGGGTCGAGGTCCATGCTTTAGGTAGGGCGTTTGCGGTGTTTTCAACAGCGCGGGTCAAGGAGGATCTTGCCGCGCCGGTCTGGGGCGCTCTGGTGGACAAGTGCCTCGTCAAGCCGCGACAACGGATAGGTCGCGGCGATGTGGCTCACCATCGAGCCGTCGCGGATCCCGTCAAAACACTGGGCAAGCGCATTGGAAATTGCCTGTCTTCCAGCCGCGTGAATGAAGGAGCGCAGCCAAAGGAAGGAGAAGCGCACATCCGGCCGCGCCGAAATGGCTGACTGGGCAATCGGTGCGCCGCTGAGCGCGCCATATTGCAGGAAGGCTCCGCCGGGAGAGAGATGATGCCGGAGCAGGTGGCCGCCGGTCTCGCCTCCGACGGCATCGACGAGCGCGTCGAAAACCACATCCTTGCCGGCCAGTTGCTGCCCGGTCACCCAGGTTTGAAGACCCGGCAGGGCTGGCAGACGGGCAGCGGTTGCTTCACTGCGAACGATGGCGATCACCTCGGCACCCTCGGCAGACAGTGTCATTAGCAGCATCCGCCCGATCGCGGAGCCGGCCGCTGTGACGCCGATCCTGCGGCCCGAAAGTCCGTAAGAACCACCAAAATGAGCCTTCAATTCCGCGATCAGCCGCAACGTGGTCATCGGATTGATATAGGCGGTTGTGGCCTGGTCGGCCGAAAGGTCATCCGGAACAGCAAAACACCACTCTGCCGGGCGCTGGACATAGCTCTGCCACAGGCCACTCGCCCCGAGCGGCAGCACGCGGTCGCCGGATTTCAGGCCGCTGACACCGGCGCCGATGCGGCTAACGGTGCCGACGCCCTCGAAGCCGGGAACGAACGGCAGTACGGTGCGATTGCTATAGGCGCCGGTCACGGGGATCAGATCGGAAGGATTGACCGCCGCACGTTCGATGGCGATTTCCACCATGCCCGGTGCAAGGTCCGGGCGCGGCCGTCTGGCAAGCCGGATTACATCCTCCGGCCGACCATAATTTTCCACAACGGCTGCAAGATGAACGGCCACGGCGCTCAGGCGCGTGCGTGCAGCAGCGGATAACCGGCGAGAACCGCGCGGGCGGCCAATGTTGCAATCACGGCCTTGACGATGTCGCCCGGAATGAAGGCAAGCGAACCCGTAGCGACGGCTGACAGCGGCGTACCGGTGACGGCAGTCACCCAGGGCATGCCGATGGCATAGAGCACGCCAATGCCGCCGATGACTGAGGCAATGAAGAAGCCGGCAAACTGCCTGACTTCGCTCTGGCCTTCCTTGACCAGCCGCTCGGCGATCAGGCCGGTAACGAAGGTGGCAACGATCCAGCCAAGCACGAAGCCGCCGGTCGGACCCTGGATGATGGCCAAGCCGCCACGGCCGCCGGAGAGAACCGGCAGCCCGATCGCGACCAGCAGCACCAGAAGCACATAGGCGAGCGCGCCGCGCTTGGCGCCGATGATGCAGCCTGCCAGCATCACGCCCATCGACTGAGCGGTGATCGGCACGGGAATGAAGCCCAGCGTCACCGGCGGAATGAGGCCGAGAACGACGATGATGGCGGTGAATAGGGCAATGAGAACGAGGTCTCTGGTGGTCATGGCAGGTCCTTTGTCTATCGATATATGTGCATGCGTGCGGCCATCGCCGGATCGGGACAGAGACGGAAGAATGCGTTCTCCATCAACGAAGCCTCTCGCGCGGCCGCCGGAAACCGCGGGCGTCGATCGCCATGGCGATCGTGTCGGCGTCCTTCAGCGTCAGGATGATCAACGGCGCCAGAATCGTCAACGGCCGCACCTTCAGCCCGCGCGCCCGGTGCGCCTCGCGTATCGACTGGTAGTGGTTGAAAATATCCGGAACGAAGCGCAGCACCAGCCCGAAGGCAAGCCCGACATCGGCGGCCCGCACCAGGCCGAGCCTGTCGAGCGGCTGCAGCAGCCGGGTGATCTCGTCGATGAATGCACCGGTCGCCGTCGTCGCGGTCACAGCACCTGCAAACAGCACGATCGCCATCAACCGGAAAAAGCTTTCGGCCGCCTCGCGTATCGACGTGAGGTAGGCGGTGGCTATCAACAGGATCAGAATGGTGAAGAGGATGGGTTTTAGCCGCGACACGGCCTCGCGGAAGGCGAGGCCGGTGGTGAAGTAGATGACGGCAGCAATGACGAAAGCCGGGACAAGGACGAAGAACGAGGACACGGCATAAAGCGCAAGCCCGCAGACGAGCAGGATGGCGAGCTTCATCCGCACCGACATCCGGTGCAGCGGCGTCGTGCCTTCGATGTCCAGCCCGTTCAGCAACCGGCCACCTCATGGTAGGCACGGATGCTTTCATTCGCCGGGCCATCGGCGATCAACCTGCCGTCGTGGAACAGAAGAACGCGGTCGAATTTTTCGATCAGCGGCAGGTCATGGCTGATGACGATCGTGTGCTCGTCAAGCCCGGCAATGGTACGTTCCACCAGTCCACGGTTCTTAAGGTCCAACTGGTTGGTTGGCTCGTCGAGAATGAGGATGCCGGGGCCGGTGACGAGCACGCTGGCGATGGCGGCAAGCTGCGTTTCGCCGCCCGAGAGTTCATGCACGCGCCGCTTGGCCAGATGGCTGATGCCGAACCGTTCGAGCACGGCGGCTGTGCGTCGCTCGATCTCGTCCGCCTTCAATCCGCGGTTCTTCAAGCCAAACGCGATATCCTCATGCACGATCGGCATGATGATCTGGTGCTGTGGGTTCTGGAAGATGAAGCCGGCCTCAGCCAGCGCTGCGCTTGCATCGTTGACGGTATCAAGACCGTTCACGGTCACGGTGCCGGTGGCCGGCTTGACCAACCCGTTGATCAGCCGCGCAAATGTGGTCTTGCCCGAGCCGTTCAGCCCGACAATGCCGATACGGCGCTCGGTCAGCGACAGCGTCAGCGGCTGAAGAACCGTGCGTCCGCCAAAACTGACGGACACGCTGGAAAAGCGTATGTCCAATCCGCGTCCCCCGCGTTCGAATGTCGAGGCTCTATAGGACGATTTCTTGGCGGATGGAAAGAGGCTCCGGTTTTGGGCTTGAACAAAGTGTGAACATTTGCCTAGATTGTTGCATGGCGATTCCTGTTTCAAACCGTGATGCCCGGCGCATCTTCCTCAACAAGCAAGGCCTAGCCGCTGCTCCAAACCGGTCGCTCGGCAAGCAGGGCTTACTCGATCTCATCCACGAAATCGGCTTTGTCCAGGTCGACAGCATCTCGACCGTCGAGCGCGCCCATCACCAGATCCTGTTTTCGCGCAACCAGACCTATAGGCGCGAGCACCTGACGGAGCTTTTGGAAAAGGACGGGGCGCTGTTCGAACACTGGACGCATGACGCCTCGATCCTGCCGTCGGAGTTTTTCCGCTACTGGAAGCACCGCTTTGTACGGCGCGAGGCGGTTATGCGCGAGCGCTGGCTGAAATGGCGCGGCGAAGGCTTCGACAGTACTTTCGAAGAAACATTCCAGCGCATCGCCCAGGGCGGCGCAAAGCTGTCGCGGGACTTGAAGGCCGACGACCACAAATCGGGCGGCTGGTGGAACTGGCATCCCAACAAGACGGCGCTCGAATACTACTGGCATACCGGCAAGCTCGCTATCGCCGGCCGCCAGAATTTCCAGAAAATCTACGATCTCACCGAGCGCGTCATTCCCGGCCACCACTATGAGCCGGAGGTCAGTCACGATGCCTTCCTCGACTGGGCCTGCCGCGCAGCGCTCGACCGGCTGGGCTTTGCCACACACGGCGAAATCGCCGCCTTCTTCGATCTGGTCTCGCCAGACGAGGCAAAGGCCTGGGTTATGCAGCATCGCGACGAACTGACCGAAGTGATGATCGAGCCTGCCGATGGCGACAAGCCGCGCCTTTCCTATGCCTTCGCCGGTTTCCCCGAAAACCTCGGCGACCTCGCAGAGGCGCCCGCCCGCATCCGTGTGCTCAGCCCCTTTGACCCGCTGATCCGCAACCGCAATCGCACCGAACGCCTGTTCGGCTTCTATTACCGCATCGAGGTTTTCGTTCCCGAACCGAAACGGGAATACGGCTATTACGTTTTCCCGCTGCTGGAGGGTGACAGACTTGTCGGCCGGATCGACATGAAGGCGGACCGCAAGACAGGGACGCTCGCCGTCAAGCGGCTCTGGTGGGAAAAGGGTGTGCGCTCATCCACCGGCCGCATGGAGCGGCTGGAGGCGGAACTGGCACGGCTGGCGAAATTTGCTGGTGTTGAGAAGGTGGTGTTTTTAGAGGGGTGGGACGGTTAGCCACCGCTCCATTCCGAGCGCGTCAGCTCGTACCAGACCTCGCCATGCTCGCTGCCCACGATAGGGTCCGGCCCGTCGTACATGACTGTGCGTGCATAGCTCAGGCCGATCTTTTCCATGACGCGGCGCGATCCGAGGTTAATTGCCATCGTCGTTGCAGCAATCCTGTCGTACTGACCGCTTTCAAAGCCCCAGTTGACCAGGGCCAGCGCCCCCTCCGAGGCAAGCCCCTGACCCCACTCCATCCGGCGCAGGCGGTATCCGAGTTCGGCCAGCCTCTCACCCTCCGGCCATAGACAGAACCACCCGACGAACGCACCGTTTGCAGTACGGCGCGCCGTCCAGATATAGGGCTCCATCCCTGTCGGCATGAGGAATGTCGCATCCGGACTCGTCGTCTCACGATTGACCGCATACCCGCCGTTCAGAAAGCGCATGACCTCCGGGTCACGCTCAAGATCGATGAAATCGGCGCGGTCACTTGGGGTGCATGGACTGAGCGTCAGCCGCATCGTCTGCAAAACAGTCATTGTCGAATATCCATCCATCACTGAAGCAGGCATGGCCTGATTTGCCGGTCGTCTTACACCGGAAACCTGTGCCGGTTATTCTATCGATAAAACAAGAAAGGCCACCGGTCATGTCCTGACCGGTGGCCTTGAAAATTCAGTGGGCGCAGGCGCTCAGATAATCTCGGTCGCCGCGATCTCGATGCCGAAACCTTCCAGGCCGACATAGTGGCGTTCGCGTGAGGAGAGCAGCCGGATCGAGGTGATGCCGAGATCTTTGAGGATCTGGGCGCCGAGGCCGATTTCCAGCCATTCGCTTTCGCGGGCCTGTGCTTCGCTATGCTCTTCGCGCTCATGCTTGCCGGTGCGCGCCGTTGTCGAGACGCCAACGCCGACCGAACCTTCACGCAGGTAAACGATGACGCCGCGGCCCTGTTCGGACATGCGCTGCATAATCGGATCGAGCTGGCAAGCCTTGCCGAAGACGTCTGCGGCAACGTTTTCGAGGTGCAGGCGCACCGGAATATCGATGCCATCCCGGATATCGCCGAAAACAACAGCGAGATGCTGCATAGGATCCCAGGGCAGGGAATAGGCATGCGCCTTGGCCTTGCCATAGGCGGTATCGACATCGAACGTTGCCTCAAGGTTGATTAGCGTTTCCTTGCGCTGGCGGTAGGCGATGAGATCGGCGACCGAGACCTGCTTCAGGCCGTGTTTTTCGGCAAACTCGGTGACCTGCGGGCCGCGGGTGACCGTGCCGTCGTCGTTGACCAGTTCGCAGATAACGCCGATCGGCGGCAGGCTGGCAAGGCGGCAGAGGTCGACGGCAGCTTCCGTATGGCCGGACCGCATCAACACGCCGCCTTCGCGGGCAACCAGCGGGAAGATGTGGCCGGGACGGGTGAAGTCGGCAGCGCCGACATTCGGGTTGGCAAGGTTGCGCACCGTCAGCGTCCGGTCTTCGGCCGAAATGCCGGTCGTCGTGCCGTGCTTGAAATCGACGGTGACGGTGAAGGCCGTCGTATGGGCCGAATCGTTTTCTGCCACCATGGCGTTGAGGTTGAGGCGCTTGGCCTCTTCCTTTGGCATCGGAGTGCAGACGATGCCAGAGGTGTGGCGCACGATGAAGGCCATCTTTTCCGGCGTGCAATGCACGGCCGCGACGATCAGGTCGCCTTCGTTCTCACGGCCGTCATCATCGGTGACGACAACGATTTCGCCGGCCTCGAAGGCCCGGATGGCATCGGCAACGCGCTTCTGGTCAAAGGGCATGGGGTTCTTCCTTGAATTTACTTCAACCGGCCGGTCTGGCCACGGTCACGCAGGTAATGATCGGCAATGGTGCAGGCAAGCATCGCTTCGCCGATCGGCACGGCGCGGATGCCGACGCAGGGGTCATGGCGGCCCTTGGTGCGGATATCGACATTGTTGCCGTCGCTATCGATCGACTGACGCTCGGTCAGGATCGAAGAGGTCGGCTTGATGGCGAAGCGGGCGATCACCGGCTGGCCGGTCGAGATGCCGCCCAGGATGCCGCCGGCATGGTTCGACAGGAAGATCGGGTTGCCGTCATTGCCCATGCGCATCTCGTCGGCATTTTCCTCGCCGGTGATTTCGGCAGCGCCAAAGCCGTTGCCGATCTCCACGCCCTTGACGGCGTTGATCGACATCAGGTTGGAGGCGATGTCCTGATCGAGCTTGGCATAGATCGGCGCGCCGATGCCGGCCGGTACACCTTCTGCTATCACCTCGACGACGGCGCCGACCGACGAACCCGACTTGCGGATGCTGTCGAGATATTCTTCCCAGACCGGGACGATGGCCGGATCGGGTGCGAAGAACGGATTGTTGCCGACTTCGTTCCAGTCCCAGTTGTCGCGATTGATCTTGTGCTTGCCGATCTGCACCAGCGCGCCGCGCACCAGAAGCCCCGGGACCACCTTGCGGGCAAGGCCGCCGGCTGCCACACGAGCGGCAGTTTCACGCGCCGACGAGCGGCCGCCGCCGCGATAGTCGCGGATGCCGTATTTGACATCATAGGTATAGTCGGCATGGCCCGGCCGGTAGCTCTTGGAAATTTCAGAGTAATCCTTGGAGCGCTGGTCGGTGTTTTCGATCATCATCGAGACCGGCGTGCCAGTGGTGATCATTGTCTCGCCGTCCGCGTCCAGCATCACGCCGGAGAGGATCTTCACCAGATCGTCCTCGCGGCGCTGGGTGACGAAGCGCGACTGGCCGGGCTTGCGCTTGTCGAGCCAGGCCTGCAGCTCGGGCAGGGTGAAACGGATGCCGGGAGGGCAGCCGTCGATGACGCAGCCGAGCGCCGGACCGTGGCTTTCGCCCCAGGTGGTAACGCGGAAAAGATGACCGAAAGTATTGTGCGACATGGATCAGGCAACCGGATATGAGGCCAAGCGCATCCGGGCGAGCCGCTGCGCCATTCAGTAGCGCACTCATAGTGGAAAACGCCGGAAAGGGAAAACCTTTCTGGCGAAATATCATGATTGCGTCGTGAACAGTGTGTCCTGTCGCGAAAGCCAATCAGGACGCCAGTTGCAGGGCATCCTTGTTGGCGAATTCCACGAACTTGTCGAAGCTCAAGGGCTTGGCGAAAGCATAACCCTGCAGGAGATCACAACCGAGCAGGCCGAGCATTTCCGCATGTTCCATGGTTTCGACGCCCTCGGCGACCGTTTCGATGCCGAGTGAGCGGCCGATCTCGATGATCGAACGGATCAATGCCTGTTCGTTGCGGGAGTTGAGAATGGGCGCAACCAGCTGCCTGTCGATCTTCAGCCGCTTCGGCTTGATCTTCAGCAGGCTGACGATCGAGGTATGGCCGGTGCCGAAATCGTCGATTTCGATATCGATGCCGAGCTTCTTGATGCCCTCGATATTGGCGGTAACGATATCGTCGCTCTCGTCGAGGAAGATCGATTCCACCAGTTCGAACGACAGCTGACCCGGTTTGAACGACAGGCCTTGCAGCGAGTTCAACAGCAGGTCGTCGCTAAGCCGCTTGGCCGAGACGTTGACGGAGATCTTCGGAACGTCGATACCCAGCGCTGCCCAGCGCATCGCGTCGATCAGCGACCGGTCGAGCACGATACGGTCGATCGTTGCCACCACATTCAGCTCCTCGGCGATATGCAGGAACTTGTCTGGCGTCAGAACGCCCTCGCGCGGATGGTTCCAGCGTACCAGTGCCTCGACGCCGGAAAGGCGCAGCGTACCGGCGTCGAACTGCGGCTGATACCAGGCAACGAACTGGTTCTGCTCAATGCCTTCAAGAATCTCATCGGCAATCCGCTTGGTCGTGATGATTTCGGCCTGCAGCGCTTCGGTGAAGAATTCATGCCGGTTGCGGCCGCTTTCCTTGGCCCGGTAGAGTGCGATATCGGCGTTGACCAGCAGCTGGCGTTCGTCGATCGCCATGTTACCGGCACAGGCAATGCCGATGCTGACACCGAAGCGGCAGGGAAAGCCGTTGTAATCGACGGGCTGGCGCATCTGGGCAATGATGCGCTCGGACAAACTGGACAGGAAAATCTTGCTCGGCGGATTGGCGGCCAGCACGACGAACTCGTCGCCACCGATGCGCGCCACGATGTCGCCGGCACGCACGTTTGCGCGCAGGATCTTCGAGGCATGCACCAGCATCGCGTCACCCGCCGCATGGCCGAGCGTATCGTTGATCTGCTTGAAGCGATCGAGGTCGATATGGAGGATCGCGATGTTCTGCAGACCATCCTTGCGGGCGGCCGACAGCGCTTCAAGTTCCTTGTCGAGCATGCGGCGATTGCCAAGGCCCGTCAGCGGATCGTGCAGGGCATTGTGTTCGATACGGTCCTTGGCATCGGCCAGTTCGCCGTTCTTGGCTTCGGCCATTGCCTTTGCGGTGCGCAGTTCATCGGTCAAAAGCACGTCATCGCTGATATCGAAGGCAATGCCGATCAGCTTCCGGTTACCGCCGGGCGCCTCGTGGATCTTGCCGACGGAGCGGATATGCCGGATTGTTCCGTCTGTCAGCACCACCCTGGAGGCCTGCACATAAGGGAGGCCGGTCGAAATGGTGTGGCCCACGCTTGAAAGTGTCTCTTCGCGGTCATCGGGATGGATCGTGTTGATCCAGGTTTCATGTGACGTTATGCCGTCGACATAGGTCAGCCCGTAAAGCTGATGCATGCGCTCGTCCCAGTAGGTGACGCCCGCGTCGAGATCGGCTTCCCACATGCCACACTGATAGGAATCGAGCGCCAGATCGAGGCGTCTGGTGATCGCCTCCAGCTGTTGTTCGCGTTCCGACAGACCGGTAAGGGCATCTTCCAGTTCGGCGTTCTTTTGGTCGGCAACGGCTTTTGCCGTTCGCAGCTGCTCCGTCATCATGACGTCGTCGGTGACATCCCAGCTGATGCCGGTGATCTTGGCTTTGCCATCGGCACCCACATGCGTGGAGCCGGCATTGCGGACGTGATGGATTCTGCCGTCGGCCATGACGACGCGATACTGCGACCGATATTCCAGATCTTCATCCAACGCCCTGAACAGGGTCAGGGATGCCGCCCTGATATCGTCCTGATGCACCGAGCCGCGCCATTCCGCGTAGCTTGGATCCCCGCCGCCCGGTGGCAGGCCATGCAGATGGTACATGCGCTCATCCCAGGAGCGTGTCTGCGTGTCGAGGTCAATTTCCCAGATGCCGATCTTGGAGGATTCAAGCGCCAGATTGAGCCGATGTGACACGGTCAGCAGTTCCCGCTCGCGTGCGCGAAGCTTGGCGATGTTGCGCTGGCGCTCGTTGACGAAACCGCCGGTCAGAAAGATCGGGATGATGATGATCGCGGCAGCGATGAAGATCGCGGTTTCCAGCCATGTGCTGTTGGCGGGCTCCTGCGCCCAGCCGTCGGCTGGGATCGCCGCCAGTTCCCATGTTCCGCCGGGCAGCTGCAATTGGCGGATGACAGGCGATTTTTCGAAGAGATCGGTATCGCCGAAGAATGCATCCTGGATGCTGTTTTTCACCGAGACATCGCGGATTGCCAGCTGGATATTGGTATGCCGGTGGCCGCCATCAGCTTCGTCACTATGCTTGCCTGCGTCGATGAGGCCCGCATTGGTGTAGATATCCCGTTCGTCGATGACGGCTTCCATGAAGCCCCAAAAGACCAGGCTGTTGTCAGTCCTGGTGAAGACCGGCGAAAACAGATTGAAGCCGGTCCGGCCGCTCGGAAGCCTGACTGGGCCGGCCAGAATGGGCTTGGCCCTCGATTCGGCCCGGTCGATGGCGACCCGGGAGGAACGGAATTTCTTGAAGTCGGTGCCGATCATCCGCTCGTTTCCTTTGAGGGGAAATGTCATTCGGATGACGGCATCGGGTGCAGCGCTGACGCGCACCATCTGCGGATTCTGGATCAGCAGCTTGGTCGCCAACTGGTCGAAAAGCGGCTGGGCCATGTTCGGATCGACGGCGAAACTGTTGGCAAAACCGCGTAGCGCCGTGATGTTGTTGTTGATCTCGCTCTGCAGGCGCAGGGAAACAAGATTGAGCTCGTTCTGGACGTTGCTATTCAGCTCGTTGCGGAAGTTTTCGCGGTTCTGCTGCTCGAAGAAGTAGCCGCCGGTGAAAACGACGGCAACGGCGATGAAGGCGGGAAAAAGCGACGGTTTCGCCAGCCTGGCAAGCGCCCAGGCGCGATGACGGATTGTAGCGCTTTTAGTCAACGGCCATGCACCCCATATTCCCCGGCCTCACGGTAGAGAGGGAGTCTTAAGATTGGCTTTAGAGGCTGTTCCTGCTATGAAATCGGCTCTTCGGCGGGAGGGACGCTGTCGATCAGGATTTGGTTAACCATGAGCTTTCTAAAGAGCGGTCCAAATTCGGTAAAATTTTAAATGACACGGCAGCGGGCGATTTTTGCCACAATCGGAGATCAAACAGTGGGCACAACAAAATTGAATGAATCACTGAAGAGGGCAAGACAGATGCGTTTCATCGTTGCTACGTTGATGGCCGCAGCCGGTTTCTTTTCGCCGCTTGCCGCGTTCGCCGAGAGTGCCGATGTCGAGGCCGTGATCACCGGCGTCGATACCGACAAGCTGAGCCTGTCGCTGGACGACGGCAAGAACTACCAGGCACCGGAAGAATTCAACTTTGATGGCCTGAAGCAGGGCGTCAAGGTTCTGGTTTTCTACACCGAAGTCGATGGCAAGCGCGTCATCAATGATCTGGAAATCGTGCAGTAAGACTGCAGTCGCGGCACTGGCTCAGTGCCGCATCATTCGGGTGGCGGGCTGATTGAACAATCCGCCGCTTTTCCCACCTTCGGCCAAAGGCAGCCTAGAGCCAGCCGATTGTGCCGTTCTCAATTTTCAAGATTCGATCCTGTGGAATGGCGCCGAGTGCTGCTTCCTCCGCATCCATGGCGCCGCATAGCTTGAACAGCGTGCGGATGACGCCGCCATGGCTGACACAGACGGTCGGCCCGGACACGCTGGAAAGCCAGGCGCCGATGCGCCAGGACAGGATTTCATAACTTTCAGCATCCGCCCCCGGCGGGATGAAATCCCACTTCGCCAATTCACGTTCCGCCACCCGTTCGGGCATCTCCCGCTCGAGTTCGGCCATCGTGTAACCCTCCCAATCACCGAAGGAGACTTCCTTCAGCCGGTCGTCCATGCGGTAGCCGTTGCGGGCAAGCCCCATGGCTTCGCGAATGAGTTCCATGGTCTCGCGGGTGCGGTGAAGCGGGCTGGCGACGAAGTCGAATTTTTCAACATCCTGCCCGAGAATGGCAAGAAGTGACCGGCCATTGCCGCTCGCCTGGCGGCGGCCGGTATCGTTGAGCGGAATGTCCTTCTGGCCCTGCATGCGGATTTGCGCATTCCAGTCGGTCTGTCCGTGGCGGATCATGTAAATGGTCACGGAGAAACTCCGGGGCAGGGGGCTTGGCCCCAAGGCAGGAGCCGGGGCGCCCGCTACACGAGAGCCCCGGAATTCTTTCGGAGGCGTATCAGTCCTTGACGACGGCGATATCCGGCGCATCGACGGCCTTCATGCCGATGACATGGTAGCCGCTGTCGGCGTGATGAACTTCACCGGTGACCGAACGCGACAGGTCCGACAGCATGTAGAGGCCGACATCACCGACTTCCTCGATGGTGACGGTGCGGCGCAGTGGCGCGTTGTATTCGTTCCACTTCAGGATATAGCGGAAATCGCCGATGCCGGACGCAGCAAGCGTCTTGATCGGGCCAGCCGAAATCGCGTTGACGCGGATGTTCTTCGGGCCGAGATCGACGGCAAGATACTTGACGCTGGCTTCCAAGGCCGCCTTGGCAACACCCATGACGTTATAGTTCGGCATGACCTTTTCGGCGCCGTAATAGGTCATGGTCAGCATCGAGCCGCCATCGGTCATCAGCTTTTCCGCACGCCGCGCGACGGCGGTGAAGGAATAGACCGAGATGTTCATCGTCAGGGCGAAGTTTGCGGCCGACGTATCGACATAACGGCCGGTCAACTCGTCCTTGTCGGAAAAGCCGATGGCGTGCACGATGAAGTCGATCTTGCCCCAGATTTTTTCCAGGTTGTCGAAAACGGCGTCGATCGTGGATTCGTCACTGACATCACAATGGCCGGCCATGACGGCACCGAGTTCTTCGGCCAGCGGTTCGACCCGCTTCTTCAAGGCGTCGCCCTGATAGGTGAATGCCAGTTCGCCGCCCTGTGCGCGAATTGCCTTGGCAATGCCCCATGCGATCGACCGGTTGTTTGCGACACCCATGATAAGGCCGCGTTTGCCCTTCATCAGACCGGATGTTTGCGACATGATGTTATGCCCCCAATAAAGCCTATGCTTTCGTCAGTCAGGCATTGGCCGACTGGAAATTCGCATATGTTGAACCTGCCGGAGCCTTCGCGCCCCTTGCGGTCGCGTCGGCTCTGAATTTTTCGAGCATTGGCTATGACATAGCCGTCCCGGTGGTTCAAGCGCGGGGGAGATCAGGAAGTGTTAGTCCCCGTAATATTGGGTCAGTGGCCATATTGCTGGCAGCGATCCACGGCGTTTGTCGCAAAATCTTTACAGAAACAGGCCATTGCGCAGGCTGCGCATCAGGTCGGTGATCTTTTCATCCGGCTTTTCCCACAGCATCAGCCGCAGTTCCACCAGTAGATCGCCGCGTTTGCCCTCCGCTGTCGGCAGGCCGTGACCCTCAAGCCGGATCACATGGTCGGAGCCGGACCATGCCGGGATGGTTACCCTGATGGCCCCGGTAAGGGTCTCGACCGTCATCTCGCATCCGAGGATGGCATCCTGGATATTGACTGGCAAAGTGGTCCGCAGGTCGGTCCCGTCGCTGCGGAAGCGGCCGTCCTCCAGCACGCGCACGGTAACAACGACATCGCCGCGCTGCATGCCGTTCAAGCGGTAACCCATTTCCTTGAGACGGACGACGCTGCCGTCGGTCGTGCCGGCGGGCAGAGTGACCTTCAATGTCTGTCCGTCGGGCAGCGTTGCCGTTGCCTTTTCACGGCGGAAGATCTCCTCGATCGAGACCGTGACGTCGCAGAAGATATCGGGCACCTTTTCCAGTGCGGGTTTGCTGGCCGCGCCGCGGATGCGCCGGACGATCGCCGAAACAAGGTCTGCTGCCGGTGCTGCGGCGCGTGGGAAGCCGCCGAACATGGGCGTCCTGTCGCCCTCGACTTTCTGTTCCGGCTTGGCTTCGGATTCCGGCACAGCTTCTGCCTTGGGCTCCGGTCGGGCTTCCGGCGCCGGTTCGGCCTTTGCCTGCGGCGCAGCCGTTGCCGGCTTCTTCTCTGGCGGCTTTGCGTTCTGCGCCCGTGCCCTGTCCTTGGTCTCGAAAATGCGCGAAATCATCTCTTCGGCGGTTTCCGGGTCGATGGTTTCCTCTTCCGGTCCCCGCGCCTTGCGCTTCATTTCTTCCATGCGGCGCAGTTCAGCCTCACGGCGGGCGTGGTCGTAGCGGTTGCGCAGCTTCGGGTCCTTCAGCACCTCGTAGGCGCGTCCAGCCTCGGCAAAGCGCTGGGTGGCGAGCGGATCATCCTTGTTCTGGTCGGGATGCACGGCTTTTGCCACGGACCGCCAGGCGGCCTTGATCTCGTCCGGTCCGGCATTGCGTCTGACGCCGAGCACTGAATAGGGATCACGCATGCCTGTCACCGCCCTTGAAGACTGAGGTGCCGCATTTCGCGGTTCGTTTCAGCCTGTTGAAACAATCGGGGAGCCGCGTCCCGGCGGTCTTCTCCCTATGCCGGTGATGATGAGAAGCTGCTGCTTAAATTACGGTTAGCTGTGGGCGTGCGCCGGTTGTGTTCGTGGCTTCGCGCCGCGTCTTTGTTGTGGCGTGGTTAATACGCGGTAGCGAAGCGTGCCAATCCCGATATCAGCTGCGGGGGCCAAAGCTGGTGAGATACCATTGGCCATTGCCGAGCAGGCAGGTATTGCCGTCAAACTTGGCGATGCCCTGATAGGAATGGCGGGTGGTGGTGAACCGGCGGCAGGTGGTGCCGTTCACCTGTTCCTCGGAGATGCTGCTGATCACACCGGTGCTGCCCGAACTGGAGTTCGCCCAGGGAATGGGGTTTCCGGCAATCCGTGTCACATCGGCTGACGACACCGCATTTTTGACGGTGAGTGCGTCGGAATTGTCTTCGTCACTCCGGACGGAGGGCACGGAATTTGTCGAGACGGTTCGGTCGACCTCGGGTGTTCCGGAAAAATCGAGACCGCCAAGGCATCCCGAAAGAATGGTCGCGGCCAGGCACACTGCGGCAATGCCGCTCAACCGGGATAAACCCTTTGTGTCCTTGATCCACTTTGCTATGTCTTGCAACGGCATACCTGTCAGACTGGAAAGAGCGGCTTCAAGGTCCTAAGACGCAACGTGCAAGCTCTGACATTTTTCGTTCGGCGGGCGGAAACTGCGTTCGCGCCACACATTACGGCATTGGATGGCAATATGAGTGAGACTGGGTTAACAACTGGTGACTTCACGCAAGAGAATGAGCCCTTTTCCCTTTTTGGCACGTGGCTGAAAGAGGCGCAGGCCGCAGAAATCAACGATCCCAATGCCTTGGCACTGGCGACGGTAGATGCAGATGGCCTGCCGGATGTGCGTATGGTGCTGCTGAAGGATTTCGACGAGCGCGGCTTCGTCTTCTACACCAATTTCGAAAGCCACAAGGGCCAGGAAATTCTTGGCAGCATGAAGGCTGCGATGTGCTTTCACTGGAAAACGCTGCGCCGCCAAGTGCGCGTGCGCGGCCCGGTGGAGATCGTCAGCAATGAAGAGGCCGACGAATATTACAAGACCCGTGCGCGCGGCAGCCGGATCGGCGCCTGGGCGTCAAAACAGTCGCGGCCGCTGGAAAGCCGGTTTGCGCTGGAAAAGGCCGTTGCCGAATATACGCTGAAATATGCCATCGGCGAGATTCCGCGCCCCGATCACTGGTCGGGTTTCCGCATCAAGCCGACGTCGATCGAGTTCTGGAAGGATGGCGCTTTTCGCCTGCACGACCGGATCGAGTTCCGCCGCGATGCGCCGGAAGGCGATTGGTCGAAGGTGCGCATGTATCCCTGATCGAAGGTGCTCAGCGCGCGCCCATCAACCTGAAGGCAATGCCCGAGGCAAGCGCGCTGACATATCCAGCCTTTTGAAAATGACCGTTCAGCGAAATGCGAGGCAGAGCGGCGGTGTTGACCGCATTGGACAGCGTTCCTGGCTGCGTCGTCACGGCGGTGCTGAAGCCAAGACCGGCGGCCAAACGGTGATCGCGGGCCGAGACGGCGGTGGCAAAGCCATAGGGATAGGCAAGCGATGTCGGCCGGCGTCCGGTGATTTGTTCCACCCTGCGGGCCGAAAGGTCCATTTCAGCGCTTGCCGTTTCGTCGCTGAGGCGTGTGACCGAACGATGGCTGATCGTGTGCGCGCCAAGGCTGGCGAGCGGGTTTTCGATCAGTGTTTTGAGGCCTGCCTCGTCCAGCGTCAAAGCAGTGGTGATCCCTATGGCATCGATGCCGGATGCCTGCGCTATCCGGTTCAGCCGGTCGATCGCCGTGGCTTCGTCGATAGAATGCAGGAAGGCGGCAAACCGGTCGAAGGTGCTCTGCTTCTGCGGCAGGCTGCCAAGCGGCAGGGTTTCGTCACCTGCACCGAAATCGAAGGTCAGGCTTGACTGCTGTTCCAGAAGATCGGCAAGCGTTTCCCACCAGAGCGTATGGGTGCGATCGATGAAGCCGCCGGCAACAAATACCGTGAAGGGTACACTGTGTCTGGAAAACACCGGCGCGGCATGGTCGAGATTGTTGCGATAGCCGTCATCCAGCGTGAAAACGGCAGCCGGTTGGGGATCCTTCGAGGCAAGATGGGCAGCCAGCGCATCGAGGGCAATAAACCGGTAGCCATCGCGTTTCAATGTCGAGATCGCTGTATCCAGAAATTCCGGGGTGATCTCCAGATGGGCGTTGGGATCAAAGGTGCGAGGCCGTTTCGGGCGAACATGATGCAGCGTGAAGATCGCGCCGCGACCGCGCGCCTGCCGCATCAGCCCGCCAGCATGCAGCAACCCGGCAACGGTCAAGCCACCCGTAATGGCCGTGCGTTTGACGGCTTGTCGCAGCATGTTTTTCAAGTGCATCCCCTAGCGCAAAATCGACCGCGACATTAGCCATCCTGGCGTTAACACCGGCTGAATGGCAGATTGGGCAACGAAAAGGCGGATCGCTTTCGCGGCCCGCCTTATAATATTATTCCAATGGTTGTTGGCAGTTAACGCGGCAACACCCCATCGACTTCATCACGCTGGCGGCCGCCGAGTGCCGCACCGACTGCGGCGACAAAGCCACCGATCAACAGGGACAGCGCGCCAAACAGCGCGACGGATGCGCTGGCCTTGCGTGCCGTCTCGGCCGCTTCCGTCGCAGCCACCTTGGCTTCATCGACGCTTTTCAAAACGGCATCGACGCGGGCCTTGGCATCCGGTTCCGACAAGCCCGTTTTGGCAGCAACGAGCTGATCGAGGTAAGTTCGGTCACCGGTCGACATTTCGCCGTTGGCAGCGCTGGTGAGGAGGATACGGGACACCTGACCTGCCGTATCGTCCGCCCCCGCGCCAGCCTGTGCTGCAGCAGGTGTGGCCGGGCGCAGCAGGTTATCGACAAAGTAGGACGTCGCATTGCTGCCCGCATCTGACGAGGCTGCCGCGGCACCCGCCGCTGTCGCGCCTGCTGTCACCGTCGCCGTGGCCTGCACACCAGTGCCGACTGCGGATGATACAGCTGAACCCAATGCACCGGCGACGATCAACGTTGCGAGCGCCCAGGCGAGCACACCATGGGCTGTGTCGCGAAAGAACACCTCGTCGCGGTTAACGCCGGTCCATTTCGTCCGCAGGCGGCCGGCAATATATCCGCCGAATGCGGCAGAGGCCCATTGCACGACGATGAACCAGATCGCCGCGGTGACGGCAAAGGTTGTCAAGGATGCGCCCTGTGACGAAAAGGGGGAGGCCATGCTCAGCCCGATGCCGGAGCCGAGCAGCGAGAGAACGATCGTAATCGCCGCCGCCGCCACGGCACCTGCGATGATCGCGCCCCAGCTGACGGCGGAATCCGAGGATTCGATGGTGGTGCCTGACGGTACCGTTGAAACCGGGATTGTCATCGCGCCACCTATCGGAAGAAGAGGGCGAGTAGGATGATAATGGGGATCGGAACCCCCAGCAGCCAGAGTAGAATTCCGCGTCCCATGATGTAACTCCCTTGCATTGAACCGGCCGCTTTTTCAAACGGTTATGCGGCGTGTCCGGTAAACGCGGGCAGGGGGGATTGGTTCCGTAACGGCCATGCCCGGTTACTGAGGTGCAGTGTTAGAGCGCCTGTTGCCTTTGGCCGGCCGGCCGGCGGCAACGTTAATTCTTCGTTTACCACTGCGATAAAAGTAGTGCCGGATAGGCGCATTCCGCCGCAAAGTTGCAGCAAAGACACGGCTCTGTCGCAAAATGACGCAAAACCGCGCCCGCTCAAGGGTGCCAGCGAATGGGGACCGGCATGACAACTTTTCGATGCCTGCTTTGGGCAATGTTTACTTTTGCCTTCGGACCGGCGGTGGCCTTTGCAGGCAGCGCCTCGATCATTCTCGATGCCCGCACGGGCAAGGTGCTGTCGGCGGAAAATCCCGACACGCTCAACCATCCAGCCTCGCTGACCAAGATGATGTCGCTCTACCTCACCTTCGAGGCGCTTCACCGCGGCACCATCAAATGGGACAGCCAAATCAAGGTGTCGAAGACGGCGGCGGCCAAACCACCGATGCGGCTGGGGCTCAAGGCGGGGATGAAGCTGACGGTACGCGAGGCGGTCCTCGGCATGATCGTGCGCTCGGGCAATGATGCGGCAGCCGCGATGGCAGAGAAGCTCGGTGGAACGGAAGCCAAATTCGCCCAGATGATGACGAAGAAGGCGCGCCAGCTCGGTATGAGCCGGACCGTCTTCATCAACGCGTCCGGCCTGCCGGCACGCGCCCAGGTGACGACGGCGCGCGACATGTCGACGCTCGCGATCGCACTGATGCGTGACTTTCCCAAGGAGTACAGGCTGTTTGCCACCGAGAGCTTTGTGTTCCGTGGCCGCAAGGTCCGCGGCCACAACAACCTGATGTACCGCTATGACGGCATGGACGGGATCAAGACCGGCTATACCAATGCCTCGGGTTTCAATCTCGTCAGCGCCGTCCGGGACGGCAATCGGCGGGTCATCGGCGTCGTGCTTGGCGGCCGCACTGCTCGAAGCCGCGACGACAAGATGGCTGCGTTGCTCGATCGCCATATCGGCAAGGCGTCGCGCACGGGCAGCCGTGCGCTGGTGGCTGCCGCAAAGACCCGCGGCCCTGTGGAGGTCGCCGCCCTCGGCGCGTCCGATGTGCCACTGCCTTTTGCGGCGCCGGAGCGCCGGAGCAGCGATGCGGTCGCCGCACTGATCGCCAGCTCGTCGTCGCATTCAGCAATCCCAGCCGAGCGCCCGGCGGCGATGAATGAGCTCGAAAACACCGCGGATGTTCTTCCGGCCGGTGCCTGGCAGATCCAGATTTCAGCAGCGCCGTCTCAAGAGGCAGCGCGTGCCCTGCTGGCGCAGGCGAGTGTTGCTGCAGGCCACACGCTGCAGTCAGCCTCGCCGTATACCGAGGCCGTCGGCAACGGTGCCGGCCGGGTCTATCGCGCCCGCTTCGTCGGTTTTTCCAGCCGGGAGGACGCTGCCGCTGCTTGCAGCAGGCTGAAACAGCGCTCGTATGACTGCATGCTGTTGCCGTCCCGCGGCTGAGGCGGGAAGGCGCCTGGCGGCCGCAGGGCCGTTCTTGGACGATCAGGCCTGCGTGCCGCCCACAGTCATGTCGTTCATGCGCAAATGCGGCTGGCCGACGCCGACAGGCACCCACTGGCCGCCCTTGCCGCAATTGCCCATGCCGGTATCGAGCTTCATGTCGTTACCGATCATGGTGATGCGCTGCATGGCGTCGGGCCCGTTACCGATCAACATCGCGCCCTTGACCGGCGCGCCGATCTTGCCGTTATCGATCAGATAAGCCTCGGTGCAGCCGAAGACGAACTTGCCGGAGGTGATATCCACCTGGCCGCCACCGAAGGAGACGGCATAGATGCCCTTCTTGACCGAGGCGATGATTTCTTCCGGGCTCTTGTCGCCGCCGAGCATGTAGGTGTTGGTCATGCGCGGCATCGGCACATGCGCATAGGATTCGCGCCGACCGTTGCCGGTCGCCTTCATGCCCATCAGCCGGGCGTTCTGGCGGTCCTGCATGTAACCAACCAACTTGCCGTCATCGATCAGGACGTTGTAGCCGGATGGCGTGCCTTCGTCGTCGATGGTCAGCGAACCGCGGCGGCTTTCGATCGTACCGTCATCAACGACGGTCACGCCCTTGGCCGCAACCGTCTGGCCCATCAGGCCGGCAAAGGCTGAGGTCTTCTTGCGATTGAAATCGCCTTCCAGTCCGTGACCGACCGCCTCATGCAGCATCACACCCGGCCATCCCGATGAGAGAACGACATCCATGGTGCCGGCCGGAGCATCGACGGCTTCGAGATTGACAAGCGCTTGCCGAAGAGCTTCGTCAGCGCCGCGCCGCCAGTTGTCCACGGTGACAAAATCGCCAAAACCGCGGCGGCCGCCGACACCGTAGGATCCGGCCTCCTGCCGGTCGCCTTCGCCGACGACGACGGAAATGTTGAGGCGCGTCATCGGCCGGATATCATGCATGCGTTCGCCATCGGCGCGCAGGATATCGACCACCTGCCAGCTGGCGGCGATCGAGGCGGTCACCTGCCGGACCTTGGGATCCTTGGCCCGCAGATAGACGTCGATTTCCTGCAGCAACGAAACCTTGGCCTCAAAACTCGGCTCACCGATCGGGTTTTCGTCGCCATAGAGTTTCTTGTTGGTGCGCTGCGGGGCTGCAGCATAGGTGCCGGAATAGCCGCGTGTGACGGCGCCGACCGCATCGGCTGCCCGTTTCAGCGCGGAGAGCGATAGATCGCCCGCATGCGCATAGCCGACCGCTTCGCCAGCCACCGCCCGCAGGCCAAACCCCTGGTCGGTATTGAAACTGCCGCCCTTCAGGCGGCCATTGTCGAAGGACAGCGATTCCGACTGGCTGTGTTCGATGAACAGTTCGCCATCATCAGCACCCGACAAGGTCTGCGCCAGAACTTCGCGAATGGCAGCCTCGTCGCTGTCGAACAGTTTGATGAGATCGGTGTTCATGGGCGAGGGCTCCAGATACGAAGGAATATGGTGCTTTATGTAGGGACAGGTGCGGTGAGGGGCAAGCGCAGATGTCAAGACGCTCCCGCCAGGAAGCATCGGTTTGCCAATGTGTGCAAAGGTCTGCGGTTTTTCTTCTCCCCGGCGGGGAGAAGGTGGCGCGTCGCGCCGGATGAGGGGAGCCACACAGGCGGTCCGTACTGTTGGCCCCTCATCGCCTCACTTACGTTCGGCACTTCTCCCCCGTTGGGGAGAAGTGGAAGGGAAACCGCTTACGGCAGCGCGTCGTAGCCTTCGCCAAAACCCTTCAAGTCGACCGGAATGCCGATGCCTTCTTCCGGAGACTGGAAGACGATGAAGGTTGCCTGTGCGCCGGACCGGAAGGTTTTCAAGAGCTCGTCTTCCAGAACCACTTCCGCATAGCAGCCGTCGGAGAAGCAGCGGACGAAATAGGCGCGGCCGATATCCTTGCCGTCTACATTCAGGCCAAGACCGTTTGGCAAGAGAACGCCGAGCGGGGCCAGAACGCGCAGGATTTTTGCCTTGCGGTCTGCGGTCTTGAGGACGACAACCGAAAGGCCGACCTCCGGCCGGTCCTCGGCAATAACGTTCTGCATCAGGGCGCACTGTTCGGCCGTTGCTCCTGCCGGCTGGTCGCAGACGATCGACCACGCGCCATGGTTCGACTTCACCGTGCCGGGTGTGCCTGGCTGTTGTGCTCCGGGTTGCTGGGCCGCCGCCGTATGGGAAAGAAGGGCGGCAGCTAGTCCGAACGCCGCGATCGGCAGCCGGGAAAGGAGGGACAGGCCCATGAAAACCTCAAACTTAAGAATCAGTCTGGCTATTCTTGAAGCGCGTAGCCGCAAATGAAAAGCCCCGCGCGGTACATTCCAGCCCGGTGTGGCGGAAATGGGGCTTCTAAACTGGACCAAAACGGCAAATCAGCCGCAAAACTCCGGTGTATGCGCGCCGGCGGAGTGCCGGTCGTCTCTTATGTATGGTATAGGGGGCGGGGAGAGTGGAGTAAATGTCGGGTGCCTCGGCGTGCTTTTGCGGCTGCCGGCATCTCTAAGGCCTGCGAGGCCTTAACAGTTTGTGTGAAAAGCGTCATTTGCGCAAAATGCCGCATGGGCTTGAATGGACAGATGTTGCGGCCATCATCAAACTGTGGTTTGAAGCGCTTCAGTATGGCTAAGGATTCTGCGTTACGGTTTGATCCTGATCAAGCGCCCAGGGAGACACTATAGTGAAAAACAAGGCTTTTGCAGTTTTGGCATCGACTGCCTGTCTGCTCTTTGCTTCGAATGCTTTGGCTGACAAGCCGGTCGCATGGCAGACCAACTTTCAGACCGCAGCAACCGGAATCATGGAAGAAATTACATGGTTCGAGCATTACACGCTCTGGTTCATCATTCCGATCACGCTTTTTGTCCTGGCGCTGCTGATCTGGATCGTGGTCCGTTTCCGCGAAAGCAAGAATCCGGTTCCATCCAAGACCAGCCATAACACGGCAATCGAAATCGTCTGGACGCTCGGTCCGGTGATTGTTCTGTTGTTTCTGGCGATCCCATCCTTCCAGCTGCTGACTGCGCAGCTGACGCCGCCGGAAAATCCGGATATCACCCTGAAGGCGACCGGTAACCAGTGGTATTGGTCCTACGAATACGAAGTCGGCGAAACCCCGCTCTCCTTCGACAGCCTGATGATGAAGGAAGAAGACCGCGCCTCGCTCGGCAAGGAAGACAAGCACGAATATCCGCGTCTTCTCGCCGTCGACAACGAGGTCGTCGTTCCCGTTGGCAAGACGGTTCGCGTTCTGGTCACCGCTGCCGACGTCATCCACGCCTTCGCCATGCCGGCCTTCGGTGTGAAGATCGACGCTGTTCCTGGCCGTCTCAACGAAACCTGGTTCAAGGCTGAGCGCGAAGGTCTCTACTACGGCCAGTGTTCCGAGCTCTGCGGCAAGGATCACGCCTATATGCCGATCGCCATCCGGGTCGTCAGCGAAGACAAGTACAACACTTGGCTCGCTGCCGCCGCCACCAATGTTGGTGAGGCGAACAAGGCACTCATGGCTTCCATCGACGGCGCGGCTAAGACCGTAGACGTCGCTGAAAACGCCGCACAGTAATTCGAAGGGGAGCTCGACCCAATGGCCGGAACAACCGCGCAACACGATCACCTTCATGACCATGCCCACGATCACGGGCACGACCATGACCACGCACACAAGCCGCTGACCTTCTTTCAGCGCTGGTTCCTCTCGACCAACCACAAGGATATCGGCACGCTCTACCTGATCTTCGCGATTTTCGCGGGCATCATCGGCGGCACGCTGTCGGTCTTCATGCGCGCCGAGCTGCAGGAGCCGGGCATCCAGATCTTCCACGGTCTGGCGCAGATGGTTTACGGCTTCGAAGGCGATGCTGCCATCGATGGCGGCAAGCAGATGTTCAACGTCTTCACGACAGCACATGCTCTGATCATGATCTTCTTCATGGTCATGCCCGCGCTGATCGGCGGCTTTGCCAACTGGATGGTTCCGATCATGATCGGCGCGCCGGACATGGCGTTCCCGCGCATGAACAACATCTCCTTCTGGCTGATCATCCCGGCCTTCCTGCTGGTTCTGCTCTCGATGTTCGTCGAAGGTCCTGCAGGCGGTTATGGCGCGGGTGGCGGTTGGACGATCTATCCACCGTTCTCGACATCGGGTCAGCCGGGGCCTGCCATGGACCTTGTGATCCTGGGCCTGCACATTGCCGGTGCCTCGTCGATCCTCGGTGCGATCAACTTCATCACCACGATCCTCAACATGCGCGCTCCGGGCATGACGCTGCACAAGATGCCGCTGTTTGCCTGGTCCGTTCTGATCACTGCCTTCCTGCTGCTTCTGTCGCTGCCGGTTCTGGCAGGCGGCATCACCATGCTGCTCACCGACCGCAACTTCGGCACGGCCTTCTTCGCGCCTGAAGGCGGCGGCGACCCAATCCTGTTCCAGCACCTGTTCTGGTTCTTCGGTCACCCGGAAGTGTACATCCTGATCCTGCCCGGTTTCGGCATCGTCAGCCACATCGTCTCGACCTTCTCGCGCAAGCCGATCTTCGGTTACCTCGGCATGGCCTATGCCATGGTTGCGATCGGCGCCGTCGGCTTCATCGTCTGGGCGCACCACATGTACACCGTTGGCATGTCGCTCGACACGCAGCGCTACTTCGTCTTCGCCACGATGGTTATCGCGGTTCCGACCGGCGTGAAGATCTTCTCCTGGATCGCGACGATGTGGGGTGGTTCGATCCGCTTCACCACGCCGATGGTCTGGGCGATCGGCTTCATCTTCCTGTTCACCGTGGGCGGCGTCACCGGCGTTCAGCTCGCCAATGCCGGCCTCGACCGTTCGCTGCACGACACCTATTACGTGGTTGCCCACTTCCACTACGTTCTGTCGCTCGGCGCCGTGTTCGCGATCTTCGCCGGCTGGTACTACTGGTTCCCGAAGATGACCGGCTACATGTATTCGGAATTCGTCGGCAAGCTGCACTTCTGGGTCATGTTCATCGGCGTCAACCTGGTGTTCTTCCCGCAGCACTTCCTCGGCCTTGCCGGTATGCCGCGCCGTTACATCGACTATCCGGATGCCTATGCAGGCTGGAATGCCGTGTCGTCCTACGGTTCGTACATCTCGGCCTTTGCCGTGCTGATCTTCCTGTTCGGCGTCTTCGAAGCCTTCTCCAAGAAGCGCGTTGCCGGCAACAACCCATGGGGCGAGGGCGCAAACACGCTCGAATGGCAGCTCACATCGCCGCCGCCATTCCACCAGTGGGAACAGCTGCCGCGCATCAAGTAAGCGTCGCAATCGATCCGAAGCCGCCGGAAACGGCGGCTTCGTTCAACGTCGGGCCGAAGCCGCCCGCAAAGGCGGCTTCTCTCAACGCCGGGTATGCCCGGCAACACGGCGCATGGATGCGCCGGATAAATCCAAGGACTGGACATGCGGGTTATCGACAATCACGAAGCAAGCGGCACGGAAGGCGTCGTTCGTCTCTCTGAAGCCTCTGCGCGCGATTACTTCGAGCTGCTGAAGCCGCGCGTTATGTCGCTGGTGGTGTTTACGGGCCTCGCCGGCATGGTGATGGCACCCGGGCACATCAACCCTTTCATCGGTTTCATTGCGATACTCTGTATCGCCGTGGGTGCTGGAGCTTCCGGTGCCCTCAACATGTGGTACGACGCGGATATCGACGCGATCATGACCCGCACGGCAAAGCGGCCGATCCCGGCTGGCAAGATCACGGCGCAGGAAGCGCTGTCGTTCGGATTGACGCTGTCGGCTTTCTCGGTCTGCATCCTCGGCATCGTCGTCAACTGGCTGTCGGCCGGTCTGCTCGCCTTCACGATTTTCTTCTACGCCGTCATCTATACGATGTGGCTGAAGCGCTCGACGCCGCAGAACATCGTCATCGGCGGCGCGGCCGGCGCTTTCCCGCCGATGATCGGCTGGGCCTGCGTCACCAATGGCATCGCCGTCGAAAGCATCGTGCTTTTCCTGATTACCTTCCTGTGGACGCCGGCCCATTTTTGGGCGCTGGCTCTGTTCAAGATGCGCGATTATGAGGCGGTCGGCGTGCCGATGCTGCCGAATGTCTCGGGCGAGGCGACCACCAAGACGCAGATTGTCATCTATGCCGTCCTGACCGCGATCATCGGCGTCGTGCCGACGATCCTCGGTTTCTCAAGCTACTATTACGGCGCTTTTGCCGCAGCGCTGGGCCTCGGCTTCATCTGGTATTCTATCGGCGTCCATCGCATGCCGGAGGGTGACGAGAAGATGATCCCTGCCAAGAAGCTGTTTGCGTTCTCGATCCTCTATCTCTTCGCGATCTTCTCCGCGCTGATGGTCGATCATCTGATTGCCACGCTGTGGCTCACTGCCGGAAAGGTTGCCTGATGGAACTCGTGACACTCACGGACGCCCAGAAGAAGTCGCGCCGCGGCCGTAATATCGCGCTTTGTGCCGTTCTCTTCGGTCTCGTTGCCATTTTCTATGTCGTGACGCTGATCAAGTTCAGCAACGGCATGGTCCAGTAAGGAGCGATCATGGCACCGATCAAAACGCCAGAACAGAAGAAGGAACGGGCAAACGGCGTCATCGTGGCGTCCTGTCTCGCCTTCGTCGTCGGCATGACCGGCATGGCCTATGCCGCCGTGCCGCTCTACGACATGTTCTGCCGGGTAACCGGCTATAACGGCACGACCAAGCGGGTCGAGCAGGCTTCCGATGTTATCCTCGACAAGAAGATCAAGGTGACGTTCGATGCCAATATCGCATCCGACCTGCCCTGGAGCTTCAAGCCGGTGCAGCGTGAGATCGAACTGAAGATCGGCGAAACCGTGCAGATCGAGTTCGAAGCAACCAACATGGCGAAAACGGCGACGACCGGTCAGGCGGTCTTCAACGTGACGCCAATGGCGGCTGGCGCCTATTTCAACAAGGTCGAGTGCTTCTGCTTTACCGAGACGACATTGCAGCCGGGGGAAGACATGAAGATGCCGGTGGTGTTCTTCGTCGATCCGGAAATCGTCAAGGCGGTCGAGACCAAGGGGATCAACACACTGACCTTGTCCTACACGTTCTACGCCCGCGAACCATCAAAGCCGGTCGCGGCGCTGACGGGAAAGCCTGCTGAAACTGACAACAAACTTTGACAGATCACAGTTTTCGGCTAAGCCGGAAATGACGACATGAGAAAGACTTATCGGGGATAGTCCACATGGCCGATGCGCACCAGAAAAACCACGACTACCACATTATTGATCCGAGCCCATGGCCGCTGCTTGCCTCGATCGGCGCCTTCGTCATGGCCTTCGGCGGTGTCGGCTATATGCGATACCTGTCGGGCGGCACGCTGCACCTGTTCGGTCTCGACTGGGCGCATCCGTGGTTCTTCTTCATCGGTCTCGCCGTCGTTCTCTACACGATGTACGGCTGGTGGTCGGATACCATCAAGGAAGCGCATGAGGGCCATCATACCCGCGTCGTGTCGCTGCATCTGCGCTATGGCATGATCATGTTCATCGCTTCGGAAGTGATGTTCTTCGTCGCCTGGTTCTGGGCCTATTTCGATGCCAGCCTGTTCCCGGGCGAAGCGATCCAGGCAACCCGCGCCGCGTTCACCGGCGGTGTCTGGCCGCCGAAGGGCATCGAGGTTCTCGATCCGTGGCACCTGCCGCTCTACAACACCGTTATCCTGCTGCTGTCCGGCACCACCGTCACCTGGGCACACCACGCGCTGCTGCACGGTGACCGCAAGGGCCTGATCAACGGCCTGACGCTGACCGTGCTGCTCGGCGCCCTGTTCTCCTATGTTCAGGTCTACGAATACATGCACGCTCCGTTCGCCTTCAAGGATTCGATCTACGGCGCGACCTTCTTCATGGCGACCGGTTTCCACGGCTTCCACGTCCTGGTCGGCACGATCTTCCTCCTGGTCTGCCTCATCCGCGCAGTGAAGGGCGACTTTACCCCGAAGCAGCATTTCGGCTTCGAAGCCGCCGCCTGGTACTGGCACTTCGTCGACGTGGTCTGGCTGTTCCTGTTCTTCTCGATCTACATCTGGGGTGGCTGGGGTGCCCCGGTCGCTCATATGTGATCGGGCTCTGAACCGAAAAATTGTGAAGGCGGGTGCATATGCGCCCGCCTTTTTCTTTGCCGGAACGACGGCGTGCCGATGGGCCCAAAGGTCGCGGTGGCCGATATATCGCTGCTGGTGCGAATGGGTTATGGAAAAGCAGCGCAAGAAGGAACACGACGACATGCACGCAGACAGCGCACATTTCCCGCCGGTCGAGCCGGTCAAGGCCGGGCTTAAAGGGCTTTGCCCGCGATGCGGTCAGGGTAAGCTGTTCGACGGATTTTTGACGATGAAACCGTCCTGCGCCAACTGCGGTCTTGATTATGGTTTTGCCGATGCGGGCGATGGTCCGGTGGTCTTTGTCATCCTGATTGTCGGTTTCATCGTGGTTGGGGCGGCACTCTGGATGGAGGTCAATATCAATCCACCGCTCTGGGTGCATTTCCTGTTGTGGATACCGCTCGCCATCGCCTTCAGCCTGGTTCTCATGCGCATGCTCAAGGGCGTTCTGATCAATGTGCAATTCCGCAACAATGCACGCCAGGGCGAGATCGATCGTGGCTGATACGGTATCGGATAAAAAGCGCGGCGGGCTGGTTGGCCGCGTCGTCGGCATCGTTTTGGTTCTCATCGCGCTCGCGATCCTTCTGGGCCTCGGCACATGGCAGATGGAACGGCTGGCCTGGAAGGAAGGGCTGTTGGCATCGATCGCCGAACGCCGCGCCGCGCCGCCTGCCGATTTGGCTGCCATCGAGGCTCTGGCAAAGGCGGGGGAGGATGTCGACTATCGCACCGTGCGCGTCACCGGCATCTATCTCAACAACAAGGAACGGCATTTCTTCGCCACCTATGGCGGCCGCACCGGCTATTACGTCTACACGCCCCTGCAACTGGCCGACGGCCAGATCGTCCTTGTCAACCGCGGCTTCGTCACCTTCGAAGCCAAAGAGCCGGAAATGCGCAAGCTGGGCCAGTTGACCGATGAGCAGACCGTTACCGGGCTTTCCCGCGCCAAGCTGCTGCAAAAGCCATCCTGGGCGGTACCAGACAACGATATCGCCAAGAACATCTTCTATTGGAAGGACCTCGATGTCATGGCCTCGAGCGTTGGCCTTGATCCGGCAAAGGTCGTGCCCTTCTTCATCGATGCCGACGCAACGTCACATGAGGGCGGCATGCCGATTGGTGGCGTGACGCAGTTCGACCTGCCGAACAGCCATCTGCAATACGCGATGACCTGGTACGGACTGGCTGCCGCACTGGTCGTCATCAGCGGGATTTTCATCTTTCGCAGAAAGCCATAGGGTCGGCGCAATAGCATTCTTGGGGACATCGAATGGCCATTCTCGCAAACATCCTGATCGCCCTGACGGCTCTGATGCATATCGGTTTTCTGGTGCTCGAAATGTTTCTCTGGACTGGACCACAGGGGCGGAAAGTGTTCCGGATGACGCCGGAACAGGCTGAAGCAACCAAGGCTCTGGCGGCCAATCAGGGGCTCTATAATGGCTTCCTCGCGGCTGGACTTGTCTGGTCGCTGATCGCCTCTCCACCGGAATTTGCATTCCAGTTGAAGCTGTTCTTCCTTGTGTGCGTGATCGTTGCCGCTATATATGGCGCATGGTCGGTCAAGCCGCGCATCCTTCTGGTGCAGGGCGGCCCGGCAATTCTCGCCCTCGTGTTTACTCTACTGGCATTCTGATAAATGGCGGCTTCCCTTCCAGCAAAGATCCCGATCACCCTGCGCCTCTGCGGCCCGCGCGGCTTTTGCGCCGGTGTCGACCGGGCGATCCAGATCGTCGTTCTGGCGCTGAAGGAATATGGCGCCCCGGTCTATGTCCGCCACGAGATCGTCCACAATCGCTATGTCGTCGAAGGGCTCGAGGCCAAAGGCGCGATCTTCGTCGAAGAATTGGATGAGATCCCGCCGGAGCACCGCAAGCAGCCGGTGGTCTTCTCGGCTCATGGCGTGCCGAAATCCGTGCCTGCCGATGCCACCGAGCGTAACCTGTTTTACCTCGACGCGACATGCCCGCTGGTCTCCAAGGTGCACAAGCAGGCGATGCGCCACCAGAAGCTCGGCCGTCATGTCGTGCTGATCGGCCATGCCGGGCATCCGGAGGTCATCGGCACGATGGGACAATTGCCCGAAGGCGCGGTGTCGCTGGTCGAGACGGTCGAGGACGCCGAAACCTACATGCCGCCGGACACGGAAAACCTTGGCTTCGTCACCCAGACGACGCTGTCGGTCGATGATACCGCCGGTGTCATCAAGCGGCTGCACGAACGCTTCCCGAACCTGACGGCGCCTGCCGCCGATTCGATCTGCTATGCGACGACCAACCGTCAGGAAGCCGTGAAACAGGCAGCGCCCGGCTGTGACCATTTCATCATCGTCGGTGCTCCCAATTCGTCGAACTCCAAGCGTCTGGTCGAAGTGGCGCTGCGGGCCGGTGCAAAAAAATCGGTGCTGGTCCAGCGCGCGTCGGAAATCGACTGGGATGATTTCGCCGATATCTCTACGGTTGGCCTGTCGGCCGGTGCGTCGGCGCCGGAGGTCATCGTCAACGAGATCATCGAGGCTTTTCGCGCGCGTTATGATGCCGCCGTGGAGCTTGCCGATACGGTCGAGGAAACCGAAAACTTCCTCGTCAACCGCGAACTCCGCCATGTGCCGCTGACGACGCAGGACATGGCATTCGTGAACGGCGATTGAAACGCGCTGCACCTCCCAGTTTCCCCGCGCTCAGCCGGGTGCGATAGAATAACAAATCCCGAAAAAGAGTGGAACGATCGTGGCAGTTTACACCGACATCACCGAAGACGATCTCGCCCGCTTTCTGACCGCCTATGACGTCGGCACGCTGACGTCCTACAAGGGCATTGCCGAAGGCGTCGAAAACACCAACTTCCTGCTGCACACGACCAAGGGCTCCTACATCCTGACGCTTTATGAAAAGCGCGTGGACCAGAACGACCTGCCGTTCTTCCTCGGCCTGATGCACCATCTCGCAGACAAGGGACTTTCCTGCCCACTGCCGCTGCCGCGCGCTGATGGCAAGCTGCTCGGCCACCTGTCCGGCCGTTCAGCCGCTGTCATTTCCTTCCTTGAAGGCATGTGGCTGCGCAAGCCCGACGCCAATCACTGCCGTGAAGTCGGCAAGGCGCTGGCGGCCATGCACGTGGCAAGCGAGGGGTTCGAGATCCGCCGCACAAATGCGCTCTCCGTCGGCGGCTGGCGGCCGCTGTGGAATAATTCAAGCGCCCGCGCCGACGAGGTGCAGCCGGGCTTGCAGACCGAGATTGCAGCCGAGCTGGATTTCCTCGAAGCCAACTGGCCAAAGGACCTGCCGGAAGGCGTCATCCATGCCGATCTCTTCCCCGACAACGTCTTCTTCCTTGGTGACGAGCTTTCCGGCCTGATCGACTTCTACTTCGCCTGCAACGATCTGCTCGCCTATGACGTTTCCGTCTGCCTGAACGCCTGGTGCTTCGAAAAGGATGGCGCCTTCAACATCACCAAGGGTATGGCGCTGCTGTCGGGTTATCAGAGCGTGCGGCCCCTGACCGCGGGCGAGATCGAAGCCCTGCCGCTGCTTGCCCGCGGCTCCGCCCTGCGTTTCTTCCTGACCCGGCTCTACGATTGGCTGATGACACCGGCGGGCGCCCTGGTGGTCAAAAAAGACCCGCTCGAATACCTGAAAAAACTGCAATTCCACCGCTCCGTTGCAACCGCTGCGGAATATGGCTTGACCAACGAGACACTGCCCGCATGAAACATGTCGATATCTTCACCGATGGTGCCTGCTCCGGAAATCCAGGACCGGGCGGCTGGGGCGCTGTGCTGCGCTATGGCGAGACTGAGAAGGACCTGTGCGGCGGCGAAGCCGAAACCACCAACAACCGCATGGAGCTTCTGGCCGCGATCACCGCGCTGACCAGCCTGAAGACCCCATGCGAGGTCGATCTCTACACCGACAGCAAATATGTCATGGACGGCATCTCGAAGTGGATCCATGGCTGGAAGAAGAATGGCTGGAAGACCGCCGACAAGAAACCGGTGAAGAACGGCGAACTATGGCAGGCGCTCGATGCCGCAAACCGGACCCACAAAGTCACCTGGCACTGGGTCAAGGGCCATGCAGGCCATCCGGAGAACGAACGCGCTGATGAGCTTGCCCGCAAGGGCATGGAGCCGTTCAAGAAGAAGCGCTGAAGCTCAACGGCCGTCCGTGAACTGCACCAGATCCCACAGGGTTCCGTAGAGATCTTCGAACACGGCGACGATGCCGTAGGGTGCCTCCTTCGGCTCGCGGGTGAAACGGATGCCGGTCTCGATCATCTTGTTGTAATCCCGCCAGAAATCGTCCGTCTGGAGAAACAGGGAGACCCGGCCGCCTGCCTGGTTGCCGATGAATGTTTCCTGATGCTCCGAAGAGGCGCGCGCTATGAGCAGGGATGTGCTGCCTTCACCGGGCGGGCGGACGACCACCCATCGCTTGTCCTGCTCCGGCTGATAGCTATCCTCAACCAGCACAAATCCAAGCTTGGTGACATAGAAGTCGATCGCTTCGTCATAGTCGCGAACGACAAGGGCGATCAGGGCGATGCTCTGTTTCATGGGGCCTTTTTATGAAATCACTTGACCGTGCAAATGCCGTTGGCGCCGCCTTTGCCGGTATAGCTGACAGAGGCCGATCCATCGGGATTGATGCTGATCGAGATTGTCACGCCACTGCCCTTGGCCTCGTAATAGTTTTCGTTGAAGATCTTCAGCTTGCCTTCCTTGCCGTTGATATAGACCGGCCCGCCCTGATCGGCGTGAACCTCGATCTTGCCGGGGCAGGTGGCGTTGATCAGTGGAATTTTGGCGGCGGCCTGTCCCGCCAGCAACAGCGCGGCGGCCGGGGCTGCAATCCGCAAAAACGCATTCATCGTAATCTCCCGAACTCTTGGCGTAAATGCCGAGTGCAGCCGCAGGTAGCGGCGGTCTCAACGTGACAGGATGTCTGTCCAAGTCAAGGCTGCCGGCACATCGAATTACTTAGCCATTGCGCTAAGTAATTCGATGTGATACTTAGCTTTATGGATCAGTATTCTAGTCAACTCGACAGCATTTTCCAGGCTCTGGCAGACCCCACCCGCCGTGCTGTTCTAGCGCGGTTGGGCACAGGACCAGCTAGCATCAGCGACCTTGCCGAGCCTTTCGATATGGCCCTGCCGTCGTTCATGAAACACATCCATTTTCTCGAAGGCAGCGGCCTGATCCAAACCCACAAGCAGGGCCGGGTCCGGACCTGCACTATCGAGAAGCAGCAGTTCACGGCTGTGGAAGCCTGGCTGTCACAACAGCGCTCGCTGTGGGAAGGCCGCACAGACAGGCTCGAGCAATTCGTCACCAAGGCACAGGCAGAAGGAGATTGATCATGACCGCATCACCCAATCCCGAACTCGATCTGACGATTTCGCGCATAATCAAGGCACCGCGATCGCTGATCTGGAGCGCCTGGACTGATCCGGCTCGCTTCGAAAAATGGTGGGTTCCGGAACCTGCCCGCTGTAAGGTCGCTGAAATGGAGTTGCGCCCGGGCGGCACGTTCAAGACGCGGATCAGCGAAAATGGCGGCGCGTTCCAGCCGCATCTGGATGCCTGTTTTCTTGCTGTCGAAGAAGGCCGGAAAATCGTCTTCACCAATGCGCTGACCGGTGGCTGGCGTCCTGCCGAACAACCCTTCATGACGGCGGTCATCACGCTCACCGATCACCCGGAAGGCACCGATTACCACGCCCATGTCATGCACAAGAGCAATGCCGACCGGAACATGCATGAGGAGGCGGGTTTCTTCGACGGCTGGGGAACTGTTATCGGGCAACTTGCGCGGCTCGTTGAGCATCGCGTGAAGTAGCGGAGGGTATACAAAAGCCCGCATGTGTTCCAACAGGCGGGCTTTCTGGTCGCTATCTGTTATTTGGCTGGCTTTCGCTCAGATCTGCTCGAGCATCGCCGCAGCGGCCGAAACAGTCGCCTGGCCAGGGCTCTCTTCAACATTCAGCGTCTTGACCACGCCGTCTTCCACCAGCATCGAATAACGCTTCGAGCGCAGGCCGAGCGTACCGGCGGAGAGGTCGATATCCATGCCGAGCGCCTTGGTGAAGGCGGCGTTCCAGTCGGAGAGAAAGTGGATCTTGCCCATGCCGCCCGATTGGGTTGCCCAGGCGCCCATCACGTGCAGGTCGTTGACCGCAACAACAGCGATATCGTCGACGCCGCGGGCAAGGATCGCATCGCGGTTTTCAAGATAGCCCGGCAGATGGTTGAGCGAGCAGGTTGGCGTGAAGGCGCCGGGAACGGCGAACAGAACGACCTTCTTTCCGGCAAACAGCTGGTCTGTGGTAATTTCGACCGGGCCATCGGCGGTCTTTTCCTTGAAGGTGGCGGCTGGCAGCTTGTCTCCGACGGAAATGGTCACGGTCTTAACTCCTTGAGGTCGTTTGGGGAAAGCGTGAGCATCGCGGCTCAGCAGGGATCGGATGGGAATATAGATTTGGTTCAGTCAAAGGCAAGCGGGGTTTCCATGCTCTGGTCGCCGGACCGGGCAACAAGCATGACCGTACCACTTTTCAAAGCGCCGCCCTTTGCCGGAACGCGTACCGGAATCTCCGCGGTGACCTTACCGTTTTCCACCGTGACATTCTCCGCCTTGCCAAAACTGAAACCGGGAGGACCGGACAGGAAAAACTCCGCCGGTTTTGCTGCCACTGGCGTTTGCAGCGACAGGTGCAGGCGTTTTTCAGCGGCATCGAAGGAGGCGCCCGTCACTCTGAACGCGCCGGATGGCTGCATCGGCAGGGCTGCGACCGCGTCGTCGATCCGCGCCCGGTCGAGCGGGTTTTCCGCAAGCCCTTCCGGCAGGGAAAGATGGATATCGGCCTGAACCGGAATGCAGATATCCTTGCAGATACCGAGGAAAACCGAGGCTTTCAGGTTGAGGTCTCCGCTCTTTTCGCGCTTTAGCGACAACGGAAACGCGACTGAACGGTCGTAGCCGGTATAGCTTGCAATCCCGTCGTGAAAGGCCTTCGGAGCGGGAAAGCGTAGCCCGGAAAAAGAGATGCCGTCCTGTGGATCGACGGTGATCTGTGGTGGGATGCCACTGGCGCCGGGCTCGACCCAATAGGTCTTCCAGCCGGGTTTCAACCGGATATCGAGAATGGCCGGGATTGTTCCGTCCGGCTCGGGTCTGTCGGCAACGATGCGGACAGCGCCACCCTCCGACTGCACCCATTCGCTCTGCGCGGCGTTGGCGGCAGGGGCGATAAAAAAATACGCTGAAAGGGTTGCCAGCGCAGCCAAATGAGGCACATTCTCTAGGAGGCGATGATGTTTCATGATGCTGAGGCTTATCGGTTTTGGGGCAGGGTTGAAAGATGTAGGCTTTCACCCCGCGATCATTTTCTCTTGATGTCACGCGGCTTCGAGGGCCGGTAGAAATCTTCAAAACAACAGACCAGGGTGGAAACGCTTTTCATTTGAACCTGAGTTGAGAGGCTAAGACCATGATGGCAACGTTTCAGAAGAAACGCGAACGCGGAATATTGGACGGTCAGTTCCTGATCGCCATGCCAGGCATGTTCGACAGCAACTTTTCCCGCACGGTCATTTTTGTCTGCGCCCATTCGGAGGATGGTGCGATGGGATTCGTGCTTAACCGGCCGCAGCAACTGACATTCCCGGATGTTCTTCTGCATCTGCATATCATCGATCAGGATCAGGCGATCCGGCTACCCGGCGTCACCCGCGACTTCCAGATCCAGACCGGTGGTCCGGTCGAAACCGGACGCGGCTTTGTGCTGCATTCGGATGATTACCTCAGCGAATCCAGTATTCCCGTCAATGACGACATCTGCCTGACCGCAACGCTCGATATCGTGCGCGCCATTTCGCGCGGCGAGGGGCCTGAAAAGGCGATGATGATGCTCGGTTATGCCGGCTGGGGCGCCGGCCAGCTCGAAAACGAGATCGCCAACAATGGCTGGCTGAATTGCCCGGCCAGTGAAGAGCTGATCTTCGATCGCGACCTCGGCGATAAATACGACCGGGCGCTGGCATTGATGGGCGTTGCGCCGGCGATGCTCTCGGTCGATGCCGGTCACGCATAGACAAATCTATTTTCCCTCTTTCTGATGTTGCGCCGGAACAATTTCAGCCGCGCCCCGTTTTCCAGTCGCAAGGACAGGACTCTTTGTTCCTATCCTCAACCTCTCAAGGAGACTGTTCATGGGTAGCACTTCCGACAAGATTTCCGGCGCCGCCAATCAGGCCGCAGGCAAGGTCAAGCAGGCTGCTGGCAAGGCAACCGGCAGCGAAAAACTGCAGGCTGAAGGCAAGGGGCAGGAAATCAAGGGAAAGGTCCAAACGGCCACCGGCAAGGCCAAGGACGCCGTCAAGGGTGCCGTTGATCGCATGTAGTCACAGTTTGCCACCGCTATCGGCATAAGCGATGGCGGTGGCTCCAGAGTGCGCGAATCGACTGTCCTGACGGGTTCAACTGGATGGAAGATTTCAGCGCCGATGCCCGCTGTGCCTTGTGCCAGCGGGCATTTCTCTGTGAGACAAGTCATTGAACATCCCTTCCCTTGGCAGAATTCGGGCGAGCCATGAGACTTTACGAATGCGGCACCTGCGGTAATCCCGTTCATTTCGACAATCGCGTCTGCATCAATTGCGGCTCGCAACTCGGTTTCCTGCCCGACGCCATGTCGGTCCAGGCGCTCACTTCGGCGGGAGATGGCTTGTGGCAGGCATCCTCTCGCTCGGTGGCAGATGTCCGCTTCTGCGCCAATGCGGCTGACGATATCTGCAACTGGCTGATCTCGACAAATGACGATCACGTCTATTGCCAGGCCTGCCGCTATAACCGCATCGTGCCGGTCACAGACAATCCGGAAGGCCTCGCGCGTTGGCAGAAGATTGGCCAGGCTCAACGCCATCTGTTCTATTCTCTGCTGCGCTGGAACCTGCCGCGTCCCGGCCGCGATGCCGATCCGCAAGGCGGCCTGGTTTTTGATTTTCTCGCTGATGAAGTGGATGCCAACGGTAATATCGTCCCCGCCATGACCGGTCATGAGGACGGCCTCATCAGCCTGCGGGCGGCCGAGGCCAATGATGTGACGCGGGAAAGCGTGCGCGTATCGATGAACGAGCCCTACCGGACGCTGCTTGGCCATTTCCGCCATGAGATCGGCCATTTCTATTGGGCGCAGCTGGTCCGTGACGACCAGACGCTTGCTGAAGCAAGGACGCTGTTCGGCGACGAGCGGGAGGACTATGCCGAGGCTCTGAAGCGAAACTACGAACAAGGCCCATCAGCCGGCTGGCAGGCCAGTTTCATCAGCACCTATGCCAGCGCCCATCCGGCCGAGGATTTTGCCGAATGCTGGGCGCATTTCTTCCACATCGTCGATACGCTGGAAACCGCTCGCTCGTTCGGCCTGACGACCGAACCGCGCCGCCACGAGGAAATGGCGGCAGAAGTCGATTTCGATCCTTATGGGGCCGTGGACGCGCAAACACTCGTGGATGCCTGGATACCCCTCAGCGTGGCCCTGAACAGCATCCAGCGCAGCATGGGCCAGCCTGACAGCTACCCCTTCGTGCTGTCGGCGCCGGTGGTGCAAAAACTCGATTTCATCAATCGGCTGATCCGGCGGGCAGGGGCGGCGTACGGGCCGTAGGAACTCTGCCGGCGGGCAGACGGCGGTTATCCGGAGGATGCGAAGGCCGTCGTTTGAGGCGAGCCTTTCGGCTGCGCTGCGCCGGAGGGGGACAACAATGAGGGGGATATGAGCGACGTTGCGCCTTTCATATCCCCCTGAGGTCCGGGCATATTTTCTGCCATTGAGCGTTGCCGGCTCAGATCGCGAGCCGGCAAGCAATCTTAGTGACGGTTACTGTGCAGCCATGGAATCGAATGACTTTTTCATCGTTTCCTGGATCTGGTCGATGGAGAAGCTTGCTGCACGTTGGGCTGGCGGATAGTCCTTGAACGTACCAAGGAACTGGCCAGCCAATGCCTGCGCCGGGACCAGCAGATAGGCACGATCGAGCACCCAATCATAGTAGACGTTCGAGGTTATGTCGGCGCGTTCATAGGGGTCGGAGCGGAGATCGAATATCTTGGGAACACGAAGCTGTGTGAACGGTTCTGCCCAAATCCGCAGGGTTCCGGTCGCGCGCTGTTCGGAAAAGACGATTTTCCAGTTTTCATAACGCATGGCCACCATGTCGCCATCGTCGTTGAAATAGAAGAACTCCTTGCGCGCGCTCTGATCGGTTTTGCCGGTCAGATAGTCGAGCTGGTTATAGCCATCGAGATGGTTCTTGTACTGCTTTCCGGCAACCGTTGTGCCTTTGAGAAGGCGATCCTTGATGTCGGTATCGCCGGCAGCGGCCAGAAGGGTCGGCAGCCAGTCAAGGCCCGAGAACATGCCGGTGGCAATCGAGTTGGGCTTGATGTGGCCGGGCCAGCGGATCAGCGCCGGAACGCGGAAAGCACCTTCCCAGTTGGTGTTCTTCTCACTGCGGAACGCCGTTGTACCGGCATCCGGCCAGGAATTCTGGTGCGGGCCGTTGTCCGTCGTGTAGATGACGATGGTGTTATCGGAAATGCCGAGATCATCAATCTTGTTGAGGATCGTGCCGATGAGCTTGTCGGTCTCGATCATGCCGTCGGCATATTCGGTCAGGGCAGTCAGGCCCGGTTTGCTGCGATTTTCCGCACGGACATGGGTGCGGAAGTGCATGCGGGTGGTGTTCATCCAGGTGAAGAACGGCTTCTTGGCCTTTACCTGACGGTCGATGAAGTCGATCGCGGCGGCCGATGTCTCGTCATCCACGGTCTCCATGCGCTTTTTCGTCAGCGGGCCGGTATCCTCGATCTTGCCGTCGGCCTTTGACTTGATGACGCCACGGGGGCCGAACTTCTTGCGGAACTCGGGGTCCTGCGGATAGTTGAAGTTTTCCGGCTCTTCCTCGGCATTCAGGTGATAGAGGTTGCCGAAGAATTCGTCGAAGCCGTGTGCCGTCGGCAGGAATTCATCGCGGTCGCCAAGATGGTTCTTGCCGAACTGGCCGGTTGCGTAACCCTGATCCTTGAGGGCGGAGGCGATCGTCATATCAGACGCCTGCAGGCCGACATCGGCACCGGGCAGACCGACCTTGGAAAGGCCGGTGCGCAATGTTGCCTGCCCGGTCAGGAAGGTGGAGCGGCCCGCGGTGCAACTCTGTTCCGCATAATAGTCTGTGAACTTCATGCCCTCGTTGGCGATCCGGTCGATGTTGGGCGTGGTGTAGCCCATCAGGCCAAAGCTGTATGTGGACAGGTTCGTCTGTCCGATGTCATCGCCGAAGATCACGAGAATATTCGGCTTTCCGGCGTCAGGTGGCGTTGTCGTCGCTTCCTGCGCCAGCGCCGACGTGCTGAGCAGCGTCAGCGTCAGCACCAGTGCTGTTAATTTTCCGGTTAAATTCATTGCCTGAGCCTCCATTGCCAAAAGTGGCATGTGTGCCGCTTTGAACGTGAACAGTGTTCGAGGTTGAGAAAGCTCGCTTGAGCTTGCCCGCGGCAACAGACTATTGGAACGAAAGAAGCTGAGAAGTAGGGGATGCGGACGAAAACTTGGACCACCAGGAGGTAGTTCATGTATTCCCATGCAGACAGGGTTCGCGCGGTCGAGCTTTATATTAAGCTCGGCAAGCGGGTTAAGGCGACGATCCGCCAATTGGGTTATCCGACCAAGAATGCGCTGAGGAACTGGTACCGCGAATACGAGCAGCATCGAGAT